>CAMLDO010000007.1 GCA_946478865.1 uncultured Methylobacillus sp.
GTGTAGCCATTGGCGACGGCGGCAGACTGGGCTGCCTGCACGACATTGGCAAGCATGACTCCGCAGCCGAGTTGTCGCGCCGCCTGGATCGATGCGATGTCGGCAATCGTCTGCAAATGCCGCTTCTGCATCCAGAGGCGGCCGCTATCCACGGCCAGCGCAGTGAACAGTACTGCCAGCATCAGTGTGATGACACCGACCATGCCGATGGCGCCGCGCTGTCGCTTCAAATTATTTGGATATATTCGAGTCATGCTTGAAGTACATCGGCTGCGGATGCTCGAAGCTCTTCAGATAGCGTATATAGGCTCGATCCATCGCTGGCCCGGAAAGCGGCTGCGGCTGTGGAGAAGCCGCATCGCCCGAGCGCTGTAATTCCAGCCACGCATGCACTGCGGGTTCGTTTTCCGTGGTTTGCTGCTGAACTGGCTGCTCTTCAGCGATTGCCGTCGTTGCGGCCAGCGACAACGCCGCCAGCCATAGAAGTTTCCTGTTCATCGCTCGCTCCCGTTTCATTGCGCATGTCTTCTGTTGCCCCTGGCGAGGTCGGCCCCGCCATCCCCGTCACCGCTCCTTCCGGTGCAGCCCCTTGCTGCCCAGCCATCTGCCGGATCCCGGCCAGCTCCTCGGCCGAAATGCCTACTTTCTCCGCAAATGCTGCCGCCTTGGCGTCCTCGCCGGTACGCGAGAGCAGCAGAATGAGGTTATGCGCGGGACGCCGCTGGTTGGGGGCCAGCTCGATGGCGGTGAGAAATTCGTGCAGTGCGGTCGCAGTATCCCCGCTCTGCATGAGCGCGTAGCCGTAATCGTTGCGCACAGCGGCATCGATGGGCAGCGCAGCGCTGGCCGCCTTGAGGTGAGTGACGGCGGCGCTCCACTTGCCGGCGTTGCCAGCGCTCAGACCCAAGCCCTGATAAGCATAGCCAGCGACGCAACTACGCAGCAGTTGTTGGTAAATGCGGTCCGCCTCTTCCTCGCGACCGGTCTGACGTAAGCCATCGGCGCGCAGCAGTTGTGCCTGCGGGACGTCGAGACGGGATGCGTCAAGATAGGCGATCGCGGCATGCGGCTTGCCCGCGGCCAGCATCTGACGGATGAGACCGAGCCGCGTGGATGCCGCCGCCGGCAACTCCTTGCAGATGTTCTTCTCGTTGCTCCACAGCGAATTGTCGTCCGCTGCAGGAGGTTTTTCGGCAGCCGTGGCCGAGCAGGCGATGGCGAATAGCAGGCACAGGTATCGTTTCATATCATATTCCCTTCAGTGCACGTCCCAGGCCGACGAAACCCGGTCCGGCAAGAAAGATCATCAGCGCAGGAAACAGAAAAACCACCATCACGACGGTCATCTTGGCGGAAAGCTTGCTGACATATTCCCGCAGCTCGGACACCTGCCGTTCTTCCACAAGCTTGGTGTATTCGGTCAGGGAGTCGCGGATATTGCCGCCGTAACGGGTCACCTGCTTGAGCATGCCTATGGTGTCGTTGAGTTCGGGAACCTCCAGCGGCTCGGCCATTTCGGCCAGTGCCTCGCCACGCTCCTGCCCAGCCTGTATGCGCTTCAATACCGCCCCCAGCTCGACAGCAAGATGTGGAATCAGCTGGCGCCCCTGCTGTTCGATCACTTGCAGCGTGTGCTCGAATGAAAGCCCGGCATCGAACAGCATGCGCAGCAGATGCAGGAAAGCCGGAACCTCCTTGCGTATCATTTGCCGTCGCTGATTGGCACGCCAACGCAGGAAGCGGCGCAAGCCGATGAACATCAACGCGAATACGAAAATCATATGCAGCAGCAGCGTGGCAAAACTGGCCCCGTCGATGAAGGAATAGATTCCCGCGATGCCGGCAAATACAAACGGCAGCAGCCAACCCGCTGCAAGAAAGTAAAAACGCGTATGCGGATTACCCCAACCGGCCTGTATCAGCAGGCGCTGCATCTCCTCGATCTCGCTGCTGGAAAAGCGCTCCAGCAGACGGATCAGCCGGGTATTGGCATCAGGCTTTTCAAAGCGGAAAAAATGCGAAATGTTGGCGCCGTCGCCGCGCAATGCTTCGGCGAAACGACGATGTACGCCCGGAGGCGGTCGATAGCGGCGGGAAGAAGAGAAAAGCAGCGCGGCAGTACCTACCATCAGCATCACGGCGATCCATAACCAGGCATTCATCGCTTACACGCTCCTCAGCATGCGCCACAACACCAATACGCCCGTGATTTGCAGGCCGATGGCGATGAAAAGGGTCTTTTCTCCCGATGGGCTTTGCAGCATCAGATCCAGATAACCGGGATTCATGACCATCATGTAGCCCGCGATGGAAACCGGCGTCAGCGACAGCACCCAGGCGGAAATGCGCGTTTCGCCTGTCATGGCCGCCAGTTCACGCTGCGCCAGTTCGCGCTGGCGTATCATCTGCACCACGCTTTGCAGCATTTCCTTGGGGCTGCTGCCGTAGCTGTTGCTGATGCGCATCGCCAGAGCGATCAGACTCATTTCACGCAGCCCATGCAGCTGCGCTGCTTCGCTCAGCGTTTCGGGCATATCGGCGCCGAGATCCGTCGCGCGCACCACGCGGTCGAGGATATTCCGCAGCGGCTCCTTGGATTCCTCGGTCGCCAGCCGGATCGCGCCTTCGATGCTGCGCCCGGTGCCCAGGCTGCGCAGTACCTGATCGATGAACATCGGCACCTGCGCGATGATCTGTGCCTGGCGGCGGCGCAAACGCATATAAGGGAAGAGGAAACCGATGATCAGCACGGAGCCGGTAAACAGCAGGATTGCCCCCGCCCAGCGCAGCCACAGCCAGCCGATCAGGCCGAACAGCAGGAACAACGCAGGGATCGCGACGAAATGCCAGTCCTGCAACTCGAAACCGGCATAGATCGATCCCTTGACGCGCATCCGGTGCCAGAACGTCTGCTCCTGCCCGGGCGGCATGCCGGTAATGGTGGATCCGCGCGGCAATACCTGGCTGAAATGGTTGGCGACCTTTTCACGGAACCGCGCGCGACTGCCGGAGACCAGAATCCAGGCTGCCAGTCCCAGCATCAACAACCCGCCGCCAAGGAAAAGCCAGCCTCTCATAGCCACCGCGATTGCGCGGTCAAATCGCGCAGTTTGGGATTGCAGGGCGTAACGTTTTCGCGCTTGAATTGACCGCTATCAAGGTCGAAGGAAAACAGCTCGTTCAATACGAACAGGTTGTCGCGCACCCCCGTGACTTCAGTGACGGAGACCACGCGGCGCTGGCCGTTGGGCATGCGGCTGATCTGGATCACCAGTTCCACCGCCGCCGCGATCATCTGCCGCAGCGTGCCTTCCGAGCCCTGGAAGCCCGCCAAGCCCGCCAGCATTTCCAGCCGCAGCATCGCATCCGAAGGATTGTTCGCGTGCACCGTGCTCATACAGCCGTCATGGCCGGTATTCATCGCCTGCAGCACGTCCATCACCTCTTTGCCGCGCACTTCGCCGAGGATGATGCGGTCCGGCCGCATGCGCAGCGAGTTCCGCACCAGATCGCGGGCAGTCACCTCTCCGGCCCCGTCGATATTGGGCGGGCGCGTTTCGAGTCGCACTACGTGCTCGTGATCGAGCTGCAGTTCGGCGGCATCTTCAATGGTAACGATGCGTTCTCCGGGCGGAATCGAGCGGCTCAGCACGTTGAGCAGCGTGGTCTTGCCCGCGCCGGTGCCGCCGCTCACGATGATATTGCAGCGCTTCTCGACCGCCGCCGTGAGGAAACTCAGCATGTCGCGGTCGAAGGAGCCGAGCTGTATCAGGTCCTGCGCCAGTAGCGGGTCCTTGCGGAATTTGCGGATGGAGAGGCATGGGCCGTTAAGCGCCAGCGGCGGAATGATTGCGTTGACGCGGCTACCATCCGGCAGGCGGGCATCCACCATGGGGCTCGATTCGTCGATGCGCCGCCCGAGGTGCGCGAGGATGCGGCGGATCACGCGCAGCACATGCTCGTCGTCGATGAAACGCAGCGATGTCGCTTCCAGCCTGCCTTCGCGCTCGACGAAAATCTGCTTCGCGCCATTGACCAGGATATCGTTGACGCGCTCGTCCTTGATCAGCGTCTCCAGCGGTCCATAGCCCGCCAGCTCGTCAACCATATCCTCGGACAAATTCTCAAGATCGTAGCCGCTGACTGGCAGATGCTTTTCCGCGATGTACTGCGTCACCTTGCGGCGCACGTAGTCGGCTACTTCCTGACGCGGAATATCGAACAATGCGATGCGGTCGCGCTCGATCTCGCCGATGAGGAAACGGTGCAGCAGGAACTTGAGTTCCTGATAATCCTCGGCCTGCTTGAGACCGAAATCGTAACCGTATAGCTTGAGGTCCATTGCGCACCCGTCCGATTAGGAAAACCTGCCTGCCTTTATGCCGTTGCCTTCGCCTTGGCCGGCTTGACCGCCGATGCCAGCCGCTTGAACAAGCCGCCTTGCCGCGGCGCATTGACTTCCTGCGCGCCCATTACCTGCTGCGCGAGCTTGCGCACGCTGATCACATAGGGATCGTTCGGCGACAACGTGAACATGCTTTCGCCGGAATTCATGGTCGCGAGCCGCGCCATTCCGGAAGGCGACAGCGTGCCCAGCAGCGGCAGGCCGAAAGACTGCGCGATGCTCTCGGCATCCGGCGGCATGCGCGACAGATAGCGGTCCACCACCAGCCCCGCGTTTTCCAGATTGATCTTTTCTTCGCGCATGTGCTTCAGCAATTGCAGGTTCTGGCGGCAGCTCGGCACGCTCTGCTCGATGAGCATGATCTGGCGGTCGGCATTGGTCAGCAGCAGCATGAGGAAGTCGGAGCGCGCCATGCCCCCAAGGTTGATGACGATGTGCGAGAAATAACGTCGCAGCGTGCGCAGCAGCACGTAGACGTCGGCGGAAGTGAACTGGGTACCGGTCCATGGCTCCTCCGGCATCGACAACACCGTGAGCCCGCTCTTGTGGCGGCCGAAGCCGGTCTGGATCAGGGTCGCGTCGATACGGCGCAGGCTGCGCACCGCGTCGATGAAGCTGTAGGATGCGGTCAGCCCGAGATAGAGCATCGCATCGCCATGCGGCGCGCCGAGATCGAGGAGCAGCGTCGGTTCGGATTCCTGGATCGCGAGCGCGAGGTGCAACGCGAACATCGGCGAATCGCTGCCCGGACGCGCACTGATGACGGTGGTGATACGCCCACCGGAAGAAGTCTGGGCCGCCGCATAGGCACTGGCTTCCTTGGGCGCGAGGCGTTTGACTGTCGCGACGACCTCCGTGCCGCGCGTGCCGATCTTGATGAAATCGCGTGCGCCGACCCGCATCGAGGCCAGCAGCAAATCCTGATCAACCGTATCGGACACCACCAGCACCGGCAGAAACGGCTTGGCGGCTACGAGACCTTCGATCAGCAGCGTCTCTTGCCGGTAGTTGCCGGCGGTCAGTTGGACAAAGATCGCCGACGCGCCAATCGCATCGGAAAGCTGCAGGATGCGCTCGATCGAAGGCGTGTCGGCCGGAATCAGCTCGCCGGCTTCTACCAGTGCGTGCGTCAGCCATTGCTGGCACTCGGGCGTCTGGGTCAGGGCTATGTAACTGCTGCGTTCGCTCATGACGGCCTCTTATCGCGACATGCCCGTGCCGGTGCCGGGCTGGGGATTGGTCTGGAAGAACATTTCGGTAAAGGTCGGCTTGTAATCGCGCACATCCGCGCCCGGCAATGACGGGAGCACGGCATTGCGTGCGATGGGGCGCACCAGATGCGGCGTCACCACCATGAGCAGTTCCTTGTCCTCGCGATCGAACCGGGTGGAGCGGAAAAAGGCGCCGATGATCGGCAGGTTGCCCAGCCAGGGGAATTTATCCACATTACTCAAAGTGTTGCGGCTCACGAGCCCACTGATCACGAAGCTCTCGCCGTCGCCGAGCGCGATGCTGGTATCCGTGCGGCGAACGCGCAAACCCGGCACGGCAACGCCGCCGCTTTGAACCGCATTGGTAAAGTCGAGCTCGCTGACTTCCGGCGATACCTTGAGAAAAATACGATTGCTGTCCAGCACCGTCGGCGACAGCATGAGCCGCACGCCGTATTCCTTGTAGTTCACGGTTACCGAACTGTCTCCGCCTGAACCGCTGCGGATAGGCACCGGAAATTCGCCGCCTGCGAGGAAGGTTGCGCTCTGCCCGGAGACGGCAGTGAGGCTGGGTTCGGCCAGGGTATAGGCAAAGCCGTTGGCTTCCAGGATGCTCAGCGTCCCGAGCAAGCCCGAACCGGCATTGCCGAAAATCAGGTTGAAGGCATTGAATACGGGCAGAAAACCGGAGGAACTGTTTACCGTGTAGCCGGAACTGCCGGACTCGACGCCATTCAGCGTACCCGGCGAACCAATGGCGATGGTGGTGTTACCGTCATTTTTGCCAATGAAAAAGCCAGCGCGCATCATGCTCTGGCGACTGACTTCGACAATTCTGATATCGATCTGAACCTGGCTATCGAAAGCCGCCACGCTTGCATCGAGGGGCCCGGAGACTCCGGGGTTAACCGCTTGCTGCGCCAGAGCATGCTTTTCCAGCGAAGCAGCCGCGCCGGTCAAGGCGACATTGTTGCCTGCAGGGGCGACTTCAAGCGGCGCGGCCCCGGACACTTCGATCTTCTGGCGCTCGCCATCGACAGCCGGATTGACGACAACCCTGATCACTCGTGCCGGTTGTATAGCCTGCTCGCTTTCCCACACCGACACATCGGTCGCTCCAATCTTCTTGGCTGTCAGCAGCAGATTGCGGGACGTCAGCACATTGAGACCGACAATAGCCGGATCGCTCACGGCAACCCGCTTGATGGCCTGGGGATGCGTATAGACCTCCTGCCGGCCCGCCTCCAGCGCGAGCGACTCGGAAGATGCGGAAAAAGCTGGTGCTGAAATGACCAGTAGCGCCAGACTGAACAATC
Source organism: uncultured Methylobacillus sp. (assembly GCA_946478865.1). The sequence continues at coordinate 6,933 of CAMLDO010000007.1, forward strand.
CCTGCTTGAACGTCATACTTCCCCCTCTGTAGCGTCTTTTGCGCCATCAGTTCTTGACGGTGACAACCTCCACCTGATCGCCACGATGCACAATGACCTTGGACGCATCCGCAGGTGCGGATTTCTTTTTTGCCGATGCTGTTGTTTTCCTGGCAAGCGCCTTCGCAGGCGCAGGCTTCGCCGATACAGCAACCAGTTGTGCTGGCGCAAGCCCGGTAGGCGTTGCCAATTCAGTCAGGCGAAGATAACGTGCCGCCTCTTCCGGTTTGGGCGACATGTCAGGAGGTTCGGCTCCCCGTAACGCGAGTCGAATTTCGCCGCTCTGGTCAGCCAGCATCAGACGCGAGGCATCTTTCTCTTGCACCGCCAGAATCGCAGACCGGCTGGACTTGCCATCTTCGTTTACTTTTTTGGACTTTTCCGGCTTGGACCCCGTAGCATTCTTATCAGCCATCTGCTTCAATGCGCTCGGCTGCTCCTCGGTTTCACCCGTGTCTTCGCCGTAAGCCAGTATGCGTACATCGCGGAGAATTACTTGAGCTGAGGTGACATCTGCTGTTTCCCGATTGCCACGCAGATACAACAGCACATCCACATAGTCCCCAGGCGTAACGAAACCGCCGACGCCAATCACTTCCGTCACCTTGATCGCCACGCCACGCTCACCGGCTTTCAGCGCTTGCGCGACCTTGCCCAAATGGGGGAAGTGACGAGATAGCACAGGAGTGTGGGCGGAAATAGGTTCCAGCGTCAGCTTGCCCACTACTTTGCTGAGGTTGTCGTAACCTTGCGCATCGCGTTGCGGCAAAGGCTCGATACGCACATCCTGCATAGTCAGCAGAATACCGGCGGGGATATCGCGTGCAGCGACGACTTGGGGGAAGGTGGGTGGGGGCGGTGGAGCAATGGGAGCGGCCTGTTTCGTACTGAGTCGATAACCGATGGCAGCGGTGGCTATCGCTCCGAGCGCCAGGAAAATCGCCACGACACGCAACAGGGTACTGTTCATGCTCGCTCCCTTTTATTCATTTTTATGATCCCAAATCGATCACAGCACTTCCGGCAATATCGTCAGGTAATCGCGGTACCTGCCCGATTCCGGGGAGCGTCAATATGGGCATGGGTGGGTTCGAGGTGTAGTCTGCATATACCACACTAACCGTCAGGACATCGCCATTCCAGACAAACTGCACGTTGCCGTTCGCAGGCCCCAGCACTTCAGTACGAATGGTGGTCGGCAGCCAAGCAAGGCTGTTGCCTACCGTAGTGCTCGCACGCGATTCAACCTGAGTTTGATACGCGCCACTGCTCGCAAAAGCCAGGTTGTCCACGGCAATAGCCGAACGTGCCCCCTCTTCCGCCGCGTGCTGAAAAGACTCTCTCAACATCATCGCCATGCCATAACTCACGAGCGCATAGAACACGGTAAAGAACAGAACGAACAGCAGCGCAAATTCGATAGCCGCCGCGCCCTTCTGTCGGCGCATCGGTATATGTTGTTCACGCCCCTTCATATCCGCACCCAGATCGATAACATGAGTCCGATGGAAAGAGCAGCGCCGAAAGGTAACCAACGTCGAGAACTGTTCTGGTAGCCCGCATATCGAGCGCTGGCCATGACCAGCAAAGCTAGCGCTGTGAGCAATGCCCCTACACAGAAACTCACCAATACAGCATGCCAGCCGCCGAGTAGAGCGATAGCAAACAGGAGTTTGACATCGCCGGCGCCCAACCAACGCACTATGTAGCCAGGCAGGGTCAGTGCCAACGCGAACCCCACGCCCCACATTACAGCCACCCAGTCGCCACCAAGCACAGCCTCACCAGTAATGGCCAGAAAGACTAGTGCAAACGCGGATGCGCCCAAGGTGTATAGGTTGGGAATGCGGCGCGCGGCAAGATCCGTCACCAGCACGGCCAAACCCCATGCAATAACCGGCATGATCGCCGCTCGCATGGGGCCTCCATCAACCTATACTGCTGTTCCGCCTAGCGCCACTAAGATCTGGTTGAAAATACTCTTGACTTGGTTGCCTACTGGCGTCACGAAAAGGACCAGCACGACCGCCACCATTGCAGCAATCAGTGCGTATTCGATGGCGCTCGCGCCTTCTTCGTCGCGAACGAATTGAGTGAAACGTTTAACAAGTGTCATCATCAACCTCTCCCACAGATCAAGTCGTACAACTCAAACATCAGAATTATTATTGTTTTGTAGCATTCCCATGAATGCAGCTTCAATATACCCCTTCATGGAAAGGGTCACAACTTTATCTTAACTGGCAACATCCACACATAACCTCCTGTTCCGTATTGCGAAACAAGACATTTCGATCAAGTAATCATATTCCACTCGACGCGGTTACGTCCGCCTTCCTTGGCGCGATAAAGCGCTTCGTCGGCGCGTGCGATCAACTCCTGCTGACTGCTGTTCATATTCGGGATGATGGTCGCCCCTCCGATGGAGATCGTCACCACGCCGAAAGGCGAGGGTTCGTGCTCCAGTGCAATGGCCTGTACCGCCTGCCGCATGCGCTCGCCCATCGCCTTGGCATCGGCCATCGGCATGTGCACCATCACCACGCCGAACTCTTCGCCGCCATAGCGCGCCACGGTATCGCCCGCCCGCTTCACGCAGCCGCCCAGTGCCGCAGCGACCTGCTGCAGACATTTGTCACCGGCCGGGTGCCCGTATTTGTCGTTGTATTTCTTGAACATGTCCACATCGAGGATGATCAGCGACAGCGGCACACCCTGACGCGCTGACTGACGCCAGCCTGCGTCCAGCTTCTCGTCGAAGTGGCGGCGGTTCCCGAGGCCGGTCAGCCGGTCTTCCCACGACACCTGCTCGAATGCAATCTGCTTCAGCAGAATCTGCACCAGCAGCTCGCGTATCTCACGCGCCGAAAGTACCAGCGTCAGGCTCGTCACCAGCAGCACGATACCGCCCAAGATAGCGGTATCCGTGGGCAGGAAAGGCACCACTACCACCAACGGAACGAGCACACCTGCCGTATAGGCATAAAATAGCGGCAGGAACACCACTAGCCGCGGCATGGCCGAAATAACGGCAATCACCAGCAATACCAGCACTACCGGCTGTGCCGAAGCATGCATCCACGGCAGGAGCAAGGCCGCTGTTCCCCAGCCCAGCCCGGCCAACCCTGCGGCGGCAATATGCAGCTTGATATCCGCCAGCGGCGAAAGTATCGCTCCGGTCGCCTGGTCCGCCCGCCCGATAAACCAATGCCAGCCAGTGGCCGCCATCAAGATTAGATACCAGGCGAACGCTTCAAAGCTATGCAGCCCCCACACCAGAACCGCCGCCATGACCGCTCCGCACAAAGCGGTGACTAGCAAAGCGTTGTGTCGGCCCCGGTAAATATAGGCCAGCTCCTCGTTCGCCAAGGCATGAGGGTCAAAATTCAGTGCTTTTGTCAGCGACTGTCCAGAAGCACGCGGCATGGTTTTCCTTGTTTTTGGGCCATATAAAACCAGCCCGTGAATTCCGGTGGGCTGGTTGCAGCAATTTGGGCCAACAGACGCTTCTTACCTATCGCGCATAAATACCGCTTATCAAGCAGGAATCGCCTGTTTTAGCGCCTTTCACCGATAAAGATACTCCTTTGCCTAAGGTTTGCATCACCTTTTATCGAACATTTCAAACATTTCGTCGGTTATGCGCTGCTTCAGCTTCCAGTAGTCCTTCCAGGGATCGTCCTTGATCTCAGCCAGCCGCTTCGTCGCGTTGCGCACATTGAAGCTATCCGCCCGCACACCTTCGTCCAGCTCTTCCCAGAAAATCGGCATGGAAACCGTGGCTTCGGGCTTTGCCCGCGTGGAAAAAGCGGCCACTGCCGTCGCCCCTTGCCCATTGCGCAGGTAGTCGATGAAAATCTTGCCGCCACGCTTGTTCTTGGCGAGGTTGGAGGTAAAGCGGTCCGGCAGGGTACGCGCCAGATGCTCGGCGATGGCGCGGGTGAAAGGCTTCACCTCGTCCCAGGTGCGCTCGGGCTTGATCGGCGCGACGATATGCAGCCCCTTGCCGCCCGTGGTCTTGAGGAAACTGCGCAGGCCGATTTCGTCCAGCAGCCCGCGGACCAGTTGCGCGCCTTCCACCACCGTTTCCCAGCCCAGCCCTTCCGCCGGGTCGAGGTCGAAAATAATGCGGTCGGGCTGCGTCAGCTGGCCTTCGCGCGAACCCCAGGTATGCAGCTCCAGCACGCCCATCTGCACCAGGCCGATCACAGCCGGGAGGCTGTTCGCCATCATGTAGATATCGGTGCCCTTTTCTTCCGGCACTTCGACGCGCTCGATCGCATCCGTCACCGTCTCGTTGACGTGCTTCTGGAAAAAGCACTTGTGCCCATCGCCCTGCGGACAGCGCACCAGCGTGAGCGGGCGGTCCTGCAAGTGCGGCAGCAGATGGTCCGCCACCGCTTCGTAATATTCCGCCAATGCGAGCTTGGTCAGCCCGATGCGGGGGAAGAGGATCTTGTTGGGATGCGTCAGCTCGATGCCGGCGACCACGGCTTTGCCTTCCTTGCCCCGGGTGCTGCGCCGGGCTTTCAGCGGCGCATCGCTGACTGTGCTTTCTTCGGGATTTGCCTCGGCGATTTCCTTGTCGCCGATGGCGCGCTCGCGCACGATCTGCTTCGCCGGCTTGTCCGCACGCAGCCCGACGAAAGATGCATGGCGGATATTCCCGCCATTGGTCCATTGCGCAAAATCCACTTCCGCCACCAGCTGCGGCTTGAGCCAGTGCACGCCGCGCGCTTCCGCGCCAGTCGGCGGATTGGAGAGCGCCGTCTTGCCCTGCTCCAATGCCTGCATCTGCTTCAAGACGTCGCGCAGCAGCTGGTCGTTGAAGCCGGTACCCACCTTGCCGCAATACTGCAGCTTGTCGCCCTCGTACACCCCCAGCAGCAGTGCGCCGAAAGCTTCCCGCGCGCCGACCGGGTCGGTATAGCCTGCGATCACGAATTCCTGCCGTTGATGGCACTTCACCTTGAGCCAGGAACGCCCGCGCGATTGCAGATAGGCCGCATCCGCACGTTTCACCACGATGCCTTCCATGCCATGCATGCAGGCATGCTCGAACACTTCCCGCGCGTCGCCGGTCATGTGGTCGCTGTAGATCAACGGGCCGCCTTCCGGAACTTGATCCATCACCTCCTTGAGCAGGCGCTTGCGTTCCACCAGCGGCACGGCGGTCAAATCAAAACCATTGAGGTGCATCAGGTCGAAGACGTAATAGGCGAGTTGCGCGGACTTGCCCTCGCGCATCATGTTCTGCAGCGCCTGGAAACTGACCTTGCCCTCGCGGTCGATCGCGACCACCTCGCCGTCCACCCAGGCGTTCTCCACGGGGAGATTACGCAAGGCTTCGGCGATGGCCGGCCATTTCTTCGTCCAGTCATTGCCGGCGCGGGTGTAAATGTTCACCTCGCCATCCGCGATGCGGCACACCGCACGGTAGCCGTCGAACTTCACCTCGGAAAGCCATTCGTCGCCCTCGGGCGCGTGCTCGACCAGCGTGGCGAGCTGCGGGCTGATCATTTCCGGCATGGGAGAAGACACGGCGCCCATGATGTCGCGGGCACGGATATCTTTCGCCGTGCTCTTAGCGCTGCGTTTGGAGGTGCCGGAACGCGTCGTGGCGGCCTTCGCCTTGCGCGCCGGTTTATCCGGCATCGGGTTGTCGGCCACGCTCTCGGGGCGCAGCACGGTGATCTGGGCGTCCTCGCCCTCGCGCGCTTCCTCGTCGTGCTCCTTGATGAGCAACCAGTTTTCCTGCTTGCCCTCCTGCCGGCCCATGCGCACCAGCGTCCACGCGCCGTGCAGTTTGCGCCCGTCGAGGTGGAATTTGAGGCGTCCGGCCTTGTAGGCTTTCGCGGCATCGCCTTCCGGCTCCCACACGCCGCGATCCCACAGCTTGACGTGACCCGCGCCGTAATTGCCTTCGGGAATATCGCCCTCGAAGGTACCGTAGCTCATGGGATGGTCTTCCACATGTACCGCAAGCCGCTTGTCGGCCGGATCCAGGCTCGGCCCCTTGGGCACTGCCCAGCTTTTCAACGTGCCGTCGAGTTCCAGCCGGAAGTCGTAATGCAGGCGGGTGGCGTGGTGTTCCTGTATGTAATAGGAAAGCTGTTTCCCCGGCCGCACCACTTTGCCGCGCGGCTCCGGCGTCTTGCTGAAATCGCGTTTTTGCCAGTATTTCTCCAGGCCCATGACGAGTCTCCCTCGCTTGTGAACCCCTGAGTAATGAAACTGAAATGGCTATGCGGCCTTGCGTGCCGTGGATCGGCTGCCGGTCCGGTTTGTTTTGGGCTTGCTTGCCACGCTCTTGCTGGCCGCCCGTGAAGCGCTGGCGCGACGCGGTGAAGCGGCAATGCCGGCTTTGCGCCGATGCGAAGCCGATTTGCGTGGCGCTTCTTCCTCGACGGCTTCCTCGTCTTCTTCTTGCACAGAGGGCTTGGCCACGCCTTTCTTGCCCTTCTGGCCGATACTGTTTTTCAGCAAGGCCATGAGGTCGATCACCTTCGCGGATGACGGCGCAGGCTCCTCGCCCTCTTCCGCCGTGGTCAGCGCGTGCGTCTGGTTCGCGGCAACCTTCTTGTCGATGAGCGCCATCACATCATCGCGGTAAGTATCGTGGTATTGCTCCGGCTGCCACGGCTCGGTCATGTCCTCCAGCAGCGAGAGCGCCATCTTGACCTCCTTGTCGGACACGGCGGCCTTCTTGTCCTTGGTATCGGGCAGCTCCAGATCGTCCGGCTTGCGCAGCTCGTCGTGATAGCGCAGCAGGTTGAGCACGATGGCATCGCCCATCGGCAGCAGCGCAGCGACGTGCTGCTTGGTGCGGATCACCACTTGCGCGATGCCGATCTTGCCCGCGCGCTTCAGCGTCTCGCGCAGCAGCACATAGACCTTGGCCCCGCCGCGCGCGGGCTTGAGGTAATACGGCTGTTCGAAATAGATCGCGGGGATTTCCTGCGCCTCGGTGAAGGAGAGAATATCGATGGTTTGCGTCGCTTCCACGTTGGCGCGCTTCAGGTCCTCGTCGGTCAGCACCACGTACTGGCCTTTCTCATACTGGTAGCCTTTGACGATATCGTTCCAGCCGATATCCTCGCCGGTCTCCTTGTTGTAGCGCTTGTAGCCCACTGGCGCGAAATCGCGCTTGTCCAGCATATCCAGGTCCAGCCCCTGGCGGCTTTCCGCGGGGTACAGTTCCACCGGAATATGCACCAGCCCGAAACTGATCGCGCCCTTCCAGATCGCTCTTGGCATGTCGTCACCTCGATTCGAACGGATTTTTTCCTGTAAAAACAGCTAGACCGCCTTGATACGACTAGGTTTCTCGGCCACCCGAGCGCGTCCGCTCACCTCACTCGCCTAACACAATATAATGTGTGTTTGATAGACTTTCATTCCAATATGATGTGGGTTATGATGTTGGCACATTCCACGGAGGGAACCACCATGGCCATCAAGATCGAAAAGAAAATCACCGGTTACAGCGTCCAGTCAGAAGAAGACAAGAAGGCCGAACAGGCCGCTGCCGCCGCACCCGCCGAGCCGGTCAAGACCGCCGAAGTCCTGCAAATGGGCGAACCGCTGAGCCGCCCCGACAAACTGGTCGGCAACACCTACAAGGTCAAGACCCCCGTCACCGAACACGCGCTCTACATCACGATCAACGACATCGTGCTGCACGAAGGCACCCCGCAGGAGCACCGCCGCCCCTTCGAGATCTTCATCAACTCCAAGAACATGGAACACTTCCAGTGGATCGTCGCCCTCACCCGCGTCATGTCCGCCGTGTTCCGCAAGGGCGGCGACGTCACCTTCCTGGTCGAGGAACTCCATAGCGTGTTCGACCCCAACGGCGGCTACTTCAAGAAGGGCGGCAAATACATCCCCAGCCTGGTCGCCGAGATCGGCGAAGTGGTGGAACAGCACCTTCAGGAAATCGGCATGCTGAAGAAAGCCGAGCCTGATCAGCATCAGAAAAAGCTGATCGAGGAAAAGAAAGCCGAATACCTGCAAAAGCAAGCCGGCGAAACCAACGCCGAAGGCTTCCCCCCGGGGGCGCAGTTGTGCAAGAAGTGCAACACCAAGGCCGCGATCATCATGGACGGTTGTCTGACTTGCTTGAACTGCGGGGAGAGTAAGTGCGGTTAAGAAACCAAGGGGCTTCGGCCCCTTTTGTTATTGTGGTTCATCATAAGCCGCCACTAAAACAAGAATCCGTAAATGCGAGCTTCGTTTTAGGTCAACGTACAGTTTATTTGGTAAAAACAAATGCTACGTTTTCACCTGCTTCCGCAACGCGTCTATCGCTGATTAAGTACAGATCTATATCTACTCCCGTCTTGTCACGGCTGAGCAGCAATCCCATTACTTTCTTCGCCTCCAACTGACCTTCCTGCACTTTTGTCAGTGAATCTTTAACAGCCTGGATTGTAGGCTCGTTGAATATTTTCGAGATATGTTGCCCTGCCAAACCCGCAGCCTTTTGTTTGATTAATTCACAAAGCCTGTCGTTAGCATGCAGGATTTCACCATCCTGGGTAAATTGCAAAACGCCAAACAGTGACTGCTCGTATACCGCTTTCCACTGAATCAGGCTTTCCTTCAGCGATCGCTCCAGCTTCTTATATTCCGTAATATCCTGATTGACTTCAATGGCGCCAATGATCTTCTCCTGATCATCCAATAATGGGGTTGCATGCATGACAATAGTCCGCAGCTCTCCATCAAATGCTTTGATATTGACCACCTCACCATTACTGACTTCCCCATTCTTTACAGCTCGCGCAAGCGTCCACCCACCCGGGCCTACTTCCTGACCGGTGCGCTCCCACCAACCTTTGTATTCATGGAAACTTTCCCCGAGTTTAGCGCCGCCCCAAATTCGTTCTGCTTCGGGATTCGCGAGACAAATTTGCCCGCTTTCATCTGCTGCCCATAATCCAACAGGAATCATTTCAATGATTTTGCGCATCATGTATTCGCTGCGCGCCAATGCCTGCTCAGCATGTTTGCGAGCAGTGATATCGGCTGTAACAGCCACCACCTTCAAAGGACGCTGCAAAGGGTCATAAATCAACTTTCCTCGTGAAGCAAACCATTGCTCTCCCCCTCCGGCTGTAGTTTTAAGACTGAAATCCCATCGGTACGGCTCATCGTTGGGAAATAAGGCAATTAACTCCTCTAATCTCAGGGAGCCGAAAGGCACCAAGGTGTCCCGCAAGCTTTCGACTGATTGTCCGAAAACAGCCTCAGCATTCGATGTGAATGTAAGCGCACCAGTTAATGCATTCCATTCCCAACTTACCGCTTGCGCCATTTCCAAAGCCGCTTTCATGCGCGATTCGCTGTCCATAATCTGACTTAAATACTCGCGCCTCATGTCAGTCATTGCGCCTTCATCAGGAAGTACCTGTTGCGCACTGGCCAGGGCCTCATCGCCGTAACGCAACCAGATCCAATTCACCTCGAGGAATTCGGCAAGGGTACGCAGATTGTCGTAATCGATCTCCCCACCATGCGTCCAGCGATGCACCGAAGGTGCTGAAGTCTTAACGGCCTTGGCAACTTGGGCCAATGTCAGACCCTTCTGATCCAGCAAACCCTTTAAGCGATCGGCAAAGCCATTTTTTTTCATACGTCTACCTTGAATCCGGTTGTTACGCAGCCTTGAAAAAAGGGCGTAACCACCGGTAATTAATGACCAAATTTTCGTCGTCGATCTTACACCCGTCCCCTGCTAACACAGAAATATTACATATTGAGTAATTTTTTACTTGACACGTAATTTAGGCGGGTCTATAAATCTCCCTGTGTTCAACATATTCAAATGCGTTTCACCATAGGAATCTTTTCAAATTCCTGAAATTACATTTATGTCATTGAATACAAATATTTTTTAATAGAAAGGAATTGTTAATCATGAAAAAATCGAGTCTGATCACATCAGCGCTTGTTGCTTCCAGCATGCTCATTTCAGCGGGCGTATACGCTCATGGCGTCCAAATCCCGTCCGGTAGCACCAAGCTGCAGCATTTCAAGAACGTCAAGAACATGCCTATCGCTTCCATGAATGAGCCGGGCGTGAACGCTTATTTCGAAGATGTCGTTGCCTCCTCCAGCCCGAACGCTCCTATTGCCTGCGGGATGTTCAAAATCGAGAAGGGCAAGCCGCTCGTTTATACCTACGACTACGACGACACCAAGATCATCCTAGACGGCACCATTACCTTCTCGGATGGCACTCAAACGGTGAAGGCCGTTCCTGGCGACGTCATGTTCTTCCCCAAAGGCTCAACCATCACTTTCTCCACGGAAAAGTCTGGTAAGGCTTGGGCATGTGGCCAACGCAAGCTCTTTTGATTAAGAGCGTCACTCAAGCCTCACAACGCTGAGTGACCTGTTGATTGAGTGTCTCGGAGGAGAGATGAAATGAGGAATTTACCGTTTGCAAAAATGCTGCCGCTCTACGTCACACTGGCCGTTCCTGCCATGACGTCACAAGCGGCCGACCTGACCGACCTGACTAATGGCGACCCGTTCTTTTATACCAGCGATCAGAACATCAAGCCGGAGGACAAACAGAAGGAATTATTGGGTGTGGGGCGCCCCAATAAAACGCACTCTCAAATACCCCATTTGCCTGTGTACATGGGGTACATGAACACCAATACCACATACCGATTCGTAAACGTCGCCGAGCAGGTACTGACAATGATCGGCGAAGGCAAGCATGGTTTGTGGCGGATTCAGGAGAACGGCACTGTCCGTGAATACCTGAAAAAGGGTGCAGCCGGCTTACCGCAAGATGCGGACCTGATGGCCAAAGCAAACATGGACATCATTACGCAAAACTACAGCTCGTACCTTCCCGATGAAAGCTGGTCTGGTTACAAGTACCCCGACGAAAAGCTGACGAAGGACGGCAAGCTCAATTTCATCGACCTGCCGATCAACCATCCGAAGTACCAGGGCAAGTACGACAAGCACGCCCCCATCGATCTCGCTAACTGGTACTGCACCATGTCCGAGAACGATTATCCGTATGCCCAACAGGTAATGAATTTCGCTTTTAGCCAACCCGGCGCAAACCAGATTGGTCCTTTGGGCAAGCGCGCTGGCTTGGACGTGAATGAAAATTACACGAAAGTCATCCGCTTGAACCACCTGCCCGATGCGCGCTCTTGGGTCAACGTGGGGCAAAAGGGCAAGGATAACTTGCACGTGAAATGGGAAGCCGTTGATACCACCAAGACCAACGTAGAGTACTACTTGGTTGAACGGCCTTTCTTCAACAAGCCTTACCTCTTCATTACCGCTGTCTACGACAACAAGGATAACGCCGATCACCGCTATGTCCGTCCCGATGGCGCTTATTTCGACTCCATCAAAGGGGATCACAAGAAGCTGAAAACTCAGGTGACGGCTCAGCCGCGGTTCCATTTGGAAAACGGCAAATTGGAAAAGGCGGTTGGCCTGCCCATCTATGGTGTCCATCATCCGAACCGGGCATCCTTTGGTGGCGGCGGGGCCTGCCCACTGAAAGGTGGCGATTGGGGCCGCTACCCACAAACGACTGGCGGCTCTGGCTGGCCTACACAATATGAAGAAGTCACGCCGTTATGTGATTCGGTATTAGTCGATATCAAGTTCTACAGCAATTTGGATGGCCGGGACTGGAACGACCCCAACAAATATCTCGCAAATGCCGGCGTCGGGACGCAATCCGTCACCTACAAGATGCAACCTGGTCACTATGGTGAATTTACCGATTCATACAATGTGAAACGCGGCATCAAAAACGCCGAAAGCCAATCCGTCCCCTCTGAACTCACGCTCACCTACCCAACGGTGAGTGCTCCGGTTTCGTACGTCAAACCGCCCAAATTGCAATTCTCTGATCGCATGGTGCCTTCTGAAGCAACGGCATGCCGTCCTGTGCATCAGGCTTCATTAGAAAAGGAGCTGACAAAATGATTACCAGAACAACAGCAGTTAAAACCTTTCCACTGATCCTCGGGGTTATGGCAAGTGCAACAGCGTGGGCAGATGAGGCCTCATCCAGCGCCAATACTGCAGAGAGCGCATACGCAGAAGTAGGGCCGGCCAAAGCGGCCAAGGAGTCGAATGCGCTCTTTGATTACCTCGACCGCGAAGAGGTCCTTGGAGGCAAATTCAGTACCTGGGTCGAACTTGCATCCGACTATGTTTTCCGGGGTGAATCGGAAACCAATGACGGCAAGATTCCTTCGATCAAGGTCGCCATCACCTGGACGCATCCAAACGGGATCTACCTCGGTTATTACGGCGCCAACAATCTATTTCCCGGCGACGATGCTGACAACAACAACCCCTATATCAATGCATTGTGGGGGCCGTATGCTGGCTATTCGATGAAAGATATTGGTGGGACTGGCGTGAATTACAACGGCATGTTCTTCCAATACATCTACCCGGGCGATCGTGACTCCAACTATCTTGAGATGTTCAACTATCTGGATAAGCAGTTCGGACCGGTAAACATCAAGCTGGAATATTCACCCACCATCACTGATTGGTTTGGGGTGAAGGATCTGCAGTCTCACAACGTTGCTATCCATCCCAGCGTGTCACTACCTCATGGCTTTACGGTTTCTGGCGGCGTTGGCTATCAGTTCTTTAATAATCACGGCCCCCGTCTGGACTTGGACGGCAACGGGAAGGAAGAGCTCAACTGGTGGCACTGGAACGTAGGTGTCAGCCGAAAGATTTTCGGCTTCAACGTTGACCTGCGATATCACGACACCGACATCAAGAAGGGCGAGCACGACTTTTATGGCTATAGCTCAAACCACCAGATCGTCGATGACCGCGTAGTGTTTGCTGTCTCCAAGTCCTTCTAAGGTTTTGGCCAAGGCTTGATTGCAAGTCTGGCCAACAAGCTTCTCCATGGGAAATTACTCTACTAAGGATGCTTTCCCCCTGAACCCCCTTCCTTCGGGAAGGGGTCTTTTTTCTTGTGTTAACTAGTGAATAAGTCGTAGGCTGATTGAAGCATCAGGAGTTTAGATCAGCCTTCAGTTGGTTTAAATCTAATGAAGTCCATGGGGGTAGGAATGGATGCTCTCCCAACCGAAGGGGCAACCCCTCAAGAATACTCAATCCGTGAGTTGATAGACGGTAATTGTGATCAGCAATTAACACGACTATTAGCTGAATTATTAGGCGACTTTTGCCTCTGTGATCTCCAAGGTGCGGTCGTGCTCATGTATGGGGAAGTAGCTTTGCACGATCAGGAGATCGACATAGTGCTAGAGGATGTCACACCTATTGGCAGTCTTAAGGCCAACGTTAGTCAATCGACCCTAAGACCTGTCGCCGAACTACTTGAAATGCTCCTACTAAGCCAAAAACGTTATCAAGTGGCAACTTGTCTGCTTAAGGGAATGAGTGATTCATAAAATCATTCCCTCGTAAAAACAATATAAGCTGCTTCCCCTTAAAATCCTTACTCAGTCCAGCCTTCATCCTTGATGTTGCACATAATCCTCCGCTGCTTGGCGGTCAGCCGCTCTTTCTGGCATACCGTATAGAGCACGCGCTCACGCGAAGACCAGAGCAGTGTCGCCGATGGCATATTGTTGGTGCGCGTTGTCGTGAGCAACCCATGCTCCATCATCACGGCCACCACCCGGTTCCCGCCCTGATCGCGGCCGAATTCGCCCACAAATTCACCGTCCAGGTTGCGGAGGTATTCGATCAGGTGATCCTGCTCGGTCCCGAAAAAATCGACCTTGATATGGCGCAGGCCGTCCGAACCGAAGGAGAATCCAATCATCTTGGACGGCATGTTCCAAACTGATTGTGCGATTGTCCAGCAGGTGTGCGTGTCGGATGACTCGATCCCCTCATTCGGCCGTATATCGGCATAGCAACGCATGCGGAGCCCTTTCGCCGTAAAAAGGTCATTGACCTCCTTCTGTGTCATCCCATACTTGACCTCGCTAAAATCCAGCTCGATCGCAGGCATGGCCAAGCGCTCCTTCTCATCCTCCTCGGTCCAATATTCCCACATGCCGATGCGCACGTACCAGTAAGCCCACAGAAGCCCAAGAATCGCTACACAGACAACGAAGGTCTTGTTCCAGTAGCCAATAGTTTTGTCGGGCTTGGTGTAAGCCTTTAGCACCGAAGCCGCTCCAAGAAATACAATCCCCAAGGCAAGTGCCCACAGGGCGGGGAAATTCAGGTCGACCAACCCAGACTTCAGGTTTGCCAGAACAAATAGAATTCCGTAGAGCCCGAAAACGAAAGCAGCCAGCATTGGGATCAGTCCCAACTCATTGATGCGCTCTTCGGTATAAATTCGGATCAACCCTTGGTACACCGCGCCGATGATGGTCCCCAGGACGGCGATATTGATGAATATCCCTCCGAGGGCCAGCATGAACCATTGCACTGGATGCGCCTCTCCTCCGGTCATCTTGAGCAGCATGGGCATCCATGGTGTACTCAACGACAGCGTGCGGTGACCAAGGATAGTCTGCGCGTTCTCCAGCGTGAATCCGTTGTCGCCGTGCGTGGTGTAATACCAGATACCGATCACAAACGAGAGTGCGGTCAAGAAAAGAAAAAGCCCCGTCGCCACCAGCATTCCACTAGCGTAAGGCCTTGTCCTAAAATCAATACGTATTTGTGGCTGCTCGGTCATTTGGCCTCCGGTCGGTAATTTCCGAAGGCGAAGGACACCTTTCCTGCGGTCGTGGATATCCATTTTGCAGATTGCACGAGATAAATCATTCGCTTCAGATCGGATTCCATGTGGGTCACCATTGTTGTTTTCCCTTTTGGCTGGAGGCGGTTGAATCATAATCTTTCTAAAGATGTCTCCCACCCATCATTACTGATAGTGGTTCAACCTCAGCTAATGCTTGATATTTCATTTATCCTGCCTGTCAGCCAAAAGAAACTTATTGCTGAAAAGCACGACGAAGAACTTGAACAGCAAGCCGCAAACCTGACTCAAAGGGCTTGTTTACTAATTTGAAAATTATGAAAAGGAGTAGTAATGGCTGCTTTTATCATCGCAAGCGTACTTGTCACGGATGACAAATGGGTACCCGAGTATGCGGCCCGCGTACATGAAATTGCTGCAAAGCATGGAGGCAAATACCTGTCGCGCAGCGGCAATATCGAGGTTCTGGAAGGAAATCCGGGCGAACTCACGCTAATCGCACTGATCCAGTTTCCGAGCAAGGAAGCCGCCAAAGCATTCGCTACCGATCCGGAATATGCGCCTTTCGGCAAGGCCAGGCAGGCAGGCAGCAATAGCACCTTGGTGCTGATCGACGATACCGACCTTGCCGGGGCTATTTCCTATCTCCCTAGCTAGCCGAACACATGGGTCAAACGGCCAACGCAAGCCAGCGAAAGCTGGCTTTTTTGTTCTCAGGAGGGCCTGAAATGGAGGGCCAGCAAGTCCGGGAACCGTTCCTGGCTCACGGTTTCCTTGAACACGTTTCCTTCTTCCATGAGGGTTAACGAGGTGTCCGTCAAAGTGATGCTACCGCGCTCCGTCAGTTTCGTCGCCAGAGGCCGGGTGTTGAATATCGATGCAGGGTGCTCCGCGATAATTCGGCGGATTTCCTCGCATTCTGCCGTTGTGATCGGTTTACGAGAGTTAAAAACATACCCGACCCGCCAATCGCTATCCTTGTAACGTTGCTTCAGCTCAAAGACCAGATCGCCATGAACCGCATTCTCGCCGGTGACCGGGCGAACGCGAAATTCGCCATTGGTGGATTCCACATGATCACCGTTCAATGGCACCGGCCGCAGCGGCAGAAAACCGCCGAAGCCGGTATCCACCAGATAAGTCATATCCTGATGTCGTAGCAACAGTGTCACATGCGTCGGCCCGGTGCCGGCGAATGCTCTCGCCTCAGCGTTGTAGACGATGCCTCGCATCATGGAGACGTCAAACCCGTAATCCCGCAGGTAAAAATAGAGAAGCGGGTTCAACTCGTAGCAGAGCCCGCCTTCGTTGCGAACGAGCAGTTTTTCTATCAGGTTGTCGCGCGATATCGGCACACCTCGACGTTCTACGACCGACAGATTCTCGAAGGGCAGCGCAAGGCTGGTCGCGACCAAGAGCGCGGGCAGATCGTCGAACGATAGCGCGGCATTACCGCGGAAGCCGATCCTTTTTCGAAATAATTCATCCAACGTTGGCATTGCCTCGTTTCCCGTAAACCATTCTCCGGATGCTAAAGCACTTAAGGAGTGATGGCGAGTTCATGCCCGAGTAGCTCGCTCAACCAATCCATGAATATCCTCACCCGTTTCGAAAGATTCCGTTTATGCGGGTACAGCAGCGATACCGGAATGGACGGCGCAGGAAAATCTTGCAGGATTTCCTGGAGCTTCCCCTGGGCAATGAGGTCGCGCGCGCCGAGCGCAGGAGCCTGAATAATGCCTAGCCCTGCCACGCAGGCCGCACGATAGGCATCGGTATTGTTCACGGCGACGCGGCTTTTCATGGGAATTTTCCGGCAGGTACGACCATCCCAGTATTCGAACGCATCGAATCGTTCGGCGGAATTCACGTGGTAGTGGATCAGCCAGTGCTGCTCCAGCTGATCCAGCGTGCAAGGTTCGCCATAAGTCGCGATATAGCCGGGGCTTGCGAAGTTTTTCTGGATCATCTCACCCAGGCGGCGTACGACGAGACCCGAGTCTGAGAGCTCGCCTGTCCGTACCACACAGTCGTAGCCTTCGGCGATGAGGTCCACCCTCCGATCGGTACTACTGAGTTCCACCTGAATATTAGGGTAGCGATTCAGAAATTCCGGCAGTTGGGGGATGACGAGATTGCGCGCCATAGGGTGCGACATATCTACGCGTATCATTCCTGTGATACGCGCATCGTCGCTCTGGAACAGACTCGTCAGCTCATCCACCTCGCCCAGCAGATGTTTGCTGCGTTCGTAGAACTGCTGTCCGTCCGGCGTCAGTTGTACTTTCCGCGTCGTGCGGTGCAGTAGTTGAGTACCGAGCTGGTTTTCCAGTTGCTGTACCGCGTTGGAAACGCTGGCTTTCGGCAGCCCCAATTGATCCGCCGCTTGCGTAAAGCTGGCCAGTTCCGCCACGCGGACAAAACGCTTGATTGCTTCTATCGTTTCCATGGCCGTCCTTTTGTTCATTTTTAGTGAACAGTTTAATCATTTACTCCCTGTTTATCATGGTTTCATTCGCAAATAACATGACGCCACGGTTCAACAACTTCAGGAGAGTTTGAAATGACGCAAAAGATAGCTTTGATTACCGGCGGCAGCCGGGGGCTCGGCAGAAATACCGCTCTGGCAATGGCCGCTCGGGGGATTGACGTGATCTTGACTTACCAGAGCAAGCAAGCCGCTGCGGAGGCCGTGGTGGCTGAAATCACTGCGCTGGGACGCAATGCCGTGGCCTTGCAACTGGATGTGGCCGAGGCATCGCGCTTCAGCCAGTTTGCAGAAGAAGTGAAAGCGGTCCTTAAAGCGAACTGGCAAAGGGAGAGCTTCGATTATCTGATCAATAATGCCGGCACCGGCATTCATGCGCCTTTCGCGGAGACCACGGAGCAGCAGTTCGACGATATGGTCAACATTCATCTGAAATCCGTGTTTTTCCTCACGCAGAAGCTGTTGCCGCTGCTCAACAATGGCGGGCGCATCGTCAATATTTCCAGCGGCCTCGCCCGCTTTGCCCTGCCCGGCTATAGCGCCTATGCGGCGATGAAAGGCGGCATCGAAGTGCTGACGCGCTACATGGCGAAAGAACTGGGTGCGCGTGGCATTGCGGTCAATACCGTTGCGCCCGGCGCGATCGAGACGGATTTCGGCAACGGCTTGGTGCGCGACAACAAAGACGTGAATGCCTTTGTCGCTTCGCAAACGGCATTGGGCCGGGTGGGTGTGCCGGATGACATCGGCCCGATGATCGCCTCGCTGTTGTCCGAAGATAATCGCTGGGTGAATGCACAGCGCATCGAGGTTTCAGGCGGCATGCTAATTTGAGCGGACTATTAATCGCGCCATCCGGCCGGTACCGAGTGCCTGGGTCATAGAAAACGCATAGCGCAAAACGATACCTTCCAGCGTTGGCGGGCCTATGACCCTTTCGTCATGCGTGCCAGTTACCCAATACCTCGACCACATGATCCACAAAGCAGGTAATCCGTGCGGCTAGCGCGGTATTGCGATAGTAGACCGCGTTGATCGACTGGCGCACGTCCAGCGTCTGCTCGGGGAATAGCTGCACCAGCTTGCCGCTGCGACGATCCTCGTGCGTCATGAAGTCCGACAGGCAGACGATTCCCAAGCCCATTAAAGCCATATGGCGCAGTGTTTCGCCGCTGGAGGAGGCAATCGTTGGCTGGATGCGCAGAGTGTTGCCGTCCGCGTCTCTCAACGGCCAGTCGTTCAGCGTCTCGGGCTGGGTGAAGCCCAACAGCGCATGCTGCGCGAGCTGGGCTGGTTCGACCGGCGTGCCGTGACGCTTTAGATACGCGGGGCTGGCGAACACCCGTATACGGCTAGTGCCCACAGGCGTGGCATGCAAAGTGGAGTCTTTCAGCGGCCCGATACGAAACGCTACGTCGGTGCGCTTTTCGATCAGATCAATGATGCCTTCGTTCGAATTCAGCTCCAGCTCCACCTCGGGATAGCGCGCGCGAAAGCCTTCAATCAGCGGCACGAGCACATGCAGCATGAAGGGTGTGGCCGCATCGACCCGCAGCCGCCCCGCCGGGCGCATGCGTCTCGCGGCCATCTGTTCCTCGGCTTCATCGACCGAGATCAGAATGGCGCGGGCATGCTGCAAGAAGGCTGCGCCTTCCTCGGTCAGCTCCAGCCGCCGTGTCGTGCGGCGCAACAGGGTGGTCTGCAGCTTTTCTTCCAACCGGCCCAGGGTGCGGCTAGTCGCCGAGATCGTCAGTCCGAGGACTTCCGAAGCGGCGGTGATCGAGCCCGTATCCACGACCGCCACAAAGGCCTGCAATTCATCGAGGGTGGTTTTCATTATTGAATTTTAATCAATAGATTTTGTTTAATACAGGGCTTAATCAGCAAATATAAACCCCGCATACTGCGATCCATTGAAAACCTCACTGGATTACAACCATGTCTCTCCCCCTGCCTGCCACTTGGCCTTCACGCGCCATATCGGAGCAACTAGCCCGGCTTTGATGCCAGACGCTTGCCCATTCTTTTCATTTTCAACGATTCCATTCAAAGAGAAGCTACGATGAAATCCTCTGCTGCTTTGTTCGCCCTGGCCATAGGCGCATTTGCCATCGGCACTACCGAATTCACCCCCATGGGCCTGCTGCCTGTGATCGCCGACGGCGTACAGGTCAACATCCCAACCGCAGGCATGCTGATCTCCGCGTATGCGGTGGGCGTCTTGGTCGGTGCACCGGTGATGACCTTGCTGTTCAGCCGTTTCGGCAAGCGTGCGGCGCTGATGTCGCTGATGCTCATCTTCACCGTCGGCAACCTGCTGTCGGCGTTCGCTCCGAGTTACACGACCCTGCTGCTGTCGCGCCTCATCACCAGCCTCAACCACGGCGCCTTCTTCGGAATCGGGGCCGTGGTGGCCGCCAGTGTCGTGCCCAGGGAGAAGCAGGCCAGCGCCATTGCGGCCATGTTCATGGGCCTGACCGTGGCCAATATCGGTGGCGTGCCAGCGGCGACCTGGATCGGACAGCAGGTGGGCTGGCGCACGGCGTTCGGCGCCACGGCTGTGCTGGGTCTGATCACCATCGCCGCGCTGTGGCTGGCACTGCCCAAGGGCGAGGCCGGTACGCGTCCGAACGTGCGCCGCGAGTTGAAGGTGCTCACGCGCCCCGAGGTATTGCTGGCGATGGGCACGACGGTACTGGGTTCTGGTGCGATGTTCGCGCTCTACACTTACGTGGCGCCTATGCTGGCTGATATCACCCATGCCAGCCCGAGTTTCGTGGCCTTCGCCCTGGTGCTGATCGGCATCGGCTTCACGCTGGGCAACAGCCTTGGCGGCCGCTTGGCCGACTGGTCGCTGGATGGCGCCACCAAGCTCATTCTCGCGGCGCTTGCCATCGTCATGCTCGCGCTGCCGCTGGTGATGACCACCCATATCGGCGCGGCCCTCGGGCTCGTGGTCTGGGGCGCTGCCGCCTTCGGCATCGTGCCGCCGGTGCAGATGCGCGTCATGCAGGCAGCAGCTCAGGCGCCCGGTCTGGCTTCGTCCGTCAACATTGGCGCGTTCAACCTGGGTAATGCGCTTGGCGCCGCTCTGGGTGGCTTCGTCATCAGCCAGGGCCTGGGTTATGCAGCGGTGCCGCTCGCCGGAGCTGCGCTGGCGACCAGTGGTCTGGCTTTGGTCTGGCTCGGCAACACCAGACGCAGTTGCGGCTCGATTTCTTCCGCCTCTTCTTCTATCTGATCAAGGAGTTTTTTCATGAGCAACATCCCTTCTTTTGGCGTCGGCACCTTCCGCCTGACGGGCCAGACGGTGATCGATTCGGTTCGTAATGCACTGGATGTGGGCTATCGCGCCATCGACACGGCGCAGATCTATGGCAATGAGGCCGAAGTCGGCCAGGCCATTGCAGAGAGCGGCGTAAAGCGCTCAGAGCTGTTCGTCACCACCAAAATCTGGACCGACAACTATGCCAAAGCGAAGCTCGTGCCCAGCCTGCGCGACAGTCTGAAGAAGCTGCGCACCGACTATGTGGATCTGACCCTGATCCACTGGCCTGCACCCGGCAATGGGATAGAACTGCCCGAGTACATGACCGCACTGGCCGAGGCCAAGGCCCTGGGGCTGACCCGCCAGATCGGCATTTCCAACTTCAATATCGAGCTGACCAGGCAAGCCATCGCCGCCATCGGCAAAGGCGAGATCGCCACTAACCAGATCGAGCTGAGCCCCTATCTGCAGAGCCACAAACTGACGGCCTTCCTCAAGGAGCAAGGCATTGCCGTAACCTCGTACATGACCCTGGCCTACGGCAAGGTGCTGAAGGACCCAGTGCTGGCCAAGATCGCGAGCAAACACCAGGCCACGGTGGCGCAGGTGGCGCTGGCCTGGGCACTACAGCTGGGCTACGCGGTGATTCCGTCCTCGACCAAGCGCGAGAACCTGGCCAGCAACCTATTGGCTCGCGATCTGAAGCTGGATGCCGATGACATGAAACTGATCGCCGCGCTGGAGCGCAACGGCCGCGAGGTCAGCCCCGAGGGTCTGGCTCCGGTATGGGATTGAGGAATAATCGCCCTGCTCCCCCACCCCTCTCTCGTCTGTGAGAGAGGGTGGGCTACATCCACGCCGTGGATCACAACAACCACTTGCGCCGTGGTATTTTTTTGAATAATATGTACGGAACCGTACTATCAACAACCGTACCAAATGCTCCTGCTCAAAGAACTGCCCACTTCCAAAAGCCTCGAGAAATTCGTCTTGAGGTATCCGGACGCCGACATCAAGGCGATCTCGGACTTCGTCAGTTTGTTACGCGCATTCTCCGATGTATCCGACTCACTGGATAAGCTGCTGGCCAAGCACGGCCTGCTGCAAGGTCGCTGGTGGGTACTGGTGCTGCTGATGCGGCAGGAGGACCTGACTTCTTCCCCTTCCGACCTTGCGGGCAAAGCCGGGGTGACCAAGGCGACCATGACGGGCTTTATCGACGGGCTGGAGCGCGAGGGCCTGGTGCAGCGGATGATGGACGAGAACGACCGTCGCAAGTTTCTCATCCGCATGACGCCGCTCGGCCAGCAAAAGCTGGATGAAGTGATGCCGGATTACTACTCCCGCGTGAAGGCTCTCATGTCCGTGCTGGACGATGCCCAGCGCGACACCCTGGTCGAGAACGCCAGAATTCTGGCGAGCAATCTCGACACGATGAAGTAGGCAAATTTTTTTGATCAATTAGTACGGAACCAAACAAAATGCCGGCCGCGCTGTATAAGGAACGTCCCAGTCGAAACCCGCTAATAGCTCTCGTCTACGGAGCTGCATTGGCGCTGGCTGGCTGCATGAGCGTGCCCGCCATTCATCCCAAGGCGCAAAGCCGCGAGCCCAATGCGCTGGATGCAGGCAAGACGATCACCTCCGCGCAGACCATCGAATGGCCGCATGAGGATTGGTGGACCGGCTATCGCGACCCGCAACTCGATGGCTTGATGGAAACGGCGCTGAAAGACAGCCCGACCCTGCACATGGCCGAAGCACGCGTGGAGCTCGCCAAATCCTATGCCGCCGGCATGCATGCGGAAATGCTGCCCAATATCAGCGGCGACACCTCCATCAGCCGGGAACGCTTCACCGCGCTGCAATTCATCCCGCCGCCGTGGGCTGGTAATACTGATTGGAATAACAGGACGGCGATTTCCATGTCCTACGACCTTGATTTGTGGGGGCGGCAGGAGCATCTCTGGAAAGGCTCGGTGGGCGAAGTACGCGCAACAGCGGCGGAAGCGCAACAGGTCAAGCTGGAGATCGTCACGGCCATCGTGCGGAGCTATGTGCGGCTATCGATGGAATATGCCTTGCGCGATATTGCCGAAAAGCGCCTGGCAGAAGTCGAAAAGCGCGTTTCCATTGCCAAGCGTGGATTGAAAGCCGGCCTCGGGACCGGCATGCAAGTGAGCGAAGCGGAAACGGCGCTGCCGATGGCGCGTGCCTATATCGAAAGCATCGACACCCATATCGCGCTCACCAAGAACCAATTGGCCGCGCTGGCCGGGCAAGGGCCGGGCGCAGGAGAAAAATTGAACCGGCCGAGCATCAAGCTCGAAACCGTGATCGGCTTGCCGGATACTCTGCCGGCCAATCTGGTCGGGCGCCGACCGGATATTCTCGCGCATCGCTGGCACGTGGAAGCGGCTGCGGAAAATATCGAAAGCGCCAAGGCTGCCTATTACCCGGATATCAACCTGCTGGCATTCGTCGGTTTTCAGGCGCTGGGCTTCGGCCAGCTGTTCAGCAGTGCTGCCGCGATCGGCGGCTTCGGCCCGGCCATTTCGCTACCCCTCTTCGACGGGGGCCGCAGGAAAAGCAACCTCACCGGCAGAACCGCTGCCTACGACATGGCGGTGGAGCAGTACAACGCGGTGCTGGTGCAGGCGCTGCAGGACGTATCCGACCAGCTGGTCATCCTGCAATCCAACCAGAAGCAGCGCGCGGAGGCGCACCTATCCCTGGAACTGGCAGAAAAGGCGCACCGGCTCGCGCAACAGAGTTTTCAGGCCGGGCTGGACAACTACCAGCATGTACTCGACACCGAAGCGGCCGCATTGCGGCAGCAGGAAATCATGGTGCAACTGGAGGCCGAGCGGCAGGAAACCCATGCCGGGTTGATGCGCGCCTTGGGCGGCGGCGTCACCGACACTCTGCTACAGGCTGATGCGAAGAAGGAAGCCAAGCAGTGATCTCTTCGCTCAACATCAGCCCATCGAAGGGTCGATTAAAGCGGGCGCTGGTGCCCTGGCAGTCGCTATTGCGCGACTGGTGGCGCGAGGACGCACAAACCCTGATTTATATCGTCAAGGTCATCGCGGCCTGCTTGCTGGCCTTGTGGATTTCATTGCGGTTCGAGCTGGAACAGCCAAGAACCGCCATGCTCACGGTCGCCATCGTGATGCAGTCACGCACCGGCATGGTGTTCACCAAGAGCTACTACCGGCTCATCGGCACAACGGTTGGCATCACGGCATCTTTCGTACTGGTGGCGCTGTTCGCACAGGAGCGCGTGCTATTCCTGACTGCGATGGCGGTATGGGTCGGGTTCTGCACAGCCGGCTCCATGGTCTTTCGCAACCATCAGTCCTATGGTTTTGTGCTGGCCGGCTACACCATCTGCATCGTAGGTTTGCCTGCCGCCATGACCCCCGAACTGACCTTCGACATCGGCATGACGCGCATAGCGGAAATCATGGTCGGGCTGGTTTCCGCCACCATCGTGAGCGATCTCGTGTTTCCGCAGCGCATGTGGGACGTGTTGCTGGCCACGGTGCGCCGCCGCTTCAAGGACTTCTCCGACCTGATCGCAGCCTTGCCGGCCAGTACGAGCAAGCAGGGGCAGGCTCCTGGAGGCGCAGCCTTGCGTTTCGTCGGCGATGTGTTCGACGTGGAGAATTTCCGGGCTTCGGCCGCACTGGAAAACGACGCCTCGCGTGATCATAGACAGCGGCTCAGCCTGTTGAATGCCGAATTCATGGCGGCATCGACCAGCTTCCATGCCCTGGAACAGTTGCTACGCCGGCAACGCTACACCAGCCATCCGCGCGTGGCCGAGGCGCTGCTCATGGCCTTCCAGCCGCTGACCGGCGCACTGCAATACGACGGACGCAGCGTGCGAACCGAGGTCGAGGCTGAGATGATTTTGCAGCGCCTGCGCGACTATCAGGCCGTCCTGCCCCAGCGTTTGGCAGCGCAGCGCCTGGAGTTGCAAGAGACCCTGACGGCTGAGGAGCGTCTCGATTTCGAAACCGGCGCGGAATTGCTGCAGCGTTTTGCCGACGAACTCGTGGCATATGCCGGCACCTATGCTTCGCTGTCCGAGCAAGGGCATGTGCTGACAATCAAGGATGCCGACGAACCCCCTCCCCGCCTGGGACTGCACATCGACCCGGTTGCCGTATCCCTGGCCGGCCTGCGCGGCACGTTGGCGCTGGGCGCAATGGCCTGTCTGTGGATCTTTGCCGATTGGCGTTCGGGGATCGAGGCGATTACCCTCGCTGTGATTACCAGCACCCTGTTTGCCACGGCCCAGAGTCCGGAACGCGCCATCAAGCAGTTCAGCCTGGGTGCGGTGATCGGCACGGTGCTGCTGTATATCGCCAACTTCAAGCTGCTGCCCTACGCACAGGGATTTACCATGCTGAGCCTGGCGTTGATCCCGGCGATTGCGATTGCCGCCTGGCTGACCACACGCCCCACGACAGCCCTGATCGGCGCCGGCGCATTCATCATTTTTCTGCTGCATATCGGTTTTAACAGCCTGTATAGCGCCAGCCCGGTTGCGTTCATGAACGATGCCATCGCCGATTTTCTCGCCATCGGCATGTCAGGGACGATGTATGCGCTGATCGACCTGAGCAACGGCCAGTGGTCGCATCAGCGCCTGGCAACCGCACTGCGTCAGCAAGTGGTATCGGCTTGCCGGGAAACCTTGCCGCAGCCTCGCGTGCACTTCGAAAGCCGCGCCCGCGACCTGATGCAGCGTGCCAAGGGTGGACGCCGCATCGCGAACGCACAGGACAAGGAACTGGTGGACTGGCTGTTCTCCACCCTCGAAATCGGGTCTGCGGTGATCGAACTGCGCGAAGAAATGCGCGCGCTGACAGATGCCGAAGCCATCGCTGCCTTGGAAACCTGCTTGGAAACCATCGCAACCCTCTATGCCAAGCCGGATAGCGTTTCGCGCGCCGCCGCGCTCGAAGCGATTGCGAATGCGAGTGCCCTGCTCACTACCATCGACATGGTGTTCCGCATTGCACCCACCCGGCGCCATGCGCTCATGACGACCTTGCATGCCTTGCGCAGCGCCCTGCTGGATGACGACAGCGTGCTGGCCCGCAAAGCTCCGCTGCCAGCAATGAAGAAAGCCGACCATGCCGCGTGAGCTCGCATTATTCGATGCATTGATTCCAACCATTTTGCTGGCGCTTGTCACCGCGGCATTGGTTTCATGGATGCTGGACTGGCTGTTTGCGCGCTACCGGATTTATCGCCTGATCTGGTATCCCGCGCTTTTTAGAATCTCCCTGTTCGCCTGCCTGTTCGCGGCGTTCGGGCTGGCGATTTATTGATTGAGGTGGGTATGAACGATCTGACCAAAAAAGTAATCCGCATCCTGATCACACTAAGCCTGGTAGCGCTCGCTATCGTCATGGGGCGCAAGCTATGGGTGCACTACATGGATTCTCCGTGGACGCGCGATGGCCGGGTGCGGGCAGATGTAGCTAATATCGCCTCGGATGTATCCGGGCTGGTGACAACCGTCGCGGTCAAGGACAATCAATATGTGAAGCGCGGCGAAGTGCTGTTTCGTATCGACGCCGAACGCTACCGGCATGCGCTGGCCCAGGCCCAGGCCGTGGTCGAGCAGCGCAAGATCATGCTGGAAATAAAGCGCGGGCAGGCCGCGCGCCGCGCCCTGCTGGACGATGAAGTGGTCTCGCGCGAAAACCGCGAGGACACCGACCTGATCGCCAACAGCGCCAAAGCCGATTACGACGACGCCATCGCCCAGCGCGACCTTGCCAAACTCAACCTGGAGCGTACCGCTGTTCGGGCGCCGGTCGACGGCTGGGTTTCCAATCTGCTGGTGCGCCCCGGCGATTTCGCCCAGGCCGGTGCGCCCAAGCTAGCGCTGATCGACCGCGATTCCTACTGGGTGTACGGCTACTTCGAAGAGCACAAGCTGGCGCTGATGCATGTGGGCGACCCCGCGGAAGTGCGGATGCTGGGCACGGACCAGGTACTCCAGGGTCATGTCGAAAGCATCGCGCGCGGCATTACCGACCGCGACAACCCCACCGACGTGCGCCTCCTGGCCAACGTCAACCCGAGCTTCAACTGGGTGCGGTTAGCGCAGCGCGTGCCGGTACGCATCCATCTGGACGCAGTCCCTGCAGACTTCACTCTGGTCGCCGGCATGACCTGCACCGTGATTGTCCATCCGGAAAAGGCACGGGAAACAAAGCCGGCGTCAGCCACAAAACCTGCTGTGCCGGGCGTGGGGCGTACGATACACTCCGCCAGTCAGCACAAGCATGCGGCTTGAAAACGCGGGCATTTCTGGATTAAGTCCCCGATCCGGGCGGGCTTGATTTAGTAGCGACCTACCTGAATCCGGGTAGCGTCACTTGATGTAAGTTTTCAGAGCGCCCAAGGCAAAGTTGCAGGTTTGCGTTAACTCCTTGGCGCTCGAACCATCCTTGGCGCGCAGCGCCATCCCATGCACGAGCGTCATCATGAATTCCGCTAGCTCCTTGGCGCTCGCCCCTTCCTTCAGCTGTCCTTCCTTGGATGCACGCTTGAAGCGTTGCTCACAGGCCTCTTTGTAATTGGCCCTGAGCTTTCGAAGTTGCTTTACGTGTTCGATATGTTCCGGCGCGCAGTTGATGGCCGCGCTCATGACCAGACAGCTGGAGGGATTACGGGCACTGGTAAATATCTCGACACTGGCTTTGAGTGAGTTTTCGACAGCCTCATAAATGTCCTGCGTTTCCATCAAGGCTTTGAGCGGACCATCTTCCACGATTTTGGAGTAGGCCTTGACCACTTCCTCGAACAGCTTGTCCTTGTTCCCAAAAGCAGCGTAGACACTCGGCGCCTTGACTCCAAGGGTTTGGATGATGTCTGCCATCGTCGTGCCCTCGTAGCCTTTTTCCCAAAACAAGTGCATGGCTGCGGTCAGAGCGGCCTCTCGATCAAACGTTCTCGGTCTACCGGCGGGTGGCATCTTTGCTCCTGAATCAGGCTCTCAAAATTAATATAACTTAGATTACATAAATATCTTGACAAGTGCAAACCCCGCCCAAATAATATAATCCAAGTTACATAATTAAAGATCCCAGTGGAAAACTTTAGTTGGCTAACTCTCTCATCACCTTAAAACTTGGAAAGGATTGGATCATGAGTACTACTCACAAAGGCACAGCTCTTATCACCGGGGCATCCACGGGCTTGGGAGCCGTATATGCGGATCGTCTCGCAAAACGCGGCTACGACCTCATTCTGGTTGCCCGCGACAAAACGAAGCTGCAACATGTTGCAGACAGCATCCGCACCGAATATGGCAAGCAGGTCGAAATTGTTCCGGCAGACCTCACCCGCAAGGAAGATTTAAGCAGAATCGAAACGCGCTTGCGTGAAGACGCTTCCATCTCTCTCCTGGTAAATAACGCCGGGCTGGGCGCCACCAGCAAACTCGTGGATTCGAATCTCGACGATATCGAAAACCTCATCGCGCTGAATGTCACGGCCTTGACCAGATTGTCGGGTGCAGCGGTGCCGGGCTTTGTGCAGCGCAAAAATGGTGCCGTCATCAATATTTCATCCATTGTTGCCCTGGCCCCGGAACTGTTGAATGGCGCTTACAGCGGAAGCAAGGCTTATGTCGTGAACTTTACCCAATCCATGCATCATGAATTGAGCGAGCATGGCATCCAGGTGCAAGCCGTATTGCCGGGGGCGATCGATACCCCGTTCTGGGACAAGTCCGGCCTTCCGGTACAACATCTCCCCTCGCAAATCGTAATGACGCCGGAAAATCTTGTGGATGCAGCGCTTGCAGGCTTCGATAAGGGTGAACTGATTACGATCCCTTCATTGCCTGACATCCAGGATTGGGAAACCGTAGAACATGCAAGAAAAGCCCTGGCACCTAATCTTTCGCACACCGTCCCGGCAAGCCGGTATCTGAATTAGAAGTTCTGGCGCAAGTTATTAATTAAAAGCCCGCAAATGCGGGCTTTTGTTTTAACTCGAGGCCAGCTATAGGCTTCTATACAAACGTATCTGATTACGCCCGGACTCCTTGGCTTCATACATGGCGTGATCAGCTCTTTTGAGCAACTCATCCGGGCTGACTTGGTGATCGATGAACAAGGCGATGCCAACACTGCACGTGCAATGATGCTCCACCGAGTTTTGGATGGTGGCCTCCGGCGGAGCTTGCAATAAATAAGGCTCAGCCAGAGCCATTCGAATTTTTCCTGCTACCAGTTCGGCTTGCCGGACGGATTCCGCTTCGTCCGCATTCAGTTCGCTGAGCAATACCACGAACTCATCCCCGCCGAAACGCGACACAGTGTCCGTGGCGCGCACGCAACTGTTGATTCTTCTGGCCACTTCGATCAGCAGCTGGTCGCCCACAGCATGGCCGTAGTTATCATTGAGCGGCTTGAAGTTGTCCAGATCGAGGAACATCAATGCCCCATGGAGACCGCTGCGGTTGCTCGTAGCCATGGCCTGGACCAGCCGGTCATGCAGAAGGCGACGGTTCGGCAACTGCGTCAAGCTGTCGTAAAACGCGAGATTTCGAATCACCTCTTCGGAATGTTTGCGTTCGGTAATGTCGAACAGAGTGGTACGGCTTCTCACAAAATTGCCGTCAGTGTCGTAGATGGCTACTGCATTGATAAGACCGGTGAACATCGTTCCGTCCTTGCGGATGAAATCGAACTCCAGATCGCTCAGATATCCCCGGTCAACGAGTTTAGGATAGTTTTCATCGAATATTTTCTTGCTCGCCGGGCTAATGAAGTCGTCCCATTTCTTTTTTCCCATGACTTCATCACGTGAATAGCCTAGCCATGAAAGCTCGGTATCGTTGATACGGGAGATTTCTCCGTCCTTGTCCAGAGAGTGATATCCGCAGGGTGCATGATTGTATAAATCCTCGATCTCTTCATAGGACTGCTGCAACAGCTCTTCGGACTCTTTGCGCGTGGTGATGTCCTGCAAGGTTCCGCTGCATCGGATGACCTGCCCCAAAGAGTTGTAAACATTCTCGCCTTGATGATGTACATGCTTGATGCGGCCGTCGGAGAAAAGCAGGCGATATTCGAGACTGTATGCCCTGCGGTGAGTCGATTCGCTCAAGGCTTTGCTGACATGCGCAAGGTCATCCGGATGAACGCACTTCATCAAGGTATCGATGGTGAGGCTATGCCGGGCCGGATCAAGCTCAAGAACGCGATACATCTCATCCGAACAAACCACACTGCCGCTCGCAAAGTCGCGCTCCCAGCTCCCGACATGCGCAATGCTTTGCGCTTGCTTGAGCTGCTCCTCGCTTTTGCGAAGCTCGCTCGTCATATCCTGCGCCCACTTCACTGCCTGAGCGCGCCCTGAGGCCAACTGCCAAACCAGCATGGACAGCAGCAACATCATGAGGAGGCCGCTGAGTCTGATTACCGTGACTTTTCCGGTATCGATCCCTGCATCGAACAAGGGGAGCGACTGCAACCGGATCGTCCAGACATGGCCGGCAATTTTTACAGCTTGAGTGGACTGAAACCGCGGCTCCTGCGAATCGCGCCTTGGCTGGCTGTGATACATCAGGGTTTCCGGGCTTGCAGAAGTGCCATCGTAGATGGCGAGGTCGATGTTATTGATCTGTTCGCCCAGTATTCCCTGCATGAGGTCGTCCATGCGGAATGCGGCATAGACCCAGCCGACGATATTCGCGCGCCGCTGTTCGGGCGTGGCGTGCATATGGCCCTGCCGATACACAGGCAAATACATCAGGCAGCCAGCCTGCTCGTCTTGCCCGTTTTCCTGTATCAGCTTGACCTTGCCCGACAAAGCCGGTTCGCTCCGATCCCGGGCACGTTCCATGGCTGCGCGCCGCGTCGGTTCCGAAAACATGTCGTAACCAATGGCCCGCAAATTCCTTCCGGAATAGGGTTCGATGTAAACAATCGCGGAATAAAGCTCGCGTTTGCCGTCGGGACGGATGTCATATTCCGGGAAGCCCTCACCGCGAATAGCCGTTACATGTTTAGCTTTTTCTTCCGGAGGAATCACCAGGGAAAATCCCACCCCTTGTATTCCAGGGTAGTGCTTTTCCAGATTCAGCGAGCTGACGTAATGATGGAACTCCGTCCTGTCGACATCGTAAGACGAGAGATACAAGCCTCTGACGCTGCGCAGAACCTGTTCGTAAATCTGCAGCCGTTGCTCGACGCGCAGCACGATTTCACGTGTCTGGTAATCGAAATTGTCCTGCTGGCTCTGACGGGCGGTAGTGAAAGCAGCGTTTTGCAGGAAATAAATCGCGGCAAGACCGGTAATCAACACTACGAGTATCGGATAGGCGATCGTGCGAATCCGGCTCCGCCATAGTTCGCGGGGTTCGCCGATCACCATCATGGTCAGAGGAAACAACACGATGACGCCAAACGTATCGCCAAACCACCAGGATGCCCAGTTGGAAAGATAGCTGGCCGAATCGACAAACCCCAATGCCCAAAGGCCACTCACGGAGAGGGTGGCGCTGGTCAGGCAAATCACGGGAGCGAGCAACAGGAAACGCAAGATGTCGCGCCTGTTATCGAACAAGGCCGGATATCCGATCACCCGGCGTAACGCCCATCCTCCCGCTGCCGCTTGCAGCATGGACGCGAACGCAATGATCATCGCCACCTGCGTGCCGATCGCAGTAATCTGTTTGCCCGAAGAGTAGTCAACCCAGAGGTTGAGCAGCAAGGAGCCAACAAAAATCCAGGGCAGGGATTTTTTGCCGACGACAAAAGAGGCGGCAACAGCAATGCCAGCGGGAGGGAAGATGGGAGATGCGTAGCCAGGCGGTAGGGCCAGCATCAAGCCCAGTATCCCGCTGGTCACGTAGGCGATGAGAAGGAGAATGTACAGAATAAAACCCTAAAAATTATTCAAACATCCGAGTTTAGTATGCACTATCTCACTACCCAAAATACATATCGTGTTATGAATAGTCAATTAAAAAGACAGATATATCTTAAATATCCGTTGAGCTAATCTTTACACTTGCTGCATCACCTTTGCGATATTCGTCGGCATAGCGAATACCGTTGCGATCAATCAAAAAGGGGCCGAAGCCCCTTTTTGATTGCCATGACGATCATTATTTCCACAAAAGCGGTCGCGGTGAGAATCCGAGCTCTTTCTTCGCCCGGCTGTTGGAGGCGCCCGTCAAACGGGTGTGGTAAAAGACTGCTTCCTCTCCGATCGCCTTGAGCGCGTCTTCCACGCTCATGCGCTGCGGTTGGGGCGCATTCGCCCATTTTGCAAAGGCCGGCAGCCATTCGGCGACGGGCAAAGGATCGTCATCCACCACGTTGTAGATTCCCGGCGGGGCCGTCAGCGCAGCCACCGTGGCGGCAACAGCATCATCGAGGTGGACAAAAGACCAGACGCCGTTGCCTTCTCCGATGATCACCGATTCATGGTTCCTCAACTGGTCTGCAATCGCGCCATCCGGCCGGTACCAGGTGGTGGGGCCATAGAAAAAGCCGTAACGCAAAACGACACCTTCCAGTGTGGGCGAGCTGATGACTTTCTCGTCATGCGCACCGGTGGCCCACGCGCTCACACCGACTTCGCCCGGAGCGTTGTGCCGAAACCCGGCGGTTTCATCGGCGAGCTGGCCTGCGGGCGCGTCGAGGAAAAAGCCGCGCGACTGGACAATCAACCGGCTTACTCCCAGCTCCTCGGCAGCAGCCAGAAGATTGCCGCTTCCCTCGCGCTTGAGGCGGGTATCGTGGGGCAAGGACTTGATGATCTCTGCCGGATTTGCAGGCAGCCAGGTGAGCTGGTCGATCACCACATCGGGCGCTGCCGCCTCTATGGCCGCCCGCACTGCCTGCCGGTCGAAGGCATCGACATGGGAAACCTGCGCTCCCAGCTCACGCAATCGATTCGCCCCGGTCCCGGCGCGTGTCATGCCGGTGACCTCATGGCCGAGCGTGCACAATGCCCGCACGAGCGGTAAACCGATGGTGCCTGTAGCGCCTGCGACAAATATTTTCATGTATCTCTCCTTGTTCTTTATTTTGATGTCTTTACTTGGCGGGAACCGTCAGTTGCTTGTCGTCCGTATCCACCACGAACACGGCAAGCAGCTTGGCGGGTTCGGTTTTGCTCGCATTGCGGCTCACGGGATGGCGCGAGCCCGGCGTTTCATGGAAGCTTTCGCCCGCCTGATAGACCTTCTTGGGCCCGTCATTCACTTGAGACTCGATGGCGCCCGAGACGACATAGGCGTAGATGAAGGCCGATTTGGCATGGAGATGCGAAGGCGAAGCGCCGCCGGGCTCATAATCGACGATCACTGCAACGAGCGATTTCCCAGGGATGTTGGTGATGGGCTGGTTGAAGTTGGGAGTGACGTGGTCGCCCGTGCCATGCGCAGCCGCAGGCAGCGCAACAGCGATAGCAAATGCCGCGAGGATGGTATTGATAGCAAAGAGAAATTTCATGACCGTTCTCCTGGTTTCAAGATTTTGGGATTACATTGTCATGTTCGTGTGGTACAAATAAAAGAACCAAGAATTAATTCTTTTTGTGTACCACGGATATGGACAAGCCCCTACATCTCGAACTTGATCGCTCCGCCAAGATGCCTCTGGCGGAACAGATCCGCAAAGGGATCAGCACGGCTATCGAGAACGGCGTGCTTGCTCCGGGCGCCCGCCTTCCTTCCTGGCTCGATCTTGCCGCCCAACTTGGCGTAGCGCGCGGAACCGTGCGCCTAGCGTACGAACGGCTTACCGACGCGCAACTCATCGTGGCCTCCCGGGCTACCGGAACCCGCGTCGCGGATCGACCACAGAGAGTCATCAAGGAGGATGAACCGCCGGATCCCGGCTCCTTCATGAACATGTATCAGGAGCTCATGGCCGGCCCCGCCGTTTTCCAGATGGGCGTTCCCGCCCAAGAAACCTTGCCGGCCAAGCTTTTCAGCCGGGTACGTTCTTATGCCGCACGAGCCGAATTGAGCAAGGCTTCGCTTTACCCCGACCCTCGCGGCGAAATCGAACTGCGGCGCGAAATAGCAGCCTACCTCGCCATTGCGCGGGGTATCGAATGCTCGCCCTCGCAAATCTTCATTACAGGCGGCTTTGGTTCGGGCCTTGGGTTGGCGCTGCGGGTGCTGGGCCTTCAGGACAGCACGGCGTGGCTGGAAGAACCGAGCTTTCCCATTACACGCCATGGTCTGGAACTCGCCGGACTGGCTATCGCGCCGATACCGGTGGATGAAGAAGGGATCGATGTCGACTACGGCATAAGGAAAGAGCCGAATGCCGCGGTTGTGGTGGTGACACCGGGGCAGCAGGCACCGCTCGGCGTCACCCTCTCGTTGGCAAGACGCTTGCGGCTGCTGGATTGGGCGGCACAGGAAGGCAAGTGGATCATCGAGGATGACTACCTGAGCGAATTGCAGCTGGAGGCCCGAGCCGCGCCTTCCATTGCATCGCTGGATCGCGCGGGACGCGTCATCCATATCGGTTCATTCAGCAAAACCATCACGCCGACCTTGCGCCTGGGCTTTGTCGTGGCGCCCGCTCAGCTCGCGTCCCGCTTCGCTGAAGTCGCCGCCTGCCTTGCTCCGGCCCCCATGCCCGCCGTGCAATTGGCGACAGCGGAATTCATGCGCGAAGGGCACTACATGCGTCATCTTCGCCGCACCAAGCGGCTGTATTCATTGCAGCAGGATGCGTTGCTCAAATACCTGCGGCAGCAGGCTCAGGGGATCGAAATTGCGACCGCCGGATTGGCGGTGCTCGTGAGTTTGCCGGATGGCACGGATGATATTGCACTCGTGAAAAAAGCCCTGGCGTATGGAATGGCCCCGGCTCCGCTTTCGGTGTGGTACGTATCCCCTGCAACAGCGCGATCCGGCCTGCTGCTCGGCATTTCAACCGCACCGCAGCGGCATATCGCGACGTCTTGCGACCGCCTTCTGGAACTCCTGAAATCAGCCGGCGTAGCGTGAGATGGCTTATCCCGAAGCGCGGTTTTTGTCGCAGCAATCAGTCATAAAGAGAAAACGTTATTCCTGACTATCGGGAATCCGCACCGTGTATTGGCTGGACTTGTCCTCACGCATCACTTCGAGCAGCCCGCGCTTCTGGGCGTCCTCTACCAGCTCCTTGAAAGAGCGGAATCCGTATGAAGATTCCGTAAAGCCTGGGCGGCGGCGCTGCATCGTGGTTTTCACGAGCGAACCCCAGATTCTTTCATCCGAGCCGCGCTCGGTGATAAGCGCCTCGACTGTTTCGACAATGAAGTCGAGCGCTTCCTGCCGGCGATCGTCATCGCTTTTAGCTCCGCTGGATTTCTTGTTGTCAGCAGCGGGCTTGCCCGAGCTTTTTCTCGCCTTGCTCTTCAGCTTGGCTTCCTGCTCGCGCACCAGATCGTCGTAGAAAATGAACTCGTCGCAATTGGCGCTGAGCAGATCGGAGGTGGATTGCCTGACACCTATGCCAATGACGTATTTGTTGTTTTCGCGCAGTTTGGAGACGAGCGGCGAAAAGTCCGAATCGCCGCTGATGATGACGAAGGCATCGACATGCAGTTTGGTATAGCAGAGGTCCAGCGCATCCACGACCATGCGGATATCGGCTGAGTTTTTTCCGGACTGGCGGACATGCGGAATTTCGATCAGCTCGAAAGCGGCCTCATGCATGATGGGCTTGAACTCCTTGTATCGATCCCAGTCGCAATAGGCTTTTTTGACGACGATGCTTCCCTTGAGGAGCAGGCGCTCCAGAACTTTCTTGATATCGAACTGCGCATATCGCGCATCCCGCACGCCAAGCGCAATATTTTCGAAATCACAGAACAGGGCCATATTGTTGATTTCGTGCAGCTCAGCCATATCCGACCTTTCATAAATATTTTAATTTAAAAGAAATTTTCATTGCTTATTGGGAGATTATGGCGCAAAGTGAGTAACAGCGATATTCAAGTCTGTGTAGTTGTTGCCTGGTCCACTCCTTAGCTTTTCGGGTTCTCCTCCTTCACCCCCGCCCTCTTGATATTCGCCCTACAGGGGTGATTCCCCATTCTCATTTGTTTAAAGGATACAAGACATGGCAACAGGTACCGTGAAGTGGTTCAATGACTCCAAGGGCTTCGGCTTCGTCACGCCGGACGATGGCAGTGCAGATCTTTTCGCCCACTACTCCGAAATTCAGAGCAATGGCTTCAAGTCGTTGCAGGAAAGCCAGCGCGTTTCATTCGAAGTGGCTACAGGCCCGAAGGGCTTACAAGCTGTAAAGATCAACGCAGCGAGCTAATCGGACATGCATCGAGGTCATCGCGATGACCTCTCCGGAAAATGCCCGGATTTCCGGGCTTTTTTTATTTTTTCCTAGGAAAACTGCATGCCAAAAGAAGAACTGATTGAAATGAACGGGTTGGTATCGGAAGTGTTGCCGGATGCACGTTATCGGGTGACGCTGGATAACGGGCATCAAGTGATTGCCTATACGGCCGGCAAGATGCGGAAACATCGTATCCGCATACTCGCAGGCGACAAGATTACCCTGGAAATGTCTCCCTATGACGTTTCAAAGGGGCGGATCACATTCCGCCACCTTGAGCCGCGCAATAACGCGAGCAGTTTCAGGCGCCGATGAGACATCGACCGGGTTTCAATATTTATCAAAGAATTGCGAGGAAACATTATGGCTAATGACAGCTATCGAATGAGGCAAGATATTTTGCATGATCACATGGAGCACATTCAGGATCTGGGAAGAGACAACGAAGTCTTGACCCACCTGCTTGAGGCTGCGGAATCAGAAATAGGCAGGCTGAATCTGAAAGTCGAATGGCTGGAAGACGAACTGGGCGAACTCAAGGCAAAACGAAATGGCACTCCTTCTACGATCGGAAGATTTGTAGACAACGAAGCATCGAGGCATCCATACAAGCCCAGCAAAATCAGCAGCCTGAAACCTGGCGTTTACACTGCTCATAGCAAATAAAACTTGCTCATCATTATCGGATGACGGTTGCAAAGGCCCTGAATTGGGCCTTTTCTTTTTGCGGCGATAAACGCAACGGCAAGCGAGACTGTTGTGCAGAGACGTTGCCGAGCAGACGTGAAATAATCTCCGTAAATATCCTATAGAGTCTCCGATTTTATTCATCCGGATTTCCGGGTTCCTCACACCTCTCCATAAGGCAGCCAGAGAGGATGCAAACTGGAACTCATCCATAAATCCGCTGCCTATTCTTGAACAATAACTAAAGCCATAAACCCAAATACTATGGAATACAAAGTCATCAATACCCAGATCGCGCCGACCGGGCGACTGGAAGTCCTCTCCAAAACCGAAGCGACCAAACTTCTTAACCGGGGGCATGGCAGCCTGCACCAGCTTTACCGCGACTGCTCGCTGGCGGTGCTCAATACCGGCAACGAGCTCGACGACGCCAAGGAGTTGCTGGAGCGTTACAGCTCATTCGATATTCGCATCATCCAGCGGCCGCGCGGGATCAAGCTGGACATCATCAATGCCCCGGCGACGGCTTTTGTCGACAACAAGATGATCGTCGGCGTGCGGGAGCATCTGTTCTCCGTGCTGCGCGACGTGATCTTCGTGCACGAGGAAATTTCCGGGAATCTGCGCTTCGACCTGGAGACTTCGGACGGGATTACCGAGGCCATTTTCCATATCCTGCGCAACGCCTCGGTGCTCAAGCCGCGCACCGATCCCAATGTGGTGGTGTGCTGGGGCGGGCACTCGATCAACCGCGAGGAATACGAATACACCAAGCTGGTGGGCTACCAGCTTGGGCTGCGCGGCTTCGATATCTGCACCGGCTGCGGGCCCGGCGCAATGAAGGGGCCGATGAAAGGAGCCACCATCGGGCATGCCAAGCAGCGCGTCGGCAAGGGGCGCTATATCGGCTTCACCGAGCCCGGCATCATCGCGGGCGAGCCGCCCAACCCCATCGTCAACGAGCTGGTGATCCTGCCGGACGTGGAAAAGCGGCTGGAGGCTTTCCTGCGCTTCGGACACGGCTTTGTCGTGTTCCCCGGCGGCGCAGGCACGGCGGAGGAAATCCTGTACGTGCTGGGCGTGCTGCTGCACCCGGAAAACAAGGACATCCCCTTCCCCCTCATCTTCACCGGCCCGAAAAGCGCGGAAGATTATTTCCGCCAGATCGATTCGTTCATCGGCGATATCCTCGGTGAGGAGGCGCAGCGCCACTACAAGATCATCATCGACGACCCGGTGCAGGTGGCCCTCGAGATTCAGGCCGGCGTCAAGGCGGTGCGCAATTACCGCAAGCACCACCGCGACGCCTACTATTTCGATTCGCAGCTCAAGATCGAGCACGAGCTGCAGCTGCCTTTCCATCCCACGCACGAGAACATGCACAAACTGAAGCTGACCAAGCATCAGCCCAAACATGCGCTGGTCGCCAATCTGCGGCGCGCGTTTTCAGGGATCGTGGCAGGCAACGTCAAGGACGCCGGCATCCGCGCCATCGAGAAGCATGGGAAGTTCGAGCTGCGCGGCGATGCCACCATCATGAAACGGATGGATGCCTTGCTGACCGCTTTCGTCGAGCAAAGGCGGATGAAGCTGACGGGAAAATACGAACCTTGCTACCGCATCGTCGTGGACGATACCGTTTGACGGCTAAAACTTGACGGCCTGAAACCAAAAAAGGCTCCCCAAGCGGGAGCCTTTTTATTGGCAGGCCGACTTTTTATGGCTGATGTTTTCTCACGTAAGCGGCCAGCCTTTCGCTAGGAGAGTCCGGCTGAATGCCGACCCAGTTAACCTCTTTCTGCACAATCACGCGCCCCTCCTCGTCCGCCTTGAAGATGGCGACCCGGTTCCGTTCGAGATCGAATCCCGCCCAGAACAGATGGGGCTGGGTCTGCCGGCGGGTATAGTCGTAGGTCTTGGCCATGACCGGCGCGAGGAACAGCAGCTCGCCGTGCCGCTCGATGCGCAGGGGGTCCATGAAATAAAGGGCGGTGACCGGAGTAACGACCAGCGTCCAGGGATAGGTAGGATCAGTGTAGATATTCTGCTTGTAGACGATCTGCCAGCCGCTTTGCACCCCTGCGGCGATTTCATTGTCGGCCCACCCATAATCCTGATGCATGTAGAACGCGGAAACGGCGAGGATGACCGCCATTCCCAGTACAAGCAGAAACCTGAACACTTCACTTCCTTGTTATTGCGATTGCCATAGATTGTTGAACATGACGGGAAACCGTCAGAAGACATGCGGCCCGATCAATCCGCAATTATGCCGTCTCGATGTCCATTCTGTTACCCCGAATGCGCTCATCGAGCGTAAAGAGGCCCGCAATAAGACTAGTGCATCTGCGCTTGCGTTCCCGGCGCGTACTTAGTGAGCAAAGGGAAATTCCGCCCTTCGTTTTCCTGCCACTTGTGCACCCACTTTTCGAATTCGTTGGGCGGCAAAGGCTTGGAGAAATAATAGCCCTGGCCGCAATCGCAGCCCATATCGTTCAGCAATGTCAGCTGCTCCTCTGTCTCGATCCCCTCCGCCACTACGCGCAAGCTGAGCTTGTGCGCCATCACGATGATGGCCTCGACCAGTGCCATATCCGAGGCGTCCGTCTTGATGTTCTTGATGAAGGAACGATCGATCTTGAGGTAGTCCACATCCAGCCGCTTGATGTAGGCGAGCGATGAATAACCGGTGCCGAAGTCGTCGATGGCAAGCTGGATGCCGGCCTTGCGGAATTTCAGCAGCTCGGTGGTAGCGGTTTCGGATTCGAGCAGCACGCCTTCGGTGATCTCGATGCACAGGCCCTCGCCGTTGAGGCCGGTCTCTCGCAGCCGCGCGAGCCAAAGATCGAAGAACGAAGGATCGAGAAACTGCACGGGCGAGAGGTTCACGCTGATCTTCATGTCGTCCATGAGATGAATGCGCCAGTACTCGGCCTGTGCGATGGCAGTATGCACGGTCCAGTCGCCTATTTCGTGGATGAGGCCCGTTTCCTCGGCAAGCGGGATGAATTCCGCCGGGCTGACCATGCCGTGGTGCTGATGGTGCCAGCGGATGAGGGCCTCGGCCTTGTAGGCGCTGCCATTGTGCAGATCGACAATGGGCTGGTAGTAGAGCTGGAAGTCCTGATTTTTTACGGCGCTGCGCAGATCGCGCATCTGGTGTGAGCGGCGGTCGGCCGTGAGCTGCATGCTTTCGGTGAAGTAGCAGAAGCGGCTGCGGCCGAGATTCTTGGCGGAGTACATGGCCTGGTCGGCGTTGCGGATCAGATGGTCGATATCGGTCGCGTCGTCGGGGTAGAGCGTGACGCCGATGCTGGCCGAGATGTAGTGCACCTGCTCCTTGATGTGAAACGGCTCCTGCAGCGACTCGATGATGCTGTCCGCAATGCGGGCGATCACGTCGATGTCGCCGAGGCCCGGCAGGATCACGGTGAACTCATCGCCACCCAGTCGGGCCACGGTATCCGTCGCCCTGACCACAGTCATCAGGCGCCGGGCGACTTCGATGAGCAATTGATCCCCGCCTTCGTGACCGACGGTATCGTTGACCTCCTTGAAGCGGTCCAGATCGATGAAGAACAGCGTGAGCTTTTCGCCGGCACGGTCGGTTTTCAGCAATTCCTGCTCCAGCCGTTCCTTGAACAGGCGCCGGTTGGGAAGCCTGGTGAGGGCATCGTAATTGGCTTCGAACCAGATGCGTTCCTCGGATTTCTTCTTCTCGGTGATGTCGGAAAACAGCGCGATAAAACGGTACGGCTGGTGCTGTTCGTCAAATACCGTATTGATCTTGACCAGCTTGACGTATTCCTCGCCGGCCTTGTCGAGCTCCCAGATCTCCCCCTGCCAGTAGCCCTCTTCCGCGAGGGCGGCATCGATCTCGTCCTTGAGCGTGGGCGGATTGGTGGATGAAGTGAATTCGAAGGGGTGCCGGCCGAGCACTTCGGGCAAGGTGTAGCCGGAAATAGCCGTGAACGCGGGGTTGGCCGAGATGATCTCGGCGTTCGGCCCCAGGATCAGCATGCCCTCGCTGCTGTTCTTGTAAACGCTGTCCGAGAGTTTGAGCTCCTCCTCGGAAAAATGCTGGTCGATGGCAATCTGCGCGAGGCGCGAGAAGTGGGCGATGAGCTGATGGTCAACTGCCGTGAATACTTCGCCTGCATAGCGGAAAAGCATGAAGCGCGCCGTGACTTCCGGCGACTTCACGTCGAGCAGCAGCGAGAGGCACGGCCCTAGCCGGGAATCGTGCAGCATTTCGCGCAGCTCCTCGAACTCGACCTCCCCCGCCATATCCTGCGAGAGGATCATCGGATCCTCCGAAGCCACCTGGCCGCACACGCGGTCGTAAGCCTGCGTCATGATGCGGTGCACCTTCTCCGCGAGATCCTGCGGCAGCGCGCCGCTCTGGTAAACCTGTACGCGATCCCGGCTTTGCAGCAGCAATGCGCCGAGCACGCCGGGCTCGTATTCCTCGGCACCCTTGGTCAGCCGGTCGAGGGCGCGCGACAGCGATTGGTTCTTTGCCACCCGTTCCAGCACGTCGGCCCGCACCTGGTCGAAAACTTCCGCCTTCTTGCGCTCGGTGATGTCGCGCACAATGGCGCAGCTGTATTCCTTGCCGTCGTGATCGATGTAGTTGCTGTTGATCTCGACCGGCATCATGCTGCCGTCCTTGCGGCGGTGCCAGGTCTCGAAAGTGCAGGAGCCGGTTTCCCGCAGCCGGGCGAAATGCTGCGCCCACAGCTCGGGCGTATAGCGGGGATCGATATCGAAAATGGTGAGCCGGCGTATCTCTTCCTCGGTGTAGCCGAGGGCCTTGCGTCCCTGGGGATTGGCGTACAGGAGATTTCCGTCCGGACTCAGCCAGCTGATGCAGTCTTTTATCCGCTCGATCGATGAAATGGATAACGGGACAAAGTCGGGAATAACCTCATCGAACCTTGTCATGCGTGCTTACGACAACTTGCCGATCGCCGCGCTCACATCGGCGGGCGTCTCGAAATCCTCGTCCGGCAATTGTTCCAGCGACGCGTAGACATTTTCGTCGGCACCCATTTTCTTGGCATTGGCGAGCAGCGCCTCGCGCCTGGCCGGGTAATCGACGCCTTTGAGGTACTTCTGCAGCTGAATCGGATTGACTTGCGACATGGCGAACTCCTTTGCATGATGGAGAGGCATTGTTCTTCCCGATGTGACCGCGCTCAGGGGCACAAGTTGGCAAGTTTTCTTCAATCGCCTCGGCATGCGCGATTGAAGGATTTTGCCGCGCTAGAGCTCAGAACCGCGCTCCAAACCTGCTGTCATTGCTTGTATCCTGTGCCTGCAAGGAAACTTCCATGAACGATCACGCAACCGCTAGCGAAAACACGGCTCACGCACCGCCCCATCGGAAGCCGGTACGGGTCTGGAGCGATTTCGTCTGCCCGTATTGCATGCTCGCGGAACACGTATTGCAGGACGCAGCGCAGGGGCTGGATATCGAGGTCGTCTGGGAGCCTTTCGAGCTGCGCCCTTATCCGACCCCTACCCTGCGACCCGAGGACGAGTATCTGCCCAGCGTGTGGAAACATTCGGTGTATCCGCTGGCGGAGCACCTGAAGGTGCCGATCTCGCTGCCCACGATTTCGCCGCAGCCGTATACACGCCTCGCCTTCATCGGCTTCCAGTATGCGCAGGAACAAGGCCGGGGCAATGCGTATGTGGAGGAAGTATTCAAGGCATTTTTCCAGCAGGATCGGGATATCGGCGATCAGGAAGTGTTGCGGGATATTGCCGAGAACGCCGGACTTAATCCGCTGGCATTCGCCGAGGCGCTGGAAAGCGAAGCTTACGCAGCCAAGCATGACCGTGCATTGCAGGACGCCAGGGCGTTCGACGTCACGGCCGTACCGGTGATACTGGTGGGCGAGCAGAAATTTGTCGGCCTGCCGGAAAAACAGGCGTTGCGGCGCGCATTGGAGCAACTGCAATAGCGGTCGCGCCTATCAAGCAAGGAGCAAGCGCATGATCTGGATCATACTGACCGTGGTGGTGGTCTTCCTGATCGCAACGGGTATGCCGCTGATCCGCGACAACCTTTACGAGAAGCGCAGGCGAGAAGAGATGTCAGGTGAGCATCCGGAGGATGGACACCGCGCCCCTTGAAACGAGACGTTCAGTTACGTCTTGAAATCCGCTCGATGCCTTCCGCATCCGGTACGGGCAATTGCAGATGCTGTTCCAGATAGCGGATGAATACCTGTGTCTTGAGTGGCAGGTGGCGGCGCGAGGGGTAGACCGCGTAGATGGATTGCTGGCGTCCCGGATGAAACTGCGGCAGGACCAGCTGCAAATCGCCGCGTTCGATTTCCTGGTGAATCTGCCAGTAGCACACCATCCCCACGCCCAACCCATCCTGTATCGCGGCCACCAGCGCCTCGCTGTAATTGGTCTGGAAGTTGCCGTGCACCTTCTGATGGAACACGCGCCCCGCGTCGGAAAACTCCCAGTTGTAGTTCTCGTTGAGGATGATGCAGTTGTGGTGCTCGAGGTCGGACGGATGCTCCAGAGGCGGCGCTTTGGCCAGATATTCCGCCGTGGCGCACAGCACTTCGGGCGAAGGGCCGAGCTTGCGGGCGATGAGACTGGAATCGTTCATCTGCGCGCCGCGGATCGCGAGATCGATGCCTTCGGCAACAATGTCGAGCACCTTGTCGGACAACTCCAGGCTGATGGAAATC
Organism: uncultured Methylobacillus sp.; assembly: GCA_946478865.1. The sequence continues at coordinate 50,200 of CAMLDO010000007.1, forward strand.
CGGGGATATTCCTTCATGAAGCGGGTAATCACCGGCATCAGATAGAGCCGTGAAAAAGAGGCGGAAGCCGTGATGCGAATCGCGCCGCTCGGCTCGGTTTTCTCGCCCCATTCGCTTTCGTAGCTATCTATGAGATCCAGCAGGTGGCGCGTCTGCTCGAACAGGCGCTGCCCTTCGTTGGTGGGCTGGATAGTGCGCGTGGTACGGTGAAAGAGGCGCGCGCCGAAATCGCTTTCCAGCTGCGCGAGGCGCTTGCTGATTACGCCGGGCGTAGTCTGCACGAGCGCCGCCACGGCGGAAAGGCTGCGCTTTTCGTAGATGTGCGCAAACAGCTTAAGGTCGTCGATGGATTTGAACATCAGCGGTGGGTAATTTGCGAGTGCTCAGTATTCATAAATCGACAGGTAATATCTGCCGCACGCCTCCAGCTTGCCCAGCCATTCCATGAATCGCGGATAAAACCGCGGCTTGCCCTGCCTGCCTGAATCGCTGCGTTTCATGTCTGCCTCCTTCGCGCTCCTGCGGGTGCATGGCCGATTGCCCGGCCACGTGCTTACAGTGCCTTCATGATCGAATGACTGACCCAGATGAAACCGGTCGTCGTGACGACGAAGCTGATGGCAGTGTATACCTTCCACACGGCCTTGCTCCAGAAGTCCGTCTTGAGCATCGCGATCACGAAAATGCTGGGATTGGTCATGCCGCCGATGACCACCAGCCAGCACGCGGCAACTGGCAATGCAAAGCCGCCGGACTTGGCGACGCCGTAGAACGCGAAGCAGAACAGCGCCATGAGAATGTAATCGATATGCGCCTTGATCAGCAGGTGATAGTCCTTCACCACGCCGCCGTCCACGCCCTTGATCACGAACCAGCGCGCAAACGTTCCGAGCCATGCGAGCATCAGCGCCGCCGCGACCATTGCGATACCGCCTTTGAGCAGAATTTCCATGTTGTTTCCCCTTGAATGATTGAAATAGTTTTAATGAAGTGCTGATTTACGCGCCGTGCAGCTGGAAGACCTTGTTCATGATCTTCCACTCACCCTCGACCTTGAGCAGGTTGAAGAAGTCGGTGAAGCGATGACCGGTCCAGTTGTCCAGTTCGAGGCTTGCCTGGGCGATGCTGCCGACGATACGGATTTCCACGATGCGGGCAGCCAGGTCCTTGGCCGGGCCGTTCTGCTCGTTCCAGTCAAAAAGCTTCTGGATCGGACCGGCGAACAGGTCGCTGCCGATGTAGCCGTAGAGCGTTGCGTCGGGATGGAAAGCCGGTTTCATTACATCGCCCTTGCCGGCGATGGCGCCCTGAATGTAGTGCTGGATGGTGGCCGCAATGCTTTCGTATTCGGCCAGAGGCGTGGCGGTGCTCATGATCTCCTCCAATGTTCGGTAATGGTAGAGGCCATCTTCATCTTTTTCTTTTTAAGGATAAATAATCAATAAAGAACAATATTTGTTCCGATATAGAAACAATTTTCAGGGCTCAGCATCTCATCCATTGCTTTAGAATGGGTCATGACCACTCCATCCCGCGTCCTCATCTACATCCACGGCTTTCGCTCCAGCCCGCTCTCCGAGAAAAGCCGGGCCTTGAGGAAGATCTTTCCCGATATCATTCTGGCGAGCTACGACACGCTCCATCCGGATGCCGGGTTCGCGCAGCTCGATGCCATCGTGCGTGGTGCCCTGCCGCGCCGGCCGGTGCTGGCCGGATCGTCGCTCGGCGGATTCTGGTCGTATCAGTTGGCGAAAAAATATGGCGTGCCCTGCGTGCTGCTCAACCCTTGCATGCAGCCGGAGGTGACGCTACGCCCCTATATTGGCGAGGTGAAGAACATGTACACCGGGGAACGCGGTGTCATGGATGAAAGCGACCTGCTACGGTATGACGCCTATCGCGTGCCCGGAGCTGCCGCATGCGTGGTACTGCATGAGAAAGGGGACGAGCTGATTCCCTATCGGGAAAGTGTTGCCAATTTCGAAGGCGATGCGAAGCTGGTATTGATAGAAGGAGGCAGCCACAGCTTCGAGCATCTGGAGATGGCCGTGACGGAGATACGCGCGCTGTTCTCCGCCGGGTAGCCTCCGGGCCCCGCATCGACCGGCTAGGTCGGATGCCCCGGAATCGGCGAAAAGCTCTTGGGTTTGAGGACGTAAGTGTCGTTGATCCTGCCATCGGGTTCCAGAATCTTTCCTTCGCGGCGCCAGAGCTCCTGCGCGCGCCGCGACATGTCGCGGCTGGGATATATGCGTTCTTCCAGAACGGGGCCCCAGTTGCGCTTGAACGTCACTACATGACGGTGAGCGCAATCCTTGCTCCCTTCTTCCGCCATGCAACCCGATTTTGCCCGCTTGCGCGGCTTTTCAGAAACGATGGAACGGTCCACCACCGGCACCCGGCTTGCACTGGCCTGGGGCTCCTCGGGAGGCGGTGGCGGCTCCGTCTTCTCGACAGGTTTCAGATTAGCGACCTGCACCGGCTCGGGAGTTGCTGCTGATTGCGCCGGTGGCGTCGGCGAAAGCGGCATGGCTTCGATTTTTTCAGGACGTGGCGGCTCTTCCTTCTGCAGCCTGGGCACCTGCTCAACCACTTGGGGTTGCTGCTTAGGCTGCACGGCGTCCGTCTTGCCTGCCGCAGCCGGCGCTTCGACGAGCGCGGTTTCGACTTCCCTCAGGCCCAGCGCCGCTTTTGCGTCATACATCATGGGAGAACCGATTTCGTAGCCGATATAGGTTTCGGCATTCACTTTTTTGTTCGGCTTGCGCAGCGCTTCTTCGATCAAAAACGCAAACGGCGATCCAGCATAAGGTTTTTCATCATCCGGCAGATTGAGAGTTACCACCCAGGCGGCGACGCCGATCACGATGACAAATAGCAGACCCAGCGCCATGCTCATTTGCCGCTCGATCTGGCCGACGCGTTGTCTGCCGATAGAAGGCTGGGTTATGTAGGGACTGGAGCCGGTAATTTCGGCGCTTCCGGAGAAGGCGCGCTTTCGGCGCATTTCGCGCGATGCCTGTTCCGCTTCCGCGATTGCCGCCTTCTGCTGGGGCGGTATGCGTGAGGATGAGTCGGGCGAGTTGCCGCTGGCCCGGCGTTGCTTTTCGACGCCCGGAAAAAGTTCGGCGCCGCAGGACGTACAGACATTCATGACAGCCGGGTTTTCCAGCTGGCATTGAGGACACTTCATCGTGCACTCCTCCGAAAACTTTCTGTCGTTTTCATGAATAGAGCGCGCCGGAGGGAAATAATTCAACCGCTGCCGTGAGGCGAATTCCGGATTGTGAAATTCGATGTGTAGCGAATAAAAATTGTTCCTACTAAGATAACCGTGCAAAAAGAGTAATACCCGATCATGCGGTGCATCAAAGGAGATGGCACGATGGAATGCGGTAATTGCGGTTTTTTGAATCCCCAGGGCGAGCTGATCTGCCACCATTGTTCGGCGGCAGTTCTGGCAAAACAGCCCCAGCGCTCAACTCACATGCTGTTCCTGCTGCTGGCGCTGATGATTTCCTTCGCTATCCTGGAAGCCTGGCTGCTGTTCTAGCTAGCCGCCGTGATGCGGGAGATTGTGTTTCTCCCGGTTATCGTGCGCATGTTGCTCGATGAAGGCGTTGACCACGGCACGGGCTTCGAACATCTTTCCCCGCAGTTGCACTACGCGGGTCATTTCTTCCCGGTCGGGCGGCCCGCCCTTCGCCTCCAGGTACAAGCTTGTGGCATCGTCCAGCGCCTTTTGCGCCGCGTAATATTCCTCTCGTTTCCGTTCCCAGTCCTCGTATAGCCCGGGCCAGTCCCAATCGCCGTTCAAGACCATGATTCGTCCTCCTGTACATGGGATAGAGGACGCGCCGCATAGTTCCTGCCTTGATGTTTTGTTCAGCTAACCGGCTTCGTGCCTTTCCACGAACACATCCAGCAGCCTGTCCACGCGCGGCGCAATCACGATGATCGCCACGAATACGATGGGCCAGGCCGTCATGAATGCGCGCATCCAGACCTTGAGAAAAACAGCGCCCGGTACGCCGTGCAATGTCAGGATCACGGCTGAAACGATCAACCCGGTACTGCATGACATCACCAGCGCGAAAAGCGGTTTGCGGTATCTTGAAGAAATCTTGTTTGCCATTTTGAGACCTGTAAATGGATAAAGGCCCTCGCCGTCTCGCAAGGGCTCTTGCCGATCAATTACCAGGGCAATGTATCGTTTTCGTGGAAGAAACCGCCGCTGGGGCCATCCGCTTCCAGCGTGGCAAGTCGCACGCTGGTTTTCCAGCTGTCCTCAACTTCCATCGGCGCATTGTCGCCGCCGAGTTCCGTCTTCACCCAGCCGGGATGTGCGGAATTGACCTTGATCGGCGTATCGCGCAGCGCATGGGCGAGATGGATGGTGTAGGCATTGAGCGCGGTCTTGGAGGCGTTATAGGCCAATCCTTTGGCGGGGTCGATCGGCGAATTCGGCATGCTGTGCAGAGTCTGGGAGGCAAGGATGCTGGAAAGATTGACGATGCGCCCCGCAGGCGCCTTCTGGATCAGTGGAAGCAGTTTCTGCGTGATATCCACTACGGCGAACAGATTGACCTGGAAGGTTTGCTGCAGCGTTTCCTGACTGACGGTGTTGCTGTTGTTCACGCCCAGCAGATGCTCCTTGAGCACGCCTGCGTTGTTGATAAGGATGTCGAGCTTGCCGAATTTGCGCTCGATGAACGCATAAACCTCGTCCGCCGTCGCCGGCACCGCAGCGTCGTAATGCACGACTTCGGCGCGGATGCCTTGTGCCTTGAGCTGATCTGCCGCCGCTTGTCCCTTGGCCGTATCGCGCACGCCGAGCACAACGGTGATACCCAGTTCGCCGAGCTTCTTCGCGGTCTCGAAACCGATGCCGCGATTGGCTCCGGAAATGAATGCTACCTTGCTGTTCTGCTGTTCCATGATGTTGTCTCCTCGAATTGAAAAGTGATGCCCGCGCAATTTATTTACCAATCGGTAAATAAATAATATGCGCCCCTTTCGATCCGGTCAACAAATTTCTTACCGATAGGTATAATATTGATCATGTCATCGATCATGGAAACTGTCATGAACACCTCCACTCCCCCCAAACAGCGCGGACGCCCGCCGGCTTTCGATCATGAAGAAGCACTGGAAAAGGCGATGCACGTGTTCTGGGCGCGCGGCTATGAGGGTGCCTCGATGTCGGACCTGACGGAAGCGCTGGGGGTGAACAAGCCCAGCATCTATGGTGCTTTCGGCAGCAAGGAAGAATTGTTTCGCAAGGCGGTGCAGCGTTACCTGCAAGGGCCGGCGGCTTTCGTCCGCGAATCGGTGCAGGCGCCGACCGCCTATGAGGTCGCGGAAAAGCTGCTGATGACCGCGGCCCGCTTCCTCGCAGGCAAGGACCATCCGCCGGGCTGCATGATGACGCTAGGCGCGCTCGCCTGCGGACAAAGTGGCGAGATCATCAAAGAGGAGCTGGCCAACAGCCGGAAAATGTTCGAAAGCCTGCTGGCAGCGCGGTTCGCGCGCGCCCAGGCGGAAAATGACCTGCCTGCAGAAACGAATCCCGCCGATCTGGCCAGACTGCTGACGACCGTGCATCAGGGAATGTCGGTACAGGCATCGGGCGGAGCGAGCGAAGCCGACCTGCTGGGCGTTGCGCGGCTGGTGCTGGAAAGCTGGCCGGGGCGACGATGACCCTGATCGCAGCTTCATAAAACAGAACGGGAGCTCAATGCTCCCGTTCTGCCGATGCATGGAGGCTTCAGGATCGCTCCTCCGCCTCGTCGTCGTCCATCTCGTCCTTCATGCCGTGCATCACGATGATAGCCGCGGCGAACCCCATCACTACCCCGCATAACCAGATAAACATGCCTATCCACAAGTCCATGCCATCGACTCCCCTGCTAGACGAAGATTTTTAATGATTGTTTTCAGTTTGACTGGCAGGCACTACACCATTAAGGCAAAACACGCCCTGAAAAATCAGGACGTGCCGGGGAGTATCGAAGAGTCGAAGACATTATCGCAAGACCGTTTTCGGCTTATCCGACAGACGGTTGCAAAATGCTAGTGAGTGGCGGAATTTGAAGCGCTGCAGACCTAGCTGTGGTCCAGACTGGCATCGGGCGGCGGCAAGGGAGTGGAGCGGACTTTCTCCTCCGAGGAATGCGCCTCGATGAAATCGTCCACGGTAAGACGCTTGGCCTCCAGCTGCTGACCGAGGTCGCGCAACTTGTCGAGCGACTGCCGGTTGGGCGGCGGCCCCTTGGATTCGAGGAACAGCAGCATCTTCTCGTCCAGCGCCTGCTGTTCCTGTTCGTACACCGACCGCATGTACTGCCAGTCCTTGTAAATCTCGATCCAGCCAAGTTCGCCGTTCATTACCATGATTTAACCCTCCTCCGGATGTGACGGAGCCGAACGGGCAAGGTTCCGGCTAAACGGCTTTGCGCAATTTTTGTAGGGTACTTTCCTACAACAGAACAAGCCAAACGCGGCTTATGCGGAGCACGCCTCCCTCCTATGCTACGGCTTCGACTTAATGCGAACAAAGGAGCGTGAAAATGCGAGCAACCACAGGACTATTCACAGACCGTAACAGCGCTGAACGCGCTTATCAGGCCGCCACCGCTGCCGGCTATTCCGCGGACGAAATCGATGTAGTAATGTCGGAGGAAACGCGCGAGCGCTTTTACGGCAAGCATGCGACGCTGGAAACCGAAGTGGGCAACAAATCAGCCGAAGGCGCGGCAGTTGGTGGCGCCGTGGGTGCGACCGCCGGAGCGATTGCCGGCGTTCTCGCCGCAGCGGGTACGATTGCCGTACCGGGACTGGGCCTCGTTGTCGCGGGGCCGATTGCCGCGGGTCTTGCAGGTGCAGGTGCGGGCGGTGTAACGGCTGGCCTCGCCGGGGCGCTGGTCGGCTGGGGCATCCCGGAAGATCGTCTGAAAACCTATGAGCAGGGGGTCGACGAAGGCGGCATTCTGCTCGGCGTGAAACCGCATAACGATCAGGACGCGGAACGCTTCGCGTCGGAGTGGCGCGCGGCAAATGCACGGGACGTTTATTCCTAGACTAGATCTGAAAGAAAAAGCCCGCTCTGTGCGGGCTTTTCTTTTTTCTGCTGCCCCGCATTGCATATGCAAAAAGAGCACGCCATCGCAAAATCAGCTCATCGGTATTTTTGCTTCCAGACTGGATCGGCAAGCACTTTGCGCAATGCCGTCCGAAACAGCCTCGCACCCTCTTCCAGAATCTCCGGGCCTGGTACGAAGGTCTCGACCCGATAGGGCGGGTGCCGGCTCGCAACGAGATAAACGTAGTTCGTCGAAAACCCCGTCAGATGGCGCACGCCTTCCAGGTACATCGCTGCGCTGAGGTGGTAGCGCTGCATTTGCAAGGTACGCTGAAAAACGGCGAGCGAGGCGTCGAAAGTCGTTTTGAGCTCCAGGATCAGGTGGGGCAACACGAGCAGATCGGGACGTATTTTGCAGCGTACCTCCGTGGCCGGATCGCGCCAGAACAGGCTGCGCTCGGCCAGCCCTTCCGCCAGCAGGCGCGAAATTTCCGGCAACCGCGCCACTTGTTCCCGTATGCCGTGCAACGCCTCCATCTGCGCCTGCGTAATGAACCTCAACGGATGCTCCCGCTCCTGCCGGATCAGATTGAGGTCTTCCTCATGGAAAAGATCGACATGCTCCACCGGCAGGGCAACATATTCGCGTTCGAAACGCTCGGGTTCGAGCAGCGCGCAGTGCACGGCCGTGCCGAAATCGAGTCGCGGCGTGGACTCGTTCTGGCGCAGCAAATAGCGCTGCAGCGCTTCCGGCGAATCCAGCACGCGCTTGAGGCCGGAACTGGAAATATAGCCTTGCTCGCCGAGGTAATCGTCGATGTCGAGTTCGTAGATGCCGGGCGCGATGGGAATAATGCTGTTCATCGCTAGCTAGCTTAGGGCCTCCTGCGGCATTTTCAAACCTTTTGTGCGTTGCGGTTGACAGCGGGAGAATGATCGTTCTACCATTTGAGAACGATCATTCTCCCGCTCAAGCCATGACCACCGTCATCACCGATGCACGCCAGAAACTGCTGGAAGTCACCGAACGCCTGATCTACCGCGGCGGCATCCTCGCCACCGGGATGGACGCCATTGTCAAAGAGTCCGGCGTTTCCCGAAAAACCATCTACAGTCATTTCCCGTCCAAGGAGGCGCTGGTGGCGCGCGTGCTGCAAGAGCGTGACGCGCGCTGGATGGACTGGTTCGTCCAGGCAACGAGCCAGGCCGGTACGCCCGAAGCCCGGCTGCTTTCCGCCTTCGACGCGCTGGACGCTTGGTTTCACACCGAGGACTTCAACGGCTGCGCCTTCATCAACGCGGCCGGGGAAATCGGCGATGCGGCCGATCCGATCCGTGCGATCGCCCATGAACACAAGATCAAGCTGCGCGACTACCTGCGCGAGCTTGCCGTCGAATACGGCGTCGCCGACCCCGACCAGCTCGCCGCGGAATTCCTCATCCTCATCGATGGCGCGATCACCGTCGCCAAGGTGCTGGGCCACAAACAGGCCGCCCGCGAAGCGCAGCAGCTCGCGAAGAAACTGCTTTCCCTCTGACCTCTAGCCTACACTTACCAAGGAGCCTCTCATGACGTCCCCTGCCGTCCGCCCGCCCGTCCCGCCTTTCACGCATGAAACCGCAATCCAGAAAGTCCGTCTCGCGGAAGATGGCTGGAATTCGCGCGACCCCGAGAAGGTGGCGCAGGCCTACACGCTGGATACGCGATGGCGCAACCGCGCCGAGTTCGTGCAGAGCCGCGAGGAGGCACGCCAGTTTCTGGAACGCAAGTGGAACAAGGAGCTGGACTATCGCCTCATCAAGGAACTGTGGGCCTACACCGGCAACCGGCTCGCCGTGCGCTACGCCTACGAGTGGCACGACGACGCAGGCAACTGGTTCCGCTCCTATGGCAACGAGAACTGGGAGTTCGGCGAGGACGGCCTCATGCGGGTGCGGCATTCCTCGATCAACGACAAGCCGATCAAGGAAAGCGAGCGCCTGTTCCACTGGCCGCTCGGCCGCCGCCCGGACGACCACCCGGGGCTGAGCGAGCTCGGCCTCTAGCCTGGCGCGAGCGCACGCGCTGGCTTTGGCCCGTGCGCTTGCAAAGGTGGCAAATCCGCGAAAATACTCCGTGCGTGAAACTGTGAGCTGGTTTATGTGACAAACTATCCAGACGACTGCGCCGTCATGCCTCTCCGAGGCGACGGATTTCCACATCTACACCGCGAGCCCCATGTCCCAACGATCCCCCACCGGCTGGAATTTCGACAACTCCTACACCGAGCTGCCCAGCCGCCTGTATCTGCGCCACAATGCCACCAGCCATGTCGAACCGTCGCTGGTCATCCTCAATCGCGCCCTGGCGGCGCGTCTGGGGCTGGACCCTGACCGGCTGGAAAGCGGCGAGGCGCTGCGCGTATTCTCGGGCAACGAATTGCCGGAAGGAGCGGAGCCGTTGGCGCAAGCCTATGCCGGGCATCAATTCGGCGGTTTCACCATGCTGGGCGATGGGCGCGCGATCCTGCTCGGCGAACAGGTCGCTCCGGATGGCGCGCGTTTCGACATCCAGTTCAAGGGCTCCGGCATCACCCCCTTCTCGCGCCGTGGCGACGGCAAGGCTGCCTTGGGACCCATGCTGCGCGAATATCTCATCAGCGAAGCGATGTATGCGCTCGGCATTCCCACCACGCGCAGCCTCGCGGTGGTGAAAACCGGCGAGGCGGTCTACCGCGACGAAGTGCTGCCGGGCGCGGTGCTTACGCGCGTCGCCGCAAGCCACATTCGCGTCGGCACCTTTCAATACGCCGCCGCGATCGACGAGTTGCCGGTGTTAAAGGCTTTGGCCGATCACGCTATTCGCCGTCATTACCCCGAGCTCGCCGAGTCTGAAAATCCTTATCTCGCACTGCTTTACGCTGTCATGGAGCGCCAGGCCGCGCTCGTCGCACAATGGATGCACGTCGGCTTCATCCACGGTGTGATGAACACCGACAACATGGCGATCAGCGGCGAAACCATAGACTACGGCCCATGCGCTTTCATGGACGCCTACCACCCGGACACCGTGTTCAGCTCCATCGACCAACAGGGCCGCTACGCCTACAGCAACCAGCCGCCGATTGCGCAGTGGAATCTCGCTCGCTTCGCCGAAACGCTGCTGCCGCTGATCGCCGACGACACCGAACAGGCGGTCAAGCTGGCCGAGGACGCGATCTACAGCTTCCCGCAAAAATATGAGAGTGCCTGGCTCGCCGGCATGCGTGCCAAGCTCGGCCTGCTCGATGCACAGCCGGACGATCTCGCATTGGTGAACGATCTGCTCGTAGGCATGCAGACCCATGGTCTCGACTTCACCAACACATTCCGCGGCCTCGCCAATCGGCAGACCATAGACAATGACGCACCCCGGTTCCAGGCCTGGCTGGAACGCTGGAAAGCACGCTTCGACCAGCAGCCTGCCTCACGTGAGCGAGCACTTGCTGTCATGAAGCAGGCTAATCCTGCGGTCATTCCGCGCAACCATCAGGTGGAAGCCGCACTCGCAGCAGCGGTGCGCAACAACGATATGGCGCCGTTCGAAAAGCTGCTCGCCGTGCTGTCGAAACCGTTCGAGGATACGCCGGAGAACGAAGCCTTCCGTGCCCCTCCGCCGCCATCGGAGCGGGTTTATCAGACCTTTTGCGGCACCTAGCCGGTTCAGCGCCGGGAGGCTGCGACTGGTATAATTCGCTTTCCCCTCAAGTTGTTAGCAGGACTGCGCCATTAAGCTCGCCCCCAGCCTGGTCGTCTCGGAAAACGAAGCCGATCCGTTCCGTTACGTGATCTCGGTGCGTGCTCTGTGCGACCTCACCGCACGCATCGGCGATCTCGATCAGCGTTTCACGCCCTCGCCCACCGCGCTGGAAGGCATGGTCGGGCACAATACCGTGACCTCGCGCCGCCCGCCCGGCTATCTGACTGAAATCCCGCTTACCGGCGAGTACAAGAACATCTTCATTCGCGGCCGCGCAGATGGTTACGACCCGCAGGACAACCAACTGGAGGAGATCAAGACCTTCAAGGGCCTGCTCGAGCGCATGCCGGACAACCACCGCCACCTGCACTGGGCGCAGGCGAAGATCTATGCGCACCTCATGGCGGAGGAGCGCGGGCTGGACGAGATCAATGCAGGGCTGGTGTACTACAACGTATCGAGCAAGGACGAATTCCCGCTGGTCGAGCAGTTTTCCGCGGGCGAACTGCAAACCTATTTCGCGCAGCAGTGCGAGAAATTGCAGGCGTGGGCAGATCGCGAAGTCGCGCATCGCCAGGCACGCGACCAAGCCCTCGCCGCACTGCAATTCCCCCACGCCGAATTCCGCGCCGGGCAACGCTTTCTGTCCGAATCCGTATACAAGACCGCGAGCCTTGGCCGCTGTCTCATGGCGCAAGCAACTACCGGCATCGGCAAGACGCTGGGCACGCTGTTCCCGCTGTTGAAGGCGATGCCGGAGAAGAAGCTCGACAAGATTTTCTTTCTCACCGCCAAGACCTCGGGGCGCGGGCTCGCGCTGGATGCGCTGGAAACCCTGCACAAGACCAACCCCGATCTCAAGCTGCGCACGCTGGAGCTGGTCGCGCGCGAAAAGGCATGCGAGCATCCGGACAAGTCCTGCCACGGCGAATCCTGCCCGCTCGCCAAGGGCTTCTACGACCGCCTGCCGCAAGCGCGCATAGACGCGCTGGATCGAGGCCTGCTGGACCGCGACACCTTGCGCGAAGTAGCGCGCGAACATCAGGTATGCCCCTATTTCCTTGCGCAGGATCTCGCCAACTGGGCGGATGTGGTCATCGGCGACTACAACTACTACTTCGATCTGTACGCGCTGCTGTATGCGGGCACCATGCTCAACGAATGGCGCGTCAGCGTGCTCGTGGACGAGGCGCACAACATGATCGAGCGCGGGCGGGGCATGTATAGCGCGGAACTGAGCCAGTTCGCCTTCGAGCACATGCGCAAGGGCGCGCCCAAGGCGCTCAAGTTGCCGCTGGATAAATTGAGCCTGGCCTGGACGCGCCTCGTGGAACAGCAGGAAGCGCCGTACGAGGTCTACCCCGCGATCGACGAGGAATTGCAGTTCGCGCTGCAGCGCGTGGTAACGCGCATTACCGATTACCTCGCGGACCATCCGACCACCAACGAGCCGGAGCTGCTCAATTTCTACTTCGATGCGCTGCAATTTGCGGCACTGGCCGAATCCTTCGGGCCGCACTCGATCTTCGACGTCACGCGTACCGAGCGCCGCAGCAATCTTCTGCACGACGACACCACGCTCTGCATCCGCAACGTGGTGCCGGCGCCTTTCCTCAAGGGCCGCTTCGAGGCGGCGCAATCGGTGACGCTGTTCTCGGCGACGCTGAGCCCTTCGCATTTCTACGCCGACATGCTGGGCCTGCCGGACAAGACGCCTTTCATCGATGTGCCTTCGCCGTTCTCGCCCGAGCAGTTGCAGGTGCATGCGGTCGATCACATTTCCACGCGTTTCCTGCGGCGCAAGCACTCGCTCATGCCCATCGTCCAGCTCATGGCCAAGCAGTATCGCAAGCGGCCGGGCAACTACCTGTTGTTCGTGAGCAGCTTCGACTATCTGGAACAGGTGTACGCACTGTTCGCCGAGCGCTTCCCGGAAATCCCGATCCGCCAGCAGGCGCGCCTCATGAACGAGCAGGAGCGCGAAGCCTTCGTGAGCCGTTTCACGCCGGAGTCCGAGGGCATCGCCTTCGCGGTGCTCGGCGGCGCGTTCGGCGAAGGGATCGACCTGCCGGGCGAACGCCTGGTCGGTGCCTTCATCGCGACGATCGGCCTGCCGCAGATCAACGAGGTCAACGAGCAGATGCGTGTGCGCATGGAAGCAATCTTCGGCCAGGGCTACGAATACACTTACCTCTACCCCGGCATGCAGAAAGTGGTGCAGGCGGCGGGGCGGGTGATTCGCACCACGGAGGACAGCGGCACGATTTACCTCATCGACGACCGCTACGCGCAGAAGGAAGTGCGCGAACTGCTGCCCGCGTGGTGGAAGATCGGCTGACACGAGGAACCCGGCCTTCGCCGCGTTGACCAATAAGTGTTAACCGACGAGGACCGTGCCATGGATGACCTGGACCAGCTCAACAGCCTCTACGGCGCCTGGAAGGACGCGCACGAGGCGGCATACAACGCGCAGCACGATATCATCATCTTCATGCAGCAATATCTGCACGGGAACCAGGATGCGCCGCCGCTCAGCATGCAAACGGTTACGGACGACTTGTCGCAGCTAGCGGCGCAACGGCAGGCGGAGCTGTCGCGCTTTTTCCATGACCGGCTCAAATAATTTGCCTTGCCCGGCAGTTTGTAAGGTTCCATTAAGTTTCGGCTGTTTTAATGTACCTGAGCCCGTTTCAGCAATGGGAACGGGTTCACGACATCGAACGCAATCCCTCGATGTCATCTCCTTGCATGTACCCCTCTGGCAACTGTCCCCTACGGTTGCCAATTTTTTTGCCCTTGCCCTCTTGCCCCTGCTCCCGCTGGGGCTGTAAGGCTTGTGTAAGTATGCGCCATGGATAATGAAACCGTATTTCCGAGGCACCCCTCCGTTGTCTTGAAGTACCTCGTTCATTTCCCCTGGAGACAATCTTGAAACACAAGCTACTGACGGCCGCCATGCTGGCGGCGATGGCCCTTTCCGCAACCGCGCACGCCGACGACATCCTGGACACCATGGAACACGACGGCGATTTCAAGACCATGCTGACCGCGATCAAGACCGCCGGCATGGAAGACACTTTCAAGGCTGCCGGCCCGATCACCGTGTTCGCTCCGAACGATGCCGCCTTCGCCAAGCTGCCGAAGAAGAAGCTGGACAAGCTCATGAGCGACAAGGAAGCGCTCAAGAAGCTGATCGCCCATCACGTGGTCAACAGCAAGATCACCAAGGCTGAAGTGGAAGCCGGCAAGGCCAAGACGCTGGATGGCAGCGAAGTGAAGCTGTCCGTGGCCGATGGCGTGAAGATCGACAACATCCCCGTTGCAGGCAGCGGCCTCAATGCCGACAACGGCGTGGTGCATCCGCTTTCCGCCGTGCTCGCCGCGAAGTAATTCGCGCCAGCGCAGAAACAACCGCCTTCGGGCGGTTTTTTATTGCGCGGTTTTTATTGCCCGGAGATAGTCGGCAGGGTCAGCACCATACGCGTACCGTTGGCACCTGGGATCGCTTCGACCGCAACCTCGGCGCCGTGCAGCAGGGCAATTTCTCGCACGATCGCGAGACCGAGGCCGCAGCCGCTGCCGGTATTGTCCTGCAATCGATGGAAGCGCTCGAACACATGCTCGCGCTCGGCCTCGGGGATGCCGGGGCCGTTGTCCTCGACCGCGAGCCTGGCCTGCCCGGCATGGGCCGACAGCATCACCGTCACCTTGCCTTGGGCGGGCGTATAGCGGATCGCGTTATCCAGCAGATTCGCGAGCAGCTCGCGCAGCAGCATCGCATTGCCATGCACGGAAACGGTCTCGTCCGACGATTCGAACCCGAGATCGATCCCTTTCTCCAGCGCCGCCTCCACCCACTCCGCCGTGGTTTCACGCGCGAGACGATGCAGGTCGAGCAACTGCATCTCGACTTCGCGTCCCGAGCCCGGCTCCACCCGCGACAGCGCCAGCAGCTGGCTCACGAGATGCGATAGCTGCGAGGTCCCGGTTTCTATCCACTCCAGTGCGCGGCGTATCTGCGCCGGGTCGCGTTCCCGCAGGGCCATTTCGGCCTGCGTCCGGATACCAGCCAGAGGCGTGCGCAACTGGTGCGACGCGTCGGCGGTAAAGCGCTGCTGATGCGCGATGCTTTCGCGCAGCCGCTGCAAGAGGTCGTTCATCGCGCGCAGCAGCGGACGCACTTCGGGCGGCGCCTGCTCCAGCGGCACCGGGCTCAGGTCGCGGTGCGAACGCTGCTCGATCGCGCCCTGCAAATCGCCCAGGGGATCGAGGCCGCGCCGCACGCCGAAGTGGATCAACGCGCCCGCGAGCAACACGATGAGCACCTGCGGCAGCATCACCGCAGCGATGATTTCATCGGCGAGCAGATCGCGCTTGGACTTGGTCTCGGCTACCTGCACCACGACCACCCCTTCGATGCTGGTACCGCTCAGCGGCAGCGCGAATGCGGCGACGCGTATCGGCTGCTCCTTCAGTACCGCGTCGTAGTAGACGTGCTCGCCGGCTTTGGGCAGGCGCCTGGGCAGCGGCAACTCGGTCTCCCCGGTGATGGTACGGCCGTGGGGACCAACCACGCGGTAGTAGATCCAGTCGTCCTTGTCGTATTCCAGCAGGTCCAGCGCCTTCTGCGGAAGATCGACTACCACCTGGCCGTTCACCACTACCACTTGATCCGAAAGTGCCAGGGCGGCGCGGAACAGCGAGCGGTCGTAGGCGAGATTGGAGAAATGGTAGGCCCAGAAGGTTGCGGCAATGCCGCCCAGCAGCAGCAGCGGAATCAATAGTGTGAGCAGCCAGCGCAGCAGCTGGCGGCGCAGCGAACGCGGTCTAGACAACGGTGTCCTCTTCCAGCAGATAACCGAGGCCGCGTATGGTGCGGATGCGCACGCCCGAGGTTTCCAGTTTCTTGCGCAGGCGGTGAATGTAGACCTCGATCGCGTTGCCGCCGAGATCCTCGTCCCACTTGCACAGCGCTTCCATGATCTGTTCCTTGCTCACCACCTTGCGCTGACGCAGCATGAGCACTTCCAGCACGCCGATCTCGCGCGCCGACAGGTCGATCGGCACCTCGGCGACATAAGCGCGACGCGCGGCGGTATCGAGCATGAGCTTCGCGCAAGCCAGTGAGGTGTTGGAGCCGAGCTGGCCGCGCCGGATGAGAGCACGCACACGCGCTTCCAGCTCGCTCAGGTCGAACGGCTTGGTCATGTAGTCGTCCGCCCCAAGGTCCAGCCCGATCACTCTATCCTCTACCGCATCGCGCGCAGTCAGCACCAGCACCGGCGTCTTGCCTCCGCGCTGTCGCAGCCGGCGCAACACCTCGGTGCCGTCCATCTTCGGCAAGCCCAAGTCGAGAATGGCGAGATCGTATACCGAGTCCTGCAGCATGGTATTGGCCATGGCGCCCTGCGTCGCACAGTCCACGGCGTAGCCGGATTGCGTGAGGGAGCGCACCAGCCCGTCGGCCAGCGCAGGATCGTCTTCCACTATCAGTATCCGCATAAGGGTTTTTCGTAAGATTCAAGAAAGCTTGGAGTTGTATCGTGATCTCCGAGGCAATAAGAGCCCGTCATTCGACGGATTGCCTTGAGTGTAACGTCATTTGATAGAAAGGAAATAACCATGTCCAAGATGATCGCCGTACTGCTGGCCGGTCTGTTCGCTGTCTCCGCTTCTGCATTTGCAGCTGATGCAGCAACTCCGGCAACTCCTGCCACCCCCGCAACTCCGGCTGCCAAGACCGAGAAGCCGGCTGCTCCGGCCAAAAAGGCCGACGCAGCCAAGAAGAAGGCTGAGAAAAAGGCCGAGCACGCCGAGAAGAAGTCCGACGCAGCCAAGTAAGACCGCCCGGGAACAAAAACGGCGCTACGGCGCCGTTTTTGTTTGCTGCGATACATCGAGAGAGACCTGCTACTGCAGCCGGCGTCCATAGCTCACCGCATACGCCGCCGGACGCGCCAGCAGCACCGGATCGTTGGAAGGCGCAATGCCTTCCGGCACCGCCAGCGGGTTGAACATCAGGGTCTTCTCCGCTTCGCGCCCGTTTTCCACCGGCGACTTCAGCGTCAACACTCCCAGTTCCACCACCTGGCGATCTTCCGGCCACACGGCGGTAGCATCGTCCACCACATCGCCTTGCTCAGCCAGTTGCAACAGGATGTGATATTGCACTTCGCCCTTGGCGAGGCGCGCCGGCAATTCGTCCATGAGGTAGTTCGGTCCCTGCTGCGCGGCCTCTTCCTTGCTCAAAAACTGGGCCCCGGCCACCGGTACGATGCGGTAGCGGCCATAGCGCGTTTCGCCCTGTGCGTTGGTGAAGGAAAATGCGTTCACGCCGAAGAACGGCTGTGTCGCAAAACTCACCGGCGCGGGCTTGGGCGTGGTCACGAATTTCGCCGCAGCCGGATGGCTGCCGAGGAACTGTTGCACCGGCGAAGGTGAAGGTGCACCCGGGCCACTTTCGGCGACGGCGTTCAGCAGACCGAGAAACTCTTCCGGCGTGGCGGCGGGAAAGCCGTTCACCGAAATCGCGACGATATCGGTGGCGCTGCCGTCCGGCAAAGTGAAGCGGATCGCCATGCCCTTGGGCATCGCGTTGCCGTCCGCATCGGGGATGGTGGGCACGCCAGTGGCATTGGAGAATCGCACGGTCGCCGGAATAGCTGCGCCTTGCAGATGGGGTGCCTTGCTGATGCCGGCGGCCTGGGCGGAGGGCTGGAAGCTGCCTTCCGCCATCACACCCTTGGCGTGATTGGCGCGGAAGCCCTTGTATGGTCCCTTCGCGAGCTTGGTCATGGTATCCACCAGTTGCTCGGTGACGGGCTTGGCCGTTTCTTCTGCGGCGGAAAGCGGGCCGTATCCGAGCAGAAACCCGGCAATCAACAAACTGGTCAGCCGACTTAAAGTGCGTGTGTTCATGTTGCGTCCTTTCCCTTTGCGATGATTAAAAGTTGCCGTGATTAATAATTTGTTACGATTAAATCGCACACTATTTATTTACCAAAAAAACGGGCCTCATCCCTTGAGGCTTTTTTCCAGATTGTCGCGCAAGGCCACCAGCTGATCCTTGAGCGCCAGCGCCTCATCCTGCGAGCACTGGCTCGCGCACAGTACGCCGGACATGATGCTGCGGGCTTCCTGCTGCAATTTCCTGCCTTCCGCGGTAAGGCTCACGATCACCTGCCGCTCGTCCCGCGCGGAGCGTGCCCGTTCGATAAAGCCCGCGGCTTCCATGCGCTTGAGCAACGGCGTCAGCGTCGCGGAATCCAGAAACAGCTCATGACCGATTTCCGAAACCGTCACCTGGTCACGGTTCCACAGCACTACCAGCACGAGGTATTGCGGATAGGTCACGCCCAGCTTGGCGAGCAGCGGACGGTACACCTTGGCCATCGCAAGCGACGTCGAGTAGATCGCGAAGCACAGCAGGTCGTCGAGCAGCGGCGGAGTATCGGTTCGGTTCGTCATGAGGCGCATATTAAAACGCACAAAATTAATTTGCAAGCGATTTAATTTATATCGATACAAAAAGGGCGCCGCAAGGACGCCCTTTTTGCCGACTCCGTTGAGTAACAGGGCCGATCGTGACTACAAGCAGCTCAATGCACGCTAGGCGGGCGGGCAAAGGCCTTTTTCAACTCTTCCGCGGCAAATGCCTGCGCCTCGCGCGCCTTGGAAAGCACTGCGCCCATGCCGAAAAATTCGTGCGTGACGCCCGCAAAATCCTGGTAGGCCACCGGGACACCGTCGCTTTGCAGGCGCTCCGCGAACTCGTGGCCTTCCTGCTGCAAGGGATCGATCTCGGCGGTAATGAGCGTGGTCGGCGGGAAATTGGCGAGCGTGTCCGCCTTCATCGGCAACGCGTAGTCCTCGAAACTTTCCGGCAGCGTGCTGTAGTACTTGAAGAACCACTTCATCATCGCTGCATTGAGCGGCTTGGCGTTGGCGTTGATGCGGTAGGAAGTATTCAGCATGTTGTTGCTCACCAGCGGATAGACCAGCAGAGCATGTACCGGCACGCGCTCGCCGTTGTCGCGCGCCATGAGCGAGACCACCGCGGCGAGGTTGCCGCCCGCGCTTTCTCCCGCCACGGCGACACGATAGGGATCGCCGCCGAATTCATGGGCGTGGTTGAGCACCCAGATGTAAGCGAGATAAGCCTCGTCAGGCTGGGTGGGATAGGTGTATTCCGGCGCCTGGTGATACTCGACCGATACCACAATGGCGTTGGTCTGATTGACCAGCGCGCGGATCGACGCTTCGTACACCTTGGTGTTGGCGATCACGAAACCGCCGCCATGGAAGTACACGATCACGGGGAAAGGCCCGGTGCCTTGAGGCGAATACACATAAGCCGGGATATCGCCTGCCGGACCGCCGGAAATGGCGACTGTGCGGATGTTGCCTACCGGCTCGGGCTCGGTCGATTTGCCCTGCTCGCGCAACAGCTTCATGACGGCATCGGTCGGCGTAGGCTGACGGCGCGCCTCTTCCGGCGACAGTTCTTCGATTGGCTTGCCGCCGAGGCTGGCGAGCGCATCCAGCACCGCCTGCATTTCGGGATCGGCCTGCGGCGGCTCTCCACCCAGTTTTTGCGCAATCTTGTCTACGGGGGACACGCTGACGAGACGGGAGGTGGGCTCGGTCATCGCGGGGGAATACCAGGACATCAAACGATGGAGTTGCATGAACGTTACTCCTCGATTCACGTTGGAAAACCTTCACTCTAAACATCGCCGACAAGCCCTGCTGTCAGGGGAACAGGACAGCCGTTGTAGGCATTTTCCGGTCTCCCGTCGAGGCTGAGAACGCCGCTAGACCGTTCGTACCAACGTCACATGTTTGTAAAAAGATGCGCGCTATCATCGCCTCGAGAAGGAGGTACGCCATGTCCGTCTTTCAAGCCGCACCCGCCGCCAGATCGCCCACCCAATACCTCGGCATCGATCTCATGCGCTTCGTCGCCGCCGTGATGGTGATGCTGTTCCATCTCCTCTATCTCACCTCGGCCCGGCAAGGATCCGCCTACTGGATGAGCTCCGGCCAGATCCATCTGCAGGCCGCATGGCCATATACCCATGGGGGATGGATAGGGGTGCAGATATTCTTCGTGATCTCGGGGTTCGTGATTGCGCTGTCCGCGCAAGGTACGACTCCGCGCCGCTTCGTGGCCAGCCGCGCCGCCCGGCTGGGTCCCGCAGTATGGGTCTGCGCACCGCTCACCTTTTTGCTCGCGGCCGGATTGATGCACGATTACCGCACAAGCGGGCTGCTGCGTTCGCTGTTTTTCGTGCCGTTCGGGCCGTGGGTGGAAGTGGTGTACTGGACGCTGGGCATCGAACTCTGCTTCTACGCGCTGGTGCTGGCGCTGATCGTGTTCCGCCGCGCGGACTGGCTGGATGCCCTGGCCATCGTGCTCGGTCTCGTCAGCACCCTGTTCTGGGTGCTCTATTTCGATCTCGACCCGAGGAGCGGGACCCTCAACGCCTTCGCCCATACGCGCTGGTCCGAACTGCTGCTGATCCAGCACGGCTGCCAGTTCGCCATCGGCATCCTGCTATGGCACAACCTGACGGCCATTCCGAAGGAAATGCGGGTTCGAAATTACGCATTCATGGCGATATTCGCCGTGGGCTCCTGCCTGCAGATTTTCCAGCACCATCTTCGGGAAATCGCCCTGGTGGATACGGTATTCGGCGTGACCATGCCCATGGCGGTCTGGCTGGTCGCGGTGCTGTTCATCCTGTGGTCCACCACTCTCGCGCAGGCGCCGCCCGGCGATGTCTGGTATCGCAAGTGGTTCCGGCAGATGGGGCTGGTGACCTACCCGCTCTATCTGCTGCACCTCAGCCTGGGAACATATGCGATGGGTTTCCTCGCACATCGCGGACTCAGTTCAGCGCGGGCAGCGGTTGTTTCCATTGTCTTCCTGCTCGCTGCCAGTTGGGTCATCGCCGTGTTCATCGAGCCGCCGCTGCACAAGCTGACCAAATCGGCTTTCATGAAGAAAGCTAACGCTTCTTCGCCCCCACCCGCAACAACTCCCCATCGTCATTGACCACATAGAGTGCGCCGTCGTTGCCCTGCTTCACGTCGCGGATGCGCTGGCCGCGGTCGACCAGCAGATGCTCCTCGCCTACGACGCGGTCGTTTTCCAGCACGAGGCGAACCAGACGCGCCTGCTTCAGCGCGCCGATGAACAGGTTGCCCTGCCATTCCGGCACCGCATTGCCGCTGTAGAACTGTGCGCCCGAAGGCGCAATGACCGGATCCCAGTAATAGACCGGCTGCTCCAGCCCCGGACTCTGGCTTACCGCACCGTCGATGCGAAATCCGGAATACTCGATGCCGTAGGTGTTGCGCGCCCAGCCGTAGTTCTTGCCGGGCTGGATCAGGTTGAACTCGTCGCCGCCACGCGGGCCATGCTCGACAACCCACAGCCTGCCCTTGCCATCGACAGCGGAAGCCTGCACGTTGCGATGTCCGTAGGTGTAAATCTCGGGCAGCGCGTCGGCTCTGTCGGCGAAGGGGTTACCCGGCGCGGGCGAACCATCCGGCTTGATGCGCAGCACCTTGCCGAAATGGCTGTTGAGCTGTTGCGCCTGCGGGCGGGTTTCCTTGTCCGAACGCTCGCCCATCGTCACGTACAGCATGCCGTCCGGCCCGAAAGCGAGGCGCGAGCCGAAGTGCATGTTGTTGTGATAAGTGGGCTTGGTATGCAGGATCACCTTGACCTGCTCCATCTTGGTGCCGTCCGCGGACAGCATGCCGCGCGCGACGCTGGTACCGTTACCGCCTTCGCGCGGCTCGGTAAAGCTCCAGTAGACGGTGCGGTCCTTGCTGAAATCGGGGCTGAGCGCCAGGTCCAGCAAACCGCCCTGCCCGCCGGCATCCACCTCGGGAATACCCTGGATGGGCTGGCCCACCTTGCCATTCGCCGCCACAAGCCGCATCTTGCCGCGCTTCTCGTTCACCAGCCATTGCCCGTCCGGCAGCGGTTCCAGCGACCACGGCTTGTCCAGCCCCTTGGCGACCACGGCCACATCGATGGGAGTACGCGTCGAAACGGCACAGGTTCGGGTCTGACCGGGAAATGCGGGTTTGAAAAAGGGAGCTTCCTTGCTGCCGGTCTTGACCGGCGTGCATTCGGCGGCTGCGGACAACGCCGTTGCCATTCCGGTCGCCAGCAGCAGAAATCGGGGCATGGATTGCTTCATGGTGAGTCCTTTCCTTGTCAGGGTGTCTTGGAACTCAGAGGGATGAAAACGCGCGGGGTTCCTGAGCAGGCACCCGGCAAAGCTCATTTGCGCAGGATGAAGCCCTTGCTGCCGAACAGAAGGAAAACGAGATTGAGCAGGCGCAACAACAGCATCAGCAGGGTCACGCCTGCCGCGGTCAGGGAGAACGGCTCCTCGCGGTCAGCCTTGTAGCCCGTGATCATTGCCAGCACGAGAAACTCCTTGTGCGCCAGGCTTTCCACCAGTATGCCGAACAGGTGTATGCACACCATGCCGAACAAGCCATAAGTGAAATGGTGATGCCAGTCCTTGGCCCACTCCTCATCGTACTCGAAGGCGATATAACCGGTTACCACCGAGGCTACACCGAGCAACAGCATCGCATAGATCGCGAGCGCGCCGGCGGGGTTGTGGCCGAGATAATTGCGTGCATTGCCGCGCAGCAGGTTCCACATGTAGCGCACGCCCTTGATCGGCCGAGGCGGAAAACGCCGGAACGCCGCCAGATCGTTGGCAAGAAAACCGTAGGCAATCCGCAATGCCAGCATCGCTGCCATCACATAGCCGGCACGCACGTGGATCAGCTGATCCCAGATCGAGTCGCGCGTCCACATCGCGACCGAGAAAGCGCCGACCATGGTCCAGTGCATGACCCGGACCGGCCAACGCCATACTTCCATGCTTGTCGCCGCTCGTTTCGTGAGCATGATTTATCCAGGAACGTTATATCCAGAATTACATACCGTAATCATTATACGCGATGGCAACACCGCCCACGCGCTCGTTAGGGCTCATGAAATTACTTAGCCTACTTTCATGATCTGCCCGAATTTACACTCGCCGGACTTCGCTATGATGGCAACCGTCAAGCAAGCGCTTGAAAACTTTAACTCGAAAGGAGTATGCATCATGTGGACCAAGCCCCAAGCTACTGAAATGCGTTTTGGTTTCGAAGTCACGATGTACGTTTGCAACCGCTAAGCCGGTATCGCAGTCATCGAAAAGGACGGCCGCTCATTGTGCCGTCCTTTTTTATTGCCTGAAGCAGGGAGAGAACAATGATACGACCATTTCTGCATACCGCACTTGCCGCCGCGCTGGCACTTGCAGCCCATGCGGCGCTCGCCGATCACCATAACCCGCTGGACTCCTGTGTCAAAGCCACGCTGGAGAAGCATCCGGGCAAGATGACCTCCCTCAGTTCCGAGATCGAGGACGGCAAGGCGCAATTCGAAATCGACATCCACGGTAATGACGGCTTCGGCTGGGAGGTTGAATGCGACGCGGCCACCGGCAAGATCAATCGTATTGAACGCGAAATCCGTGCCAACTCGGACGAATTCAAATCCAAGGCCAAGCTGCGTCTCGACCAGGCCATGAAGCTCGCGCTGGATAAATATCCCGGCGACGTGCTGAACACGGAATACGACATCGAGGATGACGGCGAAATCTCCTACGAATTCATTATTCGCACCACGAACGGCAAGACCGTGGAAATCGAGGTGGACGCCACCGACGGTAAGCTCGCCGGAGAGGAAGAGGTGCTTTATCGCATCGGCAACTAGGATAAAGAAAGCCATGCGATAACTTGGGCCGGCCATTGCCGGCCTTTTCTTTTGGGGAGCCGTCAAAATCCCAGCGACCACTTTCCCATCACATGCTGCAAAAATTGCATGAAGGGCTTGCGCCTATTCGCGCAAATTTTGCAGAAAATATAGCCCTAGAATCTGGACAGCCCTCATCAAAAAACGCCTAATCCATTGTATTTCATGGACTTGCAACATAACCTCGACTGCAAACCGCGCCTGGCATGCTATCTGCCTTTTCCAGGCGTCATGAATGAAAAAACAAACTCCGCCCCAACCCCGGCACTTCCGATTCGCTATCTTTCCGTCGTCATTCCCGTACGCAATGAAGCCGGCAATATCCGCCCGCTGGTGGAAGAAATCCACGCAGTGCTGATCGGCCTGATGGATTATGAAATCATCTGCGTCAACGATGGCAGCACGGATGGCACAGGGCCGGAACTGCATGCCGCGAAATCCGATTACCCGGAACTCCGCGTAATCCGGCACGCCCGCAGTTGCGGCCAAAGCACGGCCATACGCAGCGGGGTCAAGGCCGCACGCGGGGAGTGGATCGCGACACTGGACGGCGACGGGCAGAACGATCCGGCCGATATACCGAGGCTGATCGCCGCCCTGACGGAGAACGTCGCGCTCGCAGGCGGCAACCGTCGGCATATGCGGCGCGACGTCTGGATCAAGCGCATTTCTTCCGTGATCGCCAACGGCATCCGCTCGCGTATCCTGCGCGACAGCACACCGGATACGGGATGCGGACTCAAGCTGTTCCGCCGGGACGTCTACCTCGACCTTCCCTATTTCGATCATATGCACCGCTTCCTGCCCGCGCTGGTGCAGCGCAGCGGCTGGCGCGTCGTCTCGGTGCCGGTCAATCATCGTCCGCGCAAGCGCGGCATTTCCAATTACGGCACGCTGGACCGACTGGCCGCAGGCATCGTCGACCTGGCCGGCGTGTTCTGGCTGCTGCGGCGCGCAAAACATCCTGTGGCGAGCGAGGAATAGATGGATCACGGTTTCGGCTATTACCTCGGGCACCTGCTGCTCAAATGGCAAAGCTATCTCAACGGCATGGGCACCGTGGACGTCGCATGGCTGGTCATTGGCCTGCTGGGGCAGACCATGTTCATGATGCGTTTCGTGGTGCAGTGGATACACAGCGAGCGGCACCAGAAGAGCGTGATTCCGGTAAGTTTCTGGTACCTGAGCCTGATCGGCGGCCTGACCGTGCTGGCCTACGGCATCCATCGCGCCGAGCCGGTCATCATCCTCGGCCAGCTGCCCGGCACGCTGGTCTACACCCGCAATCTGATGCTGATCCATCGCGGCAAGCGCGGCGCCCTCGAGCAGGAGGCGGTCTGACATGGCGAAAAGAGTCACTTTTTCCATGCTCGTGGCGATTTTCAGCCTGGCAGCGGCGCTCGGCCTCTATTTCTATACCCATCCCCTCATACTGCGCATTCCGTCAGACCCCGAAGCGGTAGACAACATCACGTTCTATGCGCTGGGCGACCAGGGCGACGGCGGCGTGGATCAGTGGGCGGTCGCCGGTGCGATGGAAAAGCAGGCGGAAAAATATGGCAAGGTCGATTTCGTCACGCTGCTGGGCGACAACTTCTACAGTGAAAAGCCGCTGACGCTGGACAGCCCGGAATGGAAGTCGAAATTCGAAAACGTCTACGCCGGCAAGTACCTGAGCGCAATGCCGTTTTATGCCGTCCTCGGCAACCACGACCCGGAAACGGTGAACGGCCGGAATGTCGAGATCGAATATTCCCGCCAGCAAATGGGGTCGAACCGCTGGCGCATGCCGGCCAATTATTACGTTTCCGACTTCGGCAAGGTCGATGGACGACCGCTGATACGCATCGTTTTCCTCGACACCAACCTCCCGCTCGATGCGCTGAAAACCCAGGCCGATTTCATACGCCGCAGTTTTCCGAATGACGATAACGGCCCGATCTGGAAGATCGTCGCCGGCCATCATCCGATCCGCAGCTTCGGCAAGCACTACGCAGAAAACTCCGAGCGTTCGACCATCATCGCCGCCGCGCTGCAGGATGCACATGTCGATCTCTACCTCGCGGGCCACGATCACAACCAGCAACTCATCGCGCACGGCAACGATCCGATCTATGTAATCAATGGCGGAGGCGGCGCCCATACCTACGAATTCCATGGAAAATCGCCCGACCTGCGATTCGCCCGCGTGGGCCACGGCTTCGTCGGAGTGCATGCCGATGCGAAAACCCTCGCCCTCGACATCCTCGATGCCACGCCCCGTACCCTCGCCTCGTACACGATCGCACGCACCTGCGCCGCCGGCCCTTCCCAATGCCTGAAGACGGCCAAGCAATGACGACAAGCGAGCAAAAGCTGCTCCGGCTATTGCGCTGGCTCACCCTGCTGATCGGCTTCGTTTGTTTTTTCTGGGGTTTGGGCGATATCGCCCTGCTGTCCTATAACGAAGCGCGCCGCGCCATTCCCACGCAAGCCATGTTCGCCACCGGCGACTGGCTGCTGCCGCGCCTCAATGGCGAGCTGTATCTCGCCAAACCGCCGCTGCTTTACTGGCTCACCACCACCGCATCGCATCTGCTCGGCAAGGTCGACGAATGGTCGGTGCGCCTGCCGCTCGCGCTGGCCGCTTCCGCCGTGGTACTCACCAGCTATCGCTATGCATTGCGCCGTTTCGGCCCCTGGGCGGCGCTGTTCACCGCGCAGTTGCTCATCGCCAACGCCACTTTCGCGATGTTCGCCCGCCGCGCCGAAATCGAAATGCTGCTGACCGCCTTGTGTTTCGGCGCATTGCTGGCCGCACTGCATTTCATACAGGAGCAGGCGGGAAGACGCTGGATACTGCTGAGCTATTTCCTGCTCGGCCTCGCCGTGCTCGCCAAAGGGCCGCTCGCGCTGCTGTTCGTCACGCTGCCGCTGCTGGCCTATGCGGCCATTCATCGGGAAGCGCGCACCTGGCAGGTACTGCGCGACCCGGCGGGCTGGGGGATACTGCTGCTGCTAGGCGGGTCGTGGTTCCTGGCGGTCAGCCTGCAGATGGGCTTCGATATCTGGCAGGCGACGGTGCAACGCGACATTCTCAACAAGGTGCGCGGCGCAACCTCCGAACCGCTGTTCAGCTATGTTGTGTGGATGCTCATCGATTTCCTGCCGGCCAGCCTGTTGCTGCTGGTCGCGCCGCTCGCGACCTGGCGGCGCTGGAAAAGCGATACCCGGCTCACCGCGCTGATAATCGCCATTGCCGTGCCGTTGCTGATCTTCACCGCGTTCAGCGACAAGCACGCCAAATACCTGTTGCCGGCCTACCCGCTGCTAGCGCTGCTGGCCGGGAAACGCCTGGGCGAACTCATGGAGACCGCCCGGCCTGCATGGCGTCGCCTGATGATCGCGCTCGGCCTGCTCATGCCGCTCGGCTATGCGAGCTATTACGCCGTGGCCGAGGCGCGCGTGTTCGACTATCGCTACGCGGCATTGCCGCAGTTCGAACAATGGATCGCGGGAGTGCATGATATGCCGGTGTATGGCTACGTCGATCTGGACGAACGCCCCATCTATTACGCCAAGCGCACGATTCCCATGCTCGACCGGACGGCCGTGGAACTGAAAAAGACGCAACAGTCGTCCTTCCTGATGCTCGTGGAAAACAATCATCTCGATGCGGTAGCGCAAGCGGGCTGCAAGGTGCGCGAATTCAAGCCCTACCTGAAACGCCGCAAAACCCTCACCGTATTCGGTTTCGGCGCCGCCTGCCCTCCGCCTCCCTCACCATGAAAAAAGCCGGCTGAGCCGGCTTTTTTGTTAGCGCTTACTCTTTCCAGCCTCCGCCTAGCATGCGGTACAGCGTCACCTGGTTGTTCAGCAGCGTAAGCCGCAAGGTGATCAAATTCTGCTGCGACGCGTACATCGCACGCTGCGAGTCGAGCACGGTCAGGTAGTTGTCGATGCCGCTGTTGAAGCGGGCCTCGGAAAGGCGGTAACTGGTATCGGTGGCATCCACCAGCGACTTCTGCGCGGCGAGCTGTTCGTCCACCGTGGCCTTGAGCGCGAGCGCGTCGGCCACTTCACGGAAGGCGGTCTGGATCGCCTTCTCATACTGGGCGATGTTGATATCCTTCTGCAGTTCCGCGACTTGCAGGTTGGCCTTGTTGCGGCCCGCGTTGAAGATCGGCACGGTGATCTGCGGGATGAAGGTCCAGAAACCCGAGCCAGCACCGAACAGCCCGGACAGCTCGCTGCTGGCGGTACCCAGTGTCGCCGTCAGCGAAATCGTCGGGAAGAAGGCCGCGCGGGCCGCGCCGATATTGGCGTTGGCGGCCATGAGCTGACGCTCCGCCTGCAGCACGTCAGGACGGTTTTGCAGCACCTGCGACGGCAAGCCGGCGGGGATGTCGGCCAGCGCGGTGACTTCCACCATGCCGTTCTGCGGCTTCAACTCTCCCGGCAGCGGCGTGCCGAGCAGCAGCGTGAGCGCGTTTTCGTCCTGACGGATGAGTGTGCTGTAGCGCGCGACATCGACCTGCGCGGTATCCATCGTGGTCTGCGCCTGACGCACGTCCAACTCCGAGGCAACGCCGAGCTCGAAGCGGCGGCGCGTGAGATCGTAGGATTGCTTCTGACTGGTGAAGGTCTCCTGGGCAAGGCGCAAGCGCTCGCGATCCGCAGCCAGCGTAAGCCATGCGTTGGCGACTTCCGCGACGAGCGAAATCTGCGTGGCACGCCTGGCTTCCTCGGTCGCGAAATAGAGCTGCAATGCCTGATCGTTGAGACTGCGGACGCGGCCGAAGAAATCCAGCTCGTAGGCACTCAAGCCGATGCTTGCACGATAATTGCGCGTTACTTCGTCGCTGCTGCCGGAACTGCTGCTCGTCGTCGTGCTGGTGCCGGTAGTGCTGTCCACGCTGCCGGAACGCGCACCCGACGCGTTGCGCTGGATCGATACGCTGCCGCCCGCGGTCACCGTGGGGAACAGGTCGGCGCGCTGGATGCGGTATTCGGCGCGCGCCTGCTCGATGTTGAGCGCGGCAATGCGCAGGTCGCGATTATTGGCGAGCGACAACTCGATCAGCTTGCGCAACCGCTCGTCGACAAAAAACTCACGCCAGCCGATATCGGCCGCCGCGCGGTTACCTTGGGCAGTCTCGCTGCCCCACTCCGCCGCAACCGGCGCTTCGGGCCGCTGGTAATCGGGCGCCATCGAGGCACAGCCTGCCAGAAATGCTGCCATCGACAGGGAAATCAGAGTCTTGTTCATGATGCTATCCGTGGTGTGCCGCCAGTGCCTGTTCGTCGTCCGGACGATAAGGGAACACCGTCCGGATCAGTACGTAGAACAGCGGCACGAAGAAAATTCCGAGTGCGGTTGCCGTGAACATGCCGCCCAGCACGCCGGTACCGATCGCCTGGCGGCTGGCCGCCCCCGCCCCGGTCGAAAGCGCCAGCGGCAGCACGCCGAACAGGAAAGCGAGCGAAGTCATGAGGATGGGACGCAGCCGTTGCCGCACCGCCTGCATGGTCGCGTCGATGAGCGACTTGCCCTGCTCCTGCAATTGCTTGGCGAATTCCACGATCAGGATCGCGTTCTTGGCCGCGAGGCCGACGGTGGTCAGCAGCCCGACCTGGAAATACACGTCCGCCGACATGCCGCGCAGCGTGGTTGCCAGCACCGCGCCGACGATACCGAGCGGCACGATGAGGATCACCGAGAACGGCACCGCCCAGCTTTCATACAGCGCGGCGAGGCACAGGAACACGAACAGGATGGAAATCGCATACAGCAGCGGCGCCTGCGAGCCGGAAAGCCGCTCCTGGTAGGAGGCGCCGGTCCAGTCGAGGCCGAAGCCTTCCGGCAGCTGGCGCACGATATCCTCGACCACGTTCATCGCATCGCCCGAGCTCACGTCGTCCGCCGCCTCGCCGACGATTTCCAGCGAGGAAATGCCGTTGTAGCGCTCCAGCAGCGGCGAGCCGAACGTCCAGTAGCTGCTGGAGAACATCGAGAACGGCACCATCTCGCCGCCGTTGTTGCGCACGTACCACAGGCCGAGATTTTCCGGCTGCATGCGGTAAGGCGCGTCGGCTTGCACATAGACCCGCTTCACACGCCCGTTGTGGATGAAGTCGTTGACATAGTTGCCGCCCATCGCCAGCGCCAGGGTGCTGTTGATCGCGGAAGTCGGCAGGCTGAAAGCGCCGGCCTTCTCGTCGTCGATGTCGATGCGGAACTGCGGCGTGTCGTCGAGGCCAGTCGCGCGCACCTTGGTCAGGCGCGCATCCTGCCCCGCGATTTCGAGGAAGCGGTCGCGCGCCGCCATGAGCGCCTCGTGGCCCTTGCCGCCGAGATCGCGCAACTGCATGTTGAAGCCGCCGCTCTGGCCGAGGCCGCGCACGCTGGGCGGCAGGGTCACGAATATCTTGGCGTCGCGAATTTTGGCCAAATCCTTGGTCGCCTGCGCCGCAATCGCGGCGGCGCTGCGTTCGGGGGTGGTGCGTTCGGACCAGTCGCGCAGCTTGATGAAAGCGCGCGCGGTGTTCTGGCTGCTGCCGCTCTGCCCCATGCCGGTAATGGTCACGATGGACTCGACCAGGTCGGACTGTTTGGCGAAGTAATTCTCGATCTGGTCCATCACCTTGACGGTACGGTAATCGGTCGCGCCTGTCGGCAACTGCACCTGCGCCATGAGGATGCCCTGATCCTCATCCGGCAGAAAGGAGGTCGGCAGGCGATGGAACAGCAGTGCCAGCACCGCCACGATCCCGCCGTACACCAGCAGCGAGATGAACTTGCGGGTAATCACGCCGTGTACCACCGACTGGTATTTGCGCGATGAGCGGTCGAAATTGCGGTTGAACCAGCCGAAGAAGCCGCGCTGGCCGTGCGGATGGGCCTTGTCTATCGGCTTGAGCAGCGTGGCGCACAGCGCCGGGGTCAGCACCACGGCCACCAGCACCGACAGCAGCATCGCGGAGACGATGGTGATCGAGAACTGACGATAGATCACGCCGGTGGAGCCGCCAAAGAAGGCCATGGGCACGAACACCGCCGACAGCACCAGCGCGATGCCGACCAGCGCCCCGGTGATCTCGTCCATCGATTTGCGCGTCGCCGCCTTGGGCGGCAAGCCTTCCTCGCTCATTACGCGCTCGACGTTCTCGACCACGACGATGGCATCGTCCACCAATAGCCCGATCGCGAGCACCAGCGCGAACATCGTCAATGTATTGATGGTGAAGCCGAATGCCGCAAGCACCCCAAAGGTGCCCAGCAGCACCACCGGTACCGCAATCGCCGGAATCAGCGTCGCGCGCCAGTTCTGCAGGAACACGTACATGATGAGCACCACCAGCACGATGGCTTCGGCCAGCGTCTTGACCACTTCCTCGATGGAAATGCGCACGAAGGGCGTCGTGTCATAACCGTATTCGGTCTTGAGCTTGAGCTCGGTCGGGTAGTAAGGCTCCAGTTCCGCCATCTTGGCCTTGACCGCATCGGCCGTGCCCAGCGCATTGGCACCGGCAGCCAGGCGGATAAGCATCGCGGCGGAAGTCTTGCCGTTGAACTCGGTACGCGGCGTGTAGCTGTCCGCGCCCAGTTCGACGCGCGCCACGTCCTTGAGCCGCACGACGGAACCCTCGGTAGTGGACTTGAGCACGATATTGCGGAATTCATCCACGTTCGTGAGCTTGCTGCGCGCGGTGATGGTCGCGTTGAGCTGCTGGCCGGGCGCGGCGGGCAAACCGCCCAGCTGCCCGGCGGAAACTTCGGTGTTCTGCGCCTGGATCGCGGCGCTGATGTCGGACGGCATGAGGTCGTACTTCACGAGCCGCGCCGGATCCATCCACACGCGCATCGCGTAGCCGCCGCCGATGGAAGTCACTTCGCCCACGCCATCTACACGGCTGATCTGGTCAATCACCGTGCTGTTGATGAAGTCGCCGATATCGATCGGCGAGACCTTGGGATTGTCCGAGATCAGCGAGATGACCAGCAGGATGTCGACATTGGATTTGTTGACCGTCACGCCCTGGGTCTGCACCACCTGCGGCAGGCGCGGCATCGCCTGTTGCAGCTTGTTCTGCACCTGCATCTGAGCCACATCGGGATCGGTGCCGGCATCGAAGGTCAGCGACACGCTCGCGCCACCCGAGGAATTCGAGGACGCCGTCATGTAGGTGAGGTTGTCGATGCCCTTCATCGACTGCTCGATCACCTGCGTCACCGAATCCTCGATGGTCTTGGCCGAAGCGCCGGTATAGGTGGCATTGATGTTGACGCGCGGCGGCGCGATGTCGGGATATTGTTCCAGCGGCAGCGTGAAGATGGAGGCCAGGCCGGCCAGCATGATCACGATGGCGATGACCCACGCAAAAATGGGTCGGTCGATAAAGAAACGGGCCATGATCGCGCCTTACTTCTCTTGCGACCGGGCAGCGGGCGCAGCCAGTGCCCCTGCGGCCTTTGCGGCAGGAGAGGAAGCAGGCGCAGGCGCGGGAGTCGGAGCAGCTGCGGCTACCGGGGCAGCAGACTCCGCCGAGACCATGCGCGGCTTCACATCGTCGCCCGGCTTGATCTTCTGGAAGCCGTCCACGATCACGCGGTCGCCCGTGTTCAGCCCGGAATCCACCACCCAGCGGCTGCCGACGGCGCGGCTCACGTCCACCGGCCGCTGCTCGACCTTGTTCTGCGCGTTCACCACCAGCACCATCGCCTCGCCCTTGGCAGTACGCGTGACGCTTTGCTGCGGCACGAGGATCGCGGACTCGTCCACCGCCTCCTCCAGCTGACCGCGCACATACATGCCGGGCAGCAGCAGGCCTTCAGGGTTGGGCAGGATGGCGCGCAGGGTGATGGCGCCGGAGGTCGGGTTGACGGTCACGCCGCTGAAGCTGAGGCGGCCGGCATGCGGATATTCGGTGCCGTCTTCCAGCAGCACCTTGATACGCGCCTCGTCGCGGCCGATGCGCTTGAGCTTGCCGCTCGCAAGGTCGCGCTTGAGCCGCAGCAGTTCGCTGGTAGGCTGGGTCACGTCCACGTAGATCGGGTCGAGCTGCTGCACCGTCGTCAGCGCATTGGTCTGGTTGGCGGTGACGAGCGCGCCCGGCGTGACAATGGAAGTTTCGACGCGGCCGGAGATCGGCGCGGTGATACGGGTATAGCCGAGATTGATGCGAGCCGTTTCCAGCGCGGCCTTCGCCAGTGCGATATCGGCCTGCGCCTGCTTGAGCGCGGCCTGCGCGTCGTCGTAATCCTGCTTGCTCACGGCGTTGATCTTGATGAGCTCGGCGTAGCGCTCGGCCTTGACCTGGATGGACTTGAGATTGGCTTCCGCCTTTTCCAGCGCCGCCTGGCTGCTCGCGACTTCGGCCTGATAGAGGGAAGGATCGATGCGGTACAGCACATCGCCCGCCTTGACGGTGGCGCCCTCGACGAAGGTGCGCTCCTGAATGATGCCGCTGACCTGCGGACGGATCTCGGCAATCATGCGCGCCGTGGTGCGGCCGGGCAGCTCGGTCACGAAGGTCTGCGCGCCGGTCGCGATCTCGACAACCCCCACTTCCGCCGCCTGCTTGGGCGGAGGACCTTTCTTGTCTTCGGACGGACCGCATCCCGCAAGCAGCAGTATGAGCGGCGGCAACGCCAGCTTGAGCAGTAAGGGGCTGTTCTTGATTTTCATGATCGCTATCAAAACAAAAAACTCCGGGTAAGTTTTACATTACCCGGAGAAGGGAGTAAACAAATTAAGGTATTAATGCATAAGGTATTAACACATCAGCTTTTTTCGACATCGTGACGACGTTCGCGTTTGGCATCCCACTTCTGCTTTTGTTCGGGTGTGAGCAGTGCATACACCTGATGCATGGTTTCGATGCGCTGCACCGTCATTTCCGCCTTCAGCTGCGCCTGCTTGCTGGCCAGTTCGCGTACCTTGGCGGCGTCGTAGTTTTCGCCGCGGGATGCTTCACGCAGCGCCTGGTGCGACTCGCGCAGCTCCTTCCAGCGGGCTTCGCGCTGCGGCTTCTGCTTTTCCATGATGTCCTTGACCTGCGCCTGCTGTGCCTCGGTCAGGTTCAGCTCTTTCAACCGGGCCTGAAAATCGTGCTTGCCGCCATGACCGGCCTTGCCCGCGTGGTGACGATCGCAGCCGCCATGCTCGTTCGCCATGACAGGCGCGGTTGCCAGCAGCGATGCAGCCACCAGAGCGGCAGATGCGAATAAACGATGACTTCTAACCATGATGACCTCCTGGGTCTCGTCTGTTGAACACGGTGCCCATTTTCCAGATCGCCGTGTAGGCTTGGGTATAGACGGCGTAATACTTGGTAAAAGTTTGTAAGAAGCGCCCCAAGGCCCTGAAATTCTTTGGCAAAATTCACCCAACACATTTTGCATGGTGTAACGAGACATGCTTCAAGTCCTGCTCATCGACGACGACATCGAGTTGTGCCAGATGATGGAAGAGTATCTGGAGGCCGAAAGCTTCGCGCTGGAATTCGCCCACGACGGCGAGACCGGCGCGCGCATGGCCGTGTCCGGCAAATATGACCTGGTGGTGCTGGACGTGATGATGCCGGGCATGAATGGCTTCGACACCCTGCGCCTCATCCGCAACACGAGCCAGATTCCCGTGATCATGCTCACTGCCAAGGGCGACGACATCGACCGCATCATCGGCCTGGAACTCGGCGCGGACGATTACCTCACCAAGCCTTTCAACCCGCGCGAACTGGTTGCCCGCCTCAAGGCTATCCAGCGCCGCGTGGCGGTACGCGATGCCAGCGGGCAGAAGGACGGCGTGCTGCGCGTAGGCCGCGCCGTCGTCAATTCCGCCGACCGCATCATCGAATGGAACGGCGAGCCGCTGTCGCTCACCACCAGCGAATTCGCGCTGCTGGAAGCGCTCATCAAAAACGCCGGCCACGTGGTCACCAAGGCCGACCTGTTCCAGCAGGCGCTCGGGCGGCCGGAAACCAAATACGACCGCAGCATCGACGTGCATGTGAGCAACCTGCGCCAGAAGCTCGGTACGCTGGATGACGGGCGCTCGCCCATCCAGACCGTGCGCAACGTCGGCTATCAATTCATCATCGGTTGAGTCAACGCATGGGCCGTCTTTTCTGGAAACTGTTCCTCAGCCTTTCCGTGACGCTGATCCTCATCGGCGCCGGTATCGGCGGCGCGGTCTACCTACACGACCAGCGCCTGCAGAACGAGGAAGGCATCCAGCGCGACCGCCGCGCGGAATTCGTCGTGGGACTGGTCACGAACGCCCTACGCCACGGCGGGGTGGCTGGCGCATATGATCTTTTAGCCAACTGGCCGGGGCAGCATACGCCGCGCGTGATGATCGTCGATCCGGAAGGGCGTGATGCGCTCGGGCGCCCGGTCTCGCAGGGCGCGCTCGCCAAAGCGCTCCAGATACTGGAACACAGTCGCGGTAAACGCAGCGTCAAGCAGGTGACGGCGGCGGACGGGAACCGCTACGTGATCTTCCTGCCCGCCGACAGCGCCAATGCCGGCCCGCCGCGCATGCCGCCCCCCGGCGTGCAGATCATGATCGCGCTGCTCGCCAGCCTGCTGTTCAGCGCCATCTTCGCAACCTACCTGAGCCGCCCGATCCGCCATCTGCGCAAGGTCAGCACCCGCCTCGCGGAAGGCGACCTCGACGCACGCGTCACGCCCTTCATCGGCAGCCGCAACGACGAACTGTCGGATCTCGGCAAGGATTTCGACTTCATGGCAGCGCGTGTACAGTCCCTCATCAACGCGCAACGCCAGCTGCTGCACGACGTGTCGCACGAACTGCGCTCCCCGGTCGCCCGCATGCGCCTCGCAGTCGGCCTCGCACAACAGCAGCCGGAAAAACTCCAGATTGCGCTGTCACGCATCGAGCGCGAAACCGAGCGGCTGGACGAACTGCTCGGTCAGATCCTCACGCTGGCGCGCCTCGAATCCAACCTCAGCCGCGACGCGACGGAAAAAGTCAGCTTGGACGAACTGCTGGAAGAAATCGTGCAGGACGTGAGTTTCGAAGCGCAGGCCCTCAACCGCAGCGTCGTCTTCAAGGTGGAGCACAGCGCCGAGCTGCAAGGCCAGCGCGAACTGCTGCGCCGCGCCTTTGAAAACGTAATCCGCAACGCTCTCAAATACACCGCCGAAGGCACTGCCGTGGAAATCCTCCTGACGGAAGAGTACCGTAAGCCGGTAGTGCTGATCCGCGACCACGGCCCGGGCATTCCCAAGTCGGAGCTGGGCAAGGTATTCCAGCCGTTCTACCGCGTGCCGGAAAAAGACAAATCGCAGCCGAGCGGTTACGGGTTGGGACTCGCGATTGCGAAACGCGCGCTGGAGAAGCATGCCGCGACGATAGAGCTTAGCAATACGGCTGAAGGCGGGCTGAAGGCGCGGATCGCTTTTCACTAAACCATCGTCTGGCTTTTTACGGCGGACAGCGAGTCGCGCTCTCGTCATGAAGGGCAAATCGTGGCGCAGCAAAAACCCTAAAAGCAACCTTTCTCATATTTTCCATAACCGTGGCTAACGGCTATGGAATACATCCTGCCACCCTATCTCCAGCTCTACCCCGCTCATCCTGGTTCTCAAAAAACTAGGGTATTTACCATATCTCTCACTTGAGGCAATGCTGGTACGATAGTTCTCAAATTATTAGATTTTTAAAAAAGCGTAATTGCCCACCCCTTGACGTATGCAATAGATGCAACTACCCACCAAAACCACCATTACTACGCAAATCGGCAGCACACGGGACATACACGCTGGGTCGTAAAATCAAGTGATCTCGGCTAAGGCCCTAACAATTCAATCAAGCCGACTCCGCTTCGCTGCGCGGCTTATTTCAGGCGTAGGCAATCAAGGAAAATGGCAATGCCAAGCAAAGACAACCCGGGTCCTGATTTTTGGAATCGTGCCGATCAGCATATTGAATTGGCAAATTCACAGGCAGAGGAAGCAGAACAGACCACCGTTAGTGCATCGTTGATGTTCGCTTGCTCAAGGTACTGCGTTTTCGTTGCATCGCAGCAGGCCAAGTCTCCACATCAGCTTCGGCAAGATAGAGAGGTGGTGATCAGCTACTACTTAAATCAGTTCAGGTTGATGCTTGAGGACAATTTTGACGACTATGCAGGCGCCCCAGCAGATACCTGACAATTCATTCAACCCGAACCCGCTTCTACGATTAATTCAGGCGTTAGGCTCCGCATGATTGAACTCAGCATATCTGGAAGATCAGAAGGTCTTGCAGCTTCGTCGAACATCGCCATGTTTTCTGCCCGCGATGGATCAATCACCGATCTTTTGACCCATCGTCTTCATGCCAGTGCTGATATTGCGTTGCCATTTGGCGTGCTTGGCATCTGGATTGAGGCGCTTGACCATACAGACGAACGTGTCCTCGCAGAGGATATTGAGGTGGATTCTGTGAAAAAGCTAATGAAGCATCACACTGGCAGCTTGCAAAAGCTATTCGAGCTAACCATCGGCAACGCGTTCTATCGCCTCTCTACCGATGAAAAGAGATTGGCAATCGCCAGAGCTTTCTCACGAATTGCCAAATTGGTTGCAGAGGAGTTTCCTGGCGCCCATGGCTTATCCCTATCCCGCCTTATTTCAGACAGTGCCAATGAGTACGCAAGCGTTAGCGCGGTGGAGCCTAACGATTCATTCCAGCCGAAGCCGCTTCGCGGCTCGGCTTAATTCAGGCGTTAGGCCTCATGAAAGAT
>CAMLDO010000008.1 GCA_946478865.1 uncultured Methylobacillus sp.
ACGACAAGCTGAGCCTGGAACTTTTCGATCTGCTGCAAGCGCCGCTGCTCAAGGCTTGCTTCGAGCGCCGCAACGGGCAATGGTGCATCAGGCGCATCGACCTGCTCGGCAGCAACGAAGTGCCCGAGATACACCGGCAATTCCTGCTCGAAGCCGCCATCGAGTTTTTCCGCGGGCGCCGCGGCGTGTCCAATGGCTACCTGCCGCCGCGTTTCACCGTCGCGGTGCTGCACCGTCGCGACGAGCCCGGACAGGCTTCCAACGATCTCGCGCTGGAAAAATTCGCCCAGGCCGGCGAGTCGCTCGGGCTAGGGGTGGAATTCATCGGCCCGCAGGATTTTCATCGCCTGCCCGAATACGACGCGTTGTTCATCCGCAGCAACACCAACGTGCACCACTACACCTATCGCTTTGCGCGGCGAGCCGAGGCGGAAGGCATGGTGGTCATCGACGACCCGCAGTCCATCCTGCGCTGCAACAACAAGGTTTACACCGCGGAACTGCTCGCGCAGCATGACGTCGCTACGCCGCGCACGCTCATCGTGCATCGCGACAACCTGCATCGCATCGTGCCGGAACTGGGCCTGCCATGCGTGCTCAAGCAGCCGGACAGCGCGTTCTCGCTGGGCGTGACCAAGGTACAGAGCGAGTCGGAGCTCATGAAAAAGATCCGCGCCATGATGGAAAAATCCGAGCTCATCATCGCGCAGGAATTTCTCCCCACGGAGTTCGATTGGCGCATCGGCGTACTGGATCGCCGCCTGCTCTATGCCGCCAAGTATTTCATGGCGCCCGGCCACTGGCAGATCATCCAGCACGAGGGCGATGCCGAGCATTACGTCGAGGGCAATACTCTCGCACTGCCGCTCGACCAGGTGCCGGAACCCGTGCTGAAACTCGCGCTGCAAGCCGCCAATCTGTTCGGCAATGGATTTTACGGCGTGGACATCAAGCAGATCGGCGACCGCTGCTGCGTGATCGAGGTCAACGACAACCCCAATGTGGACGCCGGCAACGAGGATCAGGTCATCGGCGACGCGCTCTACCGCGCTGTGATGCAGGTATTTCTGCGCCGCATCGAAGCACACAAGCTTGCTGGGGTAGCGGCATGAGCGGTGATCCGCTCCCGGCCTTTTCCGCATACGGCATCGAGCTGGAATACATGATCGTGGATCGCGAAACGTTAGCCGTCCGGCCT
Organism: uncultured Methylobacillus sp.; assembly: GCA_946478865.1. Next base: position 1,199 of record CAMLDO010000008.1, read on the forward strand.
CTGGCCGATGCCGTGCTTCGCGATGATGAAGGCGTGGTCCGCAGCGACATCGACCGTGGCGCGACCGGCTGGTCGAACGAAGTCGTCCTGCATCTCATCGAGCTGAAGAACCCGCGCCCCACCTCTGATCTCGGCGCTTTGCATGCGGCTTTCAAAGCGGATATCGATGAACTGAACCGCGTACTGGCGACGCATCGTGCCCGGCTGATGCCCACCGGCATGCACCCCTGGATGGATCCAGTTACCGAAACCAGCCTCTGGCCGCATGAGCATGCCGACATCTACCGTACCTTCGACAGCATTTTCAATTGCCGCCAGCACGGCTGGGCCAATCTGCAAAGCATGCACATCAATCTGCCATTTCAGGACAATGCGGAGTTCGCGCGGCTGCATGCCGCCGCCCGTCTGGCGCTGCCGCTGCTGCCGGCGCTGGCGGCCAGTTCGCCGCTGATCGAGGGCGGGCATCGCTACTGGCTGGATACCCGCATGGCCATGTACCGCGAGCATGAGCAGCGCGTTCCCAGCTTGCTGGGGGCCGTGGTGCCGGACGCGTTTGCAAGTCGCGACGAGTATGAAACCCGCGCTTTGGCGCCCATGTATCGCGATATCGCACCGCACGATCCGGAGGGCGTGCTGCGCCATGAATGGATCAATGGTCATGGCCTCATCGCCCGTTTCGATCGCCATGCCATCGAGATACGTGTCGTGGACATGCAGGAGTGCTGCGAGGTCGATCTCGCGATTGCCGCCGCGACGATCGCCTTCATCCGCAGATTGTATGAACACCCGCCGACTTCGCTGCAACACCAGCAAGCGATCCCGACCGGGCTGCTTGCCCAGTATCTGGACGCCACGATATGCGATGCGGATGCAGCGGTGATCGACGACGTCGACTACTTGCGCGCCATCGGCTTCCCTATGCGGCACGCCCGGGCGCGCGACTTGTGGCGGCATGTCATCGCAGAATACGACGCCATCACCCTGCCCTGGCTACCGACGCTGGATGCCCTGCTGCGTGAAGGCCCGCTGGCGCGGCGAATTCTGCGGGCTCTCAGCGGTGACTTTTCCTGTGCCCGAATGTCGGAAGTGTATCGCCGGCTGTGCGACTGTCTCGCGGAAGGAGAAATGTTCCATGCCTGAATCGCATCCTCTCGCCGTTGTCATCAGCTGCGAGCATGGCGGCAATCGTGTGCCGCCGGAATACGCGCTGCTGTTTGCAAAGCACGCGGCGCTGCTCGATAGCCATCGCGGCTGCGACGCGGGAGCGCTCTACATGGCACGCCACCTGTCGCGTATGCTGCATGTACCGCTCCATGCCTCCGAAACCACGCGCCTGCTGGTCGATCTCAATCGCTCTCCCGACACGCCCACCCTGTTTTCCGAGATCACGCGCAAGCTGCCGGCAAATGTCCGGAACGAGATACTCGAGAAACACTATCGCCCCTACCGGGACGAAGTAGAGAATGCTGTGGCGACCGCCATCAGAGAAGGTAGCCGTGTGCTGCACATTTCCTCGCACAGCTTCACGCCCGTGCTGGATGACAAGGTGCGCGAAACGGAAATCGGATTGCTCTATGACCCCGATCGCATGCCGGAACGCTCGATCTGCGATGCCTGGCTGGAAGAGCTGCAGCAAGCCTTGCCGGACAGGCGCGTACGGCGTAATTACCCTTATCGCGGGACGTCGGATGGACTGACCGCATTCCTGCGCACGCGGCATGCGGAAGACGTCTACGCGGGGATCGAGCTGGAAATCAACCAGAAACTGGTCGGCGAAATGGACTGGACACCTTTCTGCCGGGAAGTGGCCGGCGCCCTCACACGAGTGACAAGCCGCTCCGGCCAGTTTTTCACAATGTGATTCCCGATTTTCTACCCCCGGCGCGCCTGACGCACTAGAATCTCGGGTGTGTGTTATTCCGGCTGACAGTTCAATGCCAACTCCTCGGACATTCCGAAAACTGCATCTCCTCGCTTCGCGTGTTTCCCTGATTTATCTAGCATTCGGCATGGCATGGCTCGTTGCCACGTACGCGGTCTTTGCCAAGCATGAAGACTACAGCAGTCTGAGCAACCCCCACCTTGGCTACCTGCTCTTCATCGCGGTCTCCGCCTGCCTGTTGTATCTGCTTATCCGCCGCACCTTCCTGGAACAAAGCAAACTGGAAGAGTCGCTCAGCATCAGCGAGGAGCGCTGGAAGTTCGCCCTTACCGGCGCGGGCGAAGGCGTGTGGGACTGGAATCTCGAAACCGACGAGGTGTTCCGTTCCGGGCAATGGTTCAAGATATACGGCTATGCGAGCAGCGAAGTCGGCATCACGGCGGCGGATGGCCGCAAGCTCATGCATCCGGACGATGTATCGCGTGCCGTCGAAGAGTTGACGGCGCATCTGCAGGGCCAGACCGACATCTACTCTTCCGAATACCGCATGCGCTGCAAGGATGGCTCGTGGAAGTGGATATTGAGCCGCGGCATGATCGTTAGCCGGAACCCCGACGGAAAACCGGTGCGCATGATAGGTACGCATACCGACATCAGCGAGCGCAAGCGGCATGAGGAAGAGATTTTTCGCATTGCCCACTACGACAAGGTAACCGGGCTCGCAAATCGCGTGCTGTTCCAGCATCGCCTGCAACAGGACATCCAGATCACGAAACGGTCGAGACAATCGCTCGCATTGATGTACCTCGATCTCGACCGCTTCAAGGAAATCAACGACACGCTGGGCCACGACATGGGCGACCGGCTGCTCGAAAGCGTTGCGTCCCGGCTCGAAGCCTGCGTCCGGTCTTCCGATATCGTTGCGCGCCTCGGCGGAGACGAGTTCACGATCATCCTCAACCATCAGAACCGCCTCGCCGATGTCGAAGTCGTGGCGCAGGCGGTGCTGGACCAGTTGTCGCAGCCGTTTGCCCTCGCGGGCGAAGAGCTGTACGTAAGCGCGAGCATCGGTATCACCATCGCACCGGAAGACGGCTCGGATGCGGAAGTGCTGCTCAAGAATGCCGATCAGGCCATGTATGCCGCGAAATCGGCGGGCGGCAATACTTTCAACTTCTTCACCGAGTCGATGCAGGAAGCCTCGCTGAAGCGCATGCACATCACGGCCGACTTGCGCACTGCCATCGCCCAGGACCAGTTCGAGCTGCATTACCAGCCCATCGTCGAGCTCGCATCCGGCGCAATCACCAAGGCCGAAGCCCTGATCCGCTGGAATCACCCCGACAAGGGCCTCATCAGCCCGGCGGAATTCATCCCGATCGCCGAGGAAAAAGGGCTGATCATGGAGATCGGCAACCAGGTCTTTCTCAAAGCCAGTCATCAGGTCCGACAATGGCGTGAAAAGATTCCGGATTTCCAGCTCAGCATCAACAAGTCGCCGATTCAGCTCAAGCAGAACCGGAACAATCGCCTGGACTGGCTCAGTCATCTGGATGGCATGGGCCTTCCCGGCCAGGCTCTCGCAATCGAGATTACCGAGGGCGTACTGCTGGATGCCAGCGACAACGTAATTTCACTGCTCCGCAACTTCCATGAAGCCGGTGTCAGCATGGCCATCGACGACTTCGGGACGGGCTATTCCTCATTGTCCTACATCAAGAAATTCCACATTCATTTCATCAAGATAGACAAGTCGTTCACTGCGGGACTGAAGCCCGGCGGAGAAAATCTGGCGCTATGCGAAGCCATCATCGTCATGGCGCACAAGCTGGGCATGAAAGTGATCGCGGAGGGAGTGGAAACCGAAGAAGAACACCGCTTGCTGCGCGATGCAGGGTGCGATTTCGGCCAGGGATATTACTACTCCCGGCCCTTGCCGGCAGAGCGCTTCGAAGCGCTGCTCGCCACCGCGGGGACGGTGCGCGTGTAGTTGGACGATACTGCTGCCACTAGCGCAGCGGCGTTTCCCGGATTCCTGTCACACGCAAGCCGGATTTTCTCAGCAGCGCGATGATCCCCTGCTCGCCCGGCAAATGCGAAGCACCCACTGCAACGAAAACCGCCCCCTTTTTCATTTCCTGCCGCATCGCTTCCGCCATTTCCCTATTGCGTTTTTCCAGCAGCAGATACATGAGGCGCTTCCCGGCCTCGGGCGACAGTCCGTCCAGGGTCATCTGATCCTCGGCCATGAGCGCCGGGAAATCCTTGTTGAGATAGGCATCGACGATCTTCGTATACTCCTCTTGCTTCTGCTCCGGCGTCTTGGCCAATACGCTATGCAACAGGGTGAGCTGATCGGATTCCGATATCCCGTCCAGGATATCGAAGTGCGCCTCGGGCGTTTCCAGGCCGATAATACGTTTGCGGTCGTTGAACGCCTTGCCGTACAGCACGACGTCCAGCGTGAATGGCGAGCGCGCCTGCGGCAGCGAGAAAATCGAAGCCAGCAGCCAGGGCTTCATGCGCAGCGCGACATCCGTATCCAGGGAGTGCTCGTCGGCCAACTGCCGCACCTTGTCGAGCTCGGCTTCGCTAAGCTTGTCCGCGAGCGATCCGGTCGGCATGAGCGCATGGCGCATGTCATTCTGCGGCACCGACTCCATCGCGAAGACCTGCGCTTCGTGAAACGCATCTCGCAGTTCTTCGGAAAAATCCATCACGCGCGGATCGTCAATATGGATGGTGCCGAACAGATAGCTCGCCGGCTGGCCGTCCGCTTCCACCTTCCATAGCCAGGTGCGCTCCTCGGCCAACGCCACACAGGCCCACAGGCAAAGGGCCAACAGGCTGGCGAATCCCCGTAGAAATTTTGTGCGATCGTATTTCATATACCGCCCTCGAAGGTTCGTATTTTTTGTCGGCAATGGCTGAGGCAGACAAGGGATGATCTTAGGCTAAGATCGGCTCATCATCATACGCCATGCCGTAGAAATCGATTTTCGCGTCATTAGCTTTCAAGCATATGCATCTGATGGAACAATAGCCGCATCCGTCGCTCTTACTTATACGAGTGCGTGTTGCCTGGGGAATCTTATGCGTGCCTATCAATCCGGCGTGTCCATCTTGTTGCTCCTGCTGACCGCGCTCGTGCCCCGCGCCAACGCCGATCTCAGTTTCTACGACGTTCCCCCACCCGGACAACTCATCGACATGGGCGGCTACCGCCTGCATATCCATTGCGAAGGCACGGGCAGCCCCGTGGTGATCCTGGATGCCGGCCTAGGTGACTGGTCCACTCACTGGACCGCAGTGCAAAACTTGCTCAAGACCGATACCCGCGTCTGCAGCTATGACCGCGCGGGCTATGGCTGGAGCGATCCCGGTCCGCGCCCGCGCGACAGCCAGCGCATCGTCACCGAACTGCATTCCCTGCTTGAAAAAGCCGGGGTTCCCCCGCCCTACGTGCTGGTCGGACACTCCTTCGGCGGCATCAACATGCGCCTTTACGCCAGCACCTATCCCGCAGAAGCCGCCGGACTGGTACTGGTCGATGCCTCGCACCCGGACAGTCTGCCCTATCGCCGCAATGCTTTCGGCACCGGCCCGGCCACGACCTCCAACCAGTTGATGGTGTCGCACTATGTGGAGCCCGAGGAAAAGAATTACCCCGCGGAGGCCAAGCCGGCGATGGAGGACAATCTGCTGCGCACCAAGGCCAGCGTCACGTCGCGCGGAGAATATCGCGCACTGGGCAATAGCGTGCAGGAGCTTCAGGAGGCCAAGCCTCTCGGCGACATTCCTCTCGCCGTCATCAGCCGTGGCAAACGTGAGTGGCCCGCGGGCGAGGAAGGCGACGTCAAGGAAAAAACCTGGCAAGAACAGCAGGCGGAACTCGCCCAGCTCTCGCACCTCAGCGCCTTCGTCATCGCGAAGAATAGCGGCCATCATATCCACATCGACGAACCCGACCTGGTCGCCCACATGGTACAGGACCTGATTCAGGCAGATCGGATGGAGGCCGCAGCGATCATGCGCTAGCGGCCACCGTTGCCCGCTTGCAGGATGTTTCGAGCCTGGCCCTTCGCTGCATTTTCGCAATGGAAAGTGCAGATTTGTAAGCGCCCTCCTATAATGCCCTCATGCCTTTTTCCTTTGCCAATGACGTGCCTGCTCCTAGGAGTTTATTCAGGAGCCACATCTCGCCCCTCTGGGCCGCGCTCACCGTTTTCCTGATATTCATGTCGGTATTCGGCCTGCTGACACAGGCGGAGTATCAGAAACTGGTCGCCAACGAACGTACGCAGGCAATCAATCACGGCAATATGCTGCGCACACGCGTCGACCGCGAGCTCAACTCGCTGCTGTTCATTTCAGCCGGGGTATCGAGTTATATCACCGTCTATCACAAGGAGCTCAAGCCGGAGAAACTGCGAGCCATCCTCGCCGACCTGTACGCGCGCAGCAAACACGTGCGTAACTTAGGCGTGGCCGAAGGCTATCGCATGACTTACGTCTACCCGCTGGAAAGCAACGAAAAGATCGTCGGCGTCGATTTCCGCGATCTGCCGACGCAGTGGCCCCAGGTCAAACAGGCCGTCGAGACACGACAGGGCGTGCTAGCTGGGCCGCTCGATCTGGTGCAAGGCGGCAAGGGAATGATTTATCGCTATCCGATCTATATCGGTGACGAATATTGGGGCATTCTTTCCACCGTCATCAATACTTATGAATTTCTCGAAGCGGCGTTCCAGGGCGTATCCACGGCGGACTACAGTTTCGCGATCCGTCTCAAAGGCGAGCCCGTGGCGCCCGCTTTTTACGGCGACGCTGCATTGTTCGACGATCCGAACGCCTTCCGCATGACGAGCCAGGTTCCCAACGGAAGCTGGGAGTGGGCGATCCGCAAAACCAGCGCAGACGCATCCAAACTGGTTTTCGTGATCGCGGGGATGGGCTTCATCATCAGCCTGCTGCTGGGCGGGCTGGCCTACCACCAGATTCGCGAGCGCGGGCGGCTGACCATGCATGCAATGCACGACAGTCTCACCGGACTCGCCAATCGCCGCCTGTTGCAGGACCGCATGCATCAAGCCTATGAGCAGGCGCGGCGGTTCAATCGCTCCATGGCGATCGTCTACATCGATCTGGATCACTTCAAGCGTATCAACGATACCCACGGTCACGATTTCGGCGATGAATACCTCAAGATGGCCGCGGAAAAGCTGGAAGACTGCTTGCGCAATGTCGATACCCTGAGCCGGGTTGGCGGCGACGAGTTCGTGATCGTGCTGGAAGAGATCAGCGCCCCGCAGGATGCACGTATCGTGGCGAACAACATACTCGAAAGCTTCCGCCAGCCCGAGACTATCTACGAAATAAACATGCGTATCGAGCTCAGCCTGGGCATAGCAATCTTCCCGCCGGGCTCCGACATCTCATTAAAAGAACTGACCAAGCAGGCGGATATCGCCCTCTACGAAGCCAAGGCCGCCGGACGCAACACCTACCGCGTTTTCGGCGAAAGCTGAGCCCGCTACTTCTTGACAGACTCCCATTGCGCCGCGAGCAGGCGTTCGCGGCGCTCCTCGGGAAGTCGCTGCACGAAGCTGCATTTGACGCGGTGTATGGTGACACCCCGGTCGCGCGTCATGTACGCCACGATGTTATCGCCCGGTTCGGGGACACAGCATTTGGCAAAGTTGATCAGCAGGCCGCGCACCCCTTCCACCACCACCTTGCCCGGCTCGCCCACTACCGGCGTACGCACATGCTCCTGGTAACGCTGCGGCTCGGACCGCGGCGCGATTTCTTCCTGGATCGTGGTCGCGAGATGCTGTTCCGACACGTCGCCACGGCCGAGCGCAGCCAGCATGTCTTCCAGCTTGTTGAAATGTAGCTTCTGCGCGAGCTTCTCGTGGCTCACGTCGTGCGCCCCCAGCCGATGCAGCTCGCGCTCCAGCTTGCTGCGGCCGTGGGCCACATCCTCGTCGAAATTCTGCAGCTTGAACCAGTGACGTACCTTGGCTCGGGCACGCGGGCTTTGCAGATAGCCCAGCTTGGGCAGCAGCCAGTCGCGGCTGGGCGCGCCGATCTTGGACGTTAAAATCTCGACGCGCTGGCCGTTCTGCAGCTGGTAGGTGAGCGGCACGATGCTGCCGTCCACCTTGGCGCCCCGCGTACGGTGGCCGAGATCGGTATGCAGCATGTAGGCGAAATCCAGCGGCGTCGCCCCCTTGGGCAGGTCGATCACCTTGCCGAGCGGCGTCAACACGAACACCTTGTCCTGGAACAGCTCGCTGCGGAACTGCTCCAGCATATCGCCCTGCTCCGCCACCTCGTCCTTCCACGCCAGCAGTTGGCGCAGCCATGCGATCTTGTCGTCGAAACCGTTATCGGACTTGCCTCCCTCCTTGTAGCGCCAGTGCGCCGCCACGCCTAGCTCGGAATGCTGGTGCATCTCGTGCGTGCGGATCTGCACCTCCAGCGCAAGCCCCTTGGGGCCGGTAACGGCGGTATGCAGCGAGCGGTAATTGTTGCTCTTGGGCCGCGCGATATAGTCGTCGAACTCTCCCGGAATCGGCTGCCACAGGCTGTGGATGAGGCCCAGCACGGCATAACAATCCTTGATGTCGTCGACGAGAATGCGCACGCCGCGTACGTCGTAAAGCTGGTTGAACTCCAGGTTCTTGCGGCGCATCTTGTTGATGATGCTGTAGATGTGCTTGGGCCGGCCGTTGACCTCGCCCTTGATGCCAGACTTCGCCAGTTCGTCCTTGAGTTGCTGCACGACGTCCACGATGTACTGTTCGCGGTCGACACGGCGTTCGTCCAGGCGCTTGGCGATATCCTTGTAGAGCCTGGGTTCCTGGTAGCGCAGCGCCAGATCTTCCATCTCCCACTTGATCTGCCATACGCCGAGGCGATTCGCGAGCGGCGCATATATGCCCTCGGTTTCGCGCGCGATCTGCCGCTGCAGCTCCTCGCTTGCACCGGAAAGATTACGCAGGGTCTGCGTGCGCTCTGCCAGCTTGATGAGCACTACCCGGATATCCTCCGCCATCGCCAGCAGCATCTTGCGCAAGCTTTCGATCTGCTGTGCCGGGTCGCTCTTGCCGGAAGACTCATGCAGGGTCTCGAGTTCGCTGAACTCCTGGATACGCTCCATCTGGGAGATGCCATCCACGAGATCGGCCACCGGCTTGCCGAATTTGCCCTCGACTACCTCACGCCAATCGGCAAGGTAATCCGGGACGCCATGCAGGATAGTCGCCTTGAGCGTATCGGCATCCATGTTGAGGCCGGCGAGGATGGCCGCCGCTCCGAGCGCATGCTGTATCAACGGGGTGCCGGTCAATTCGGCGCGACCATCGTACAACGGGGCAACCAGTTCGCAAGCGGCGCGGATAGCATCGATTTCCTCGGCGGCATACTGCGTCGCCAAGGATTCCAGCCACGGCTGAAGATTGCCGGATTCGACGTCCGGCAGGGCTGCGGAATGTTGTACCGATACGACCATTTCAAACCCTCATCCCGGAAACGGCCGGGGAGAGCAACTTCAAGCTCTTCATTTAATTAGATATTATCTCTGACAGCGTTTCATCCCATGTCCTACATATCGTCAGGAGCGGCGGAAGTAACCTGCATATTCTGTTCAAGACGACACTGTATAGGAGAATGCGATGGACGATAATCCTTCCATTGCCCAGACCCCGGAACAGCAGAAAATGCTGGACGACTGTATTGCGCGCTGCATGGAAAGCGCGCGTCTCAGCGAAAAATGCGCCAGGATATGCTGCATGCTCGGCAATACAGCGCTGAGCCCATGCATCAAGCTCTGCCGGGATTGCGCTGAGATATGTTTTCTCGATGCAAAGTTCATGTTGCGCGAAACGCCTTTCCATTTCCAAGCCTGCGCGCTATGCGCCGAAATCTGCGCGGCCTGTGCGACGGAATGCGACAAGACGGTCTCCATAGTGCAGGGTTCCGGCATGGAGCGCGACCTCTTGCTGGAGTGCGCCGAAGCCAACCGCCGCACCGCGGAATGCTGTGGGCAGATGGCAGAGCAGCCGCTGCAGTGAGGCCAGCATGACCTTCGAAGCCGAAGACCCGACTTCCGACAGCGGCGATCGCGTGCGGCACTCTACTTCGATCGCAGCAAATCGGGCCATAGATAACTCAACCGATCTCAATATCAGTCGATTCATCGGACTGGATGCTGAGCGCATCGAGCGTCGTATCGAGGCGCTCGACCGCGAATGGGATGTCGAGCGCATCCTGGAGGTCAATGCTTCCCTGCTCGCTTTCGCCGGACTGGTTCTGGGCATGACGCGCAATCCAAAATGGCTGGCCTTGCCTGCCGTCGTTCTGCCCTTTCTGTTCCTGCACGGCGTACAGGGCTGGTGCCCGCCCTTGCCCGTATTGCGCAAGCTGGGGATCCGGACACGCGGAGAAATCGACCGCGAAAAATACTCCCTGCTGCTGACTTTGCCTAGCCAATATACCTGAGTGCTTCGTTCGTTCACTCATACCTAAGTACAGGTAGGTCGCTCCAAAAAGTTAAGATATCATGACAAAAATATCTTAATAACCTCTGGGTGTGACATGCGGAACGTCAAGCTGTTCGATAATGGAAGGCACAAGTTTGTATTGTTGAACGAAAGCGAACCCGGCGAAGAAGACGGGGTACGCTCCAACCAGTATCTGATCGTTGATAACGACGACGGCTTCCTGCTCGACCCCGGCGGCTTCGGCGTGATGCCTCGTGTACTGGCCGAGATGCTGCATTATCTCTCGCCCAGGCAGATCAAGGGCATCCTGCTTTCCCACCAGGACCCGGACATCGTCGGCGGTCTTGTCACCTGGCTCGAAATGACGTCCTGCCCGATCTACGTTTCCCGCATCTGGATGCGTTTTCTCCCCCACTACGGCCTGCGCGACATGACGCGTTTCGTCGGCGTTCCCGATGCCGGAATACCGCTGCAGGTGGAGCCGGACTTTCATCTGGAAATCGTGCCGGCGCATTTCCTGCACTCCGAAGGCCAGATCAACGCCTACGACCCGGTATCCAAAATCCTGTTCTCCGGCGACATCGGCGCGGCGATGATGCCGATGGATAACGACGAGCCCTTCGTCGACGACTTTAGCGCACATATCTCGTACATTCAGGGCTTCCACCGACGCTACATGTGCTCCAACAAGGCCATCCAGTGCTGGCTCGAAACCATTGCCGGGCTGGAGATCGACATGATCGCCCCGCAACATGGGCCTATCTACCGTGGCGCCGCAGTCCCCGACCTGCTGGAATGGCTGCGAAACCTGGAATGCGGCATCGACCTCATGCAAAGCCACGGGCGTTTCCCGGAGCAGTTCCTGTGAGCGAGCAACGCACGGCCCCGCCGCTGGAAGAGGTCCGCCAGCGGGTTATCGACCGTCTGGCAGCTCTCATGGAAAGTCAGACGCGCACCAAGATTTTCGGCAGCAATCTGGCCGAACTCATCAGCACCACGCATGGCGAGATCAGGCAGGAACTGAAACAGGCCATCGAGAACGGCGATCCGGCTGCGCTTTCCACGACCATGCAGGAATCGGCAGAAGCCTGCCAGCGGCTCGACCAGTGTCTGGAACTGCTATTCGCCGAGCGCAATCGCCAATGGCACCGCAACGGCGACTATGTCCAGGCGCTCATGGGCGAGTTCAATACCACGCTGTCCGATCTGTCCACGAGCCTTATCGAAAAAGACCTGCTGGAGCGCCAGAGCCTGGTGCTGGAGCAGATCATCCTGTCGCATGAGAACGTCACGCAATGGAAGGATTTCGTTCAGGATATCCTGCTGGATTTCCATGCGATCTTCCCATTCAATTTCTTCTACATCGCGTTTGCTGAGGAACATGGGCTGTCGCTGTTTCTCTACTACCTAGGCAACTATTCCGCGGAGGCCAAGGAAAAAGCGCGCTACATGCTCGCACAGCAGATGATCGCCAACCTCAACCTGCCGGCCGATGCGCCGATGGATATGGAGGAATTCGTCGTCAAGCGCGATGAAGTGATCGAGCGCGTCGAGGATATCCGTATGATCACGGTCGCGGTGCCGGACCATACGCCCAAGCTTGCCGGCGTGCTGGGCGTAGCCTATGCCTCGGTGAACAAGCTGAGCGTGCAGGAAGAAAGCATCATCCGCTCCATCCTCGCGGTGATGGTGATGGTAGTCGGCTCCAGCAAGGTGCTGTCGCGCACGTTGACCGAACTGGAGTACTACTCCATGCACGATCCGCTGACCGGCCTCTACAACCGCCGTCAGTTCAGCGCCATGCTCGATTACGAAATCGGCCGCTCCGACCGGCACCATCACGAATTTTCCGTGCTGCTGCTCGACCTCGATAATTTCAAGGATATCAACGACACCTGGGGACACCCGACCGGAGACGATGCTCTGGTCGGCGTGGGCGAAGTGCTGCGCGAACATATCCGCAAAGGCGACATCGCCAGCCGCATCGGCGGCGACGAGTTTGCGGTGATCCTCACGGAAACCGGGCGCGAAGGCGGCGCCACGGTCGCGGAGAACATCGGGCGGGCATTGCGCGAACGCATTTTCAGCTCGCCGGACGGCAAGGCTTTCCACCTCACGGTTTCCATCGGCATCGTCACCTTCCCGCACGACGCGCAGAACGTTACCGATCTCATGGCCGGCGTGGACCTCGCGATGTATCGCGCCAAGGAGCTGGGGAAAGACGGTGCCTGCTCGCTGGAAACCCTGGGCAATGAACAGGTCGCCGCCAACCGCAACACGCGCGATTACGCGGAAAAACTGCGCAACGCGCTACGCGACGGCAACATCCGGCCCTACTACCATGCGATCCTCGATTGCAGGACCCGACAGGTGTTCGCCCACGAAACGCTGGCGCGGATGATCGAACCGAACGGCGAAACCGTATCTGCCGGGGTATTCATCGAAACGATCGAGAAATACGGGCTGGGAAGAGAACTGGACCGGGCCATCCTGGAGCGAGCGCTGAAGGACAAGGCAGCGGCTACCGAGGCCGGACAGGCCCAGACCCGGCTGTTCATCAATCTCTCCGCACAGGAGATTCAGGGACGCGGCATTCTCGGCTATGCGGAAGAGCTCTGCGCACAACTCAAGGTACCGCCTCATTGCATCGTATTCGAGATTCTCGAACGCGACGCCATTGGCGACATGACCAACATGCGCCGATTCCTGACCGCGCTGCGCAAGAAAGGCTTCGCTTTCGCGCTGGACGATTTCGGCAGTGGCTACAACTCTTTCCACTACCTGCGCGAGCTGCACTTCGAATACGTAAAGATCGACGGCGCCTTCGTGCGCAATATTCTCAACTCCAAGATCGATTTCGCGCTGGTGCAGAATCTTTCCAACCTGTGCCAGGACCTGGGCATCCTTACCGTGGCCGAATTCGTCGAGAACCAGGCCATTTTCGACGCGCTGGTCGATATGGGCATCAACTATGTGCAGGGCTTCCATATCGGCATGCCGTCACGGGAGCTGTCGCTGCGCGAAGTCCCGGTGAGCTAGCTGAACCCGGCTCGACGCTGCCGAGCGCCTTTCTTACTGCGCCGTCCTGATCGTCGTATTGCCTTCCAGACTCGCCTCCGGGCGCGGCGGAACACCCAGTGTTTCCAGCAGGCGCCCGGCGCTCGCCATGAGACGGTATTGCGCAAAACGCTGCTGGTACACGCCGTCGATGTAGCTCGAACGTGCCGTGTACAGCTCGTTTTCCGAGTCCAGCAAATCGAGCAGCGTGCGCTGGCCGATGCTGAACTGCTTGGCATAGGCCTCCCGTGTCAGCGCGGTGGCATCGGCATGGGCCTTGAGGCGCGGAATGCGCTCCTTCGCCGTTTCCAGTGAATTCCAGGCCAGACGGGTCGTTTCTTCGATTTCACGTTTGGTCTTGTCGACTACGGCCAGCGCCTCGTTATTGAGATGCCGGGTTTCGCGCACGCGCGCCTCGTCGGAGCCGCCGCGATAGAGGTTGTACCGCAGGCGTGCCATCGCGTAGGCGTCGTTGTTCTTGTAATCGACGCCATCCAGGTTGTCGTTGGCGCTGGTTCCCAGCTCAAGATCGACCCGGGGACGGAACGGTGCATTGGCCTGCCGCTCCTGTGCCAGGGCCGCTTCGTAATTGGCGATTGCCACCTTGAGGGAAGGATGACCGGCGAATGCCGCGGAGACGGCATTGTCAGCGTTCATCTCGAACAGATCGCATGACACCTCTCCTGCCCGATCTAGTGCAGCGGGCTTGTACCCCGTGACGCGCTCGAAGTTGATTTTCGCCTCACGCAGATTAGCCTCCGCCGAAGCAAGGTTGGCTTGCGCCAGCGAGAGACGGGCCTGAGCCTGTTCCATATCGGCACGGCGGCCAACGCCCGTATCGCTGCGCAGCCGGATTTGCTCGTAGGTCTTCTCGTGGGCCGTGAGATTGTCCTGCGTCAACGCCAGCAGCTCCTGATAGCGCAGCACGTCCAGATAGACTTCGACCACGCGCAAACCAATGGTCTCGGAAGTGTCGCCCACCTGGCTCGCGGCGGCAGCGACGCGTGCTTCAGCACGCTCCACGGAATTCTTGGTGGCATAGCCGTCGTACAACATCTGCGACAACGTCAGTCCCGCTTCGCGTCGCGTGAGATGATCGCTGCCGGGGCGCGTGGAAATGTTCTCGCTCCACTCCCGGCCGATGCCCACTCCCAGATCGACCTTGGGATAGTAGCCGCCCTTGGCCTGATCCACGGTTTTTTCCGCCGACAGCCGCCGGTTCACATCGACCAGAACGTCAGGACTGGTGCTGATGGTCTTTTCGACCGCATCCTTGAGCGATTCCGCCATCGCTGGCTGGCAAGCCATGGCCGCCAGTACTCCCCATAGTATTTTTTTCATGTCTTTTTCCGTTACCGCACGTTGATATCGACGCGCCGGTTCTTCGGCTCCTTGGTGTTGTCCGGCGTCCTGACCAGCAATTCTTCCTCGCCCTTGCCGACGATACGAATGCTTTCGGCGGGCACGCCCAGCCCGATCAGACTTTGCCGCACCTTTTCCGCTCGTTTCAGCGACAGCTTGAGATTGTGCTTCTTCGAACCTAGCGTATCGGTATGCCCGACGATCAGGATTTCAGGCGCCTGGCGCTCAAGGAAACTGCGATAGATGTTTTCCGCCTCTGCCCTGGATTCCGTCGTCAGCTCGTCCTTGCCGAGCAGGAAGTACAGCGTGGCGGCGACCGGCGCCTTGGGCAATGCGCCGAGGGCGCTGCCGAACATCTCGCGCATCTGCGCCTCGTTGCCGACGAAAGCCTTCTGCTCTTCGCCCGCCAGCGACATTGCGCTGTAGGGTCCGTGCAGCACCGCGCTCTTGCCCTCGCCGAGAATCACGTCCACGGTACCGACCTTGCCGCCTTCTTCCGGCATGACCATGTAGACCTCGGTCACCTTGGCCGCCGGCTTGGGCGGTTCCTCGCAGAATGGCGATTTCGCCCCCGCCCTGTCCGGGGCAGCATAGACAGGCAGCAATGCCTGCGACGGCTGCTTTTCCGGCGCAAAGGAATTCACGAATCCATGATAACCCATGCAGCCGCTGAGGCTCATGACCATAGCAGCACAGAGAACTGCACGCCTCATGGCTTGACCTGTTCTGTGGCTTCGGGCTCGTCCACCTTGAGGGCAAATTCGGTACCGCGTACAGCAAGGATCGCGGCTGGGGTTTTGACCTTGAGCGCACCCGGCGTCTTGGCGGTCAGCTTGCCGGAAATTACCGACAGCGTGCCCTTCTTCATCGAAACATCGAAGTTGCCGTCGCTGGTCTTGGGATCGAAGGCGAACTTGTCGAGAGCCAGAACCGAGTTAGGACCGGCCGAAATGCGCGAATCGTCGTCAAACAACATGCCGACCGTGCCATCCTTGCCAGTGAGAATCTTGTCGGTCTGATACAGGGTATCGCCGGCTTTGGGCGTAATCAGCTTGCCCTCGCGCTCGATGGAGACCTGCCCGCTCAGCGTCTTGATCTTGCCAATGCCGTCGGCAAAGCTGGTGAATGAAAGCGATAACAATATCAGCAGGAATGCTGACTGCAATTTTGGATGGCGCATGATCCAACCCCCTGTTAAATGTGAGACTTCTTATCGACGGCTTAGAATGAAGCTGATTATTCTTGATATCTATCATTAAAATTTAATATTCATCAAGATTCGTGACACTTTCGCGTCAACTTGATGAAAATCAAACCAGCATCGCCTTCAGATAGCTCGATCCGATGTTCATGCAATCGAAGGCATGCAAACCCAGATCATTGGCAAGGTCGATACACACATTGATACCGCGGCAACTGTTCCCGCGCTTGTCGAGCCGGGGCGAATAACTCGCGATTCCGATCTGTCGATTGACAACGGCCATCACGCCTCCGGCAACGCCGCTCTTGGCAGGAACACCCACACGATACGCCCATTGACCGGAATAGTCATACATGCCGCAGGTAAACATGATAGACAGCATGTTTTTCACACACTCGATATCGAACACCTCTTCGCCGGTCAGAGGGTTTTTTCCGAGATTCGCCAAAGTTGCTCCCATCATGGCGAGATCGCGACTGTTGACGAGGATGGAGCATTGGCGGAAATAGAGATCGAGCGCGGGCTCGACGTTTTCCGGGATCATTCCGAAATTGAGCAGTAGATGGGCGATGGCACGATTGCGATGCCCAGTGCGCGATTCGGACCGGTAAACCGCTTCATCCATCGTCAGCTCCCGGCCTGCGGCAGCGCTAAAGCGCGCCAGCATTTGCTCGAAGGCAAGCTCGCCATAATGCTGGTATAGCAAGGCCGAGACCGTGATCGCGCCGGCATTGATCATCGGATTGTAAGGGCGATTTGTACCTGATTCGAGTTCGATGGAATTGAAGGCATCGCCGCTGGGTTCGACGCCGACGTGGGTAGCCACTTTAGCGTCGCCGTATGCTTCGAGCGCCATGCCGTATGTAAATGGCTTGGAAATGGACTGGATGGTGAAAAGACGATCCGAATTACCGATATCGAATACCCGGCCGTCGGTCGTGACTACGCAAATTCCGAAATCATCCGGATCGGCTTTGCCCAGCTCCGGAATGTAGGTTGCCACCTCCCCGTTGTCATTGCCTGCATGTTTGCGGTGCAGTTCCTCGATCAACTCTTGTAGCCTGTGCTTTTCCATCATCTCCACTCCCTGAAGACGATTAACTGGAATTCCCAGCATCGTGCCTCGCATCCCCTTTGATGAAGGCATAAAATTTGCAAGCAATCCGTGTGCCACTAAATAATCAAGACTAACCTTATAAAATATAGGACTATTCTGAAAATCAAGACCAAGTCTTTTGTCACAGAACTGCCTTTTAACGCAGCGCGGGCACCAATCCGGTGCATTGAAATGATCGAAAGATATACAAGGGGTTATCGCGTGAATCCTTGTTTTGCAGAGTCTCCTTCCAGGGGGCGTCGCCATCGTGTAACACTGTTGCAACAATTCACGGCCTAGAATATTTCATGAAAATAGGCCTAAGCTGGTTAAGGAAAATTTCCCCCTATCTGAGTGGATGGCCCGCTCCCGCAGGTCTCCTTTTGCTGATTGGCCTGCACTTCTTTCATGGCCTGCCTTATCAGGATGTTCTCAGGGCCTACTCCTTCGACCTGTATCAGGTCGTTCAACCCCGCGAACGCATCTCCGCGCCCGTTCTCATCATCGACATCGACGAAGAAAGTCTGCAGCGTTTCGGCCAATGGCCCTGGCCGCGCAGCCTTCTGGCGCAAATGCTGGATAAGTTGTGGGAAATGGAGCCGGCAGCAGTCGCCTTCGATATCCTCATGCCCGAGCCCGACCGCAGCTCTCCTTGCGAGGCTACGCAGTACATTCCCGACATCGACGCCAAATTGATTCGGCAAATCTGTGCGTTGCCGAGCAACGACCGTATGCTGGCGACTGCGTTGCAGCGCGGCAATTCCGTGTTGGGCATGGCTGGCATCGACATGGCGGACATGAAAACCCTGCATGCGGCGCCCGTGCGCATCCAGGGCGATGACCCCAGTCCCAGCCTGCGACGCTTCAATAGTGCGCTGACCAATGTTGCGGAGCTGGAACAGGCCGCGCGCGGACATGCGATCCTGAGTACCGATATCGAGCGCGGCATCGTGCGCCGTGTCCCCTTGGTCGCCATGGTGTCGGACACCATGCTGCCCTCGCTTTCGCTGGAAATGCTGCGCGTCGCGAGCGGCAGCCAGAGCTTTACCGTGCGTGGCTCGCCCAGAGGCGTGAGCGCAGCGGGCCTGCCCGATCTCATGATCCCCACACAAGAGGATGGCTCGCTCTGGGTTCACTACAGCCCTCATGATCCTGCCCGCTTCATCTCCGCCACGCATCTGCTCGATGGCAGCCTCGATCCTGAAATGCTGAAGCAGAAGCTGGTCCTGATCGGGTTTTCCGGGCTGGGGCTGGTGGATTTTCCCAGCACCGCACTGGGAGAGCGCGTTCCCGGCGTCGAAGTGCATGCGCAAATCCTGGAATCGATTTTCGACGGCACCACCCTGCTTCGCCCGCACTGGGCGCTCTGGGCAGAAGGTGTCGTCATGCTGCTGCTCGGGTTGCTGGTCATCATCGCCTTCCCGCATATGGGTACCCGCTACCGCGTGCTCGGGCTGGTAGTCGTCATCGCACTTCTGCTCGGCGGAGGCTTCTACGCTTACAGCCAGCATCACCTGCTGATCGATGTCGCCTCGCCCATGACGCTATTCGTATTCATGTTCGGCGCCATGCTGGCCGACTCGCTCATACGTGAAGAAGTGCAGTTGCAGACGCTCGAAGCGGATCTCCGTGCCCAGCGCGAGCAGGCGGCCAAGACGCGCGGTGAAATGGAAGCCGCTATGCGCTTCCAGATGGGCATCGTGCCCAATGCAGCACAAGCGTTCGCCGATGAGCCCCGCATCGATATTGCCGCGCGCATGCAGCCGGCCAAGATGGTCGGGGGCGATCTCTACGACTGTTTCATGCTCGACGAGCACCGCATGTTCTTCAGCGTCGGCGACGTGTGCGGCAAGGGCGTCCCCGCCAGCCTGTTCATGGTCATCAGCAAGACGCTCTGGAAAAGCGTGGCGTTGCGCGACGACACGCACTACATGAATCTGGGCAAGCTCATGCGGCAAGCCAATCTGGAAATTTCTCGCGACAACCCGGAAATGCTGTTCGTGACAGCCTTCGTCGGCCTGCTCGATTTACGTAATGGCGAGTTGATCTATTGCAATGCCGGCCACGAAAAACCGCTGATACTCGCCGAGGGATGCCATCCGCGCGAGCTGGATGGCGTCGGCGGGCCGCCAGTGAGTATCGTCGAGGACTTCGAATACAAGACGCAGCGGTATCAGCTTTCCAGCCAGGAGTTCCTGTGCATTTTCAGCGACGGTGCGACGGAAGCCTTCAATGGAGCCGGCGAAGAGTACGGAAAACCGCGCCTGAGCGAAGGCTTGTCGCAAACGACGGACAGCATGACCGCGGAAACGCTACTCGATACGGCATTCAGCAATATCGAGCGGTTCGTGGCCGGCGCGGAGCCGTCCGACGATCTGACGATGATGGTGGTGCGATGGCGCGGCGCAGGGTTGCGCAGCGCATAAGAATTTTTGTTGTTTTCTTAAACTTGAAACCAAAGGGGTAAACATGAATATCACCGACGAACATCTGAGCAACGAGATCTACAAGATCAATCTCGAAGGCCGCATGGATATCGAGGGCGTGGGAAGCATCGAAACAAAATTCGCCGGCATGACCGCTTCGCCGCGCCAGGCCATCATCGTCGACATGTCCGCAGTGCCTTACATGTCCTCGATCGGCATCCGCGCGCTGCTGATGAATGCCAAATCCGTCACCAAGCGCCAGGGCAAATTCGTGATCCTCAACCCGGAGCCGAACGTGAAGAACGTGCTCGTCACCTCGGGCATCGATCAGTTGATTCCGATCTACAGCGATCTGGAGCAGGCAAAAACGGCCGTAATGCCCTGAACGAGGCGGGAAGCACCAGTATGGAGATGACACATTGAATACCGCATCCGAATACAGCCTGGTCATTCCCAATCAAATCGCCGCCCTGCGCAAGATGAGCGAATGGCTGCAATCCGTACTCGAAGAGATGGGCATGAACGACCAGATCATGTTCCGCTTCGACCTTTGCGCCAACGAAGCGGTCAGCAATGTCATCGGGTATGCCTATCCCGATGCGGGCGAACACGAAATCTCGCTGCGCATTGTGCGCAACGCAGAACGCCTCAGCCTGGAAATCAAGGACGACGGCCTGCCCTACAACCCGCTGGAGAGGTCGAAACACGCCATGCCGGCGAGTCTTGAAGAGGCTGAAATCGGCGGCCTCGGCGTCGACCTCATCCGGGAGTACATGGATCATTGCGACTACCTGCGCGAAGCAGGAAAAAACATCCTCACGCTCACCGTGATGGTGGAGTGAGGATGCTCAAGCGGCGCTCAGCTTCCCTTGCGGGGCTGGGCGCTCTCCTTTTCATTTGAAGAAACGCGTACAGCCTGCCCCTCGGCGATACCGTCGGGCGGATTCTCGATCACGCGATCCGTCGGCGCCAGCCCGGCGCTGACTTCCACCGTCTTGCCCATGTCGCGCGCCAGCGTTACCTGCTTGAGGCGCGTCTTGCCATCATCCGCCACAATCGCCACCTGCAGGCCGGACTTGTCGAAAATCAGCGCGCTGGAAGGAATGCTGAGTGCGGCCACCGTGTTCGGCAACTTGAGATTCACGTTGGCGTAACCGCCGGGCAGCAACTGGTTGTCGCGGTTATCCACGAACAGCTGTACCAGCATCGCACCCGAAGCGGCATCCACCGCCTGCGAAGCGGATTCTACTGTCGCGGTGTAGGTCTTGTCCGGACGTTCCGGCACAGTGATATTGGCCGTGGTGCCCGGCTTGATGCTGCCGACATAGTTTTGCGGCACGTTGACGAACAGGCGCAGCTTGCGCGTATCCGATACTTCGAAAAGCGCCGGACCGTTGCTGCCGCCTTCGGTAATAAGCGCACCGACGTCGGTGTTGCGCGCAGTCACTGTGCCGTCGAACGGCGCGACGATATGCGCGAAACCGCGCGTGGCCACGAGACGATCCACATTGGCTTGCGCCGCCTTGGTCATGGCCTGCTTGGCCTCGTAATCGCCCTTCTTCTCGTCCACTTCCTGCGGCGACACGGCGCCCGAATCGAGCAGCCCCACCCAGCGTTCGGCGGTCGTCTTGGCGAGCGCCTCGTTGGCCTTGGCGGTCGCGAGATCGGCGCGTGCCTGCAACAGCTTCTGGTCGAGATCCGGCGTCTCGACATCTGCCAGAACCTGCCCGGACTTCACCCGCATGCCAATATCGACGTACCACTTCTTGAGGTAGCCGTTGGTGCGCGCATAGATCGGCGCCTTGGCATAAGCCTCGAAACGCGCCGGCAAGGCAATGCTGGATACCTCGCCGCTCGCGCCCGGCACGATCACGCTGACGCTGGGCACCGATTGTTCCAGCGTCCACTTTTCCAGCTTCTGGTTGCTATTGGCGCGTGTCGCGATGCCGGTGACCACGACCACGCCCGCTACCGCGAGGGCAACGAGGCCGCCGATGCGCAAGGCGTGGCGGGATTGGGATTGCGGACGATCAGATGGCATTTGGTTCTCCGTTAAGCGTAGGTTCTGCAACAGGTTTACGGTAATTGCGGTGGACGATGCTGAACACCACCGGCACGAACAACAGGGTCGCGATGGTCGCGAAAATCAGGCCGCCGATCACGGCGCGGCCGAGCGGCGCGTTCTGCTCGCCGCCCTCGCCCAGGCCCAACGCCATCGGCGCCATGCCGATGATCATCGCGAGCGCAGTCATGAGCACCGGACGGAAGCGCACGAAACCGGCCTCGATCGCGGCCTGCGTCGCGTTGCCCAGCGCTTCGAGACGCTCGCGGGCGAAACTGATCACCAGCACGCTGTTGGCGGTGGCGACGCCCATACACATGATAGCCCCGGTGAGCGCCGGCACGGACAGCGGCGTGAAGGTCGCGAACAGCATCCATACGATGCCCGCCAGCGCCGCCGGCAGAGCCATGATGATCACGAACGGATCGCTCCATGACTGGAAGTTGACCACGATGAGCAGGTAGATCAGCACGATGGCGCCGATGAGACCGAACAGCAGGCCCGAGAACGAATCGTTCATGGTCTTCACCTGACCCAGCATTTCCACCTTGGCGCCCTTGGGCACCTGGCCGGCGGTCTCGTCGAGAATCTTGCGGATATCCGCCGATACCGCGCCGAGATCGCGCCCTTGCGTGCTGGCGTGAATCTGCACCATGGACTGGATGTCGTACTGGCTTACCACGGCATTCGCCATGCCGCGCTCGAAGGTCGCGAGTGCGCCCAGCGTCTGTGGGGCCACGCCCGTGTTGTTGCCGCCGATGGGCAGGCCGGCCAGTTCCGTGAGGTTGTCCAGGCGATACTGCGGCGTCTGCATCACGATGGGGTACGACACGCCGTTGTCCGGGTTGAGCCAGAAGGTTGGCGCAATCTGCGAACTGCCAGCGAGATTCACCACGAGGCTATTGGTCACGTCGCGTGCAGTCAGGCCCAGTTCCTGTGCCCGGGTGCGGTCGATATTGATATCGAAACGCGGCACGGTACGCGCCTGCTGGATGCGGACGTCGGCGATGCCCGGCACCTGACGGATTTTTTCCAGCAGACTGTTGGCGTAATTGAAGCCGTCATCCATCTTGCCGCCGCGAATCTGGATATCGATAGGCGCGGGCGAACCGAAATTGAGGATCTGGCTCACGATGTCCGCCGGCGGGAAGGAGAACGTAGTACCGGGGAACAGATGCGGCAACTGCTCGCGCAACTGGCTCACGTAATCCGCAGTGGGCGCGTGCCCTTCCTTGAGCGCGATGGAAATGTCGCCGTCCTGCGAGCCGATCACGCCGGTGTTGTTGTAGGTCAGGTTGATCGAACTGATCGGCATGCCGATGTTGTCCACGATGGACTCGATCTCGCCCGGTGGGATGATGCGCTTGATCGCTTCCTGGATCGTCGCAAAGCGCGCAGCGGTTTCCTCCACGCGGGTACCGACCGGCACGCGCACGTGCATGAGAATCTGGCCGCTATCCACGGAAGGGAAGAAATTCCGGCCGAGGAATGGGATCAGCGCCGAGGACAGCAGCACCAGGGCCATGAAGCCGACCACGAACTTGCGGCGATTGGAGAGCGCGAGTTCGAGAATGTCGCGGTAGCCTTCGCGGAAACGCTCGAATCTATCCTCGAAACCGCGCTGAAAGCGCACCAGCGGATTACGCGAAGGCGGCAGCGAAATGCTGTTGCCGTGCAGGTCGGTATGTGCGCCATGCGGCTTGAGCAGGTATTTCGCCATGGTCGGCACCAGCGTGCGCGACAGGATGAAGGAGCTGATCATCGCGAACATCACCGCAAGCGCCATCGGCACGAACAGGAAGCGCGCGATGCCTTCGAGGAAGAACATCGGCACGAATACGATACAGATACACAGCAGCGACACGAAGGCCGGCGTGACGATCTGCGCCGCGCCGTCGAGGATCGCCGTTTCCACATCCTTGCCCTGCTCCAGGTGCCAGTTGATGTTCTCGATGGTCACGGTCGCATCGTCGACGAGAATACCCACGGCGAGCGCGAGCCCGCCCAGCGTCATGATGTTGAGCGTCTCGCCCATGGCCGCGAGCGCGGCGATCGCGCCCAGGATGGAAAGCGGAATCGAGATCGCGATGATCACGGTCGAGCGCCAGCTGCCGAGGAACAGCAGGATCATGAGGCTGGTCAGAGCCGCCGCGATCACGCCTTCGAACGCCACCCCCTTGATCGCCGCACGCACGAACAGCGACTGATCGTTGATCGGCTTGACGGTGAGTGCCTCGGGCAGCGTCGGCTTGATTTCCTCGAGCTTGGCCTTGACGCCCGACACGATATCCAGCGTCGATGTCGCGCCGTTCTTGAGCACCGACATCAGCACCGAACGGTCGCCGTCCACGTGCACGACATTGGTCTGCGGCGGATTGCCGTCGCGCACATGCGCCACGTCGCGAATGTAGACCATCGCGCCGTTGACCGCCTTCACCGGCAGGTTGTTGAGCTCCTCGATCGCGGAAGGCGCATTGTTAAGCCGGATCGTGTATTCGTGGCTGCCGATCTTCTGCGTACCCACCGGCAGAATGAGGTTCTGCGCTGCGAGAGCGTTGGCGACGTCCTGCGCGGAGAGTCCACGCGACTGCAAGGCCTTGGGATCGAGGTCGATCTGCACCTGGCGCTGCTTGCCGCCGAATGGGTAC
This sequence comes from uncultured Methylobacillus sp., assembly GCA_946478865.1. The sequence goes on from CAMLDO010000008.1 coordinate 25,440, forward strand.
GGGATGGCGGCGCCCTGCACGGTCACCAGACGCGTACGAATCACGTTGAGGCCGAGATCGCCCAGCGCCTGCTCGGACATGCCCTTGCCCGACAGCGCCACCTGCAGGATAGGCACGGTGGACGCGTTGTAGTTGATGATCAAAGGCGGCGTGGTACCCACCGGCATCTGCCGCGTCACGGTCTGCGATACAGCAGTTACCTGCGCATTGGCCGTGGCGATATCGACTCCCGGATGGAAGAAAATCTTGACGATGGCGAAACCGGTATAGGAATTGGCTTCGATGTGTTCGATGTCGTTGACGGTCGTGGTCAGCACGCGCTCATACAGCGTAGTGATGCGCCCGGCCATGTCGTCCGGCGGCAGACCGGTGTATTGCCAGGCAACCGCGATCACCGGGATGCGGATTTCAGGGAAGATATCGACCGGCGTACGCAGCGCTGCAAGAACGCCCATGATGAGCAGCAGCACCGACATTACGACGAAGGTGTAAGGCTTGTGCAGGGCGATTCTTACTATATTTATCATGGGGTTCCCGACGCAGTTGATATACTGTGAACTGTTTTCGATTGCAGCCGTCTATAAAAGTTGCAATAGCAGTAGTTGCATATGCAACATTCTAAACCTATCATGAACGCAATGACAACCGGAGTTGATCCCGCAGTGCAGGAAAATTTTTATAGTGGCGAAACCTACGTGTGCGGCGAGTCTGTGGCTTCCCTCATCAAATATGCGATGCAAGCCTTCCACCGCACCGTCGATGCCAAGGTCGTAGACTACGATCTCACGTCCATGCAATGGGCGCCCCTGCTGCTGCTCGCGAGCGGCAAGGCTTCGACCGCCGCCGAACTCGCGCGCTGCAACAACGTGGACACCAGCACCATGACGCGCATGCTGGATCGCCTGGAAAGCAAGGGCCTGTTGACCCGCAAGCGCAACAGCAACGACCGCCGCGTGTTCGATCTCGAGCTGACCGAGGAAGGACGCCGCCTCGCGCAAAAGATTCCGTTCCTCATCGCGGAAAGCCTCAATCAGCACCTGCGCGGATTCACCCGCGAGGAGTTCGACATCATGGAAAACCTGCTGCGCCGCTTTATCGCGGCCGAGAAGGTCCCGGCCTAGCGAATATTGCGGGCGCAAAAAAAGCCGCGAATGCGGCTTTTTTCATTTCTGGGCAGCGAACTCGAATCACCCCACGACGTAAGTCACGAAGGCATCGTTCAGCTTGAACAGGCCGACGATGCGCTCGCCCTTCTCCGGCCGCACGAACTGATTGGCCTCCAGGTATTTCGCAAAGCGCATGCCTTCTTCCGGCAGCTTGGTGAAAGCACGCTTGATCACCTGCGGCGTATCCTCGATCGCCTGCACGTATTCGTCGTTTTCCGTGTGGTGGATCACGTAGCCGAAGAACTCGGCCTCCTCGGGAATACCCAGCTGCTGCTTGATCGCACCCTGCTTTTGCTTGCGCTGCTCTACCGCGGCTGCGACGCGTTCGTCACGCGAGCCGCGGCGTTTGGATTCGCCCATGTCATCACCTGTTTCAAGTCGAGGGGCGCATGATACCCGCTGTGCCGATGCACAGCGAAACAAAATGCTAGTCGGCCGTGCCGCTCTGCGCTTGCTCCTGCACTGACTCACCGATAACCGATTGCGCCAGCGTGGTCTGCTCCTCGGTGCGCGCATAGACGATGAGCACGGTATAGCCATGATGGACGGCATCCCGCACGAGATCGGCGAAGTTTTCCTTGCCCTTGGCACCGGCGCCGATGAAGCCACCCAGCACGCCACCTGCTGCTGCGCCCCAGCCTATCATGGTCAGGGTGCCGATCACGGGACTAGCGAGGAACAGGCTCACATTGGCCGCCGCCAATGCCGCTTCGCCGAGTGCTCCCGCCGCGCCACCGATGACCGTACCGACCGCGCCGCCCGTAAGCGTTTCATTGCGCACCTCATCAGAATTGGGCGCGATGTGCCCCTTGTCGCCGGGCTCATCGAGTATCTCGAACTGCTCCGCCGTGATGCCCCGATCGAACAGCTGCTGCCTGACCTGCTCGGCTTCCTGGCGCGTGGCGTAAATACCGAAAATGCGATGCAGATAATCCATCGTGACCTGCCTTTCTTTAAGTCTCGAGATGTAAACATGGGCGCGACGCCCCTGATTTTTACGACTGAAGACCAGGCGTTAAGTTTGTGCAGCAGTTCGGATAACCGGGTTGTCTTACAACAAGATCAGCCTAGACCCGATGCCGTGCGCGATCAGCCGGCGCTAGATTCTTTCTCCCACTGGAAAGGAGGTACGTCATGGCATCGCACAGCAGTACCACGACCGATCACAACCAGATTCGCAAATGGGTGGAAGAGCGCGGGGGCAAGCCTGCGTGCGTCAAAGGTACGGGCGGCAAGGACGACCCTGGCCTGCTGCGTATCGACTTCCCCGGAGGTGCGGGCGAGGACCGTCTGGAAACCATCGAATGGGACGAATTCTTCGAGAAGTTCGACGAGAACAAGCTGGCCTTCCTGCATCAGGACAAGACCTCCGACGGCGATACCAGCCGCTTCTTCAAGTTCGTTCGGCGCGATCACTGAATCTGGTCAAGCCCGCGTCACACGCGGGCTTTTTTACGTCTCCGTGAATGCAGTGTGGATGGGCAGCTTGCGGATGCGCTTGCCAGTCGCGGCGTAGATCGCATTGGTGATCGCCGGAGCAATGGCCGCCGTGCCGGGCTCGCCGATACCGCCGGGCTCGTCGCCGCTGGGCATGAGGATCACTTCGATGATCGGGGTATCGTTCATGCGCGCGACCCGGTAATTATCGAAATTGCTCTGCACGACGCGGCCGTCCTTGACTGTGATCTCGCCCCACATCGCGCCCGACAGGCCGAACAGGATGCCGCCCTCCATCTGCGCCGCCACCGTGTCCGGATTGACCATGGTGCCGCAGTCGACCGCGCATACCACGCGCTTCACTTTCACCTCGCCATCGACTACTTCCACTTCCGCGATTTGCGCCACGTAGCTGCCGAAACCGTACTGCACGGACACGCCCCGGCCCTGCCCCTTGGGCAGCTTGCCGCCCCAGCCCGCCTTGTCCGCGGCCTGTTGCAGTACCGCCTTGGCGCGCGGATTGCTGATGTGCGCGAGACGGTAGGCCACCGGGTCCTTGCCGACCTTGTGCGCGAGCTCGTCGATGAAGCTTTCCATCATGAAGGTGTTGTGCGTGATGCCCACGCCACGCCACCAGCCGGTCACGAGCCCAGGCGGCTCCTGCCGCACATATTCCACCAGCAGGTTGTTTTCCACATAGAGCGGCTCGCGCGCGCCCTCGATCGCATCGGGATCCAGACCGTTCTGCACTAGCTGCGGTACCCAGCGCGACATGATGGAGGAGCCGGTGACGCGATGACTCCAGGCAATCGGCTTGCCAGACTTGTCGAGCGCCGCAGCAAGGCGATCGTAATAGTACGGGCGATAGATGCCGTGCTGCATGTCCTCCTCGCGCGTCCAGACCACCTTGACCGGGTAATTGACCTGCTTGGCGATGCCCACCGCCTGGTTGATGAAATCCACGTCCAGCCGCCGTCCGAAGCCGCCGCCGATGTGGTGGTTGTGTACGAAAACCTTGTCCGGCGGCAGCTGGGTGATGGAAACCGCTCCCGCTTTCGCCAGCGTCGGCACCTGCGTACCGACCCAGATGTCGCAGCGGTCCTTCTGCACATGCACCGTGCAATTCATCGGTTCCAGCGCGGCCTGCGAGAGAAAGGGCACCTGGTACACCGCCTCGAAGCGCTGCTCGGCCTTGTCGTAAACCTTGCGGAACTGGCCGTCCGCACGCGCGACCACGCCCGGAGCGGCACGGCCGCCGCCCTCTGAAGCCTCCTTGAGCTGCGCCAGGATATCTTCGTGGCTGATCCCCGCGTTGCGTCCGCCGTCCCATTCCACTTCAAGCGCCGCAAGACCCTGCTTGGCCGCCCACATATGATCTGCGATGACCGCGACGGCGCTTTCCAGCTTGACCACGTCCACTACGCCCTTGACCTGGCGTGCCTTGGTATCGTTGACGGTACGCAACTTGCCACCGAGCACGGGCGATGCGGCGACCGTGGCGATCTTCATGTTGGGCACCTGAACGTCGATGCCGTATACCGCCTTGCCATTAACCTTGTCGGGGGTGTCCAGCCGCTTCACCGGCTGGCCGATAACCGTGAAATCCTTGGGATCCTTGAGATGGATTTCTTTCGGCAGCGGCAGTTTGGCCGCCGCATCCACGACCTCTCCGAACGGCGCGCGGCGACCCGATTCGTCGTGCAGAATCAAGCCGTTCTCGACGCGGCATTCCTCCGGCTTTACCTTCCAGTCCTCGCATGCAGCGGACACCAGCATCATGCGTGCCGCCGCGCCTGCCTCGCGCAAAGGCTTCCATGCGCCGCGTATCGAGGTCGAGCCGCCCGTCACTTGCGAGCCAAGGATAGGGTCGGCGTACAGCTTGTCGTCTGCCGGCGCCTGCTCCAGCCGGACATTCTTGAGGTCGGCTCCCAGCTCTTCCGCGACCAGCATGGGAATCGAGGTGAAGGTGCCCTGCCCCATCTCGACCTTGTGCATGACGAGCGTGACCACGCCTTCGCGGTCGATGCGGATAAAAGCATTGGGAGAAAAGCTGCTGCCTGCAACGGTCCCCGAAGCCGGAGTTGGGCTCGAATCCTTGTTGCGCAGCCTGGGCAGCACGAAACCGATGATGAGACCGCCGCCGAGTGCCGCGCCAGCGATGAGGAATTCGCGTCGGGCAATGCCCTTGGCGCCGAGACTGTGAGGGTGCTGCTCGAAATAATGCGGGAGAGATTTCATGGCGGCACCTACGCTTTCACGCCGGCAGCATGCTTGATCGCAGCCCGGATACGCGGGTAAGTCCCGCAGCGACAGATGTTGCCGGACATCGCGTTATTGATATCCTCGTCCGTCGGCTGGGGCTTGTCGCGCAGCAAGGCAGTCGCCGCCATCACCTGCCCCGACTGGCAATAGCCGCACTGGATCACGTCCAGAGCGAGCCACGACTGCTGGATCTTGCGTCCGGGCTCGGTATCGCCGATGGCTTCGATGGTGACGATCTTTTTGCCTTGGGCCGCAGAAGCCGGCGTGACGCAGGAACGCGTCGGCATGCCGTCCAGATGGATGGTGCAGGCGCCGCACAACGCTTTGCCGCAGCCGAATTTGGTACCTGTCAGCCCGATCACATCGCGTAACGCCCAGAGTATGGGTATGTCGTCGGTCACATCGATCTGATGGTCCTTGCCGTTGACATTCAGAGTGATCATTTTCTCCCCTTTCCTGCCGGCGCAGGCCGGTAATGCTGGTAGCCCCATGAAAGGCCGCCGCGCGAAACGGCGGAAGATGTGCCGACGGACATGGCGCGGCACTGTAAGAGTCAAAAACTAGACTGTATGCCGACGACTAAAGTTCAGGCATTCGGCCGCGAGGTTATCCGCGGCATCCACATTTTCTGTGGATAAGCTTGTGGGGTGCGTGGGGATGGGTGCAGTAAATGGATGAGCCGATAAGGGAAATCCCCGCTGCGCAATAAATGACCCGCAGGCCTCGCTCCGGCTGGAGCCTAACTGTGACGCGGATTACAACAAGGTGCGGTTACGCGGCTTCCTGCTAGCAGCCGCGATAGCCGTTTTCCTTGCATTTGGCAGCGCGCGTGCGTGCCTCTTCGGCCTGCGCCGGCGTCAACGTGGTTGCGGTAAAGCGCATGATCTTCATCGTGCGCATCCGGTTGCGCGGCTCCGCGTTTTCCGTCGCCAGCACCAGCCACATGAATCCCGTCACCGGGTCTTTCTCGATGCCTTCGCCGTTTGCATGGATCACGCCCAGATGATGCTGGGCTTCGCCGTTGCCTTGTTCGGCGGCGCGCCGGTACCAATCGAGTGCCGTCCGCACATCCTGCGGTACCACTTCGCCCTTGAAATAGAGATCGCCGAGGTTGAGCTGGGAACGCGCGTGCCCCTGCTCCGCCGCCTTGCGGTACCACTCCATGGCCTCCTCATGGCTGCTCAGCGCGGCGACACGGCGGAAATGCAGTGCACCCAGCGTGTATTGCGCCTCGTCGTAGCCATGCTCAGCGGAACGGCGATACCACCGCTGCGCCTCGCCTACGTCCTGCGGTACGCCGTCGCCGCTGATGTACATCTGCCCCAGGTTGTACTCGGCCTTGGCATTTCCTTCCTGCGCCAGCATGGTGTAAATGCCCAGCGCGCGCAGCTTGTCGCCCGCCTCGATCGCAGCCTTGGCATCCTGCAGGGTTTCAGTGACGGCCAGCACAGCGCTCGGAAAAAGCAGGACCAGCGCAGCGATGTACAAGCGGAATTTCATGGCGGTCTCCGGTTAGAAACTGTCACTCTAGTCCACTCGGGATTCATTTGCACCGCATTCCACATTTTCTGTGGATAAGCTTGTGGGGCGCATGGGGATGAGCGCGCTAACTGGATGAGCCACTGGGGAAAACCGGAGCTGCGCAAAAACGCGACATGGCATGACGGAGACTCAGCAACAAAAAGCCCCGCATCTGCGGGGCTTCATGTATTGCAGTATTGATTTCAATCCCGGCTTCGCAATGCGTTTGACAGCTATTTGCCCTGCTCGCGCTTGCGTGCCTCGGAGGCCTTTTCCGCCTGGTTTTCAGCGTTATCCTCGGCCATTTCCTCCTCGGCCTCGCGCTGGATTTTCTTGCCGCCCTTCTCGACCTTCTGGCCGGCTTCGTGCGTTTTCTTGTTGATGCGTTGCTCGGTGCGTTCCATGCGGTCATTGGTATCGTCCGCCATGGAGGCGCCCATGAAAGTCGTGAGAAAAGCTGCGGCAATCAACGAAATCAGGGTTTTCATTGTTGGATCTCCATTCCCGGTTGTCGACCGTTGCCGCCCTATTCACGGCAACACTTGCCGTCACATTAAGAGAATCCATCCTGGTCCGGCATCAGCTTGAGGCCGAGTTCGCTGTCAGAATCCAACCTACAGTTCGCGGCCCTGCAGCTCGTGCGCGGCCATTGTCGGCATACCTCCTACATGTAAATCCGGCACTTCTTACATCTCTAGCTTGGCAATTTCTTCATGATGAAGCTCACCCCTGTTACTGCGGAGCTCGCATGTTTGCAAATTCCGTTGCCGTCATACTTCTGGTCTTGCTGATCGGGCTCCCCACCCTCCTGTTGCTCATCTGGAGCCTGCGTACCGGACAATTCGAGAACCTCCATATCTCGTCCGAATCAATCTTCGACGACGAAGAGTTGCGTTACGTCCGCCCCTGGGAAACGCGAAAACAGGCGCAGGAGCGCGCCACACGGTTCGGAAAGCCGGTTGAAACCAAGGAAGGCTGGATCAAATGGCTGTGATCGAAGCGAGCTCCGTCAAAAAGGTTAAACGCACCAGCTCTCCCCAGGAAAATGCGATCGACCACAGCAAGGTCCGCGTGGACGTGCAGCAGGTGGCGCTGTTCGACGCCTCCAGCCGTAGCGTGGTCGCGCTAGGCGTGTGGATCGCACTCGTTTGGCTGCTTATCGGCACGGCCTTGGGCGACATCAGCAGTTTCAAGTTCGACCTTCCGGATTTTCTGGCGCAGCAGGACTGGCTGACCTTCGGGCGCGTACGCCCGGCCCACCTCAATGCCATGGTGTACGGCTGGGCCTCGACCGCGATGTTTTCCGTTTCGCTGTGGCTTATTCCGCGCCTGTGCCGCACGCCGCTGCAATGGAGCAACCTCGCGATGGTCGGCATCCTGTGGTGGAACATGGGCGTCGCCATCGGCATCGTGGCGCTGCTGCGCGGCTATGGCGACGGTATGGAATGGCTGGAACTGGACAATGTGATCGCCGACCCGCTGCTCATCATCGGTGCGGGCATGGTAGGCGCTTCGATCTGGAAGACGCTCGCCAATCGCAAGGTCGAGCACATGTTCGTCTCGGTGTGGTACATCACCGCCTCCTACCCGTGGTTCGTCATCATCTTCACCGCAGGCAACCTGCCCATCTACCAGGGCGTGGAATCGGCCGCGGTGAACTGGTTCTACGCGCATAACGCGCTCGGCCTGTGGCTCACCACGGTCAACCTCGGCCTCATCTATTACATCATCCCCAAGATCATCGGGCGTCCGGTGTATTCCTACTGGCTGTCGCTCATCGGCTTCTGGGGACTTGCGCTGTTCTATGCACTCAACGGCATGCATCACCTCATCGGCGGACCGATGCCGTCGTGGATGATTGCGACCTCGATCACCGCCAGCATCCTCATGGTGATTCCCGTGGTCGCCGTCGGTATCAACCACCACATGACCGTGGCCGGACGTTTCGGCGCGCTGCGCTACTCGCCGGCGCTCACGCTGATCGTGCTCGCTGCCATGTCGTATACCGCCGTGTCGCTACAGGGCATCCTCACCGCGCTGGTCGGAGTCAATCGCATCACGCACTTCACGCACTGGACCATCGCGCACTCGCACCTCGGGCTCTACATGTTCGTGACGCTGTCGCTGTTCGGCGGGCTGTACTACATCCTGCCCAAGCTGTGGAACCAGGAATGGCCGAGCGCCGGCCTTATCCGCACCCATATCGGCTTCATCGTCGCCGGCATGGTGCTGTATGTCGTGGCACTCGGCTTCGGCGGCGTGCTGCAAGGCTTGAGCCTGCTCGACCCGGCACAAAGCTTCCAGGCCTCGGTGGAAGCGGCACGACCATGGATGCATGCGCGCAGCGTTGCCGCCGTGCTCATCAGCGTGGGACATCTCGCCTTCGTCTGGCACGTGATCCTGCTCTATCGCCTGAGCCGTAGCCATGACAAGGTGCTGGAGCCGGCGTTCTACTACATCCGTCCGATTCTGGTGAAGGAAGAATAAGAGTATGACCAGGATATTCGTACTGCTGATGGGCGCCCTAGCGACCGTAAGCTTCGCGCTGACGGTACTGGTGATCCTGCCGTCCTCGCTGCTTTACGAGTCGAAGAAATCCGCCCCGGCCGATCTCAAACCGTACAGCGAAACCGCGCTGCGCGGCCGCGAAATCTACATGAAAAATGGTTGCGTCTACTGCCACACGCAGCAGGTGCGCGATCCGGCGATCACTACCGATGTGGAAAAAGGCCTCGGCGGCCGACCGTCGTACCCAGCCGATTACTACTACGACAAACCCCATTTGCTCGGGACCATGCGTACCGGTCCCGACCTGTTCAATATCGGCACGCGCCTGCCGGACCGCGAGTGGCATCTGCTGCATCTCTACCAGCCACGCGCGCTGGTACCGTGGTCCATCATGCCGAGCTTTCCCTTCCTGTTTAAGGTGAAGCAACAGGCCGGACCCAACGACCATGTGCTCAAGGTGCCGGCGGAATTCGCCCCGAAGAACGGCGTCGTAGTCACGACTCCGGATGCGCAAGCGCTGGTCGATTACCTGCTCTCGCTCAAGCACGAATATCCCGTGCCGCTTAATGAACCCGGCGAGGAAGTCGAAGCCACGCTACCGCAGGAAGAGAGGCTGAAAGAATGAGCCACGATCCTCATCTGCCCCCGGACGCATCGCATGACGAAACCTCCGTCCTCGCGATCCACAAGACGGTCATGGAGGAAGCGGCAGATCCGCATGAAGCCATCCATGCCGGGCCGCGCTGGTTCTATTACTTTATCGTGGCATCGCTTATCGTCGGCAGCTTCTACTTGGGCAGGCACATCGGCGAATACGGCACGCAGACGCATATCGGCTTCCTTTCGCAAGGTCGCGAAGCATCGCCGGCGGAACCGCAAAATGCCGCCGGGCCGGCCAAGGCTGCTGTCTCGGGGGCAACAATCTACAAAAGCCGCTGTGTGAGCTGCCATCAGGCCAATGGCCTCGGAGTGCCGGGCGCATTCCCGCCGCTCGTGGGTTCGCCTTACGTGCTGGAGAATCCGCGCATTACCGTCGCCATCCTGCTCAAGGGGCTGCAAGGACCGCTGGAAGTCAAAGGCACGCAATTCAACGGTCTCATGCCACCCTGGGCAGACCAGCTGAAAGATGCCGAAATCGCTGCCGTGGCGAGCTATATCCGTAACGAACTGGGAGACAACAAGGCTGATCCGGTGGATGAAGGGTTCGTCGCCAAGCTGCGCGATGAACTCAAGGAGCGCACCACGCCGTATACCGAGGAAGAGCTCAAGACCCTGGGGGCCGCAAAATGAATACCACCACCGTTGCCACCATCGTCGAGGAACAGGAGCTTTCCTATACCGTCTCCGGTTTTTTCCGGGACGAGAACGCGATCAAGAATGTGATGACCGAATGCCTGCATCGCGGTGTCCCGCGCGACCTGCTGGATGTGGCTGTCTCTCCTGGTGCATCGAAGTATTTTTTCGGAGGACGCGCACGCGCTTCAAAGGATCTGTGGTTCAAGTGGATGGGCCTGGGCGCTTTCATCGGCCTGCTGCTCAGCTCGCTGCTGACACTGGGGATCGTCATGCTGCCCGGTTTCGACCATTCTGCCCTGCTCGCCTTCGTGCAACTCATGGGGCCGGATATCGGCGTCATCATCGGCGCGGCCCTTGGCGGCATCTGCGGCCTGCTCAAGCCGGGCCGCGTCAAACTCGAAATGCGGCGTGCTGCCCGCCGCCCGGATGCCGCCCTGTTGCTGATCCATTTACAGCCGCGGGAAGAAGCCGAGGTGCTGGGCGAAATCCTGCGCGATTACGGCGCCGAGGATATCGAGGTCGCACGCGACTCCGCTAGTTCGGTTGGAGCTGAGTAAGCAAGGCCGTCAACAGGATCAGGATGAACGCGGCAAACAGTTCCATGCTTAGCCCGTCATCGAACCGCCTCCAGACAAGACGGCTACGCCGCAGTTCGATCCGCAATTTGTTCGCCTGCACCATGACCACCAGCACCGCGGCGATTTTCAGCGCCAGCATACCGCCATAGAACACATTGATACTGTCTTCGGCACGCAATGTCAGCAGCAGCCGCACGCCCCCCAGCGCCAGAATGGAGAGGAACAAGGGCAAGGCAAGGTGCGACCAAGCCTTGATCGTTTCCACCGTCACACCTGTGTTGATTCCGAAGCGCAGCCACACAAGAACGAAGACTCCTCCCAGCCATCCCAGCCCGAGTACCAAGTGCATGGCATCCGCCACGAATATCCAGGACAGCAGGCCAGCCTCTGCGGCATGGCTGTTAGCCGAAAGGCACAAGGCCATTCCAAGCCCGAACAGCCAGCCCCATGAAGCATGCAGTTGCCACAAGGCCAGGACAAAAAAGGCCCCGAAAGCCGCCCAGGTCAGCCCGAACGATCCTTGCAGTACCTGAAGATAGCTCGGTCCGTCCGCCAGCAAAGGCATATTGTCCGAACCGAAAGGAAATGCGACCTGCAATGCCAGCGCATTTATTGCAAGCGCCAGCCCGGCAGCGCCAGCGATCCCAACCAGCAAGCGTATCTGGCGCAGTGGAAGCACAGCCTGAGGTGCCAGCCTTCGCCATAGTTGCACACCCAGAATCAGAGCCAGCGATCCATATAGCAGCCCCCGGCTCAGTCCGCCATCGAACAGATGGGGGTGCGTCGCCAGGATTTCAGCGGATCGTGAAAGAAAGTCGTCCATTCACACGATGCCCGTCGCGCGAAATCACGCTCCAGCGAATCTGATGATGGCCTGGAGCAAGTGTGGGCAACGCCGCCTTGACGCGCTTGCCCTCCACGCTGGAGTCGAGGTTTTGCCAACCTTCTGCGGTCAACAGTTCGACGCGGGTGAAACTGGGCTCGGGGGGCGCAGTGAAATCGATGGCGACGACGCGGGGCGTATGATTGAGCACGGACCCATGTGGGGGAGAAGTCTGCACCAAGCGCGTGTGCGCCTCCGCCAACCCTACCCACAAGGTCAGCAGCAATAAAAAAGCGATCACAACGCCTCGTATCCACATGCGAATGTGATGCCGACAACAACACGACAGTTCCCGTTGCCACAGCCGAATAATGGAAACAAAAAAGCCATCCCGATCGGAATGGCTTTTCGAGTACTCAAAAAATCTAGTTCAAGGCTTCTTCGTCGCGAACCGGCGTTTTCACCTCATTTTGAGGGGACGGCTGGGTGACAGCCTCCTCGGCCTTCTTGAGCATTTCGTCCAGTTTTTCCTTGGCCCTCTTTTCCTCGAGCTCGCGGAAATAACGTTTATCCCATTCGAAGCACATGGCGACTACCTCCTGTCAACTTAACGATGGATGAAATTCCCTGCAATCAAGTTGTTGTTGGTATGGGGAGACGCTGGAAACAAAAATCCAGCGCCAATTCTTGACAATATCAGTCAACATTTCAGTGGTGTCAAGCGCCGCCGCGACCACGGCCCCCACAAGCTGGTAGAAACCCACTGGACTTACTGCGTTGTTTTGTCAGTGAAGAACCTCGGTAAAGTTACCGTGATCGTCGTTTGGTCATTTTCATCGTCCACATCCAGGGAAATCGATCCGCCCTGCGCCTCCGTCAAAAGCCGGGCGGAATAAGTACCTAAACCGGTTCCTCCAGCCTTGCCGTGAGTCACGAACTTATCGAAGAAATTCTCGCGGATTGCTTCCGGTACAGCGCCCTTGTTCTGCATCATAATCCGCATCGGGTCCTCGTCTGTCATGGTCACCACCACCCTGGATTTTTCAGGTGCGGCCTCACAGGCATTCTTGATGAGATTCTGAAAAAGCGAATAACACAGCATCTCGTCGACAACCACCTGCGGAATCTCCTCACTCATGGAAACAACATCGGTATCCACCGAAATCGTGAGGTGTTTTTCCTGAAAAGTGGTGCGTGCCAGCTCCACGATGCGCCGCAAGGTATCCCCGATCCTGACCGGCTTGGCATGAAGCTGAAATCGGCCCGTCTCGATCTTGTAAAGCTCCGATGAGAGATTGATCATGTTCAGCGTCTGCAACGCGGCCTCCTCGACCATGCGCAGTTGATCGAGCTCCTTGCGTCCCACATTTCCGCTCTCGGCCAGGTTCTGTACCAGACTGATCACACCGGCCAGCGGGCCCTTGAGGTCATGCCGGGTGATGTGCTCCACGTCTTCGCGCAACTTGGCGGATTCCTGCATGACGTCGTAGTCGGCCTGGAGCTGCTTACGCAGCTCCACATAGCGGACGAAGTTGCGTACCCGGTGCTGTAGCAGATCGGGGTTAATGGGCTTGGTCACGAAGTCCACGGCACCCAGCTCCAACCCTTTCAGGCGAGCATCCTCGGTATCCATGGATGTGACGAAGATCACCGGGATCGTTTCCGAGGATGGGTGCTCGCGCATCTTCTGGGCGACTTCAAAACCGTCCATATCCGGCATCATCACGTCGAGTAATACCAGGTCCGGCGGGTTGTCCGACTGGCAGATGGAGAGCGCCTTGCTGCCGTTATGCGCGATGCGCACGCGGTATTCTTCATTGAACAGATTGGAGAGCAGGTGCAGGTTGTCGGGCGTATCATCGACAACTAGGATAGTAGGCTTGGCGCTTTTGGGGACATCGGCTGCAGCAGTGGAAGACGGTTCGACCAGATCGTGATGCACTGAGCCGGAGCCGGACGTAAGCGATGCTCTGGGGACCCAGTTTAGCGCTTTCTGCACTCGATCCTGCAAGCTGCCCACGGTGTACGGCTTCACCAGCAGGTCGCTCACGCCGTTGGCGACGGCTTCCATGATGCGGCTACGCTCTGCCTCGGCGGTAATCATCATCACCGGCAGCGCAGCCAGTTTTTCGTCAGCGCGTATGGCCTTGAGTAATTCGAGGCCGTTCATGACCGGCATGTTCCAGTCTGACAGCACCATGTCCACCTTCTGCTGCTGCAACACTTTCAGCGCTTCTGCCCCATTTCCGGCAGTCAGAATGGTCTGGGCGCCCATTCTTCGTAGCTGGTCGGCAGTCACCTTGCGCATGGGCTCGAAATCGTCGACGACCAGGAAGCGGGTCTGCTTGTTCACTTCTTTTCCACTGGCCGCAGTTCTTCCAAATGCGAATGTGTTCATGGCTTGCCGGCAATTGCCACTTCCAGGTACTCCGCCTTCTTGTCGATATCCTGATCACTATCGGAATAAGACTTGGCAATCATCTGGAACGCGCTCTGCAATTCGAGAAAAGCATCCAGCACGTCAGGATCGAAGTGGGTACCTCGCCCTTCCGCCATGATTTCCACTGCTTTTTCATGGGACATGCCCGCCTTGTAGACACGCCGGCTGATGAGCGCGTCGTAGACATCGGCCACAGCCATCAAGCGGGCGGAAATCGGGATATCGTCCCCGGACAAACCTTCCGGATAGCCCGAGCCGTCCCATTTTTCCTGGTGGGAATAGGCGATCTCCTTAGCATAGGTCAGGAACGGCATTTCGATGCCGAGCTGTTGTTCGGCATGCAGAATCGCATCCCGTCCCAGCGTGGTATGCGTTTTCATGATCTCGAACTCTTCCGGCTCGAACCGGCCCGGCTTGAGCAGGATGCGATCCGGGATGCCCACTTTGCCGATGTCATGCAGCGGCGCCGATTTGAACAGCAGCTCGATGGTCTGGTCGGAATCGAGGAAATGGGCAAAGCGTGGGTGCAGCCGCAGCTTGTTCGCCAGCAGCTTGATGTAGTGCTGGGTGCGCCGGATATGGTTGCCGGTTTCGTTGTCGCGGGTTTCGGCGAGCGAGGCCATTGCGTGGATGGTGACATCCTGTATCGCCGACACCTCAGCCGTGCGCTTCTGCACTTCGGCCTCCAGAAACTGGTTCTTGTCGCGCAGAAAGTCCTGCACGCTCTTGATGGACAGATGCGTCTTGACCCGTGCGAGCACGATAGGCGGGCTGATAGGCTTGGTGATGTAGTCGGACGCCCCCAGTTCCAGGCCGTACGCCTCATCCTCGACCTCGGCCTTGGCGGTCAGGAAGATAATGGGGATATTGCGCGTCCGGGCGTCTGCCTTCAAGCGCCTGCATACCTCGTAGCCATCGATTTCCGGCATCATGATATCCAGCAGGATCAGGTCGGGAGGCGTCTCGGATAACGCAACCTTGAGCGCCTTCTCTCCGCCATTGGCGACCTTGACCTTGTACAGGTCCTTGAGCAGGCCGCTCATCAGGCTGAGATTGTCGGGGGTATCATCCACCACCAGGATAGTGGCCTTGTCATTAAAGGCGTATGTGTCTGCCATGGCGCTTCCTTTCTCGTTCAGTTTTGCTGCGCGATTGCTTCATGCTCGGAAAAGCTACTGTCCTCTTCCATGTCAATTTCGATGAAAGTACCGACCAGGCCGCCGCTTATGCCGTCTTCTAGTGAAAAGGCAGTTACCCAGTACAGGCAACTTCTCAGCCGGCCATCGGCATAGCGCAAGGTGACCATGCGCTTCACCGTTCCCTGGCGTGCGATGACTTCCTCATCCTCTTTCTGGTACGCCGCACGCTCCTGATACGGAATGTACTCGAGATCGAGCACGCGCTTGCCAATGAAGTCCTGCTTCCGCACGTTGAAGGCCCGCTCGTAAGCCTGATTGCAGCCGAGGAAACGCGTATCTGTGCCCTTGTAGAAAATCGGATTGGGAATGCTGTCGATGAGCGCCTGCTGGAAAGCCAGCTGCCTCATGAACTCCTCATGGAATCGTTGTTTTCGCTCGATGATACCCACGCAGGCGGCCGCCACAGGCTCCAGTTCCTGCAGCATTTCGAGATGCGGCTCCGGCATGTCGCTCAAGCCGGCCATCTCGACCACGGCTACCAGCTGGCCATTCTGGATCAGCGGCCGCAGCAGCAGATAAGCGGGTTTTGCCCGACCGGTACCGGAAACGATGCGAATGTAATCTTCAGGAGGGGAGTCCAGCCTGATCGGCTGCTGTTCGAGCGCACACTGACCGGCCAGACCGTAGCCATAGGGAATGCTCAGCCCCGTCTCGGTCACCGCGCTGCCGTAGCCGCCGCACAATCGCAGTGTTCGGTTGGCATCATCGGCCACATACAACAAGCCATAACGCATGCCAATCAGTTCAGCGAGTCCCGAGAAATAACGCTGGCTGAACTCCTCGAAGCTTTCCGCCCCGCGTATCGCTGCATTCAACCCGGCAAGGGCCGCTCCACGCTTGGCCGCTTCGAGCACGGCATTTTCGGCCTGCTTGCGCTCAGCCGTTTCGGCCGCCAGCTTCTTGTTCGCATCGATACGGAAAGACCGCTGCCTCTGAAGCACCATGCCGGCAATCAGGGCAAGCAGCCAGATGACGGCCGCCGTCTGCAGTTTGGCTACCATCGGATACCACAAGGATGCTTGCCTGAGCCTGACCAGTGTCCACTCGCCCTGAGGGTCCTTCAGGTCCAGAGCCATGCGTTCGACAGCGAAACGCTCTCCATTCAGCAAGATGTCCCTGTTATAAGGATTAAAACCCAGCACGTCAGGGGTACGACGCTCGAAACGCATGCCGAACTGCTTGAGATCGCGAATCTCCTTGACTCGCCCTTCGCTGAAAGGCGGGGTCATCGCCAATAGCCACTCGGGACGAGTACTGGCATACACCACGCCTTGCGGAGAAATCAGCATGCTGTCGTCGCCGAACTCCCTGAGCAGTTCATCCATGAACTCAGCCGATATCTTGATTCCGATGACCCCGATGATATTGCTGAACCTGTCGGCCTTCTCATATAGCGGGGCAGCGTAATAGATGCCGCGAGAATCGCTATTCGTGCCAACCGCTACATAGACGCTCTCTTTTCCCAGAATCGCCTGCTGGAAATACGGGCGAAACAGGATGGACTTTCCCGTGGACTTCTTGCCATCCGTATCATTGGCCACCATCACGCCGTGCTTGTCGATCACGTACAAGCCTTCGTAATTGAAATACTTTCTTGCAATCGACAGCCGCTCCAATACTTCAGGAGCATCGAGCGGGTACTTGCTCAGCGCAGCTTCTTTTAAAATCGGCTCGTTCAGGCCCATGATGGAGGCAACGCCCATGCCTTTCGCGCGGATGGTGTCGACACTGAGATTCGCCTTGACCAGCACCAGCGAAGCTTGCATTTTTGCGCGGCCTTCGGACTCCAGCTGACGTTCGAGCACTTGCACCACGGCCAGGCTGACGAGCAGGCCCGCCATCAATGCAACCACTATGGGATGCCGCAAAGCGCGCAAGGCAATCACCCAGGCTCTCGAATCAGGCGACCGCAATTTCAAGCTCCCCGGCACGTTGCTTCAGGTGGCTTAGCGCCTTTTCGAAGTCGAACTGCTTGATCGCGCCATCGACCTTGGAGAAGGATTCGACGCCGAGAGCGAACCTCAGCAGGTCCAGGTTGTTCTCCAGCACGTCGCTCGCTTCGCTATCGTCTTCCGCCAGCAATCCTGCCAGCATTTGCACCACTTCGGTTACTTTGGCCAAATCCAGCGCGGATGTCGGGGTATCTGGCTGCTCCTCCTGAGGCAATGCTTGCTGGAGAGCGTCGACAAGCGCTTTCTGGGCAGCCGCAAAAGCTGTCAGCTTTTCCTCTATGGCAGAGGCTTCCGCCTTCTGCCTTATCAGTTTCTCGATCTCGGCCGCCATCATTTGCAGTTCCGTGGCTCCGATATTGCCATTGACCCCCTTAGCGGTATGCGCCAGCCGCTCGGCGGCGATAAAATCGCCCGCTCCCAGCGCGGAACCCAGCTCGTCGGGCAAGCCTTTCTGATTGGCGACGTATTTGCGCAGCATACTCAGATAAAGCGGCCTCTTCCCCAACACCCGGCGCAGTCCGAGCTCCACGTCCAGCCCGATAATAGGCGGCAGCCAGGCATCCGCCAGAGATGGCTGAGAAGCTGCCGGTTTTTTCGTACTGTTTTTCCTGGGCTTGGCCTGCCGCGGCTTGATCCACTTCAGCAGCGCGCGGAACAGGTCATCGGGCTCGATCGGTTTGCCGACATGGTCGTTCATGCCCGCTTCCAGGCACTTCTGCTTGTCCTGCTCCATCGCATTCGCGGTCATCGCGACGATGGGCAAATCCTGGTAGCGCTCGTCCCTGCGGATTTCCAGCGTAGCCGTGACACCATCCATGATCGGCATCTGCATGTCCATGAGGATGATGTCGTAAGGTTTCTTCGGCAGCATTTCCAGCGTTTCCTGGCCATTGTTGGCGATGTCCACCTGAAAACCTGCATCCTCCAGCAAACCGACGGCGACCTCCTGGTTGAGATCGTTGTCCTCGGCCAGCAATATCCTGGCGCCCTTGATTGCGGCCAGATCCTCGATCACGACGGAAACTTCGCGGGCGCTGGTACGCTTTTCTTCAATCTGCCCGCCCAGCACGCGTATCACGGTGTCGAACAGGGTCGAGGCGCTGACAGGCTTGATGAGGACATCTTCCAGCTCCGCCTCTTCGGCCTCCTTGATCACTTCCTCGCGGCCATATGCGGTGACCATGATCAGGCGCGGGACCTGTTTGAGTGAGAGATTGCGGATTGCCTGGGCAGTTTGTATGCCGTCCATGCCCGGCATACGCCAATCAAGGAAAACCAGTTCGTACGGATGTCCCGCCTCATCGGCTTGTTGTATCGCGGGCAGAGCTTCCTCACTGCCAGACGCCTGCGCCACTTCGAAAGTCATGCTCTGCAGCATGTCCTCCAGAACGTTGCGGGCCATTTCATTGTCGTCCACCACCAGCACGTGCCGTCCGCGCAGATCCGGTTCCGGCAGCAGGTTTCTGGCCGTTCCCTTGGCCTTGCCGAGGCGTGCAGTAAACCAGAAAGTACTGCCTTTGCCGAACTCACTTTCAACGCCCACGTCGCCATGCATCAAATTCGCCAGCTGCTTGGAAATGGCCAGGCCCAGCCCTGTCCCGCCATATTTGCGGCTCGTCGAGGTATCGGCTTGCTGGAATGACTGGAAAAGCTTGCCCATCTGCTCTTCCGTCAAGCCTATGCCGGTATCGCGCACTGCAAAGCGGATCAGCACATCGTTATCGGTTTCTTCCTGTACCCTGGCACTGACGACAATCTCGCCCTGCTCGGTAAACTTGACCGCATTGTTGGCGTAATTGATGAGAATCTGCCCCAGCCGCAAGGAGTCGCCATTCAGATGGCGCGGCACCTTGGGATCGATGTCGAACACCAGCTCCAGCCCCTTGGCCAGCGTTTTTTCGGAAATCAGGTTGGCGACGTTGTCCAGTACCTTGTCGGTCTCGAAATCGGTCTGCTCGATCGACAGTTTGCCGGCCTCGATCTTGGAGAAGTCGAGGATATCGTTGATGATGCCGAGCAGATGCTGCCCCGAACCCTGGATTTTCTTGATGTAATCGCGCTGGCGCGGCGTCAGGTCGGTCTTGAGGGCCAGATGCGCCATGCCGATAATCGCATTCATCGGGGTACGGATTTCGTGGCTCATGTTGGCGAGGAAATCCGACTTCATGCGCGTGGCTTCCTCCGCGAGTTCCTTCGCCCGGGCCAGCTTTTCCTCAGCCATCTTGCGTTCGGTAATGTCGCGCACCGAGGCGCATACGCTAGTGCCGCGGCCGCCCATCGTAGGCAGAATCGAAAGCCCGACCTCCACCGGAAATTCGCTTCCATCCTTGCGCCGGCCCTTCAGTCTCATGCCGGCCCCCATGGGTCTGGACCCTTTCTCCTTCATGAAGCCGGCCCGTTTGGCAGGGTGGCCTTCGCGGATGTCCAGGGGCACGAGTTCATCCACGTTGTGGCCAGTCAATTCCCCTTGTTCGTATCCGAATACCTCCTCCAGCTTGGGATTGCACAGCGTGATGATCCCGGACTCATCCACGACCAGCATGCCATCCGGTGCCGACTCGATGATTCCGCGGAACCAGGCCTCGGTGGTTCGCAGCTCGACCTGCTGGGCTTCCAGCTCGACCTGCTGCTCCTCCAGTTGGGCGGCCTGCTTCTCCATGCGCTGTGCCTGCTGCTGCGTCTCCCCCAGCAGGCGCTGGGTATGGAGGCTGCGCTCCAGGATTTCCATGCTCATCGCCAGCAGGGGCATGAGCCCGTCAAGCAGGGTAATCTCCCGGTTGGAGAATGGGCGAAATGCGGCCAGCTCCAGTACACCCAACACACGTTCCTGCAGCAGGATGGGCAGTACGGTGATATTTCTCGGAGTGGCCTCCCCCAAACCCGATCCGATGGTGATGTAATCTTCGGGAGGATTGGTCAGCGTGATGGGCGCCCGCTCCATCGCACATTGCCCGACAAGTCCTTCGCCCAACGCAAAGTGCTGGTTCAGCCCCTTGCGCTCGCGATAGCCGTAACTTCCTAGCAGGCGCAATTTCTTTTCGTTCACATCGAAGATATAGAACACCCCCCAGCCAGCCGACAGCAAGGGTGCCACTTTCGACAGAAAGTGCTGGGAGAGGTCGGTAAAATTGGTGGCCTGCTGGAGTAGCGATGCAAGCTCCCCGATATGCGACTTGACCCAGCGCTGCTCCTCCATCTGTGTGGCACTGGTCTGCAGCACCTCGACCGAGCGAGCCAAGTCGCCAATCTCATTGGCATAATCGGTATGGGGTACCTTAAGGTCCAGCTTGCCTTCTGCCAACTGCCTGACGGCGCGCTGAAGCCTTTCGGTCGGACGCTTGATGGAGAGGCTGATGAGCAAGCCGAAAATCACGCACACCCCAGTGCCGACAGTGACCAGCAAGACCGTCAGCATCAGGCTGCGCTCTGAAATACGCTGTACCTCTAGGGCCGATTCCTGTGCCCCTCTCTCCTTTGCGTCAGCGACTTGGCTGAGTGCGTCGTCTGCGGCACTGCCAGTACTCTGGAATTCGGGAGTAGAAACAAATACGGACGCATTGTCCGGATTCCGGGCCAGCATGGAGGTAGCGAGATCGATATCACGCTGATAATTGGCATATAGTTCTTCAAACTTGGCAAGCTTGCGGTTGACCTCTTCGCGGAAAATTTGAGACCGTGCAACTTCCAAGGCTTTTTGCAGATTGGTCTCCGCCTCTTCCAACCGCTTTAATGCCTTATCCCTGTCGGAAATGTTCGGAGCCAGAATGGCATTGCGTAGCGAGCGGCCCATCTTTGCCAGATGGATTTGCGCTTCTTTAAGACTAGTGATGCCGAGCAGGTCTTTTTCGTAAATCAGCTGCGTCGACGCATTGGTGACTTCCTGACTGTGAATGGAGTTGATACCGATAGCCACGATCAACACCAGTCCCAAGCCACAGCCTATCGCCAGCTTGAGGTTGAGGGTCAGTTTTTCCAGCGCCGTAAATCTTTGCGTCATCGGGCGTGCTCCCTGCAATTATTTGTTTTTCAGGATATTACTCCAGATTCGCAACCCCTCTATTAAATCGAGGTTAATACCGTTCAAAAATCCTGTAATAACTATCGATGGGGGAAAACAAGGCCTTGCCGGAAAAGCCTATGGATTCGGACTGCCCGAGGAATAACAGCCCATGCGGTACGAGACTATCGTGAAACTTTTGAAAAAGACTCTCCTGTGCATCCGTCTTCAGGTATATCAACAGGTTTCTGCAACTGATCAGATCCAGCTTTTGCAGCGGTTCGCGCCGCAACACATCGCCGCGCTCGAACTGGCACATGTCCTGCAAGCGCCGATCGACCTGCCAGGACTCTCCCCGTGAGTGGAAATAACGCTCGTGAAGTACCGGGTCCATCTCCTTGAAGGCACTTTTTTTATAAATGCCAGCTTCCGCATGAGAGATCGCTTCGGCATTCAAGTCGGTGCCGACTATTGATATTGCAAACTCATGCACACGTTCCCTCAGAAGTTCGGTCAGGATGATGGCGAGGGTATAAACCTCTTCTCCAGAGGCACAGCCTGGCACCCATATCTGAATGTCTTCCCCAGGGTTTTTGCGTTCGACAAGGCGATGCAATTCCCGCTGAAGGGCATGAAAGGATGCGTGATCGCGAAAGAAGGACGAGAGTGAAACAAGGAACGCGTGCTGAAGGTTGGCGAGCTCGTCCGGGTGCTTGCGAAGATGGGTCAGATAACCTTCCACCGAAGGAATTTTCAAGGAGGCCTGGCGCTTTTCAAGGCGACGCTGCAAGGTCCCCTCTTTGTACCCGCTGAAATCGGTCCCCGTAGCCTGCATCACAAGCTGCAGGATTTTTTTGAGTGCCGGCTCGACATGCACATCTTCCCACCGGGAGAATCGTGCTTCCCCGGGATGGCTCGGCTTGATGCCGGGAAGCCGCGCAAGAATTTCTTCGGGAAGATCCGACTCACTAAACACATGATCGATCGCCCCAGCGGCAATCGCAGAAGCCGGCATGCCGTTATAAACGGCCGCTTCCGGATCCTGAGCAAAGGTTATCCCGCCATGCGACCTGATTGCACGGCACCCTGACGTACCGTCCGAACCCGTTCCGGAGAGGATCACCCCTACGCCACGGCTTTTACAGTTATCGGCGATGGAGTTGAACAGAACATCGACGGAAGGCGTCGACAGCATATGCGCCAGCGGCGGCTGCAAGTGGATCAGGCCATCCTTGACCACACCATTCCTGCCCGGGGGGATCAGATAAATACGATCAGGCAGCAACTTCTCATCCGGCAAGGCCTGCGTTACCGGCAAGGGGGAAACCCGATTGAGCAGCTCGACCATCAAGGCCGAGTGCGCATCCTGGGCCATGTGCTGGGAAATGACATAAGTGACATATCCTGTCGCCCGCATTTTCGGCAGTAACGATAGCAAGGCTTCGAGGCCTCCTGCCGAGGCGCCAATGGCAACCATGTACAATCTCGTGCCGGTCTGCGAATGCGCCATTTGGCCTTTATTTAACCTTTCCTCTACCCATGGCTTTTGATCAGCCCGTCAAAACGACGGAGCAATCGTAGCGCAGTTTACTGCATCGCCATGCGCGACTTGGAAAGTGGCGGATTGGAAGCGAAATAGCGCTTGATACCGGACAGAATTGCGTCGGCCATCTTGTTCTGATAGGCCTCGTCATTGAGCCTGCGCTCTTCCTCCGGATTGCTGATGAAGGCAGTCTCGACAAGGATGGAAGGGATATCGGGGGATTTCAGCACGGCGAAACCGGCTTGCTCGACCGCGGATTTATGCAGGGTGTTGATTTCGCCGAGATGGCCGAGCACGGCCTTGGCAAGCTTGAGGCTGTCGTTGATCGTCGCCGTTTGCGAGAGATCGAGCAGCGTCTTGGCGAGGTAGGGATCCTTCACGTCGAGGCGCACGCCGCCGATAAGGTCGGATTCGTTTTCCTTCTTGGCCAGGTAACGCGCCATCGCACTGGTCGCGCCGCGTTCGGACAGCGCGAACACGGACGAGCCGCGCGCTTCGGGTTTGACGAAGGCATCGGCGTGGATGGAGACAAACAGATCGGCCTGCAGCTTACGCGCCTTGACCACACGTCCATGCAGCGGAATGAAGTAGTCGGCGTCGCGTGTCAGCACGCCGCGCATATTGGGCTCGGCATCCAGCTTGGCCTTGAGTTTCTTGGCGATGGCCAGCGTCACGTCCTTCTCGTGCGTACCGCTGGCGCCACGAGCGCCGGGATCTTCGCCACCGTGGCCCGCATCGATGGCCACGGTAATCAGGCGCACCATCTCCCCGTTGGCAGCCGGCTTCTCTTCGATGATAGATTTTGGCATCGCATCGGCCGGGGGCTCGGTGACGGTAGGAATCTTGGCAATGGCGACATCAACCGCCTTGTCCGGCGGGACATAGCCGCCCGGCTCGGAAGAAGCGGTCTGCGTCTGCTCCGAGCCTGTGACAGCGGGCATGTTATCGACCGGCTTTTCGCGCTCCTGCAGCATCGCCATCAAGGGATCTTGCGGCGGATAGACGTCCAGCACGAGGCGGTGCTTGTACTCGCCGGCAGGCGGAAGGGAGAAGAACGAAGGCTTGACCTCGGACTTGAGATCGACCACGAGGCGCACCACACCGGGCTTGAAGTAGGCGACGCGCACCTGCTTGATGTAGGGGTCGCTGGAAAGAATCTTGTCGGACAGCGTTTTGAGATTGGCGCCGAGATCGACGTTTTCGAGATCCAGCACCAGGCGATCCGGATCCTTCAGCGTCATCATCTTGTGATTGATCGGCTGGGAAGATTCGAGGGTGATGCGGGTATAGTCGGCAGCGGGCCAGACGCGAGCGGCGGAAACGGTGATGGGCGCAGCTTCGGCGGTGAGCGCGAGGCCGAGCAGGCATACGGCTATCAGCAGTTTCACAGGGCGTTCAAGCATTCTCTTCCTGGTTCCGTCCCGGCTGCCAGCGTGGCTCTACGCCCCGCGCCATGCGGTTCCAGCGAAACCACGATGTCAGCGCGAGGCAACAGATTGCCAGCCTTGTCCGGCCATTCGATCAGGCATACGGATTGCGGATTGAAGTAATCGCGGAAGCCTGCGGCCTCCCATTCTTCCGGATCTGCAAATCTGTATAAATCAAAGTGATAGAAGTATATTCCAGAAATTACGTAAGGTTCAACCAATGTATAGGTAGGGCTTTTGACTTTGCCCTCATAACCCAGCCCACGCAACAGCCCGCGCGCCGTTGTGGTCTTGCCCGCGCCGAGGTCTCCTTGCAGCCAGACGCTGAGCCCGCCCTTGAGAATGCGACCGAGACGCGCGCCGAACGCCAGTGTCGCGGCTTCGTCAGGCAGGTCCAGTGTTATATGATCCGGGTTATGCAAGGACATCATTCATTCGATCCGCAACGGCTTGCCGACGACATCAAGGCCTGGGGCAAGGCTCTGGGTTTCCAACATATCGGCATTACCGATACAGACTTGAGTGCAGCCGAGCCGCGCTACATGGAATGGCTGCAACAGGGATTTCACGGCGCCATGGATTATATGGCAAAACACGGCACCAAACGCACGCGGCCGGACGAGCTCGTGCCCGGCACGGTGCGCGTGATTTCGGTACGCATGGATTACCGGCCGCCCGAAACGCGCGACAGCTGGGAAGTGATGGAGCACGGCGAACAGGCCTACATCTCGCGCTATGCACTCGGCCGCGATTACCACAAGGTGTTGCGCGCTCGCATGCAGCAGTTGTGCGACCGCATCGCGCAGGAGATCGGAGAATTCGGTTACCGGGTATTCACCGACAGCGCGCCGGTACTGGAAGTGCAGCTCGCCGAGAAATCCGGGCTGGGCTGGCGCGGCAAGCATACGCTGCTGCTGTCGCGAGAAGCCGGTTCATGGTTTTTTCTCGGCGAAATCTACACCGATCTGCCCTTGCCTATCGACACGCCCGGCAAGAATCACTGCGGCACTTGCCAGGCCTGCATCGACATCTGCCCGACGCAAGCGATCGTCGCGCCTTATAGCGTGGACGCGCGGCGCTGCATTTCCTATCTCACGATCGAGCTCAAGGAAAGCATCCCGGAAGACTTGCGCCCGCTCATTGGTAACCGCGTCTACGGTTGCGACGACTGCCAGTTGGCCTGCCCATGGAACCGCTTCGCTCAACTGACCGGGGAACCGGATTTCCATGTGCGGCACGGGCTGGATGACGTAACGCTGGTCGAGCTGTTCGGCTGGGACGAAGCCACCTTCCAGCAGCGCATGGCCGGCAGCGCCATCTACCGCATCGGGCACGAACAATGGCTGCGCAATCTGGCCGTCGGGTTGGGGAACGCCCCGACCTCGCCCGAAATCATCGAGGCGCTGCGCCAACGTCTCGATCATCCCTCCCCGCTCGTGCGTGAACACGTCGCCTGGGCACTGACCCGGCATAACGTTACGGTTTAGCCAGAAGCGGCTCCTTGAGCGCGCCCTGCTTGAAAGCACGTGCTGCCGTCTGATAGAAGGCCACGGCTTCGTCAGCCAGCTCGGCATCCACAGGTGCAGGTGTGGCCGCGTAGGTCTGAGGATCGATACGGAACGCTTCCACCTGCTGCCGTGGCGCCAACACTGTCAGCAATCCATTCTTGTAATAACCGAGCTGCTGATAATTGCTGATGAAGGCACGCTCGGGCATGTGATGCGCTGCCGCCTCGAAGATCGACTGACCGAAGAAATGGTCGTCCCCCTTCTTCCCTAGCAGGTCGAGCAATGTGGGCGCCACGTCGATCTGGCTCACCATGTGTGGGAATACGCCCGGTTTCAGCATGTCGGGCGCATAGAAAATCAGCGGGATGTGATAGCGATCCATCGGCAGTCGGGTCTTGCCTGCAACGGAAGCGCAATGGTCCGCGACAATGACGAACAACGTGTCCTTGAACCAGGGCTTGCGCTTCGCCTGCTCGATGAAACGGCCGATGGCGTAATCGGTGTATTTCACTGCCCCGCTGCGCCCGCCCGGCGACCGGATATCGATACGCCCGTCAGGATAGGTATACGGGCGGTGATTGGACGTCGTCATGATGTGTGCAAAGAAAGGCTTGCCTTTGCCTGCCGTCGCATCGAGCACCGGCAATGTGTTGTCGAACAGCACCTCGTCCGCCACGCCCCAGACGTTTTCGAACACGACAGACTTTTCGGGGAAGTCGGTACGGTCGATCACCCGATAATCGTTGGCGCGGAAATAGGCGTTCATGTTGTCGAAGTAACCATAGCCGCCATAGAAAAAGAAAGTGGCATAGCCTTGCTGTTCCAGGAACTCGCCCACCGTAGCGAGGTGCGCATTATTCTGGCGGCGGATGATGGCTTGCCCGGGGATGGGCGGCGTGCCCAGCGAAAGCGCATCCAGGCCGCGCACGGTACGGGTCCCCGTGGCGAACATGCGCTCGAACTTCAGCCCTTCGGCAGCGATGCGATCCAGGTTGGGCGTCAATCCCTGAGTATTGCCGTAAGCACCGAGATACCTCGCAGACAGGCTTTCCACCGAGATCAGCACGATGTTGCGCGGATGGCGCAGGAACGGCCCCATTTCTTCCGGCTCGTGCACCTCCGGCGCATTCAGGGTTTCATGCGACAACGGTTCGCGTTCGACGCCATTCGCCTGCAACAGGGCATCCGCCCGTGCCTGAGGTATGATCTTGTAAAACCGATCGTAATCCAGCTCGTTGCGTCGCATGGCGGCCGCCAGCGTATACAACCCATTGCCCGCCAGTTCGTCGGCATATGCATTGCCGGTAACGTTCATCTGATCCACATCCGCCGCTTCCCAGGCGAAGCCAGCCAGCAACACGGCCGCAGCCAGGTATTTCAACCGCTGTTTCCATGTAGGAACGCTCGGTTTGGGATCGACACGCTTGTGCAGCAGGTACACGATCCCGCCCGCTGCCAAACCGATGGCAGCCAGGATGGGGAAGACTGGATAGGACTGCATGATGTTGCCGACGACTTCCGTGGTATAGATGAGGTAATCGACGGCAATGAAGTTGAAACGAGTCGAGAATTCCTGCCAGAAAACGACTTCTGCGACAGCTCCGAACAGCAGCAGCGCTGTCGCCATCCAGACAAGCAGCCAGTAGAGCCCGTACCCGAGATGACGCTTTTTCCAGATGGGCGGGCTGATAGCCATGACAACCAGGATAGGCGCCATCAGATAGAGCAAGGTCGCAAAGTCGAACCATACGCCTAGCCCGAATGCATGCAAGGCTTGGCCGAACGTCATTTGCCCGGGTCCCGTCATCATCCAAAGCGCGACACGCAATAGCTGCCAGATCGTCAGGGCGATGGCCGACGTCAGCAAAATAAAAGGAGCCGCGAAAAGCTTTTCTTTTTTATCCATCATTTCTCTTTAATATCTGCCGGTCACTATTTGCCGACAATTTCCATCCAAACCAAAATTAGTCGATGCCCCGGCCTTGATCCCCGGTATCATCACGGGAAAAATCCTATCGCGATCCCATATGAATCAGCCTGCGCCCGTTTCCTTCTCCAACGCCTTCCGCTACTGGCTGAAACTCGGCTTCATCAGCTTTGGCGGCCCCGCCGGACAGATCGCGATCATGCATCACGACCTGGTAGAGCAGAAACGCTGGATATCCGAACGCCGCTTCCTGCATGCTCTCAACTACTGCATGTTGTTGCCGGGGCCTGAAGCGCAACAACTTGCGATCTATATCGGCTGGCTCATGCACCGCACCTGGGGCGGCATAGTCGCCGGCACGCTGTTCGTGCTGCCGAGCTTCTTCATCCTCGCCCTGCTCTCCTGGCTGTACCTTGCCTACGGACATGTTCCGGCCGTGGCGGGCATCCTGTACGGCATCAAACCAGCTGTCACCGCGCTTGTGCTCTTTGCGGCCTGGCGCATCGGCAGCCGCACATTGAAGAATGGCGTGCTCGTTTCCATCGCCATTGCAGCTTTTGTCGCGATTGCGATATTCAAACTGCCCTTTCCGGTGATTGTGCTGTCCGCCTTGCTCATCGGGGTTATCGGAGGGCGGGTCGCACCATCGATGTTCTCGGCGGGCGGCGGCCACGGCAAAGCGGACAAGCATTACGGCCCGGCGCTCATCGATGACGACACGCCTACTCCGCCCCACGCCCGCTTTTCCAAGGCTCACATCATTCGCGTACTCGCCGTGGGCATGGCCCTCTGGTTCGCCGCCATGGCCGTGTTGATGCTGACCGGCGGCTGGAAGGCCACGCTGACGCAAATGGGCTGGTTTTTCACCAAGGCCGCATTGCTGACCTTCGGCGGCGCGTATGCGGTGCTGCCTTATGTGTACCAGGGTGCAGTCGAGCATTACCACTGGCTCACCGCCCCACAGATGATTGACGGCCTGGCGCTGGGCGAAACCACTCCGGGGCCGCTGATCATGGTGGTCACTTTCGTCGGCTTTGTCGGCGGCTGGACGCATGCATTGTTCGGCTCCGACTCGCCGGTGCTGGCGGGAGTGGTCGCAGCAGCCGTGGTCACCTTTTTCACCTTTCTGCCTTCGTTCGTGTTCATCCTGTTGGGTGGCCCGCTCGTGGAAAGCACTCACGGCGATCTCAAGTTCACCGCACCGCTGACGGCGATTACCGCCGCGGTGGTCGGCGTCATCCTGAATCTGGCCGTGTTCTTCGGTTATCACGTGCTGTGGCCGAAGGGCCTGGAAGGCAGTTTCGAATGGATGTCGGCGATCATCGGCATCCTCGCGCTGACTGCACTGGTGCGCTTCAAGTCCGGCGTGATCCCGGTCATTCTGGCTTGCGGGATAGCAGGCCTGGCCTATCATCTGCTGGTTCAGCCATAACGCTCAAACCCGGCCGCTCGCGATCGCCGGCGTCAGCATGTAGTACATTCCGGCCCCGGCAAAACGTTCGTGCATTTGCCGGATGAGATCCTCGGCGGTTTCCCGGTCGGTCTGCACCAGAAACTGCACCCGGCGCTGCCGCCCTGTCACCTGCTCCAGCAAGCTCATGCCGGCCTGATTTTCGCCATGCCCGTACGCTTCGGTACTGCTGAACCCATGAATGCGCTCGTTTTCCAGCAGCCAGTCGACAAGCGTTTCTTCCAGCGCCGGCGGCGCGAAGAGCGTCAGCACGCAAGATTCCATGGTTTATTTCTCCATGCCGAAGCGGCGATATAACAGCGGCAGCAGAATCAGCGTCAGCAGCGTCGAGGAAACGAGGCCGCCGATCACGACAATCGCCAGCGGGCGCTGGATTTCCGAGCCCGGACCGGTAGCGAACAGAAGCGGCACCAACCCGAAGGCTGCGATGCTGGCCGTCATCAATACCGGGCGCAAGCGCCGCTTGGCTCCTTCCATCACGATATCGGCCAGCGGCATGCCATGCGCGGCGAGCTGGTTGAAATAGGACACCATCACCACGCCGTTCAATACCGCGATGCCCAGCAACGCGATAAAGCCCACCGAAGCCGGTACCGACAGGTATTCGCCGGACAGCCACAGGGCGAATACGCCACCGACCATTGCGAACGGGATATTGGAGAGAATCAAGGCTGACTGCCGCACCGAGCGGAACGTCGCGAACAGCAGCAGGAAAATCAGCCCGAGCGCAATCGGCACCACCACGGCGAGACGCGCCGCCGAACGCTGCTGGTTCTCGAACTGGCCGCCCCACTGGATGCTGTAGCCTTCTGGCAGCTTCAACTCCTGCGCCACACGGGCACGCGCCTCGTCCACGAAACCCACCAGATCGCGGTTACGCACGTTGGATACCACGACTACCATGCGCGCGCCCTTCTCGCGATCCACCTTGACCGGCCCCTCGACGCGCTGCAGGCGGGCGACGGCGGACAGCGGCACATTGGTCCCGTCAGGCAGCGTCAGCATGAGGCTGGAAAACTCTGCCGGCGAGGTACGCAGGCTTTCCGATCCGCGCAACAGCAATGGCGTACGGCGCTGGCCTTCCTGCACGATGCCGATCTGCTTGCCTTCGAGATGGGTACGAAGCGCGGATTCGATCTGCGTGACATCGAACCCGAGCCGCCCTGCCGCGAGACGGTCGATCTCGACGCGCAGGTACTGCACGCCGCTGTTTTGCGGCGTATAGACATCCTCCGAGCCCGGAATCGATTCCAGAATACGCACCACTTGCTGTGCCATCGCATCCAGCTGATTGAGGTCGCTGCCGAAGATCTTGACGGCAAGGTCGCCGCGCACGCCCAGGATCATTTCGTTGACGCGCATTTCGATGGGCTGGGTGAAAGCGTAGGCAAGGCCAGGCATGCCATCCAGCACCTCGCGAACATGGTCGATGATGGCGGTCTTGTCCGGCGAACGCCATTCCGCGCGAGGCTTCAGTATCAGAAAACTGTCGGTCTGGTTGACGCCCATGGGATCGAGACCCAGTTCGTCCGAGCCTGCACGCGCCACCACTCCTTTCACCTCGGGCACCGCGGCCATCACCGCACGCTGGGCAGCGAGATCGAGTTCGGCGCTTTTTTCGAGGCTGATCGAAGGCAGCTTTTCCAGCTGCATGATGATGTCGCCCTCGTCCATCGTCGGCATGAAGGTCTTGCCGATCTGGAAATAGGCGAAGGCAGTTGCCGCCAGCGTCATCAGCGCGAGGCCGACCACGAGGCCGGTACGGCGCATGGACCAGCGTAGCACCGGTTCATACACCTTGAGCGCCCGGCGCACTAGCCACGGCTCCTCATGACTGACCTTGCCGAGCAGGAAAGACGCCAGCACCGGAATCACCGTCAACGACAGCAACAGAGAGCCGCTCAGCGCAAATACGATGGTCAGCGCAACCGGGCCGAACAGCTTGCCTTCCAATCCCTGTAGCGTCAGCAGCGGCAGGAACACGGTGACGATGATCAGGATGCCGGAGGTCACCGGAATACTGACTTCCCGAACCGCGCGATAGATCAGGTGCAGGCGCGGCAGGCGCGACTTCTCGCCGTGCGCAAGATGCGACACGATGTTCTCGACCACCACCACCGCCGCATCGACCAGCATGCCGATGGCAATGGAAAGACCGCCCAGGCTCATGAGGTTGGCGGACATGCCGAACTGCCCCATAAGGATGAAAGTCACCAGTGCGGCCAGCGGCAAGGCCAGCGCAACGGTCAATGCGGCCCGCAGGTTACCGAGAAACAGCACCAGCAGGATCACCACCAGCACGATAGCTTCCAGCAAAGCCTTGCTGACCGTCCCCACCGCGCGCTCGACCAGACTGCCCCGGTCATAGAAGACCTCGATAGTGACGCCTTGGGGAAGCGATGGTCCGATTTCGGCAATGCGCGTACGTACGCCATTGACCACTTGCTGCGCATTGGCGCCGCGCAGGCCAAGAACCAGCCCTTCAACGGCTTCGCCCTTGCCATCGCGCGTCACGGCGCCATAGCGCGTCAGCGCCCCATGACGCACCGTGGCGATGTCATTGATGCGTACCGGCATGCCCTGCTCACTCTTGACCACGGTTCCGCGCACGTCATCCAGCGTCTGGAAGCGCCCTTCGGCGCGTACCAGAAGCGACTCCTCTCCATCGCCGAGCCGCCCGGCGCCATCATTGCGATTATTCAACTGCAACGCCTGCTCCAGCGCGTCCAGCGACACACCGCGGGCATACATGCGAGCATTGTCCGGTACGACCTCGAAGCTGCGCGCCAGCCCGCCCAGCGCATTCACATCCGCGACGCCAGGCACGGTACGCAATTGCGGGCGAATCACCCAGTCGAGCAGGCTGCGTCGTTCTTCCAGCGTGAGATTGCCGCCTTCGACGGTGAACATGAACATTTCGCCCAAGGGCGTCGTCATCGGCGCGATTCCGCCGCTTACATCGGCAGGCAAGCTATCCCAGATGCCGGCAAGGCGCTCCGCCACCTGCTGGCGCGCCCAGTAGATATCGGTGCCGTCAGCGAAATCGACCGTGATATCGGTCAACCCGTATTTGGCCACCGAACGCAGCATGCTCTGCTTCGGCAGGCCCAGCATTTCGACCTCGATCGGTGCGGTGATGCGCGTCTCGACTTCTTCCGGCGTCATGCCCGGCGCCTTGATGATGATCTTCACCTGCGTGGGAGATACATCGGGAAAGGCGTCGATAGGCAGCTTCTTGAATGCATAGCCGCCCACGGCCACCAGCAAGGCGGCCAGCACGAGCACCAGCAAGCGCTGCGTGAGCGCAAATTGGATCAGGCGGGCCAGCACTTAGTGATCTCCGCTCGCGCCTACCCAGGCAGCCTTGATCGCAACAGTACCGCTGACGGCGACCTTGTCGTTCGCGCCTATACTGCCCGCAATGACCGTTTTGTCGGCCTGTTCGGATAGCACCGTCACCTTTTGCGGGATAAAACCCTTGGCATCCTGGACGAACACATAGCTGTCCGGTCCGTTACGCACGACCGCATTGCGCGGTACAGTGAACTGCTTGCCATCGGCCTGGCCGCCAGTCAGCAGTTCCGCCTCGACGAACTGCCCGGGCGAAAGGCGCTCGGCGTTGCGCTGGATTTCCGCACGGATATGCATGGTCTGGTCGTTCTTGTTGATGTTGCGGATGACGGCGATGATGCGGCCTTCGGCTTCATATCGCGGAATACGTACCGTCATGCCTTTTTTCACACTGGCAAAGGTTTCGACCGGAGCATGGATTTCCAGCCACAGCGGGCTGAGATGGCCGACCCGGAACAATGGCGTCATCGCATCGATGCGCTGGCCTGCCGTCACCATGGATTCCAGTACTTCCCCGGAGATCGGAGCGCTGATCGTGAGACCGCTGCTGAACTCCTGACGGCTTTCCAGTCGTGCGATAGCGCTGTCACCCATGCCCGCCATGCGCAATGCCTGGCGACGCTGGGATAAGACGGCGGAAAGTTCCTCATGACCGGCCTTGGCTTCCAGATAGCGGCGCTCCGCGATGATGCCCTCCTTGAACAACTCGGCATCGCGCTCGGCCTTGCTCCTTGCCAGGCGTGCCTGCGTCAGCGCCTGCAGATAGTCGCGCTGCAGCTCCACCAGATCAGGACTGCTGACATGAGCCAATGCCTGCCCTTTCTTCACCGATTGCCCCGGTGCAACAAGCACGGCATCTACCAGCCCCGGCTGAGGAGCACTGACCACACGCTCCTGCCCCACGGGCACGACGATTTCGCCCGGCATGCGATGGCTGCTGATGCCGCTCGCCATGCCGACCGGTGCAACGGCAATACCCAGGCTGCGCTGCTGGGCAGTCGTCATCGGGATGAGTTCGGCAGCCTGTGCGGAAGCCGCGGCCACCCCCCATAAAACGGCAAACCAGTATTTTTTTATGTGATTCAAGGCAAGACTCCTGCAGCCTGGTTGTAGCGGGCAATATCCCATTGGAGTTGTATCTGGCGGGTGCGCAATGCGCGCTCGGCTTCGAAGGCCGATGTCTGGACGCGCAGCAGATGCACGAGATCGGTTTCGCCGAGAGAGAACGCCTTGCGGGCGAGGCGCAGATTGTCCTGTGCAAGACGGTTCTGCTCATCGACAAGAATCATTTCCTGGCGCGTCACCTCGAGATTGTGCTCTGCCTCGTGCATGGCCGTCAGCAGTTCCAGACGGCGCTGTTCGTGCTCCGTCATCGCTTGCGCCAACTCCATCTCAGCGCGGGCCAGCAAGGGCGCGCTGCGGACTTCGGCATCCAATGGGATACGCACGGCGACACCGACGCTGCTGTCGTAAGCATCATCGAAGGCACCGCGCTCATGGCGGGCGTTCAACATCAACTGGGGATTTTCGCGACGCTCGACTTGCGTCAGGTTGCGTTCTTCCTGCGCCAGCGCGATGCGGCGCGCGGAAGGCGCGAGCAGCGGATGGCTGTCATCGGCTTGCACCTCGCGGGCCAGCAGTTCCTTCGCATTGGCTGGAATTTGCTTGAGTCCCGTCAGCATCCAGTAACGATGTTCAGCATGCCGCAGCTCAGCCTCTGCCCGCAGCTGCGCCGCCTGCGCCTGCAAGGTCTCGTTTCTGGCCAGCATCACATCGGTTTTCGCCAACTCGCCGGCCTGCTGGCGGCGCTCCACGTCCTGCTCCAGCGCATGTGCGGTTTCCGCACGTCGCGTCGCGAGATCGACGGCGTTGTTGTTCATTGCTACATCCCAATAGGCGTCGCGCAAACGACCGGCCGTTTCCAGCAACAAGCCGGTACGGCCCGCGTCCAGCCCGCTGCGTGCCTCGCGGGCCACGGCTTCACGAGCGGCCTTCTGGCCCGGCAGCCAGACCGGGATTTCCACGGCTGCGCCCCATTCACGCAAATTACGGCCGCTGCCGATGATGTCGCTCTGGTGGTTGAAGTTGACGGCAGGCGCCGCCGGCAGCATGGCCGAGGCATGCTTGTCGCGAGCCTCGACGTTGGTAATGCCGGCCTTGAGCATGGGTTGCCGGGGATTGCGCTCGAAAGCACTTTGCAGGACGGCGCCCAGAGTCAGGCTGCTATCGGGATGCAGGCGTTCGAGCTCTTCTTCCGCATGGACGAACAGCGGCCAAGCGCATGCAAGCGCCAGCAGCGAAGCGCATGCGCCACGCAGCGGAAGAATGCCGAAAGGATGAAGTGTCATGGCGCGCACTGTATCCGGCGAAGCTTAAGAATCTCTTAATCCCGCGCCGTCAGTGCGCCGAGGTTATTTGGTCAACTGACCGGCAGCCAGCATGGCGGCTCCGATAATGCCAGCCTGGTCGTCCAGCGTGCTGATGGAAATCGAGACACGACCGCGCAGCGCGGGTATGAGGTCGGCATCCAGCCGCCGCTCGAAGGCCTCGCGCATGAGCGGCCATGCGAGGCTCATGCCGCCGCCAACGACCACCTGCCCGACATCCACCACCTTGAGGATATGCGCCAGCGCCTGTGCCAGCCGCTCTCCGGCTTCGGCATACGCGGCCTTTGCATGCGCGTCGCCGGCGAAAGCGCGTTGCGCGACGGCCTGGGCATCCAGCGATTCACCGGATGCCTCCTGATAACTTAGAGCAACCCCGGTGGCGGAAGAGTAGCGTTCCATGCAGCCGTGATTGCCGCAGCCACAGAGCCGACCACCCGGCTCGACGATGATATGGCCCACTTCCATTGCCACACCGTGCTCGCCGGGAAAAGGCTGCCCGCGATGGATGAGTCCGCCGCCTACTCCGGTACCGAGGCCAATATAAATCAACCCGGGAATTTTGAGACCCGCCAGCGAATATTCGCCATAGGCAGCCGCCAGCGCGTCATTCTCGACGATTACCGGCAGACCAAGACTGTTGCGCAACGGAGTGACCAGATCGATATCACGCAATCCGGGCAGATTGGGCGACTGCGAGATGCAGCCGGTGTCGGGATCGATGAAGCCGGGAAAGCCGATGCCGATCCCGCGGACTTCCGGATATTTTTCAATCGTATCCCGCAAGGCTCCGATCAGAGAAGCATGAATCTCGGGAAGCGACACTTCGGGCGGATTTTCGCGGCACATACGCGAGTAATCGGCATGCACACGCTGTTCAGCGATTACACGCTGGCCTTCCACCACGCCGATGCGCAGATTGGTGCCGCCTACGTCCACGCCGATCAGCATCGTCTACAGTACCTCCAGCGCAACGTCCACGCCCTTGGCAATGCTGTCGCCATGCCAGGTCAACTCCAGCGTGACCGCCTGCATGATTTTTTCGAACCCTGCCTCGGACTGCGACACACTGAAATGCGGCCAGGTGTTGAGGCGGCACGGTACGCTGGCCGTCAGCCTGACGGCGCCGCCCAGCACTTCGTCTTCAAGCAGCAGGTCTTTCATCGAAGCCAGACGCAGCGGCTGACCGAAGCCGCCGGGAATATCCTCGCCGATACGG
Source organism: uncultured Methylobacillus sp. (assembly GCA_946478865.1). The sequence continues at coordinate 61,449 of CAMLDO010000008.1, forward strand.
AAACGTCCAGCAGGACCGTCGCAACTCGGCATCGCGAGGTTGATCTCGATGCGGAACATGCCGCCATGTACGTTCTCGAACTTATAGGAGACCTTGAGGCCCGCGTCCTTGAGCGCAATCTGTTTGGTGACGGTACTCAGGCCGAATTGTCCCGAGAATGTTGCCGCTGCTGTTTTTCCCGCCTTGGGCAAGCCGTATGTCACCTGCTGGCGCGTCGCCCCTTCACGCTCGGCCCAACTATCGCGGAACAAAGTCATTCCATGCGGATCGGTCGCCAGGTCTTCCGGCAGAATCTCGTGCTTGAAGCTGACGCGCTCGTGCGGGTTGGCAATGCCTTCGCCGCTGTAGCCCTGGTTCTGGTTCGCGTGCACCTTGCGATGGTAATACTCGGTCTGGCGCGCCAGAGTGTCGCCGAAATTATGCGCAAGCCTGTAGGCATCGAACTCGCAGATCGAAGCCGAGCCGTCCAGTTTCACGACCGCCTGCAAGATACCGTTCTGCAGGAAAAGCTCATCCTTGCCGTCCAGATCGAGATCATGCTGACTGCGTGCAGCCCGGGGCGTCACCTTGTCGAGCATGGCTTCAAGGCGCACGAGGGCATTGTAGATAGCACGACGCAGGTGCGGCAGGTACAACCCGCCGAACAGGCCGTGCCAGTACGCATCGTTGGCCTGCGCTTCGTACAGCTCGTGCAGCATTTCAGGCGTCCGGCTCTTTTTCGGCAGGGCGTGAAAGCGCGCCGACAACGCAAGCATGCGCTTGTGCATCCAGTTGGACTCGGGGAAGCGCATGAAGAAGTTGCGCCAGATACCGCCGCGCACGAAAGGCTTGGTGGTTTCATAGCGGCCGTTGTGTCTTTCCTGATCTACAAGATCGGAATAGTGATGCGCTGCCGGAACCGGCAATGTCCACTCGTTCATCTCAATGTAGGATGTGGTGGGCAGGTAGACCACGCCCCGGGTTTTCGCCTGGGCGTGATAGTCGCTGTAGCGCATCGGCTCGATGATGTCGGAATTCAGCACGCCTTCGATGAAGTCCTTGAGCCAGCCACGCTCGTACACCCAGGAGTAGGTTTCCGGCCAGATGCCGAATTTCTCGATATCGTCGAAATAGACCGCCGCTGCCTGGCCGCTCTCGTCCGCGAGGCTTTCGATATAAGCCACCGCATCATGTGCTGGCGAGAATGGCAACCGGTAGCGCAACTGCTCGGAAATCGGAAAGAGATCCAGCAGGCGACCATCCTCCTCCGTCGTGAAGTAGCCGTTAAGCACTTCAGCCTGTTTGCCTGCGCAGAGGAAGTGGTAATCGTCCACCGTCACGTAATCGATGTTGGCATCGCCCAACGCCGGCACCACGGAAGACTCCCACACGCGCTCGGTGAGCCATGCGCCTTGCGGCCGCTGGCCCAGCTTCTGCTCGAGATAATCGGAAAGCTTGTCGATTTGGCCGACACGATCGGCAAAGGGGATCGCCGCAAGCACGGGCTCGGTATACCCGGCGCCGAACAGCTCCGCCTGCCCGCGCTGCACCATTTCGCGCAGCAGCTGCATGTCTTGCGGATACTGCTTCAACATGTAGTCGAGCAGCCAACCCGAAAGGTGAATGGCAAACTTGAATTCGGGATAGCGGTGCAGCACCTGCAAAAACGGGCCGTAACACCTGATATGTGCATCATCCAGCACGTGCGTAAAATTGCCCACCGGCTGATGCGCATGGACTCCGAGCAGCAGTGCGACTTTTCTTGCCATTTGAAACCTGACCTTCCTTATTCTTTGAAACATCTACCGCAATGAGCAATATCCGTACCTGTTCGCAGCAGCCTGCCTGCTGGAACAGGCTGTTATTCCTTGCCGCGCCGCATGGCTCCCCCCGCCTCCGGATCGCCGCCACCGACGCTAATGACCGATTCGAGCACCTTGGGCACCGGGAGTTTCAACAACCGGTATAAATTCGTGAGATTACGCCTGTACAAGCGGTCAAAACTGGCAACGCTGTGAGCCGAGTTGTAGTCGCCGAACCACCAGAACCAGTCCGAGCCTTCGCAATCGGCCAGTTGTCGCTCGGCCTTTGCACGTTCTTCTTCCGTGAGCTTTTTGCCGGCCATCGCGAGGTCATAGCTTTTCTTGGCCTCGCACAGCAGATCCCAGCCGCGATTCTTGTCCGGCGAGCCGATCCAGGTGCTGAATGTCCCATACACCCAACTGCCCGCTGCCACTGCAGGCAAAGGCTCGACTTCAATCTGCGCACCCTCGAACCTGCCCTTGCCCTGCTTGCCTGCCTGCACTTCGGCACAATGGGCGGTAATTTCGCCCGGTGTAGCCAGAACGATGTCGGGATGGCTCGCCAGATCAGCATACAATTTGGACAGGAAGTAATAGGCGTTGTACGGGTAATACTCCCATGCGTTTTCGCCATCAAGAATGATGCTGACCACGGGCGATACGGTCGGGTTCGTGCTGGCAAGGGTGCGCTCCAGCTCCTGCACGAAATCCTTGACCGCATCCTCGCCGTGCCATTTGGAGTATTCGAAGCCGATCTTGTCGGACAACACATCATCGCGGAAGAAACAGGTAATGGCATGCGTGCCGTCCGACAGCCGGTACGGCTTGTAAAGATACTGGCTACGCTCCGGCAATGCCTGCCCATAGGCCTTGTAAAGACTGTTGCCTAGCACGCCCTCGCCCGTCGCCGCCCATTTGACGCCCTTTTCGGCCAGCAGCAGCAATGCCGCCTGAGACACACCGCCTTCCGCCGGCCACATCCCGTCCGGAACATGCCCGAACCGTTCTTTATGGCTGGCAATGGCCGTATCCACATGGGCCCGCGCCCGTGTCAGCCCCCCCGGATAACGCTCGTTTTTCGGTAACACCACTTCCGGCATGCTGTCCCGGGCGCTCTTGAAATCGAGCAACAACGGCAGGATGGGATGGCAGTTGGGCGTGGTTGAAATCTCGATCTGGCCGCGCTCCGCCAGCGCCCGGTACCGCGGGATGATGTCGCTGATCAACTTGCCCAGCAGTGTGAAATACTGGCGGCGCTCTTCGGAAGTGAACAGCGTTCCTTTCGCCATCAGCCCGACTACGAAGGAACTCTCGCGGCGCACGCTTTCCCCGGTCCACGCCAGGTGGTACCACATCAGCAGGTCCCACATATATTGGTCGGAGAGATATTCGTACGCGTCGATGCCGCGCGACTCCTGCATCTTGAACATGTCATAGAGATGCAGGTAGGCAGGGAAAGGCGCGATGAGCTTGGTGTGATTGCTCTTGAAGCAGCTTTCAACGATGAGCTTGCGCTGCTCCAGCGTGAGCGGCACTCCGTCCTCGATCAGGAAAAGCGCAAGCAGCGGATCGCGTATATTTCCCTCGGCAAACTGGCGCGTGTAATCCTCCAGTTGATCGAGCAACACCGGCACAAAATTGAAACTGGCGCGCGCCTCCGGATTCTGCTCCAGGTGATACGCCATATCGGTGTAATCCTTGATGGCGTGCAGGTAGGTCCAGGGAAGAATGAATTCGCCGGTCAGGTAATCCCGATAATCCGGCTGGTGCATATGCCAATAGAGGTTGAGATACAGTTTGCGTTTTTGCACCATGTTTTCTCGCAAGCGAACGTGCGGTTGCCCTTGCGGGCAACCTGCGGATTATGAGGTTGTATCCCGAAAGCGGGATATTAGCGGGCCTGATGCAGGCTGTGGCCGAGCATATCGGGCGTTACCAGTACCACACCCTTTTCGGACACATGGAAGCGCTTGCGGTCCTCATCATGGTTCACGCCGATCTGCATGCCTTCCGGAATATGCGCTCCCTTGTCGATAATCACCTTCTTCAGCACGACGTTGCGGCCGATTTCGACGTTGGGCAGGATCACGGAGTCTTCAATGGTCGCGTAACTATGCACGTGCACATCGGAGAACAGCACGGAACGACTCACGCACGCACCGCTGATGATGCATCCGCCGGACACCAGCGAATCCACCGCCTTGCCGCGTCTATCCTCGCTGTCGAACACGAACTTGGCCGGCGGCAATTGCGCCTGATAGGTCCAGATCGGCCACGTGGAGTCGTACATGTTCAGTTCCGGCGTCACCTTGGTCAGCTCCATGTTGGCTTCCCAATAGGCATCCACCGTTCCCACGTCACGCCAGTAATGTTTGCCGTCACTGCTGTTGACGCAACTATCAGCAAAACGATGCGCGTACACGCGGTACTTGCTGATCAGGTGCGGGATGATGTCGTGACCGAAATCATGCGATGAGTTCGGATCGTCCGCGTCGCGGATAAGCTGCTCGTACAGGAAAGCCGAGTTGAACACGTAGATGCCCATACTCGCCAATGCCTGCGTCGGATCGCCAGGAATATGGTCCGGCGTCGGCGACTTCTCGATAAAGCGGATCACGCGGTCGCTCTCGTCCACGCCCATCACGCCGAAGGCAACCGCTTCCTCGATCGGCACGTTGAGGCAAGCCACCGTCATGTCGGCCTTATTGCGTACGTGCGCAGCCAGCATCTGGCCGTAGTCCATCTTGTAGATATGGTCGCCAGCGAGGATCAGCACGTACTCCGAGCCCATGTTGCGCAAGATGTCCAGATTCTGGAAGACCGCGTCGGCCGTTCCCTTGTACCACTCTTCTTCCACGCGCTGCTGTGCAGGCAGCAGTTCGACGAACTCGTTGAACTCGCCGCGCAGGAAACCCCAGCCGCGCTGGATGTGCTGAATCAGGCTGTGCGCCTTGTACTGGGTAACGACGCCGATGCGGCGTATGCCCGAATTGATGCAATTCGAGAGAGGAAAGTCGATGATGCGGAACTTGCCGCCGAAGGGAACTGCAGGCTTGGCGCGCCAGTTTGTCAGGTCCTTGAGGCGCGAGCCCTTCCCACCGGCCAGAATGAGCGCGACCGAATTTTTGGTCAATGCGCTTACAAAACGGGAAGATGATAAATCCTGCTGCATTTTTGCCTCTCCTGCTTTATAGTTGGGGGGAATACCTTGGTGGATGTGGCTTGGCGCCTATGTCTGGGCCGAAACCCGATTCCATTATAGGCACGGTTTTCCCCTCCAATCCAGCTTATTTCTTCTCACTGCGAAGCGATACCCATGGCACATAAGCACGACCCGCAATTGACCCTGATTTTGGATGCTCGCCATCACAATCCTTTTGCTTGGCTGGGCTTGCACGGAACGGCGAATCAGCCCATTCTGCGCACCTTCCAGCCCCATGCCAGCCGCGTGTGGCTCAAGGTTTCCGGCGGCTGGGAAGAAGCCAAACGCTCGCACCCGGAAGGCCTGTTTGTCTGGCAGGGCCAAGAGAAACCTGCACAGCCATGTCTGCTGCGTATCGAGCAGGATGGCCGCATCGTTGAACGCCACGATCCGTATTCCTTACCCAGCCTGATTTCGTCCCACGACCTTCATCTTTTCGGTGAAGGTCGCCTGCTTCAGGCATATCGCATGCTAGGTAGTCACCTAGTCGAGCATAATGGTGTCAGCGGCGTGCAGTTTGCCGTCTGGGCTCCAAATGCGGAGCGCGTCAGTGTCATCGGCGACTTCAATCGATGGGACGGCAGAGCCCATCCCATGCGTGCCCATGGGTCCAGCGGCATATGGGATATCTTCATTCCAGGGTTGACCGCGGGAGAACTATACAAGTTCGAAGTCCGCAATCGTCATACCGGTCATATTCTGGTCAAGACCGACCCCTACGGAGCCGCCTTCGAAATGCGCCCCGGAACCGCTGCCCGCGTAACCGACCGCACTGCCTATACCTGGAGCGATTCGGCCTGGCTGGAGCGGCGCGCCACGCACAACTGGCTCAACGCCCCGATGAATGTCTACGAAGCGCACCTTGGTTCCTGGCGGCGCGGCCCGGGCAATCGCTATCTCAACTATCGCGAACTGGCGGAGCAGCTCGTCCCCTATGTCAAGGAACTGGGTTATACCCACATCGAGCTCATGCCGATCAGCGAACATCCCCTGGACGAATCGTGGGGCTATCAGACCACCGGCTACTTTGGCGTAACCAGCCGCTTCGGCACGCCGGATGATTTCCGCGCCTTCGTGGATGCCTGTCATGCGGCCGGAATCGGCGTACTGCTGGATTGGGTACCGGCGCACTTTCCCAAGGACAGCTGGGCATTGGCACGCTTCGACGGTACGGCACTGTATGAGCACGAAGACCCCCGCCTCGGCGAGCACCAGGACTGGGGCACGCTGATCTTCAATTACGGCCGCAACGAGGTACGCAACTTCCTGCTCGCCAACGCGCACTACTGGCTGAACGAATTCCACATCGACGGTCTGCGCGTCGATGCAGTGGCTTCGATGCTCTACCTCGACTATTCGCGCAAGGATGGCGAGTGGCTGCCCAACAAGTACGGCGGGCGTGAAAATCTCGAAGCCATCGATTTCCTCAAGGAATTGAACGTGATGGTGCACGAGGAATTCCCCGGTGCGCTCACCATTGCTGAGGAATCCACTGCATGGCCGATGATTTCGCGCCCGGTCTATCTCGGCGGCCTCGGCTTCTCGATGAAATGGAACATGGGCTGGATGAATGACACGCTGACCTACTTCAGCCAGGATCCGGTGCATCGTCGCTACCACCATAACCAGCTCACCTTCGGCCAGCTCTATGCCTACAGCGAGAACTTCGTGCTGCCGTTTTCGCACGACGAGGTAGTGCATGGCAAACGCTCGTTGCTGGACAAGATGCCGGGGGATGCCTGGCAGAAATTCGCCAACCTGCGTCTCCTGCTCACCTACCAGATGACCTATCCTGGCAAGAAGCTCAACTTCATGGGCAACGAGCTCGGGCAGGGTATCGAATGGCGTGCTACCTCGAGTCTGGACTGGCATCTGCTCGAAATCGACTGGCATAAAGGCGTGCAAAAGCTCATGGGCGATCTCGGCCACCTATATGCGGACACGCCGGAGCTGCATGAGCTGGATTTCGTGCCGGAAGGCTTCGCCTGGATCGACTGCCATGACGCGGACCAGTCCGTAATCAGCTACTTGCGGCGCGCCAAGAACGGCGAAACCATCGCCGTACTGCTCAATTTCACTCCCGTTCCACGTAAGGGCTACCGCATCGGAGTGCCCGATGCAGGCTATTACTATGAGCTGCTGAACAGCGATGCCGAATGCTACGGTGGCGGCAACATGGGGAACGGCGCGGGCATGCAATCCGAGGAATTGAGCTGGATGGGCTATTCACATTCTCTGGTAGTTACCCTGCCGCCACTCGCAGGTATAATCCTGAAACGCAAAATTTAAGATCTAAGTAAAAATATAATTCCCTAGCCAAAACATGTCCCGATTGACCGAATCCGCCACCTGGCAGCAACTGGTCGCGCATCAGCGCGATGTTGCGCCCTTACATATGCGCGACCTGTTCGCCGCAGACCCAGCACGATTCGAAAAATTCTCCCTGAAATACAACGACATCCTGCTGGATTTCTCTAAAAACCGCATTACCGAAGACACCCTGCCTCTGCTGTTCAAGCTTGCTCGCGAATGCCACGTGGAAGAATGGCGCGACCGCATGTTCAGCGGCGAAAAAATCAACACCACCGAAAACCGTGCCGTATTGCATGTCGCACTGCGCAATCGTTGCGACCGCCCGATCTTCGTGGATGGCAAGGACGTCATGCCCGGCGTCAATCGCGTGCTGGAGCAGATTCGCGACTTCACCGAGCGCGTACGCCACGGCGTATGGCGCGGCTTCAGCGGCAAGCCGATCACCGATGTAGTAAACATCGGCATCGGCGGCTCCGACCTCGGCCCCTTCATGGTGTGCTCGGCACTCAAGTCCTACAGCCGTTCCGACCTGCGCGCGCATTTCGTCTCTAATATCGACGGCGCGCACCTCGGCATGACGTTGCAGCGGTGCAACCCCGAAACTACGCTGTTCGTAGTCGCATCCAAGACCTTCACGACGCAGGAAACGCTGACCAACGCGCACTCTGCGCGTGCCTGGTTTCTTGAAGCTGCGAAATCCGAAGCGCACATCGCAAAACATTTCGTCGCCGTTTCGACCAATGCAGCCGAAGTCGGCAAGTTCGGCATCGATACCGCCAACATGTTCGAATTCTGGGACTGGGTCGGCGGCCGCTATTCGTTGTGGTCCGCAGTCGGTTTGTCCATCGCGCTGCATGTAGGCATGGACAACTTCGAAGCGCTCATGCAGGGCGCGTTCGAGATGGATGAGCATTTCCGCACTGCGCCACTGGAGAAAAACCTGCCGGTGCTGCTGGCGCTCATCGGTATCTGGTACAACAACTTCTTCGGTGCGCAGACGCAGGCGCTGCTGCCATACGATCAATCCATGGCGCGTTTCCCGGCTTATTTCCAGCAGGGCGACATGGAGAGCAACGGCAAGTTCGTGGATCGCGACGGCAAGCGCGTCGACTACAACACTGGCCCTATCATCTGGGGCGAACCGGGCACCAATGGCCAGCATGCGTTCTATCAGCTGATCCACCAAGGTACCCGCCTTGTGCCGTGCGACTTCATCATGCCGATGAAGACACATTACCCCATGGGCGACCACCATAAAATTCTGTTCTCCAACTTCTTCGCGCAGACCAAGGCACTCATGCTCGGCAAGACGCCGGAAGAGGCACGCGCGGAACTGGAAGCACAAGGATATACCGGTGACCGCCTGAACCAGTTGTTGCCGCACAAGGTGTTCGAGGGCAATCACCCAACCAACTCCATCCTGTTCCGCAAGCTGGATCCAAAGACATTGGGTGCGCTGATCGCGATGTACGAGCACAAGATCTTTGTGCAGGGCATCATCTGGAACATCAACTCCTTCGACCAGTGGGGCGTGGAACTCGGCAAGCAGCTCGCCAACAGCATTCTGCCGGAGCTGTCGGATGCCAATCCGGTGCATGGCCACGACGCTTCCACCAACGGCCTCATCAACTACTACAAGACCTCCTGCTTCTGAACGAGCAAGACCTTATCCGCCATGTGCGGATACTCTGCAACAGCTATCGTCACTGGACCGGGCATTCCCTGCTCGATCCGGCGATCGATGGGCTGAACGCGGTCAAGCTGCTAAACATCCTCCCTTGGGCCATACTCTCGCATGGCACGCAAGCCGATCCAATCTTCAACTACGGCAACCAAACCGCGCTCGATCTCTTCGAGCTGAATTGGGATGCTTTTATCGCCCTGCCCTCACGCCTCTCCGCTGAACCTCTCGTGCAGGAAGAACGCGACCGTTTGCTGGCACGGGTTTCGCAACATGGTTACATCGACGATTACACCGGCATGCGCGTTTCCAGCAGCGGCAAGCGCTTCCTGATCCGCAACGCTACGGTCTGGAACCTGCTGGACGAAAAAGGGCAGCCTTATGGTCAGGCTGCCCTTCTCAAGGAATGGCAGGCGCTTTAGCCCGCCGATTGATCTAAATTAATTCGCTTCGAAAGTCGCCGGATCGGCAGCCGCATCCATATAGACCTCAACGCCTGTCATTGGCCGGATCGCCGCTACCGGCATGTCTGCCCCACTGCGCCATAATGTCACGGCCTCACGCTTGCCCGCGCCGGTGACGAAAAACATCACCTGCCGCGCTTGCGATAAACGTGACGCCGACAGCGAAATGCGATCGGAGGGGGGCTTCGGCGCGTTTCGTACGGGGATGGCCGCGGCAAAATCCGCAGTTTCCCAAGCCTGGCCGGGAAACAGGCTGGCGGTATGCGCATCCTCACCCATGCCCAGCAACACCAGATCGAATTCACCTACGCCTTCCAGTGTCTTGCAATAGGCTTGCGCGGATTCGTCCGGACCGAGCTCCGACGGCATCGGATGAATTTGTGCGCGCGGAATCGGCACATGCTTCAGCAGGCTCTCTTCTGCCATCAAGCTGTTGCGATCCGGGTGATCCGGCAGCAGGCAGCGCTCGTCGCCGAAATACACATGCCACTTCGCCCAGTCAGTCTTGGCATCGCGCAGCATCTGGTAAATTCCATGGGGGGTAGAACCGCCCGCCAGCACGATCGTAAATTTGCCATGCGCCGTGATGGCTGCGTTCGCACTCGCCAGAATGGCGTTATACGCGGCCTGCTTGAGTTCGTGGGTATCCGGAAAAACTCGCCAGTGAATTTGCTGCGTCTGCATGAAATACCTTGCCTGATAAAAAACGAAAACCCCTGCGTCTGCACGCAGGGGTCGCAAACCGAACGATTAATGCAACTTGATGGAGGAACCGGCCAAGGTATTGGCTACCGCTGCGCCAAAGCGCTTCGCAAAACGATCGGCCAGACCTTCACGCGTCGTGAAGTCTACGATGTTTTCTTCCTTGATGACTTCCCGCGCCACATAGTCGGAACCGCCCAACCCGTCTGCCAGGCCGAGCTCCACGCTCTTGGCGCCGCTCCAGAACAGTCCGCTGAACATGTCTGGAGTCTCCTTGAGACGGCTGCCGCGCCCTTCGCGTACCACCTGGATGAATTGCTGGTGGATTTCATTCAGCATGCCCTTCGCGAAAGCCACGTGGTCCGGATTGACCGGGGAGAACGGATCCAGCAGCGCCTTGTTTTCGCCTGCGGTCAGCACACGGCGCTCCACGCCCAGCTTTTCCATCGTGCCGGTAAAGCCGAAACCGTCCATGATGACGCCTATCGAACCGACGATGCTGGCCTTGTCCACGTAGATCTTGTCCGCCGCCACCGCGATGTAATAGCCGCCAGATGCGCAGATGTCCTCAACCACGGCATAGATCGGAACATCCGGATGCAGCTTGCGCTGGCGCTTGATCTCGTCGTTGATGATGCCGGCCTGGACCGGACTGCCGCCCGGGCTGTTGATACGCAGGATGATGCCCTTGGTATTCTGGTCCTCGAAGGCTGTTTGCAGGCTGGAAATCGTATCGTCCGCCGTCACCGGGCCTTCCGGGCCGATCTCGCCATAGATATCGATCAGCGCAGTGTGCTTGCCGATGGCCTGGCTTGGACCTATCCAGTCCAATGCGATGAACAGCAGTGCAAACAGATAGACGAACGTGAGCGTCTTGAAGAAGATGCCCCAATGCCGTGCACGGCGCTGCTCCTGCATGGAGGCGAATGCCAGCTTTTCGATGGTGTGGCGTTCCCAGTTCTGTTGATCGCTCATGTCACTGTTCCAGAATCAGATAAATGTTACCGTTGCGCTCTTCGACCTTCAGCGGCTGCAGCGAGCGTCCCTTGCAAGGTCCCATGGCGCAGTGTCCCGTCAACGGCTCGTAATGCGCACCATGCGTGGCACAAATCAGGTAATGGCCGGTCAGGTCGAAGAAATCGCCTTCCTGCCAGTCGAGCTCTACCGGAACGTGGGCACACTGATTGATGTAGCCATGCACCTTGCCCGCATACCGCACGACGAAACCGGTCGCGCGTTCACCGTGCTCCGGCAGCGCAAAACGCACGCCGCGTCCTTTTTCCTGCAGCGCCTCGCTGGCGCAGATCAAGCGTTGATTATCAGCCATTGATGGAGTTGTGTAAAACGGTCGAAATGGGCCAGCGGCTCGTGCTCCAGGAGACTTTCCAGCGGTTGCGCGCCATAGGAGACCGCCAAGCTGCTCACGCCGGCGTTACGCGCCATCTGCAGATCATAGGAAGTGTCGCCTATCATGAGCGTACGTTCAGGCGTCGCGCCCAGTTCATCCATGATTTCATGCAGCATTTGCGGATGAGGCTTGGAGAAGCATTCGTCGGCGCAACGGCTGGCGAGAAAATGCGGATGCAGTTCGGTAGTCGTCATTGCGCGATTCAACCCGCGCCGGGTCTTGCCGGTAGCGACCGAGAGCATGAAGCCCTCCTCGGCCAGTTGCAGCATAGCCTCGGCTACGCCTTCGAACATCGGGATGGCGTGATCGCGCACAAGGAAGTGGTAACGATAGCGCTCCGCAAGAAACAGGATTTGAGCCTCACTCGCTTCAGGGAATAGCGTGGCGATGGCGCGATGCAGTTCCAGTCCGATAATGCCGCGTGCAGCGGCAGCACTCGGTATGGGCAGCCCGGCATCCTCGGCGGCCCCCTGGATGGATTCGACAATAGCGTGAGTGGAGTCGACCAGAGTGCCATCCCAGTCGAATACGATCAGATCAAATTGCTTCGGCATGCGGTGCTGTCTTGCTCAGGGATTTCAAAAAATTGGAAAGTTCTTTCGGCAGCGGTGCGGTCAGCTTGAGCGGATCGCCCTTGAGCGGATGTTCGATGACTGTTTCACAGGAGTGCAGGAACATGCGCTTCAGGCCGCGCTTGGCCAACGCCTTGTTGAAATCGTAATTGCCGTACTTGTCGTCCCCGGCAATCGGGTAACCAAGATGCTGCAACTGCACGCGCAACTGGTGCGTACGGCCAGTGATAAGTTCCGCTTCGAGCAGCGTGAACTCGCCGAAGCTCTCACGTAGATGGAAAATCGTTTCCGAGTGCTGACCTTCTGGATCCACACTCACGCGGCGCTCGCCGCTTTCCAGCGTATATTTCTTGAGCGGCAGCTTGACCTTGCGCTTCTTATCCTTCCATACGCCACACACCAGCATCAGATAGCGCTTTTCAAGCTGATTGCTGCGAATGGCCTCGTGCAGCGCCACCAGGGCGCTGCGTTTCTTCGCGAGCAGCAGCACACCCGAGGTCTCGCGGTCCAGCCGATGCACGAGTTCCAGAAACTTCGCCTGCGGTCGTTCCAGACGCAGCTGCTCGATCACGCCTCGACTGATCCCGCTGCCGCCGTGAACAGCCACCCCCGCGGGCTTGTCGATGACAAGAAGGGCGTCATCCTCAAACAGTATTTGCCCTTCGAAGCGAGAGGTCGCAGGGGCTTCCGGTTTCGGAGCTGCAGCGGCGGTTCTGACCGGCGGAATACGTACTGTATCGCCGATCGCGAGCCGGCAGGTGGCATCCACGCGCTTGCTGTTCACGCGCACTTCGCCACTACGCAAAATACGATAAATGTGGCTTTTCGGAACCCCCTTCAGATGGCGGGCCAGAAAGTTGTCGATACGTTGTCCCTCGCCGCTTTCGTCGACAGTGACGAGGCTGACAGCTGCTTTGCTTAAATCGTTCATCTCACCTATACTATGGGCTTGCTTTTCAAAGCAAAAAGAATTTCTGGTTAATGCCGCTCACCATCTGTCTCGATACGGGGCAACAAGAAGCGGTTTTGGAAGTTTCTGAAGACATCCACTCTCTCCCTGTGCGGGATACGTTCGCACCAGCGACGAGCGGGAGGTTGAACTCAGATCATTAGCGCTCAAAGCTGCCGCGCACCGGATAGGCTCAAGTGCCGCGCGGCGGGAAACCGAATTTGACGGAATTGTAAACGAAAAGACTGTTTTCACGGACATAAAACCGCACCCTATCGCTCAAGTTAACCGTTAACAAATCAACGTAACGAACTGATTCCTAGATAAATTCAACAGGGAAGAATCTCAAAAATCGAGAAGCATTCCTGGCGTTGAATTTGCGTATGCAGCGCGGTGTCCCGGCTTTTTCGCACGACGTCACCTTCCCTTTCCCACCTGCCGCATGATTGCGGCTTGCCCAGCACGCCCGCTGAAGAGCGCGGGAGAAGAACTATATGAAACGCATGCTATTCAATGCGACGCAGGAAGAAGAACTGCGCGTCGCGATTGTCGACGGGCAAAAACTGATCGATCTCGATATCGAGCACGCCGGCAAGGAACAGCGCAAGAGCAACATCTACAAGGGTGTCATCACTCGCATCGAGCCTTCGCTCGAAGCCTGTTTCGTCAATTACGGCACCGACCGCCACGGCTTCCTTCCCTTCAAGGAAGTCGCCCGCAGCTACTTCCAGGAAGGCGCGGAAAATCGCGCCAGCATCAAGGAAGCACTGCGCGAAGGCCAGGAACTCATCGTCCAGGTAGACAAGGACGAGCGCGGCAACAAGGGCGCTGCACTCACCACCTTTATCAGCCTCGCCGGCCGCTATCTGGTGCTGATGCCGAACAACCCGCGCGGGGGCGGCGTTTCCCGCCGCATCGAAGGCGAAGACCGCAACGAACTGCGCGACCTGATCGCCCAACTCGAAGTCCCCTCCGGCATGAGCGTGATCGCCCGCACCGCCGGCATCGGCCGCAACCTCGAAGAACTGCAGTGGGACCTGAATTACCTGCTGCAACTGTGGACTGCCGTTGAAAACGCATCCACCATCCAGAAGGGCCCATTCCTGATTTACCAGGAAGGCAGCCTCGTCATCCGCGCGATCCGCGACTACTTCCAGCCCGACATCGGCGAAATCCTCATCGACACGCCGGAAATCCACGAGCAGGCGCTGCAATTCATGAATCACGTGATGCCGACCAACGTGTCGCGCGTCAAACTCTACCGCGACGAGATCCCGCTGTTCTCGCGCTTCCAGATCGAGCATCAGATCGAAACCGCCTTCGCTCGCGAAGTGCGCCTGCCTTCCGGCGGAGCCATCGTGATCGACCACACCGAGGCGCTGGTCTCCATCGACGTCAACTCCGGCCGCTCCACACGCGGCAGCGACATCGAGGAAACCGCGTTCAAGACCAATCTGGAAGCCGCTGACGAAGCTGCGCGCCAACTGCGCCTGCGCGACTTGGGCGGCCTCGTGGTAATCGACTTCATCGACATGGAAAGCCAGCGTAACCAGCGCGAGGTGGAAAACCGTCTGCGCGATGCGTTGCATCATGATCGTGCCCGTGTGCAGACCGGCAAGATTTCCCGCTTCGGCCTGCTGGAACTGTCGCGCCAGCGCCTGCGCCCGTCGCTCGGCGAAACCAACCATATCCCCTGCCCGCGCTGCCACGGCACCGGTCACATCCGCGGCATTGAATCGACCGCGCTGCACATCCTGCGCATCACGCAGGAAGAAGCAATGAAGGAAAACAGCGCGATCATCCAGGTGCAATTGCCGGTCGAAGCAGCGACCTTCCTGCTCAACGAAAAGCGCTCGGAGATTCACTCCATCGAGCAGCGCATGGGCGTCAAGGTCGTACTGATACCCAACATCCACCTCGAAACGCCGAACTACAAGATCGTGCGTCTGCGCCACGACGACGTCAGCGACGACAGCAAGGCGAGTTACGAGCTCGTGGAAATGATTACCGATATCGAGGAAGCGACTGCCTCCACGCAAAAACCCGAGCAGGTACGCCAGGAAGCTGCCGTCAAGGGAATTACGCCCTCCGCTCCCGCCCCGGTACACCGTGAGCCCGAGCCGGTGGTCGAGCCCAAGACTTCGCTCTTTGGCCGATTCCGTACCTGGTTGAGCGGCATTACCGCCCAGAAGGAAGAAGAAGCCGTCGTACCCCAGCCGGCCAAGCGCGAAGGCAACCGCCGCAATGAGCGCAACCGCAATCGCGGTGAACGCAGCGAGCGTGGCGAACGTAACGATCGCGGCAATCGCAGCGAACAACAGCGTAATCGCGGCGAGCAGCGCCAGCAGCAGGAAAATCGTCAGGCCGAAGGCCGCCAGGAACGCGCAGAGCGTCCGGCTCGCCAACAGCAGGAACCACGTCAGCAACAGCCCAGGCCAGAAAAGGCAGAACGCGTAGCGGCTCAGCAGCCGGTTGCTCCGGTAGCAGCCGAAACGGCAGAAGCCGGCGAGCAAACCCAGCAGCGTAACAGCCGACGCCGCAGCCGCGGTGGACGCGACCGTCAACGCGGAGAACGCAAGCCGGTGGAAATGGCAGCCGAAACCGCAGTGACCGAAACACCGGTCAGCGAAGAGGCCATTTCCGCAGAACAGCCTGTGATCGTGACGGAAACGCCGGCAGCAACGCAATCCGAACTGGATCTGGCACATGCACCAGCAGAAACCGCCGCTGCCGACAAGGCGGAAACCGTCGCCGAAGCTGCTGTTGTAGAGCCCGCGGCCCTGACCTCGGAATCCGCTGAAGAAGTTCCGGCCAAGCCGGAACGCAAGCCGCGCGCCCCGCGCCGCCGCAAGACCGAAGAAACTACAGCAGCGGAAACCGCACCTGTTGTCGCCGACGCACCTGCAGCAGAACCGGCTGCCGCACCCGAGACTGCGCAAGCGGAAGAACCCGCTGCCGTTGCAGAGGAAGTTTCCCCCGCCGAACCTGCACCGAAAGCAGCCAAGGCGAGCAAGCCTGCTCCTGCACCCATCGTCATTGCCGATATTGCCGAAAGCGGTCTGGAAATGATCGAAACCAAGGCTGCGGCTGCTCCGGTTGTCGCAGAAGAGCCAGTCAAGCCCAAGCGCAAGGCCGGGTCCGCTCCGTGGCAAAAGAAGGCGGAAGCTCAAGCCGGCGACGAACCGCTGGTCATGGTGGAAACCCAAAAGTAACTCTGTTTCCGTAAAGAAAAAGCCCCGCATTGCGGGGCTTTTTTATTATTGAGACGTCATGGAGAGCTGCACCTATACCGTATCGGGCGGTTCCGCGCCGTAAAACTTCTCTCGCAGATTCTTCAGTTCGTCGCGCAAGTTGGCAGCCTTCTCGAACTCCAGGTTCTTCGCGGCCTCGTGCATCTCCTTTTCCAGACGCTTCAGCTCCTTGAGCACCTGCTTCTCGTTCATCGCGTCGTAGCTTGCAAAGGTCTGAGCAGCTTGCAGCTCCTTCTTGCCGGCTTCGGCATCGTATACACCGTCAATGATGTCCTTGATACGCTTGATGACGCCCCGCGGCGTAATGCCGTGCGCTTCGTTGAACGCCATCTGTTTCTGGCGGCGACGCTCGGTCTCGTCCATCGCGAGCTTCATCGAGCGCGTGATGTTGTTGGCGTAGAAGATCACGCGGCCGTTCAGGTTACGCGCGGCGCGGCCCGCTGTCTGGATCAGCGAGCGCTCGGAGCGCAGGAAGCCCTCCTTGTCGGCATCCAGCACGGCAACGAGCGATACCTCGGGAATATCCAGGCCTTCGCGCAGCAGGTTGATGCCGATGAGCACATCGAACTCACCCAAGCGCAGGTCGCGGATGATTTCCACGCGCTCCACCGTGTCGATGTCCGAGTGCAGGTAGCGCACCTTGACGCCATGCTCGGCGAGGTAGTCCGTGAGATCTTCGGCCATGCGCTTGGTCAGCGTAGTTACCAGCACGCGTTCGCCGTCTGTGACGCGCAATTTGATTTCGGAAAGCAGGTCGTCCACCTGCGTGTCGGCCGGCTTGACGATGATTTCCGGATCCACCAGGCCGGTCGGGCGCACGAGTTGCTCCACCACCTGCTCCTGGTGCGAGGCCTCGTAATCGGCAGGCGTCGCGGTGACGAACACGCACTGGCGCATGACTTTCTCGAACTCCTCGAAGCGCAGCGGACGGTTGTCCATCGCGGACGGCAAGCGGAAGCCGTAGTCGACGAGATTCTCCTTGCGCGCCCGGTCCCCCTTGTACATGCCGCCGATCTGCGGCACGGTCACGTGCGACTCGTCGATGATCATGAGCGCATGCTTGGGCAGGTAATCGATGAGCGTCGGCGGCGGCTCGCCCGGCGCGCGGCCGGTCAAATGACGGCTGTAGTTCTCGATGCCCTTGCAGAAACCGATCTCGTTGAGCATTTCCAGGTCGTAGCGCGTACGCTGTTCGATGCGCTGCGCCTCCACCAGCTTGTTGTTCTGGATGAAGAAATCGACGCGCTCGCGCAGTTCCTTCTTGATCGTTTCGACGGCCCGCAATGTCGCCTCGCGCGCCGTCACATAATGGCTGGAAGGGAAGATGCGGAAATTGTGGATCTTGTTGTAAATCTGACCGGTAAGCGGGTCGAATAGCGTGATCGCCTCGATCTCGTCATCGAACAGGCTGATGCGTACCGCAGTCTCGCTGTTTTCAGACGGGAACACATCCAGCACGTCGCCGCGCACGCGGAAGGTGCCGCGTGAGAAGTCGAAATCGTTGCGGTCGTACTGCATGCGCGTGAGGTGCATGATGATATCGCGCTGGCTAATCTTCATGCCCTGGTGGATGTGCAGCACCATGCCGTGATATTCGCCCGGATCGCCGATACCGTAAATGGCGGACACGGTTGCCACCACTACGCAGTCCTCGCGCTCAAGGATCGCCTTTGTTGCGGACAACCGCATCTGCTCGATGTGGTCGTTGATGCTGGAGTCCTTCTCGATGAACAGGTCGCGCGACGGCACGTAGGCTTCGGGCTGATAGTAGTCGTAATAGGAAACGAAATATTCGACCGCGTTGTTGGGGAAAAACTCGCGGAATTCGGAATACAGTTGCGCCGCCAGTGTCTTGTTCGGCGCCATGACGATAGCCGGTTTACCCAAACGCGCAATCACGTTGGCCATCGTGTATGTTTTTCCGGAACCGGTTACCCCCAGCAACGTCTGGAACCGCATGCCCTGCTGCACGCCTTCGACCAGCCTTTCGATGGCGGCGGGCTGATCGCCCGCAGGCGGGAACGGCTGATGCAGTTGATAGGTGCTGCCAGGGAAGGTAATGAAATTCTGCGGTATGGTGGTGTCGGTCGAATCGGACATGGGAATCCCGGAACTATTAATCGCTGAGTTTAGTCATTCTGCATATTGGCTAGGGGTTTAAGTACCTGCAGCAGTAGACTACAAGCAGTACATGCCGTCATATCGCACATAAGGAATAACAGCATGCATCGGACACTTGCATTCTTGTTGGCAGTACTGCTATCACCCGCAGCGAATGCGTTCGACCAGCAATCGCTGATGCGAGTTTTCTTTTCCATCGTACTGGTGCGCGGATACAACCCGGATGGCAGCCTTGCATACGGCTCGGGCGTCGTTATCGGGCCGAACAAGGTAGTCACCAATTGCCATGTGCTGCGCAAGACCAACCAAGCCTGGGTTTCGCAAGGCGAAGATGCGTTCGCGATTGTATCAGTGCATGTCGATGCGATGCATGATTTGTGTCTGCTGAATACCGACAACCTGCCGGTACAGCCGGTTTCTCTCGGCAATACCGCGGAGCTTGGCAAAGGCAACGAGGTATTCGCCATCGGCCACTCCAACGGTGTGCCGGCCCCTTTGACTTCCTATGGCCAGATCAAATCACTCTACCCTTTCGAGGGCGGGAATGTGGTGCGTACCAGCGCCCGCTTCAGCCTCGGTGCCAGCGGTAGCGCGCTATTCGATGGCAATGGCCGACTCATCGGCATCAATACGTTCAAAACCCCGGGACGGGCAGCCTATTTCTACGCGGTTCCAGTGGAATGGGTCAAGAATCTGGAAAACAAGCCCGTGCAGAACAAGCTACCCGTTTCCGGTCAGGCTTTCTGGGAGTTGCCCGACGAGCAAAAGCCGTTCTTCATGCAAGCGGCCTTGCCCGATCTCAATGAAGACTGGGTTCGGCTGCAAGAGATCAGCAAGCGCTGGATCGAGGCCGAGCCACGCAATGCTGAAGCCTGGTACGAGCTCGGCATCGCACAGGAAGGACTGACTCTGAAAGCGGAAGCCGAACAGTCTTATCGCAAGGCTGCCGAGCTGAATCCGCAGCACAGCGAGGCCTTGTATCGGCTGGGAGTCTTTGCTTCCGAGCGCGGCGACCGTCAGGAAATGCATGATGTCAGCAACAAGCTCACCCAGATCGATAGCGAAATGGCTGCCGACTTCAACAAGACCGTCGGTTGCGAGGCAAGCTGCTGAAGTCTTGCGAGGCCCGAAAAAACCGGGCCTCATTTCTTTATCGGACGCGGATTTAACGGTAGAATTTCAAATATTTTGCCGTTGATTCAAGGATTACGATTTTGGAACTCTCCCGCCGCGTTCAAGCCATCAAGGAATCCCCCACTCTCGCCGTTACCGCGCGTGCCGCGAAACTGAAGGCCGAAGGCCGCGACATCATCGGCCTCGGTGCCGGCGAGCCGGATTTCGATACGCCCCAGCACATCAAGGATGCCGCCAAGAAAGCCATTGACGGCGGATTCACCAAGTACACTCCCGTGGGCGGCATTCCGGGCCTGAAGAAAGCCATCGTCGAGAAGTTCAAGCGCGAGAACGGCTTCGAGTACACCGTCAATGAAGTCATCGTGGGCGTCGGCGGCAAGCAATGTATTTTCAACCTGGCGTTGGCCGTGCTGGACGCGGGCGACGAAGTCGTGATCCCCGCCCCCTACTGGGTTTCCTATGCCGACATCGGCATCGTCGCGGAAGCCAAGCCCATCGTCGTGGAATGCGGCATCGAGCAGGATTTCAAGATCACGCCCGCTCAGCTGGAAGCTGCGCTCACGCCGCAGACCAAGCTGTTCTTCATCAACTCTCCGTCCAACCCGACCGGTTCCGTCTACACCCTGGAAGAACTCAAGGCGCTGGGCGAGGTACTGAAGAAATTCCCGCGCGTGCTGATCGCCACCGACGACATGTACGAGCACGTCAATCTCACCGGCACGCCGTTCGTGAACATCCTCAATGCAACACCGGAGCTCAAGGACCGCACGATCGTGCTCAACGGCGTCTCCAAAGCCTACTCCATGACCGGCTGGCGCATTGGCTATGCCGCAGGCCCGGCCAAGATCATCAAGGCGATGGAAATCCTGCAATCGCAGTCCACTTCCAACCCGACCTCGATCTCGCAAGTCGCTGCTCAAGCAGCGCTCGAAGGCGATCAAGGCTGCATTGAGCCGATGCTCAAGGCGTTCCGCGAACGCCATGAATTCGTAGTCAATCGCTTCAACCAGATTCCCGGTCTCAAGTGCATCAAGGCCGGCGGCGCATTCTATGCATTCCCGGATGCGCGCGAAGCGATCGCCAAATTGCACAAGGAAGGCAAGATCAAGGAAGCGACGGACCTCGCACTGTCCGACTATTTGCTGGAATCGGTCGGCGTGGCTGTAGTGCCGGGCTCGGCGTTCGGCGCGGAAGGCTATTTCCGCATTTCCTTCGCGACCTCGATGGATAATCTCAAGAACGCGCTGGATCGGATCGAGAAGGCGTTGTCCTGAGCATCCGGGCATCACACCCATAAAAAAGCCCTGCAATGCAGGGCTTTTTGTTTTCGGCTCTCCGGCCCGAACGGACTATTCCTTGTTGCTTGCCTCCAGCTTTACCGCATCGTTTTCCGGAAGCTCTGCACCGGCTTTTACCAGCATCTGGGCGATCCGCACATTGCGCGCTTCCATCGCGAGCGAAAGCGGCGTAATACCGCTCAGGGTTCCGGCGCGAACGTCCGCTTTTTTCTCGATGAGCAATTCGCTGATCTCATCGGTACCGGCGGCAATGGAAAGCATGAGCGGGGTATAGCCACGCCCATTGCGCTCGTTGATATAGGCGCCGCGCAGAATCAGGTTTCTGGCGATCGAAATACAGCCTTCGGTATTCTTGCCGCAGGTTAGCAGCAAGGGGGTATCGCCCATCTTGTCGTAGTCGTTCACCTCAACGCCCGCCTTGACCAGCATATTGGCAATGATGGTGTACCCCTTCTTGATTGCGATCAGCAGCGGAGAGTCCATCCCGGAACTCTTCAGGTGGATATTGAAAGCGCTTTGAATGAAGAGATCCACCAGCCGCCGGTCGCCGTTTTCCACGGCCTTCATGAACTCTTCCTCCATGAGCGGAATGCCCAGCTTCTTCAGTTCGGCAAGCGCCAGGTCCCGGGCATTCGCTCTCCGCAAAATATCGGCATGGTGGAAATCGCGCAGCCGGAGAATGTCGTCCAGGACCTCCTTGGGAAAGCCCTGCCGTCCGCCACGCCGGTCGATGATCAAGTCAGTGAAATAATCCTCAATCTCCGGCTTGCCCCACAGCTTTTCAATATTGACCAAAATACGGTCGAATTTTTCTTCCAACGCAAAAGGATAGTCATCGCCCAGTTCTTCAAACAACAAATGCTTCATCTCGGGTCCCTTCAGCAATGAGAGGCGGCTCGTTAAGCGTTCCAGGCTATCGATGCCCGATTTCCGAGTCGATTCGCAAAATAGATCAACTCAGAGGCTGGATTAGAACTCCCGAACACGGAATAGGCAAGTGCAAGCTTTGGGATGGACTGCGAGTCTCGGACTTGAATCATCTGTCCTCATTGCGACACACGGCTCAGGCACTCCTGGTAATTCAACTCGTTGCGGCGCAAATCCTCGCGGAACGACTCACCGGGGCGCGGCCGCGAGGAAAACTGCATGCGGGCGACGATCTGGTCCCGCACCTTGGCGTAATAATCGTAGCAGCGCTCCTGCTCCTGCTCGCGCCAGCTCAAGCCGGATTTATTTGCTCCTGCCGGCCGGGTGGGTTTCTTTTTCACTTCTGCCGGTTTTTCCTCTGGTGCGACAGGCGCCACTTCCTTCTCCGGCTCGGCAACTTTTGGCGCTTCCAGCACTTTCCCAGCCCGGGGCTCCGCTATCTGCGATTGTTGAGATTCGGGCGGAGTATCAGCAGGACTATCGGGTGCGGGTGCGGGTGCGGGTGCGGGTGCGGGTGCGGGTGCGGGTGCGGGTGCGGGTGCGGGTGCGGGTGCGGGTGCGGGTGCGGGTGCGGGTGCGGGTGCGGGTGCGG
>CAMLDO010000009.1 GCA_946478865.1 uncultured Methylobacillus sp.
CATCAAACCACCCAACCCACTCGCCTCAAACCCAAGCGAGGCGCGCATTTTACAGCGCATTTGCATTTCGTCAACCACTAAATTCTTGCTGGTTGCGGGGACAGGATTTGAACCTGTGACCTTCGGGTTATGAGCCCGACGAGCTGCCAGACTGCTCCACCCCGCGCCCGATTCGCCGCTTCGCTGTGTGCGTTGCGTCGAGAGGTGAGACTATAGCAAAGTGGCTGTTTTAGTGTCAAGCAGAAGCTGCAATTTTATTGCAGTCGACGCAACCAGCGCGACTCTCGGAGCCGCACCAATGCTTGAGGGAGTGACTCTAGTCCTCTAGGTACGCTGTGGCAAGAGGCCTTGTTCGCGGTACCACGCGACAGTGCGACGGAATCCTTCGTCGAGGTCGATCTGAGCTTGGTAACCAAGCAGCCGCTTTGCCTTCTCCGTGGAGAACGCACGGTTATGCTTGAAGAACGTGAGGCGCCGCCTATGCAGCGGAGGAGAAATGCCGAAGGGTTTGCATAGCCACTCGCATCCTGCCGCCGCCATGCTCATCAAGGGATAAGGGATCGTCAGCGTAGGCGAGTGCGTACCCAGCGCGCGGGCAGCAGTGGCAACATATTCACGCAATGGAAGATAGCGCGGGCCGCCGATAATAAAGACTTCGCCAGCAGCCTCGTTAACCTGCATGGCCAGCATGAAGCCCTGAACCAGGTCGTCGATATAGACCGGATGGAAGTTCGGCCGGGCGTCACCCACGAAGAAGAACATGCCCTTGTCTATCATGCGGAACATCTTGAGCATGCGGGTATCGCCGGGTCCGTAAATGCCGCAAGGGCGAATGACGGCAACCTCGATGCCCTGCCCGTGCATGCCGAGACAATATTTCTCCGCCATCAGTTTGGTCTCCTGATAGGGATCTCGCGGATTGTAAGGCGCGGTCTCATCCGCAGGTGTCCGGTCGACCGTCCCATGCACGCCTATCGTGGAACAATAGATGAAGCGACGAACACTCGCGGTACGACTGGCTTCCAGCAACGCACGCGTACCTTCATAATTCACGGCAAGGAAATCCTCGTATCGCCCCTCGCTTCGATACATCGCCGCGATATGAAATACGGTATCGACGCCTTCGACCAGTTTTTCCAAGGCGGCCTTGTCGCCCAGATCGCCCAGCACGATCTCCAGACGTTCATTGAACGGGATGGTGGAAGGATTGCGGATAAGCGCCTTAACCTTGTATCCCTCATCCAGCAGCCGCTTGATCAATGCAGCTCCCGTAAATCCGCTGCCGCCGGTAACGGCGACTGTCGTACGATCGCTCATGCTTGCTTCCTGTCGAAACGTATTAGAACGGGATTCCCGATCAAAGATGTGATCCGCGCCTTGCGCATACTCTCTTCGACCGTGCGGACATGGCCGGATTTCGCAAACAAACGATGCAGTGCCATAGGCAAGGTGAATTGGCGGAACTCGCTACTCGGCATGAAACCGTGCCGGGCGAAACTGTCACGAATTTCGCTGTCCCAGAAGGTGCGATAGGTGCGCGTGTTCTTTTCGATCATCTTCTTGATCGGGAAAGTGGCGAGCGACAGCAGGTTGAGGCTCGCAAAAGTCGGGTAGTCGATGATGACGGCCTTGTCCGCGATGCGGCACATCTCGGCCACCAGCCCCGGCCAGTTCTCCATGTGCGAAATCAGACGCACGCTCACCACGGTATCGAAAGCGCGATCCACGATAGGCATGTCCACCAGATTGCCTTCGTAAAATGGAATAGCATCGCCGTGCTTGAGCCGCACCCGCGCGGCACATTGCGCATCGCTGCCGGCCACCGACACTTTGCAGCCATGGGCCAGCAATGGGCCGATCAATTGCGCATGCCCGCCTCCCATATCCAGCACCAATCGCCCGGCGAGCGGACGGCCATCCTGCATGAGTTGAAGCAGCCCCCGCTCCTGCACTGACAGCATGTACTCGCCCGCCGGGCCGGCAAAGCGGGAGGCGTAGTTGTCGGAAGAGGTCTCGATATCGGGAGTTTCACGGTCGTCCTGCATGCTAACGCTCATGTCCATTTCGATGTCCTGTTGCCAAGGCACGCACTTCTTCACACCCGTTTCCGGGAACAGAGCCGTGCCACTTGAATATATGGAATCCGGGGATCGCCGGCTCTTGCGGCTCCATCAAACGTTCGATGGCATCGGCGGCGCTATCCGACACACCTATATATGTACGCCAGCGACTATCCGATACGACGAAGGCTCCATCCGGGAAGCACTCGACGATCCTCGCAATGTTCTCCGGGGTGGAAATCGCACGGCGGCCAGTTCTCGGATCGAGCACATATTCGCCTCCCGACCCGACATCCTGGGTACGGTGGGTATTGACGAGCAGATCGAAGTCGCCGAGATAGGTAATGGCATGAAAATCATCGCCAACCAGCAGGATGGAAGGATGCCCCAGCGCCACTTCCAGCTTGGCCGAGTGCTCGCTCCAGGGCATATCTGGCGGCGAGGCCGTGAGACGAGAGGGATCATGCAATACCGCAACCGCGTCGCGCCTCAGCGATTTTGCGGTATCGCGATAAATCGGATGGGCAATGATGGCGCCTCCCACGATGATTGCCATGACAACCCCTGCAAGGAGTTTTGCCGCACCGGAA
This sequence comes from uncultured Methylobacillus sp., assembly GCA_946478865.1. The sequence continues at coordinate 2,651 of CAMLDO010000009.1, forward strand.
GAAATCGGCCATGCGGTCGCGCGTTGCAATCCTGCAACCCCCTCCAGCACCGTCCGCCAGAGGGTCGGAAGCAATACCGCGACGGCCATGCCCCACAATGCGAACCAGAACGGAAAAGCATAGAACACATAGCGTGAGGACTTCATGCCACCGGCCGACTGCAAAACCAGGGGCACAGCCGTCATGATCAGACAGAACAAGGCGGGACGAGGCCAGCGAGCAATCGCGAGCACGGCCGCCAACGGCAGGAACAGCCACAGCAGCGGCATGCTGAAGAAGAACTCGAGAAAGTAGTACAGGTAATTGTTGCGATCGGGCTCTGCCCAGCGCGGAGTGAAACGGAATTCGCCGATGAGTTTGCCGCCGAGCTTGACCAATACGACAGCCGTCGCCAATACCAGTAACACCACTACAATTTTGACCCATGCCTTGCGCCACATTTGCACGCAGCATTCCCGCATTTCCCGGCGCGACAAAAGATCGATGAGCGCCCACAAGGCCAAGGCCAGCATGGCGATCGCCGTCGTGATCTGGAGATGCAAGGCAATCAGAAAAGCCGCCAGTGCAGCCAGCAACAACGGCAGACGCTTCTTCCCTGTCGGCTCCAGAGCCGCATAGACCGCAATCGCACCCAACCATACCGTGAGCGCCTGTAGAGAATAGAAGCGGGTGAACTGCGTGTAGACGATGGCGTAGCTGGCAAAGCAGAACAGGAGCGCTCCCGCCCAGCCCGCGAGCAAGCCGGCCTGCCGACTCAGCCAGACAAAGATCGCAGCAACCAGCAGTGCTCCGCCGAAGATCGACGGCAGCCGCGCGACAAAGAGATCGGCCCGGCCGAACAGTTCGAAGGCATATCCGGTCAGTGCGGTAAATCCTCGCCCGCGCAGATATTCGCCATCCAGCATGCGGAAGGAGCCCTCCTCCGCCCATGAACGGCCGGCCAGCAGGTGATAGAGCTCATCGACATGTACGGGATTACTGCTGACTCCCAGCCAGCGTACCGCGAGCGCCAGCAGAAAAAGGAGCACAGCCTGCCAGATAAGTGACCGTGTATTTCCATGACTCGGATGGCTTGTTGGTGTCATTCGTATTCGCCTGAACCGGTGATGCAAATAAAGAAACCGAAGAGGGCTCACGCCAGCCTTGTCAAACCGGCCGCCAGCTCCAAGCCCAACAGTACGCCATGAATAATAACCCTAGGATATACAAGAAAAAATTAGCCCGTCCGGACTATGGATCAGACCCCGGAACTGTTGCATCTTGCTGATCAGGCAATAGACAAATGCCGGGACTCGGCATCCCCGGCACAGACTCGAAATAACGGTCAAAAAGGGTATTGTCATGGTCACGTTATCAATCGTGGTTCCGGTATACAACGAGGAAGAAAACATCCAGCCGTTGTACCGGGCCATTACCTCTGCGCTCGAAGGCAAAATCGAAAGTTACGAAGTCGTTCTGGTGGACGACGGCAGCAAGGACGACACCGGCTTTCTGGCCGAACAACTCGTCGAGCAGGATGCCCGCATCCGCGTCGTCCGTTTCCGTCGCAATTATGGCCAGACCGCCGCCATGGCCGCTGGCATCAAGCATGCGTGCGGCAAGGTCATCGTCACCATGGACGGCGACCTGCAGAACGACCCCACCGATATTCCCATGCTGCTGTCGCTGATCGAGGAAGGTCACGACATTGCCGTCGGATGGCGCCGCAAGCGCAAGGATGGCAAGGCACGCGTATTCGTCTCCAAGGTAGCCAACCGCATCATGGCCAAGGTCATGGGCGTTGCCGTGCGCGACAGCGGATGCTCGCTCAAGGCCTATCGCGCCGAACTGATACAGGACATTCCACTCTACGGCGAAATGCATCGTTTCATCCCGGCGCTCTCCCAGCTGGCGGGAGCTCGCCTGGCCCAAGTCGAGGTCAAGCATCACCCGCGCCGTTTCGGCGTTTCCAAATACGGCTTCTCGCGTATCTACAAAGTGATGCTGGACATCATTTCGATCCGGGCGCTGCTGAGTTTCGCGCGCCAGCCCTTCCTGTGGCTGGGGCCGGTAGCGGTCACTTCATTCGCTATCGGCATGCTGTTCATCCTGTCGTCGATCTTCACCTGGCGCGCCGCCACCTTCGTCGATGCGAGCATCGGCGTGCTGCTGATTTCCCTCAGCGTTTTCATGACGGCATGGGGTCTGCTGGGACGACTTTTCCCGGCCATCGAGCCCAACACCATCAACTTCGCTTCGCTATGCGCCGCCTTGTCTGCGCGCGTTGAAAAAATCAAGGAGAGTTAAGCCATGAAAGCAAAGCTATCGGTCGTTGAAATGCAGGACAAACTGGATGTTTCCGCGATTGTGCCAATTGCAGACCGGCACGACGATATTGAGGAAATCGCGCGCGAATATCTCAAGATGCTGACCAGAAGCGGCAAGACCTTCGAGATGATTTTCGTGCTGGATGGCATGCATCCGGCCGTGGCATCCACGCTGGAAGCTCTGGCGGCAAATAACCCTGCGATCAAGCTCGTCATGCTCAACCAGTATTACGGCGAGGCGGCCTGCATACGCGAGGGCGTCAAGCGCTCCATCGGCGACATCATCCTGTTGCTGCCACCGTACCAGCAAGTGGTGTCCGACTCCATCGTCACGCTGCTGGGCCGCCTGGAAACGGCAGATGTCGCCACAGCGGTGCGCGACCGCAAGGATGACCAGTTTATCAACCGCATCCGGGGATGGACATTCGAAAAGCTGGCGCGCATCGCCGGCTCGCATTTTTCCGACCCTGGTTGCAGCGTGCGCGCCATCAAGCGCAAGGTGTTCGAAGAAATGGTGCTGCAGGACGAGCAGCATCGCTTCCTGCCGCTGTTCGCCGAGCGTCTCGGCTTCAAGGTTCAGGAAGTGTTATTGCCGCAGGCCGAATCGGACAAGCGCCACCGCCAGCACTCCTTCAGCATTTATCTCGGCCGCCTGCTAGACCTGATTTCCATCAGCTTTCTGCTGCGCTTCCTGCAAAAGCCCTTCCGTTTCTTCGGCTCGGTGGGAGCGATTTCGATACTCATCGGCACCGTCATCGGCCTGTTCATCACTGCCGAGCGCTTCTTCGACGCGATCCCCATGGGCGACCGGCCGATGCTGTTGTTGGCGGTACTCATGGTGGTGCTGGGCATCCAGATCGCCGCCATCGGCCTCATCGCGGAAATCGTCATCTTCACGCGCAGCAAGGGTACGCCGACCTATCACATCGACCATATTTCGGAAAAAACGGTACACAACTAGATGAAACCGGATGCGATCATCGTCGGCGGCGGCATTCAGGGCGTGACGCTCGCGCTTGCGATGGCCGAGCGCGGGCTGCATCCCGTCATCGTGGAGCGAAACGGGCTCGGCGCGGGCGCCAGCGGCAACAGCTACGGCATCGTGCACGGCGGGCTGCGCTACCTGCAAACGCTGGACTTGCTACGCTGGCGCCGTTCGCGCATCGCCCAGTCCTGGTTTCTCGACGAATTCCCTGCTTATGTAAAGCCGCTGCGCTGCGTAATGCCGCTCTATCAGGGACGGCTGCGTTCCCCTCCGCTGTTCCGCGCAGCCATGCTGCTGCAGGAATGGCTCGCTTCTGCACTCCATGCGCATGTTCCGCTACCGCCGCCCAAGCTGCTGACCGCCGCCCAGGTGCGGGATGAATTCGAGGTGCCCGGGCAGCGTTTACTGGGCGCGGCCTGCTGGCACGATGCCGAGGTGCGCGACATGCCCGGCCTGCTGGAGGCCATGCTGAAGCGTAGCGGCATGGACAAAAGCGTACTGCATATCCCCTGCGAAGCACGCGAACTGCTGGAGGACGAGCATGGCGTGGCAGGCCTGCGTATTGCGCATCCCGACGGTGAAACGGAAGACCTGTCCTGCCGCATCGTGATCAACTGCACCGGGGCCTGGACCGGGCGCTGGCAGCAGACAGCTCCTTGCCCGACCGCCAATACGCTCGCCTTCAATCTGCTATTGAACGGCCGCTTGCCCGGCGACAGCGCCCTGGCTGTCTCGGCCATTCCGGGCAAAGGACGCAGCTATTTCGTACGCCCCCATCCGGAAGGTATTTTTGCAGGCACTTACTATCGCCCGGCCCTCGACGCTGCCGAACCTGAAGTGACGGAGCAGGATATCAGCGACTTCCTGAGCGAACTGGACCTCGCCTTGCCGGGCTGGAATCTCAAGAACGCGCAGGTCAAGCACATCACTGCGGGCCTGTTGCCGGACAAGGATGGAAAAGGCAGGAAACTTTCCTCCGCCGACCACATACTCGTCCATCGCCCACGAGGGTTCTACTCCATCCTCGGCGGCAAATTCACGACGGCACCTCTGCTCAGCCAGGATGCGATCAAGATAATCTGGCCGGACGACACGCCCGAAGCTGTAGCGGCTACATTGGCGAAAAATCATGGCTGAGCATTTCCTCGTCGATGCCCATGTACATTTGCACCGCCCAGCTCACGCGCCGGACGATCTGGCGCTGGCGGCGGCCAATTTCGCGGTAGCGGATGATCATGCCGCGCTGGCGGTCGTCCTGCTCGCAGAACGCGCCGGCTACGATGCATTCAGCCAGTTGGTGGCACAGCTACCAGAGGCCGGTCCGGATGCCGTGTGGTACGAAGATGGCCCCCTGCGCCTTCTGATTGTCGCCGGACGTCAGATCGTGACGCGGGAAGGTCTGGAGATACTGGGTCTGGCAACGCGAAACCCCATCCCCGACGGCCTCTCCGCCCATGGCGTGCTTGCGCGGCTGCGCAGCAGCGATGCCCTCGCCGCCCTTCCCTGGGGCGTCGGCAAATGGCTGGGCAAGCGTGGCCGTATCGTCGACGAGCTCATCGCAGAAGCTCCCCTGGGGCAACTCTTCCTCGGGGACAACGGTGGACGCCCAACCTGGTGGTCCGTGCCCCAGTTCTCAGGAAGGCTGCCCGTGCTGGCGGGCTCGGACCCGCTGCCGCTGGCCGGATCGACAGCCGCAATCGGGAGTTTCGGCTCCCGTGTGACGGGATCGCTGGATGAATCGCGGCCAGTCGCCAGCCTCAAGCAGATCCTGCGCAATCCATCCACGAAGATTTCCACCTACGGCCGCCTGACGCCGTCGCTGCGCTTCTTTTCAGATCAGGCCAGGCTGCGCTTCAGCCGCAATCGCATGGAGTTTGCATGAAAATCCTGTTCCTCGCGCCTCAACCTTTTTATACCGAACGCGGTACGCCGATTGCCGTACGCCTCGCCGTAGCTTCGCTCTGCCGCGAAGGCCACCATGTCGATCTGCTCACCTATCCGGAAGGCGAGGATATCGCGATTCCCGGCATGCGCCTGTTCCGCGCGGGCCGTCCTCCCGGCGTGAAGCGCATCCCCATCGGCTTCTCGATCAAGAAGCTGCTGTGCGACCTGTGGCTGATGTTCGCCGCGTTCCGTTTGCTGCGCGGGAACCGCTATGACGTGGTTCATGCGGTGGAAGAATCGGTGTTCATCGCGCTGCTCGCCCGGCTCTTCTGGCGCTTCAAACTGGTCTATGACATGGATTCGCTCATGGCGGACCAGATTGCGGAAAAATGGCCGAAAATCACGCCCTTGCTGCCCGTCATGCAGTGGTTCGAGAAGCAGGCGGTCAAACGGTCCGATCTGGTGCTCGCGGTTTGTCCGCTGGTCGCGGAACGGGCGCGCGGCAGCACCGACGCGCAACTCGTACACCTGACGCCCGATGTCGCCTTCGCTCCCAAGTCCACCGCGATCGAAGTGGAGGATCTGCACGCCCACTGCCGCCAGCCCGGACCGCTCGCGCTTTATGTCGGCAATCTGGAAGCCTATCAAGGTATCGACCTGCTGCTCGATGCTCTGGTCCTCATGGCACCTGAACAGCGCTGCAACCTGCTCGTCATCGGCGGCAGCGACAGCGCGGTACAAGCCTATGCGGCCAAGGCTAAGGCCGCCGGCCTCGCAGAATGGGTAAGCTTCCTCGGCCAACGCCCGCTGGATGCATTGCCTCTCTATCTCAAACAGGCGGATATCCTCTGCTCGCCCCGCCTCAAAGGCGTCAACACGCCGATGAAAATCTATTCTTACATGCTCGCAGGCCGCGCCATCCTGGCCACGGATATCGCCAGCCACAGCCAGGTGCTGGACAGCACCTGCGCGATGCTGGTCTCGCCCACACCGCAGGCGATGGCCGAAGGCTGGTCAGCAGTGATCGCTTCGCGTCATCTGCGCTCCTCGCTGGGCGAGCAGGCGGCGGAACGTGCGAGTACGCTGTATTGCGAATCCGCGTTCGACGCACGTCTCAAGACGGCCTATCAAGTGCTGCATCCGGCGGCAGTACTCGGCGAACTGGCGGCCTGACCATGAAAAACCCGATATCGAACCATGCCTGAAGAATCCATGACCGACGCTTCCACGCTCAGCGCCCCTTCCAGTCTGCGCGACAAACTACTGGATCTGCTCGCAGATGGCCCGAGCGGGATCGTCCGCCGGTTGATGCGTCAACCGACGCTTCGCGCGACGGCCGTGTTCGCGCTTTCGGGGCTCGCCTTCGCCGTCGGCAATCTGCTGCTGGCACGCACCATGCCGGTGGAAGCCTTTGGTCAGTTCGCGCTGGCGATCGCGCTATTCAATGTATTCGGCCTGCTGGCCCCGCTAGGCCTGGATCAGGCGATGCTGCGGCATCACATCGATCCGGGGCCCAAACTGCTGGCCTTTCTTAGCCTGTCCGGGCTCATCATGGGCGGCGTCATCGGAGCAGGCTTCATTTACTACAACGATCTTAGTCCGCTGGATGGCGGAGCGTTGGCGCTGGTCATCGCAGCTGGCGGCGTAACCGCGGCGCTCGTGGCTCTGGCACGCTCGCGCCATCGGGAAGCCGCCTCCTTGCTGCTGGTGACCGCAGCAAGCTGGGTACTGCTGCTGGTAGGCATCGCCTCGCTGATTATTCCCATGGAAAGCCCGCTCCTGCCGCTGGCATTGTTTTCGCTGGGCAATCTGCTCGCCGCCGCTTATGGCTGGCGGGTCATGGGGAAAGCACATCGCGTCCCGCCGGAGCAGCGCGCGCCTATTCCCTGGAAGGAAGCATTTTCCCTGCTTGGAATCGCCGCCATCGGAACGGTCGTGCTCCAGCTGGAGCGACTGGTGATTCCACTCACCATCGGAATCGATGCGCTCGCGCTTTTCAGCGTGCTGGCCTCGGTCGCCATATTTCCTTTCCGCCTGCTGACGGCAAGCGCGGGTTTCGCATTGGTGCCTAAACTGCGCGCCGCGAAATCGCGTGCAGTCAAACTGCGCCTGATCCGGCACGAACTGCTCGCCGTCGCCGCGCTACTGGTCGTGTCCACCCTCGGCATCGTGGCGCTCGCACCCTATGCCACCACGTTGCTCACAGGCGGACGCTACGAAATCGGCATCGGGCTCGCCATGGCAGCCTGTTTCAATGGTTACGGCAAGGTCCTGCAATCCTTTCCACGTGCGCTGATCACGGCGTGCGGCGACGACCGGGACATCGCCCGCCTGAACCGGCTGGGCTGGATCGGCCTCGCCACCAGTATCGCCGGCGCTTTTGCCGGCGGCCCCTGGGGCCTGACCGGGCTGCTGTATGGGATCACATTAGGCAGCATGGTCGGCACCCTGCCCGCCGTCCTGATGGCCAGGAGGAAATTAAGATGACGCTTTCGCTCGCTACTGAATCTTCACCTCTTGCCGGATTCGCCGAATTCCAGCGGCGACTTCAGGCCAGCGACCTGTCGCTGCTGAAAGGAAGCGACTATCGCGCGCTCAATCGTGAACTAAAGGTCATAAGCGACGGGCCCGAAGCGCGCATCGCCTATCTCGGAAATGTCACGCTCAGCCTGCTGCCACCCTATCCCGCGGTGCATTGCGCGCGCGCTGGCTGGCGAGCCAAATCCTATGTCGGCGATTTCGGCCAGCACTTTCAGGCGCTGCGCGATCCGCAACTGACGGAATTCAGTCCGGAAATCGTAGTACTCATGCTCTCGCTGCCGCTGCTGCGGCCGGATGCGATGGCAACCTTCACCTCGCGTTCACCCGAGGGACGACGAGCGTTGTGCAGCGAGGTGCTCGGCGAGGTGGAGTCCTGGGTCAAGCAGGCCCTGCCAGCGACCCAGGCCACTTTGCTGGTCGGCAATTTCCCGCAGCCCTCCACTCTGGCGCTGGGTGTCGCCGATACGGCGGAAATCTATGGTGAAACCGCCTTCTATCTCGAACTCAACCTCGAACTCCTGCGCCGCATGCGCGGCTACAGCCGGGTTCAGGTGTTGGACCTGCAGCGCCTGGCATCCTCCATCGGACATGAGCGTGCTTTCGACAAACGACTGTTCCATATTTCCAAGACCGACTGGACCGAAGCCATGATGGCGGCGGTCGGCAAGGAAGTCGCGCGTCATGTCGTCGCAGCCAAGGGGGCGGCCAAGAAATGCCTCGCGCTGGATATCGACAATACCTTGTGGGGCGGCGTGGTCGGCGAGGAAGGGCCGATGGGCGTCAAGATCGGCCACGGCGACGCCGAAAGCGAAGCGTTCCTGGCCTTCCAGCAGCGTATTCGCGCGCTGAAGGACAGAGGCATCCTGCTCGCGTTGTGCAGCAAGAACAATCCGGCCGACGTGGACGAGGCCTTCCGCCTTCGCCCGGAAATGCCGCTCAGACCAGAGGATTTCTCGGCGCGCGCGGTGAGCTGGGAACCCAAACATACCGGCCTCGCCCGGATTGCGGCCGACCTCAATATCGGCGTCGATGCGATCGTGTTCGTGGACGACAATCCGGCCGAGATCGAGCTGATACGTCAAAAGCTGCCGATGGTGGAATGCCTGCTGCTGCCGCCCGATCCGGCCGATTTCGTTGCCGCGTTGGATCAGCTTGCGGCGTTCGAGAAATCCGTGGTGCTGCCGGATGATATCGAGAAGGCTCGTCAGTACCGGGAAGAAGCCGAGCGTTCGCGCTTTTCCGCGGACCACGACAACATAGAAGACTACCTCGCGCAATTGCAGATGGAGCTCACGATTGCGCCTGTGGATATCGGCCATCTGCCGCGCGTGCACCAGATGTTTTCCAAAACCAACCAGTTCAATGTCACGACCAAACGCTATGGTCTGGGTGAACTGGAAGCCATGCTGGCCTCTTCCCGCCACCATCTGGGAATGGCCGCGCTGCGCGACCGTTTCGGCGATCTGGGCATCATTGCCGCCTTCGTGCTGATCGAGGATGGCAAGACCTTGCATATCGACAGCCTGCTGATGAGTTGCCGTGCTTTGGGGCGCGGCGTGGAAACCGCGATCATGAACTTCATCAAGCAGGCTTTCATCGAGCGCGAAGACCTGTCGCGTCTCATCGCCGAATTTATCCCGACTCCTAAAAACAAGCCGGCGGCGAATTACTTCGCTGACCAGGACTTTCAGCCCGCCGGGGAAGGAGCGGGACGAATTTTTACGCTCGACAAGCAAAATGCATCCGTCAAACCCTGCAACTGGATAAAAACAAAAGGAATATCGTTATGGAACACCTCGAAAGAATTTGCCTGATCGTCAGTGATGTACTGGATATCGACGCAGCCAGCGTCTCCCCCGACTCCGCCCAGGGGGATATACCCGAATGGGATTCGCTGGCCCAACTGCGCATCGTGACGGCGCTCGAACAGGAGTTCGGCGTCAAACCTACCATGCGGGAAATTCCGGAATTGAATTCGGTTCCGGCGATTGCCCGTTTTCTCGACACAGCCGCGGCACACTGACATGCCCATGAAAGTCAGCACCGGCATTCGCCGGTTCTTTGTGCCGCACTCCGTCATCACGCTGTATTACCTGTTCCGTCACCGGGCGTTTGTGAGCATGCGGGCGGAAGTGGACGTGGGCATCAACCTGACCATAGGGCGGAAAAGCTCGGTAAGCTCCTTCGCCAAGATCAAGGCCAGTGAAGGACCGGTACGCATCGGCCAGCGCACGGATATCGGCGTGGGCTGTTTCATTGGCGGCTACAAGCCGGGGGTCGAGATCGGCGACGATTGCCTCATCAGCCCCAACGTTTCCATCATCGGGGTCAATTACCGCTATGACCGGGTGGACCAGACGTTCCGGGAACAGGGCGTGGAGTCGAAGGGCCCCATCCGCATCGGCAACAACGTATGGATAGGCGTGGGATCGGTGATTCTGGACAATGCGGAAATCGGCGATGGCGTGATCGTTGCGCCGAATTCGGTGGTGTCCGGCAAGATTCCGCCAAACGCCATCGTTCAGGGGAATCCCGCCAAGACGGTATTTATCCGCCGTTAGGCAATCGGTGCGGCAAGCAACGCACGCACCCGGGCGAGGTCTTCGGGAGTATCCACGCCGGTAGCGGGCGCGTTTGTCGTCACAGCGACGCTGATGCGGTAGCCATGCCACATCGCGCGCAACTGCTCCAGCGACTCTGCCTGCTCGACCGGCGAGACCGCCAGTTGGGCATAGGCATGCAGAAAGCTCGCCTTGTATGCATACAGCCCGATATGGCGGAACACCGCCAGCGACTCCGGCAATACTCCCTCCCGCCTGCCGTCGGCATAAGCATCGCGGGCATAGGGAATCGGCGCGCGGCTGAAATACATCGCGTAGCCCGCCCGGTCGGTCACCACCTTGACGATATTGGGATTGAAAACCGATTCGCGGTCGTGAATGGGATGGCAAGCGGTAGCGATGGCCGCCTCCGGATGGTCCGCCAGATTCTGCGCCACCTCGCGTATCAGCGCGGGGTCGATCAATGGCTCATCGCCCTGGACGTTGACGACGATGGTTTCTGCCGCCCAGGCGTATATGCCGGCGACCTCGGCTATCCGGTCAGTGCCGGAAACATGATCGGCACGCGTCATGACCACCTGATGGCCGCAAGCGCGCACCGCATCGAAAATCTCCTGATGATCGGTGGCGACGACCACCTCGTCCGCGCCGCTGGCCTTCGCCTGCTCGGCCACATGCACCACCATGGGCTTGCCCGCGATATCGAGCAGCGGTTTACCGGGCAAGCGCGTACTGGCGTGCCGCGCGGGGATGACGACCTTGAAGCGCAAGCTCATCAGACTTCTTCTTCCGCCGGCAGCTGGCGCGCTTCATCCTCGAGCATGACCGGGATGCCGTCCTTGATCGGGAAGGCCAGACGGCACGGCTTGCAGATCAGCTCGCTTTCGGCTTTCTTGTATACCAAAGGCCCCTTGCATACCGGGCAGACCAGGATTTCCAGCAGTTTTGCGTCCATTTCATTTCCTCAGTTTATTCAGCACACGCTCCAGCAGGGCATGATCCAGCTCTGCCTCGACCTCCAGATACCAGCAATCGGAGCGGGCAAATGCACGGCATTTCACCGCGTCTTTTTCGGTCATCAGTATCGCGTCCGCTGCCCCGCTTGGCAAATCGGCGGATACATATGCGTGATGGTCGGGGAAAGCACGCGATTTGATTTCAAGCCCCATGCTTTCCAGCTGCGCGAAAAAACGTCGCGGATGGCCGATGCCCGCAATCGCCAGCAGTTTCTTTCCGGAAAAATCGACCGCTGTCGCCGTACGTTCCGGTTCGGTGAGGTGTCGGAACACGGTAGGCTGCAATCGCATGCTGAAGATATCCTTGTCCTCGGACTCGCCATTGCACACCACGGCATCCACGGTATCAAGTCGGGTCACAGGTTCACGCAGCGGGCCCGCCGGCAGCAGCTGCGCATTGCCGAAACGCCGCGCGCCGTCCACCACGGCAATCTCCACGTCCCGCTGCAGCCGGTAATGCTGCAAGCCGTCGTCGCTGATAATGACGTCGCACTCCGGGTGAGCCTGCAACAGGGCCTTGCCGGCAGCGACGCGGTCCTGCCCGATGACTACAGGAAACCGGGTACGCTGGGCGAGCATCAGCGGCTCGTCGCCCACGTCCGCAGGGTTGCTATCGATCGTGACTGAAAGCGGCGATGATTGGCTGCCGCGATAACCGCGGCTGATGATCCCGGGATGCATGCCCGCAGCATGCAACTGCCGGGCCAGCCAGATGACCAGAGGCGTCTTTCCGGTACCACCCACGGTGATGTTGCCAACGACGATGACGGGAACGGACAGGCGCTCGGCCTTGAAAATGCCAGTGCGATAAGCGGCACGGCGCAATGCCGACAGCAGGCCGAATATCCATGAAACCGGTCTCAGCAATATCTGCCAAAGGCCGGATCGATACCATTCGCGCTGCAGCCACTCGGACATGGCGCCGCTCCTAGTGGAATTGCTTGCGGTACAGCTTGGTGTAATGCCCGTTCGCGGCCAGCAGTTCCTCGTGCGTACCGCTCTCGACAATCTCTCCCTGCTCCATGACCAGAATGCGGTCTGCATTCTCGATCGTGGACAAGCGGTGGGCAATCACGATGGAAGTGCGGTTGCGCATGAGTTCGTCCAGCGCCTTCTGCACATGCTGTTCGGATTCGGTATCGAGCGCGGAAGTCGCCTCGTCCAGCAACAGGATGGGAGCATCCTTCAAAATCGCACGGGCAATCGCAAGGCGCTGACGCTGCCCTCCGGAAAGGCGCACGCCGCGGTCGCCGATTTCCGTCTGGAGGCCATTTGGCAGATTCTGGATGAACTCCCAGGCGTATGCCGCCTTGGCCGCCGCGATCACTTTTTCCTCGGGCGTGGTGCGCAGATCGCCGTAGGCGATGTTGTTGAACACGGTGTCGTTGAACAGGATCACTTCCTGACTCACGAGCGCGAACTGCTGGCGCAGGTTTTTCAGCGTCAGCGTTCTGGTGTCGATGCCGTCCAGCAGGATCGTGCCTTCCTGCATCTCGTAGAAACGCGGCAACAGGTTGACCAGCGTACTCTTGCCGCCGCCGGAACGGCCAACCAATGCGACTTTCTCGCCCGGCTTCACCGAGATGCTGAGGTTATTGATTGCGTTGCGTTTCGCGCTCTCGTAGCGCAGCGTGACGCTCCGGAATTCGATGCCGCCCTGGACCCGGCTGATTTCGTCCGATCCCTCGTCCACTTCTCCGCTGGAGTCCATGAGACTGAACATGCTCTGAGCGGCGGCAATACCCATTTGCAGGTCTTCGTTCATGCTGGTCAGACTCTTGATCGGCGCGATCAGCATCAGCAGCGCGCCGAGGAAGGCCGCGAACTCGCCCGCGGTGAAACGGCCGGTCGCATAGTACACCACCATGCCAAGCGCGATGGCAGCCAGCAATTCGATCACGAAGCTGTTGAGAAGGCCGCGGCGTATGAATTTCAGGTGAGTGGAGCGGTTGTCCGCCACAGCACGGGCAAAACGCCGCCATTCGTAATCCTCGCCGCCGAATATCTTGACCATGCGCTGCCCGGAAATTGCTTCTTCGGACACCTTGGTGATCACGCCCATCGTCTCCTGCACCTGCTTGCCGGCGGAGCGGATCTTGGGTGTCATCTTCTTGAGGTAGAGCGCCATGAACGGGATCGTGATCGCGAATACCAGCGTCAGGCGCCAGTCCAGATACAGCATGTAGCCGATCATGCCGATGATGGTCAGCGTGTCGCGCACCGCAGTAATGACCACGTTGGTCGATGCCTTGGCGACGCCTTCGGTATCGTAGGTCAGCTTGGAAGTAATGACCCCGGCGGAGTTGGCATCGTAATAGGTAATCGGCAACGCCATGAGGCTTTTGAAAGCATCGAGCCGCAGATTTTCGACCACACGGCGCGCCACCCAGCGCATGGACAAGGTGGATATGAAGCCTGCAATCGCACGTATCGCCAGCATGCCGAACAGGATCAGCGGCAGCCAGGTCAGCTTGTCCGGGCTCTTGTTGACGAAGCCCTCGTCCGTCACCTGCTTGATCGCAGCGAGAAAGCCGGTGTTGGTAGCCGATAGCACGACCAGCGCCAGCACACTGATACCGAATACCAGCCGGTAGCGCCAGGCATACTGGAACAGCCTGATATAGATCGCGGTAGCGGTCGCAGAAGTGGGAGAAATCGCCTGCTTGGGCGTGGATTTCGACATGCTGTCCCTGTATGAGATGAGGGTCAGCCGACCCCGATCAGGAGCCGGACTTGACCTGCGTGGCGAAAGTGATGTGCGTGTAACCCGCCTGACGGGAAGCCTCCATCACGTTCACCACGGATTGATGGGTGCTGGTCGCGTCGGCATTGATGACGATGGTCGGCTCCTTGCCGCTACCGGCAGCCTTGCGCAGTGCAGCGGCAATGCCTTCGACCGAGCGGTCGGCCAGTTCGATATCGTTGACGGTATAACGACCCGCTGCGTCGACACCTACCGTAATCATGGCCGGCTTTTCCTGCGGTGCCGCGGCATCGGCGGTCGGCAGGTTGATCTGCAATTCGTTGATGCGCGAGAACGTCGCGCTCACCACCAGAAAGATGATGATGACGAGCAGCACGTCGATCAGCGGAATCAGATTCATCTCCAATTCCTCGTGCTTTCTGCCGCGCTGGAAATTCATTACTTGCGCTCGCCCTGAATGAGTTCCACCAGCTTGACCGCTTCCTGCTCCATCTCCACGATGAGGCCGTCCACCTTGGCGCGGAAATGGCGATAGAAGATCATGCTGGGCACAGCCACGATGATACCCATGGCGGTGTTATACAAGGCCACGGAGATGCCGCGCGCGAACTGGGCAACGTCATGGCCGGTCGCCGTGAAGGCGCCGAACAGTTCCACCATCCCGATCACGGTACCGAGCAGGCCAAGCAGAGGAGACACGGCAGCAATGGTGCCGAGGGTCGTCATGTAGCGTTCCAGATCGTGCGCCACGGCGCGGCCGGATTCCTCGATGGATTCCTTCATGACTTCGCGCGAATTGCCGATGTTGCAAATGGCTGCGGCAAAGATGCGGCCCAGCGGGGAATGGTGTTCGAGACGGGAACAGGTCTCCTTGGTCACGCCGCCCTGCTTCAGGGCCTGCTGCACTTCAGGGAGCAGGTTTTTGGGAGCAATCTTGTCGGAACGCAGAACAACGAAACGTTCGATGATGATGGCCAGCGAAACGACCGAGGCGAAAATCAGCGGCCAAATGGGCCAGCCCGCAGCCTGAATGATACTCCACACGATGGCTTTCCTTGTTCTTCAAAAATTCGCGCTACTTTATCCTGCGGGGCTGTTTTCATCAACCCCGACCGGGCTTTCATGCCAGTAGCGCGGCGCAATCCGGCGCCAGCGTGCCGCCTCGATCCCCTCCTCGCTGCGGAAGTCGAACATCACCGCCCCATCGCGATCGCTCCGGTACAAGCCGCTGCCTACGGCCCGATACCTGTCGACCACCTCCTGCTTGGGATGGCCGAACCGGTTGCGATAGCCGACGGTAAACACGGCGGCGGCCGGGTGGACCTTTTCCACAAATTCCACCGTCGACGAGGTCTTGCTGCCGTGATGCGGCACCAGCAGTACATCCGCCTTGAGGCTCTCCCCGTCGCGCTCCGCGAGCTCCGCTTCCGACAGTCGCTCGATATCGCCAGCCATGAGCACACTGCCATAGGGGCTGGTCGCTTTCAGCACACAGCTGAGGTCGTTATCCTTCACCTCCGTCGTGTAGCTCTCCGGAGCGGGATGCAACACCTCGAAATGCACGCCATCCCACGTCCAGCTCTGCCCGGCAAAACAGTGAATATCCCGCCGTGCATGACCATGCAGCGCGTGCCCTTCCGGCAGTGGCGACGCCATCCATCCGACCGGCATGCTTTTCAATATCGACAAGGCGCCACCGGCATGATCCAGATCATCGTGCGACACCATCATTCCGTCCAGCCGCCGTATTCCCTCGCCGCGCAAAAAAGGGACGATGATGCGGTTGCCGCTATCGGCCTCCGCGGAATATTTCGGCCCGGTATCGTACAGCAGCGCATGATGCGCGGTACGCAACAGCACGGCTGTGCCTTGTCCGACATCCAGTGCCGTTAGCTGCAATTCGCCCGGAGCCGGTGGCGCCGGCAGCAACAGGAACATCGGGGCTAGCGCGGCTGCACCTGCCCAGCGCAAGGGAAATCCGCGCGGCAGCAGTAGCCAGATCACTCCCAAAATAGCTGCGCAGATGGTCCATGCAGGCGGCGCATGCTGCTGCCAGACGGCTTGCGGCCAATCGGCGGCAAGCTGCAGCATTCGCATGCATCCGTCCATGACGGCATGCGCGAGATGCAGGATCGCATCCACCGGAGTCACCGCGCCCAGCAGCGCCAACGGCGTCACCACCAGACTGACAAGCGGAATCGCAATCGCGTTCGCCAGCGGAGAAATAACGGATACCTGCTGGAACAGTGCAAGCAACAACGGCGTCAACCCGAGCGCAATGACCCATTGCGCCCGAAGCGAGGCTTTGAACCAGCCTTCCTGCCGCAAGTGATGACTGCCCGCATACACCAGCAGAGCTACCGCTCCGAACGACAGCCAGAAACCCGGGGCAATGACGGCCCATGGATCCAGCAGGACGACCACGAGCAAAGCCCAGCTGAGAGCCAGCGACATCGAGGCTGCCCGCCCCCACCACAATGCGGCAGCCAATACAGCCAACATGTAGACCGTGCGCTGGGTCGGCACCGAGAACCCGGCCAGCAAGGCATACGCCAGCGCCACGCTCAAGCCGGCTACTGTCGCCGCTTTTCGTGCAGGGAGCCGCAGCACCAACCTTTCGTTCCGGCGCCATAGTCCTTGAACCACAAGGAAAGCCAGCCCGGCCACCATGGTGATATGCAGGCCCGAAATCGATACCAGATGAATGACACCGGTCTTGCGGAACGTCTCCCAGTCGGCATCGGAGATCGCATCGTCATCCCCGATCGCTAGAGCCAGCAATATTCCGGCATACGGCGCATCGCCCAACACCGACCGGAAGCGTTCGCGTATCGACTCGCGCACCCGCTCGATCAGATAAGCCGGATGCCAGACCAATGGCGAGAGCCGCGCATTATCCGGATGTTTGCGGATATATCCGGTCGCCCGGATATCGCGCTCCAGCGCCCACACTTCGAAATCGAACCCATGCGGGTTGTAGGTTCCGTGCGGCCGTTTAAGACGGACAGTAAGGCGCCAGCGCTCGCCGGGGCGAAATTCGTTTTTGACCTGCTGCGACAGCGGATCGCGGAAGCCTGCGGAATAGCGGGCGATGGATATCCGCGACGGGATGCTTGCCCCTTCGGTTTCAACCTTCTCGACATCGAACAGGAAGCGCTCGCCCCGCTCTTGCGACTGCGGCAGCGAAGCCACCACGCCCATCACGCGAACGTCCCGTCCTTCCCATATTGGAGGCAAGGTATCGGCGAGCCGCAGTTGCGCGAAAGCTGCCGCCCACAGGAAACCCGCGAGTATGCATCCCAGCAGCATGGAGAACCGGAACAGCAGCGCATGCCGACGCAGCAGCCACGGCAAGAGGAACGGAAGAGGCGCGGCGAACCAGCCCGTTCCGGGCAACGCCGCCTGTTGTTGCAGCAGCCATACCCCGAACACGAACGCGAGTATGCCGCTCCGCATGGAGATCAATCGTTAAGCAGACGGCCGTCCTGCAGGCGCAGCACGCGACCCATGCGATGCGCGAGTTCCAGGTCGTGCGTCACCACGACGAGACTGGTGCCAAAATCACGATTGAGCTCCAGCATGAGGTCGAAAACGCTGTCTGCGGTATGGCGATCCAGGTTGCCGGTGGGCTCATCGGCAAGTACGCATTGCGGACCCGTAACAAGCGCTCGTGCCACTGCGGCGCGCTGGCGCTCGCCACCCGAAAGCTCGCCCGGCATGTGCTGCATGCGCTTGCTCAAGCCCACGCGCTCAAGCACGGCCGCCGCCTTTTCCAGCGCCTCTGCGCGCGCAATGCGGCGAATCAGCAGCGGCATCGCCACGTTTTCCAGCGCGGTGAATTCTGGCAACAGGTGATGGAACTGGTAGATGAAGCCGAGCGAGTGGTTGCGCAACTCTCCGCGCCTGGCTTCGCTGAGACCTGCCAGGTCTTGGCCTAGAAGATCGACTTCGCCTTGCGACGGCGTATCGAGTCCGCCCAGGAGATGCAGCAACGTGCTCTTGCCGGAACCAGACGCGCCGACGATGGCGACCTGCTCTCCCTTGCCGATCGCGAGATCGATGCCGTTGAGCACGGCCACATCGAGACCGGTATAGATTTTGTGCAGGCTGCGGCAGGCAATCACGATGTCACTCATAGCGCAGCGCCTCCGCCGGATTGGTTCTGGCCGCGCGCCAGCTTGGGTAGAGCGTCGCGAGCAGGCTGAGTACGAGCGACACCGAGGTGATCACGGTTACGTCCGCCCATTGCAGTTCGGAGGGCAAATCGCTGATGTAGTACACGTCCTTGGCGAGGAACTGGATGCCGAACACGTGCTCGATAAACGGCACCACTGTTTCGATGTTCAACGCCAGCAGCACACCCCCGACCACGCCCATCAAGGTACCGATCACGCCGATCAGCGCGCCCTGCACAATAAAAATCTGCATGATGCTGCGCGGGCTCGCACCCAGCGTACGCAAAATCGCGATATCGGCGCGCTTGTCTGTCACCGCCATCACCAGCGTGGACACGATATTGAACGCCGCGACGGCCACGATCAGCGTGAGAATTACGAACATCACGCGCTTCTCCATCTGCACTGCACGGAAAAAGTTGGCGTGCTGCTGCGTCCAGTCAGTGATGTAGTAGCCATTTTCCTGGCCGAGTTGCTGCGTCAACTGCTGCGCCACCAGCGGTGCGCGGTCCAGATCAGCGAGTTTGAGACGCAGGCCGGACACCTTGTCGCCCATGCGGTAAAGCGTTGCGGCATCGGCAAGGTGGATCAGCGCAAGCGCGGAGTCGTATTCGTACATCCCCACCTGGAAAATGCCGACTACTTTGAACTGCTTGAGGCGCGGCACCATGCCGGTGGGCGTGAGTTGCCCCTGCGGCGCCATGACCACGACCTTGTCGCCGACTCCCACCCCGAGTGCCAACGCGAGATCCGCACCGAGCACGATGCCGAAGCCGCCCGGCTTCAATGCGTCGAAGCTGCCTGCGCGTATGTGCTGGCCGATCTCTGCAACCTTGTCTTCTTCCGCGGGGATCACGCCGCGCACGATGGTACCCTGCACCGCTTGCCCAAAAGACAGCATGCCCTGCGCCATGATGTAGGGCGCGCTGGCCTGCACCTCCTTGTGATTGCGCACCGCTCCCGCGACGCTTTGCCAGTCGCCCAACTGGTTGTTGGGCCCGGTAATCTGCAGATGCGATGCCACGCCCAGGATGCGCGAGCGCAGTTCGTGCTGGAAACCGTTCATCACCGACAACACGACAATGAGCGCCGCCACACCGAGCGCGATGCCGACCATGCTGGTCATGGAGATGAACGAAATGAAATGATTGCGGCGTTTGGCGCGGGTATAGCGCAGGCCGACAAAGAGTTCGAAGGGTAACGACATGGGGTGGAATTCTAGCAGGGTTGACCGCGCGATCTGTTAAAATCGCGGCCATGTTTACCGGAATCATACAGGCCGTCGGCCAAATCGAACGCGTCACGCCCGTGGGCGAGGATGCACGTCTTCACATCCAGGTCGGCGGACTCGACATGAGCGACGTCGCGCAAGGCGACAGCATTGCCGTCAACGGCGTATGCCTCACCGTCGTGGAGTTCGACCACGAGTCCTTCAATGTGCATGTCTCCAGGGAAACCCTGTCCTGCACCATCGGGCTCGATACGCCGAGGGCGGCCAATCTCGAGAAAGCGCTGCGACTCGCGGACCGTCTCGGCGGCCACCTCGTCAGCGGGCACGTGGACGGCGTGGGCCAAGTAGTCAAGTTCGAGGCCGTCGGCGACTGTATGCAGCTTGTGATCCGCGCACCGCATGCGATCTCGCGCTATATCGCGGTCAAGGGGTCTATCGCGGTAGACGGGGTCAGCCTCACCGTGAATAGCGTGGAAGGCGACGTTTTCAGCATCAACCTGATTCCGCACACACTGGAGATGACCACGCTCAAGTTCCTGGGCGTGGGCAGCCGTGTCAATCTGGAAATCGACCCGATCGCCCGCTACGTCGAACGCATGGCGCAGTGGAACAACGAGCCCGAATCCGCATGATCAGCCCAATCGAGGACATCATCGAGGACATCCGCCTCGGCCGCATGGTCGTGCTCGTGGATGAGGAAGATCGCGAAAACGAGGGCGATCTGGTGCTGGCCGCGCAATTCGTCACGGCCGAGCACATCAATTTCATGGCCAAACATGGGCGCGGACTCATCTGCCTCACGCTGACCGAAGACCGCTGCCACCAGCTCAACCTGCCGCTCATGGTGCGCCAGAACGGCTCGGGGCTCGGCACCAACTTCACCGTCTCGATTGAAGCAGCCATCGGCGTCACTACCGGCATTTCCGCCGCCGACCGTGCGCGCACCATCCAGGCAGCCGTCGCGAAAAACGCCACTCCGGAAGACATCGTCAGCCCTGGTCACATCTTCCCGCTCATGGCGCAGAACGGTGGCGTGCTTTCCCGCGCGGGCCACACCGAAGCCGGCTGTGACCTCGCCGCTCTGGCCGGCTTGATGCCCGCAGGCGTGATCTGCGAAATCCTCAAGGACGACGGCACCATGGCGCGCCTGCCGGATCTCATGGAATTCGCCGACGAGCACGGTCTCAAGATCGGCACGATCGCCGACCTGATCCACTACCGCAGCCAGAACGAGCGCCTCATCGAGCGCGCCGCGGAACGCACGATAGAAACGCCATACGGCCCGATGCGCCTCGTCGCCTACTCGGACAAAACCGCGAACGAAACGCATCTAGCCCTGCTCAAAGGGGAACCGGATGCAGACAAGGAAGTGCTGGTGCGCGTGCACGAGCCGCTCTCCATCTTCGACCTGCTGGACAGCAACAGCCATAGCCACTCGTGGAACCTGCTGGATGCGATGCAGGAAATTCAGAAATCCGAATGCGGCGTCATGGTGCTGTTGCGCCGCAACGAAAACGGGCAGCAGCTGATAGACCGCATCCGGCTGGCCGACGAACCGGTACGCTTCCGCCAGGATCTACGCGATTACGGCATCGGTTCGCAAATCCTGCGCGATCTGGGTGTACGCAAGATGCGGCTCATGGCCGTGCCGCGCAAGATGCCGAGCATGGCCGGCTTCGAGCTCGAAGTCGTCGGCTACCTGGAACCCAATTGAGCGCTATTGTGCGATAATCGACTCGTGGAAAACGTCAATCTCACCGGCCACTTCCTCATCGCCATGCCCGCCATGGCCGATCCCTATTTTGCTAAATCCGTTACTTTCGTCTGCGAGCACAACGACCAAGGCGCGATGGGGATCGTCATCAACCGCCCCATCGAAATGAACCTGCACGAGCTCTTTCAGCAGATCGAACTCGACGTGCAGGACGAGCAGCGCGCACAGGAAACCGTCTATTTCGGCGGTCCCGTGCATGTGGACCGTGGTTTCGTGCTACACCAGCCGGTCGGCCACTGGCAATCTTCGCTCGTGATCAACGGCGATACCGCGCTGACTACCTCCAAGGACATCCTGGAAGCGACCGCCACCGGCAACGGACCGCAGAAATTGCTGGTCACGCTTGGTTATGCCGGCTGGGCCGCAGGCCAGCTGGAGCAGGAAATTGCCCAAAACGCCTGGCTCACCGTGCCGGCTGAAAATTCGGTGATTTTCGACCTCCCCAGCGAGCAGAAGCTCAATGCCGCGATGAACCTGCTGGGGCTCGATTTCGCGCGTCTTTCCGACGACGCGGGGCACGCCTGATGCACGCGGCCGTGTCTGCCGAAATCCCATCCAAGACACCTCAGGCAATCGGCACACTACTCGGTTTTGATTTCGGCGAACGACGCATCGGCGTCGCTGTTGGCGATACCCTAGTCGGTATCGCGCACCCATTGCAGACCATAGACGCTGAAAGCAATGACATCCGCTTCGCCGCTATCGGTCAACTCATCGCGGAATGGAAACCGGTCCGCCTGGTCGTCGGTTTGCCCAGCCATCTGGACGGCACCGAACACGAACTGACGCATCTGGCCCGCAAGTTCGCGCGCCGGCTGGAAGGCCGCTTTAATCTGCCGGTTACGCTCGTGGACGAACGCCTGAGCTCGGCCGAGGCGAGCCAGAACCTCAGGCAGGCCGGCATCGGCGGACGCAAGCAGAAACCCATGCTGGATCAGGTGGCGGCCCAGCTCATTCTTCAACACTATCTGGATCATCATGCAACTGCCTGACGCAGAACAACTGGTCTCCGCACTTGCGGACAAGGTTCGGCAACTCGCCGCGCAGGAAGCCATCGCATTGGTCGGCATTCACAGCGGCGGCGCCTGGCTTGCGGAACGCCTGCATGCCGTACTTGGCGACGAAATTCCTTTCGGCACGCTGGATATCTCCTTCTACCGCGATGACTTCGAGCAGCGCGGCCTGCACCCGCAAGTGAAACCCTCGCACATTCCGTTCGACGTGGAAGGCCAGCATATCGTCCTTATCGACGATGTGCTCTACACCGGCCGCACCATACGAGGTGCGATGAACGAATTGTTCGACTACGGCCGCCCGGCCAAGATCACGCTGGCGGTACTGGTCGACCGCGGCGGACGCGAGATGCCGGTCGAAGCGCAGATCGTGGGTACCCGCATCGAGCTGTCACCACAGCAAAGTCTGGAACTGCTGCGCGACACAGCCGGAAAGTTCTCCTTCAAGCTGCACGAGAATCCATAAATATGCCCCAGAACCCGCAACTCAATAAAAACGGCGAACTGCAGCACCTGTTATCCATAGAAGGCTTGTCCAAGGACATCCTCCGGCACATTCTAGACACTGCCGAATCCTTTACCGGCGTGTCCGAGCGCGAGGTCAAGAAAGTCCCGCTGCTGCGCGGCAAGACCGTGTGCAACATCTTCTTCGAGAACAGCACGCGCACCCGTACCACCTTCGAGATCGCCGCCAAGCGGCTTTCGGCGGACGTGGTCAGCCTCAACGTAAGCAGTTCCTCGCAGTCCAAGGGCGAAACCATCCTCGACACAGTGGACAACCTCACCGCGATGCACGCGGACATGTTCGTCGTGCGCCACTCGCAGTCCGGCGCGGCGCACTTCATCGCACGCCATGTCGCACCGCATATCCATGTGATCAATGCCGGCGACGGCCGCCACTCGCACCCGACACAGGGCTTGCTGGACGTGTTCACGATCCGCCGCTACAAACCCGACATGCACAACCTGCGCGTCGCCATCGTCGGCGACCTGCTGCATTCGCGCGTCGCCCGCTCCGAAATCCATGCGCTCACCACGCTGGGCGTGCCGGAAGTGCGCGTGATCGCGCCCAAGACTCTGCTGCCCGAGAACGTGGATCGCCTGGGCGTACAGGTCTACCACGACATGAAGCAGGGGCTCAAGGATGTGGACGTAGTGATGATGCTGCGCCTGCAGAACGAGCGCATGAACGGTGCCCTGCTCTCCTCCGCCCAGGAATACTTCAAGTGCTACGGCCTTACGCCGGAAAAGCTCGCGCTGGCGAAACCGGACGCGATCGTGATGCACCCCGGCCCCATGAACCGCGGCGTGGAAATCGATTCCGCGGTCGCCGACGGCGCGCAATCCGTGATTCTTCCCCAGGTCACCTACGGCATCGCCGTACGCATGGCAGTGATGAGCATATTGGCGGGAAACACCGAATGAAAATCCAGATCAAGAACGGTCGCCTGATCGACCCCAAGAATAACATCGACGCGGTCCAGGATGTCTTCATCGCCGCCGGCAAGATAGTCGCCATCGGCAACGCGCCCGCCGACTTCCACGCCAACCAGGTGCTGGACGCGAGCGGACAGATTGTCTGTCCTGGCCTGGTCGATCTGTCCGCGCGCCTGCGCGAGCCCGGCTTCGAATACAAGGCCACGCTGGAGAGCGAACTCCGGGCCGCTGCAGCCGGTGGCATCACCAGCCTCGCCTGCCCGCCAGATACCGACCCGGTACTGGATGAGCCGGGACTGGTCGAGATGCTCAAGCACCGCGCCAAGCTGCTCAACATGGCGCACGTCTATCCGTTGGGCGCGCTCACGCGCCAGCTTGAGGGCAAGCACCTGACCGAGATGTACGAGCTCACCGAAGCCGGTTGCGTCGGCTTCTCGCACGCCACCGCACCGCTCACCGACACACAAGTCATGCGCCGCGCGATGCAGTATGCGAGCACCTTCGGCTACACCGTCTGGCTGCATCCGGAAGACTTTTATCTCGCAAGAAACGGCGTCGCGCATGACGGCGAGGTCGCGGGCCGCCTCGGCCTGGTCGGCATTCCTGCCAGCGCCGAAACCATCGCGCTGGCGACCATACTCACGCTGGTGCAGGACACCGGCGCCCGCGTCCACGTCTGCCGCATCTCGACGCGCGAAGGCGTAGAGATGCTGCGCAATGCGCGCCGGCAAGGATTGCCCGTCAGCTGCGATATCGCGATTAATCATGTGCACCTCACCGAGCACGACATCGGTTTCTTCGATCCGCAATGCCACCTCAAGCCGCCACTGCGCACGCAGCGCGACCGTGACGCGCTGCGTGCGGGGCTGGCGGACGGCACGGTAACCGCCATCTGCTCCGACCATACCCCCGTGGACGACGACGAAAAGCTCGCGCCTTTTGCGGAAAGCACACCGGGTGCGGCCGGCCTGGAACTGCTGCTGCCCCTCACGCTGAAATGGGCGGAGGAAACGGGGACTCCGCTGCTCTCCGCACTATCGCGCATCACCAGCGAACCCGCGGCCTTGCTCGGGATTGAAGCCGGACACCTGAGCATCGGTGCCGCCGCCGATGTGTGCGTGTTCGATCCGGAGCAATACTGGAAGGTGGAGCGTCAGTCGCTGCGCAGCCAAGGCAAGAACACTCCGTTCCTCGGCCTGGAACTCGCTGGCAAGGTGCGCGCCACCATCGTGGCCGGCCATCTCGTGCATCAGGCCTGATCCGTATCGGCGCTACGCTTCCCACCCGGGAGGCGGCCGAAGCGGCGTCAAGCCTTCCTCCAGCCCCAATCGGCCCAGCAGCCTGCGTGCGTCGAACGGGGCTTTCACCTTGATATCGTTGTCGAAATAACAGTACACATCACGCGTTTTCTGCTGTGCCGGCGCGCGATCCACGATCAAGTGCGCGTCTTGCGGCTGATGGCCCCGGCTCCATGCCTCGATACGCGCCGCCCAACGATCGAGCGCCTCATCCGTATAACCGCTTGCATAAAGCTCCTCGGCACCATGCAGCCGCATGTAGATGAAATCCGCCGTCACATCCTCGCGGTACGGCCATTTGCCTGCGGTATCCGCAATCACCAGCGCCGCCTTGTGGCGCGTCAGCATCTCCACAAACTCAGGCGTCTCGAAACTCTTGTGGCGAATCTCGACCGCATGCCGCAAGGGCCGCTTCCGGTCAGTTTTCAGATAAATACGGTCCTCACTCCCTTGGCGATGGCGGGTGGAAAACTCCACCGCGGCTTCGGTATCGTGCGGCAGCAGCTGAAGAAAATGCTCGAAGCGCTCCGGCTCGAAGCGCAGGCTGGGCGGGAATTGCCACAGGATAGGACCCAGCTTTTCCTTGAGATGGAACAATCCGGAGGCGAAAAAGTTGGCCATCGCGCTTTCGACGTTTTCGAGCCGCAGCACGTGCGTCACATAGCGATTCGCCTTGACGCTGAATACGAAATTTTCCGGCGTCTGGTCATACCAGGCGAGATAGCTGGAAGGCCGTTGCAGGCCGTAAAAGGAACCGTTGATTTCGATGGTAGGCAAGACGCGCGAAGCAAATTCGAGTTCGCGCTTCTGCGTAAGGTCGGGCGGGTAGAACACTTTGCGCCAGGGCGCGTAACGCCAGCCGGAAATGCCGATACGAATATGGCCGCGCATAAACCTCCTTCTGCCGAATGGCGAACGAACGATTCGCCCTCCCCGGTACGACCGGAAGGAAGAAAGAGGAGTTCTTGAGGGGAAATTCCGGCGATGCAGGCAACGCCGGAATGCGTCAGACGATGCCGAGGTGATCGAGCCCGGCGGACAGATCCTTGTCCTTGGACTCCTTGCCTTCCAGCTTGATCTTGAGGCGCAGGTCATTCACCGAGTCGGCATTGCGCAAGGCATCCTCGTAGGTAACGAGATCGGCCTCGTGCAGATCGAACAGCGCCTGGTCGAAGGTCTGCATGCCGAGTTCGCGCGACTTCGCCATGATTTCCTTGATCTCGTGCACTTCGCCCTTGAAGATGAGGTCAGAGATCAATGGAGAATTAAGCATGACTTCCACTGCAGGAACACGGCCCTTGCCTTCCTTCTTGGGGATCAGGCGCTGGGAAACGAATGCCTTGGCGTTGAGGGAAAGATCCATCAGCAGTTGCGCGCGGCGCTCTTCCGGGAAGAAGTTGATGATGCGGTCCAGCGCCTGGTTGGTACTGTTGGCGTGCAGCGTCGCGAGACACAAGTGGCCGGTTTCAGCGAAAGCAATCGCGTAATCCATGGTTTCCCGGTCGCGGATTTCGCCGATGAGGATCACATCCGGCGCCTGCCGCAGCGTATTTTTAAGGGCCGCGAACCAGTTCTCGGTATCCACGCCCACCTCGCGCTGCGTGACGATGCAGTTCTTGTGGTCATGCACGAACTCGATCGGATCCTCGATGGTGATGATGTGACCGTAGCTGTTTTCATTGCGATAGCCCACCATCGCCGCGAGGGAAGTCGATTTACCGGAACCGGTCGCGCCGACGAAAATCACCAGCCCGCGCTTGGTCATCGCGATTTCCTTGAGCACGTCCGGCAAGCCGAGCTCTTCGAACTTGGGAATCTTGGTGGTAATGGTACGGAACACCAGTCCGACGGAGCCGCGCTGAATGAAGGCATTGACGCGGAAACGGGCGACATTGGGCAAGCCGATCGCGAAGTTGCACTCCTTGCTCGCATCGAATTCTGCCGCCTGCTTATCGTTCATGATGGAACGCGCAATTTCCTTGCACTGCTGGTTGGTCAGGCTCTGATTGGTCACCGGTGTGACCTTGCCATCGACCTTGAGCGCAGGCGGAAAGCCGGACGTGATGAACAAGTCGGAGGCGTTCTTGGCCATCATCATGCGCAATAAATCGAATACGAATTTTTCTGCCTGTCCTTGATCCATGGTGTTCCCCTGTTACATTGCGTTTCCGGCTCGGCAGAAACTTTAGAGTATGGCGTCCTTGTTGGTGGCCTTGGTGCGCGCCTCGTCGCTGGCAACGATGTTGCGCCGCACCAGCTCCATGAGATTCTGGTCCAGTGTCTGCATACCGACATTCTGGCCCGTCTGGATCGCGGAATACATCTGCGCGATCTTGTTCTCGCGAATCAGGTTGCGGATCGCCGGTGTGCCGATCATGATTTCATGCGCCGCGACGCGGCCGTTGCCGTCCTTGGTCTTGAGCAGCGTCTGCGAAATAACCGCGCGCAGCGATTCGGAAAGCATCGAACGCACCATTTCCTTTTCTGCTGCCGGGAACACGTCCACGATACGGTCGATGGTCTTGGCGGCGGAGCTGGTGTGCAGGGTGCCGAACACCAGGTGGCCGGTTTCCGCAGCGGTCAGCGCCAGACGGATGGTTTCAAGGTCGCGCATTTCGCCCACGAGAATCACATCCGGGTCCTCGCGCAGTGCAGAACGCAGCGCGTTAGCGAAAGACAGCGTGTGCGGGCCGACCTCGCGCTGGTTGATGAGGCAACGCTTGGATTGGTGCACGAATTCGATCGGATCTTCCACCGTGAGCACGTGGCCGTATTCGTTTTCATTGATGAAGTCGATCATCGCCGCAAGCGTGGTCGACTTGCCGGAACCGGTCGGACCGGTGACGAGCACGATACCGCGCGGATTCTGCGCGATGTCCTTGAAGATCGGCGGCGCGGCAAGCTGCTCCAGCGTCAGCACCTTGGACGGAATGGTCCGGAATACGGCACCCGCGCCGCGCTGGTGATTGAAGGCGTTGACCCGGAAGCGTGCGAGATTGGGGATTTCGAACGAGAAGTCGACTTCGAGATTTTCCTCGTAGAACTTGCGCTGGCCGTCGTTCATGATGTCGTACACCATGTCGTGGACCTGGCTGTGGTCCATGGCCGGCATGTTGATCTTCCTGACATCGCCGTGGACGCGAATCATCGGCGGCAATCCGGCGGAGAGGTGCAAGTCGGAGGCCTTGTTCTTGACCGAAAACGCCAGCAGATCGGAAACGTCCATCGAGAATCCCCTGATATAATTTTTGGATAATAGGTTTGGACGGATTATGACCTCAATATCGGAACGCTTGCAAGCTGTAACCGAGCGCCTGCGCGCGGCGGAAAACGCGGCTGGACGGGCCTCCGGCAGTGTCTCGCTGGTAGCGGTAAGCAAAACCCAGCCAGCCGAGGCGATACGTGAAGCCCATGCCGCGGGACAGCGCGCATTCGGCGAAAACTATCTGCAGGAATCGCTGGAAAAAATGGCCGCACTGGCCGACCTGCCTCTGGAATGGCATTTTATCGGCCCCATCCAGAGCAACAAGACGAGGCCCATTGCGGAACACTTTGCCTGGGTACATGGCGTGGACCGTCTGAAAATTGCTCAACGCCTCTCCGACGCCCGTCCGGAAAACATGCCGCCGCTCGATATCTGCATCGAGGTAAACGTAAGCGGCGAAGAAAGCAAAGGCGGCGTCTCGCCGGAAGAGGTCAAGGCGCTTGCGGATGCGATTGTGAAGTTGCCGCGCATCAGGCTGCGCGGGCTCATGAGTATCCCGGAGCCGACGGATGACATTGCACTGCAGCATCGGCAGTTTAGAATGCTGCGGGAGCACTTCGAGGCCCTGAATGCTTTGGGGCATACGCTGGACACGCTTTCGATGGGCATGTCGGAGGATTTTCCGGTGGCGATCGCGGAAGGCGCCACCATAGTTCGCATAGGTACGGCCATTTTCGGGCCGCGGGCAAAACGCTCCTGACATCCTGCGGTCACGGCCGTCCCGAAACCGCACAATTCAAGTTTTAGAATTTATCAAAATCAAGGCAGATACATGAAAATCAGTTTCATCGGCGGCGGCAACATGGCACGCGCTCTGATCGGCGGCCTCATCGCCCAAGGCTGGCAGCCGGGCGACATCGGCGTGGTCGAGCTCGACTCCGACAAGCGCAAGCAACTACAAGCAGAATACGGCATTACAGTCAGCGACCAGTTGCCGAGCGTAGCAATGGCGGACATCGTGGTGCTCGCGGTCAAGCCGCAGCAGTTGCGCGATATCGCAATCTTTCTCGGCAGCCTGCTGCGCCATCAACTGGTGATCTCCATTGCGGCCGGTATCCGCAGCGCCGATCTGATCCGCTGGCTGGGCGGCTACGATGCCGTCATCCGCGTCATGCCCAACACCCCTGCCCAAATCCGCTCCGGCGTCTCCGCGCTATTTGCAGCGCCTGGGGTTAGTGAGGAGCAACGTACACAAGCCGGGAATATTCTCTCCGCAGTCGGGACCACGGTCTGGCTGGACGAGGAAGCGCAAATGGATGCCGTGACGGCGGTTTCCGGCAGCGGCCCGGCTTATGTGTTCTATTTCATCGAGGCGATGCAGCAGGCGGCGCAAGAATTGGGACTTTCTCCGGAACAGGCACGCGACCTCAGCCTGCAGACCTTCCTCGGCGCGAGCCAGCTCGCCCTGCAAAGCACCGAGACGCCGGACGTGCTGCGCGCGCAAGTCACCTCCAAGGGCGGCACCACCGAACGCGCGTTGCTCAGCATGGAAAACTCCGGCATAAAAGCTGCTATCGTTCAGGCATTGCGCGCCGCTGCGGATCGCTCGCGCGAAATGGGCGACTTGCTCGGAAAGGACTAAAGCTCAATCATGTTTGCGAATGCCATGGAGTTCGTGCTCGGCACGATACTCGGCCTGTTGACCATCGCGTTTCTGCTGCGCTGCTACCTGCAGCTCACCGGCGCACCGTTCCATAACCCGGTTTCGCAGTTCGTCGTAGCCGTGACCAACTTTGCGGTGCGGCCCGTGCGCCGTCTGATTCCCGCGATCGGCTGGCTGGATACCGCCTCGCTGCTGCTCGCGCTGCTGACCCAGCTACTGCTGCAACTGGCGGTGCTATGGCTGCGCGACTTCCCGCTCATGGTGGCCGATCCTCAAGTGTATGGCGCCGTGCTCGGCCTCGCGGCGCTGGGCATCGTCAAGCTCACGCTCTATATCCTGCTCTACGCTGTCATCCTGCAAGCACTGATGAGCTGGATCAACCCGCACACGCCGATGGCCCCGGTGCTGGACAGCCTGACGCAACCGCTTCTGCGCCCCTTGCGCCGTCGCATGCCGCTCATGGGTGGCGTGGACTTGTCACCGCTGGTGGTATTCATCTTCATTGAGCTTCTGCTGATGCTTCTGGTCGCCCCGATAGAACAGCAACTGATGCTCCTGTTCTGATGACTCATCCCTGGTTCCGCTACAAGGAAGATGGGCAACTGCTGACCCTGGAACTGTATATCCAGCCCAATGCCAGCCGCACCGAGGTGGTCGGCCTGCATGGCACAGCCCTGAAAATCAAGGTGGCAGCACCTCCCGCGGATCATCAGGCCAACGATAAGTTATTGGAATTCCTACGTAAATCATTTAAAGTCAGCAAACAACAAGTGCTTCTCAAGCATGGCGAGCATGCGCGTCACAAAATCGTCGAAATCGCCGGCTCCGAAATAGCACCCGAATCACTCTGGACACCGCAATGAGCAATACGCTCGAACAACAGATCAGCGACTACAAGCAATGGCGCGAGCAATTGGCCGGCGCCATTCATGCCTATCGAGACTGGCTGGAACAGATGGGCATAGCCGACGGGATGCAGGACTTGCGTCTCTATGACCTGGCGCAGGCTGTAGTGAATGATCGTCTGGTGCTCGCCTTCGTCGCCGAGTTCGCCCGCGGCAAGACCGAAACCATCAATGCGCTGTTCTTTTCCGATTTCAAGTCCCGCCTGCTGCCGGTCGACCCTGGCCGTACCACGATGTGCCCCACGGAGATGTTCTGGGACGAAAAGGAAGAGCCCTACATCAAGCTGCTGCCGATCGAGACGCGCAAGCGCGATGAGGGGTTGGCCTACCTCAAGACCAATCCGGCCGAATGGACGCGCCTGCGCCTGGATATCTCCTCTGCGGAAACAATGAAGGAAGCCCTCAAGGTCCTGGTTGCGCAGAAGGAAGTAACGCTGGATGAAGCGCGCGCGCTGGGCCTGTGGGACGATCAGGACGTGGGCATGGTCAATGCGCTCAAGACCAAAGGCTATGTCGACGTGCCGGTGTGGCGCCATGCGCTTATCAACTACCCTCACCCGCTCCTGAAGAACGGGCTGGTCGTCCTCGACACGCCGGGGCTGAATACGCTGGGCACCGAGCCGGAACTGACCATCAGCATCATCCCGAATGCCCATGCCGTGATTTTCCTGCTGGCAACGGATACCGGCGTGACCAAGTCCGACATGGACATCTGGTCTCGTTTCATTCGCGAACGCAGCAGCCGCAAGCTGGCCGTCCTCAACAAGATCGACATCCTGTGGGATCCGCTCAAGAGCGAGGCCGAGATCAACGCGATGATCCAGTCGCAGGTAGTTTCCACCGCGCGCCAGCTCGCAATTCCGCCTGCCGACGTGCTCGCGATTTCGGCGCAGAAGGCGCTGGTCGCCCGGGTCAAGGACGATGCCGAGTTGCTGAAGCGCAGCGGCATCCAGCGCGTCGAGGAGATGCTGGCCCGCAGCGTCATTGGCACCAAGCACGAAATTCTGCGCAAGAACGTCATCGCCGAGGTAGGCAACCTGGTCAAGGCTTCGCGCAAGACCATGCAGCAGCGCATCACTGCTCTGCGCGCTCAACTGGCGGAGCTGGAAGCCCTGCGCGGCCAGAACAGCGAAGTCGTGCAATCCATGCTCACCAAGGTCTCGGCCGACCGCAAGCTCTATGAGGAATCGGTACGCACCTTCAACGACGGCAACCAGCGCATCATGGAGCAGGGTGAAGTCATCATGCAGCAGCTCAGCCTGACCCAACTCGACAAGATGCTCGACAAGAGCCAGAAGAAGATCGGTGACAGCTGGACCACGCACGGTTTGAACCAGGGCATGAAGAGCCTGATCAAGGAAACCGGCGAAATGGGAGAAAGGATCAGCCGTCAGGCGCAGGAACTATCGGACATGGGTGAAAAACTGTATCTGCTGTTCCATACCCAGCATGGTTTCGAGCAATTGCGCCCGCATACGTTGAACATGGCCGAGTTCCATCAGTCCCTGCGGACCCTGGAGGCCAAGGCGGACGAATTCTGTGCCGATCCAGTCAACGTGATGACCGAAAAGCATTTCCTGGTACGCAAGTTCTTCTACACGCTGGTCAGCGAAGTACGCAAGGAGTTCGAAAAGGCCAAGCATGACGCCGGCAGCTGGCTGAAGAACCTGCTCGCACCGCTCAAGGTACAGATCGGCGAGCACAAGGCGCAGCTCGACAAGCGCACCGAGTCCCTCATGAAAATCCATGAGAACCAGTCGTCGCTGCAAAAAAATCTGGAAGAGATCGAGGCCCAGCTGACCAAGGCACAAAGCCAGAGCGCTACCCTCGACCAGATTCTGCTAGTGCTCATGAAGGGAGCGCAGAAGGTCCCGTCTGCAGAGGCAGCGCCGGTGAGACAAGAAGAAGAGACGGCCGGCGGTCCCACACTGACGCTCTCCTGAACCGTCAGCGCCAAACCAATTACATCAGTACGATATCGAAGGCTTCCTGCGCGTACTGGCTTTCCACCTGCAGCGAGATCGGCTTGCCGATGAAATCCGACAGTTGCGCCAGACTTTGCGACTCCTCGTCGAGGAACAGGTCGATCACGCTCTCCGCCGCAAGCACGCGGAATTCGCGCGCATTGAACTGCCGTGCTTCGCGCACCAGCTCCCGCAGGATTTCGTAACACACGGTCTGCGCCGTCTTCACCTCGCCGCGCCCCTGGCAGGCCGGGCATGGTTCGCACAGGATATGCGCAAGGCTTTCGCGCGTACGCTTGCGCGTCATCTCCACCAGCCCGAGGCCGGAGAAGCCGTGGATCGTCGAACGCACGCGGTCCTTGGCGACGGCCTTGCGCAGTTCGTCCAGCACCGCCTCGCGGTGAGTTTCCTCTTCCATGTCGATGAAGTCGATGATGATGATGCCACCAAGGTTACGTAGCCGCAGCTGACGTGCGATAGCCTGCGCCGCTTCGAGGTTGGTCTTGAAAATGGTATCCGCCAGCGTACGCCCGCCGACGAAACCGCCGGTGTTCACATCGACCGTAGTAAGCGCTTCGGTCTGGTCGAAGATCAGGTAGCCGCCGGATTTGAGTTCGACCTTGCGCGACAACGCCTTCTCGATCTCCTGCTCCACGCTGTTCATGTCGAACAGAGGCCGGTCGCCCGAATAGCGCTGGATGCGGCTCTGCACGCCGCTTGCATAGTGCTCGGCAAATTCCAGCATCTTCTGGTAGGTCTCGCCCGAGTCCACGAGGATGCGGCCGGTATTTTCGTTGACCACGTCGCGCAGCACGCGCAATGGCAGTGTCAGGTCTTGGTAGACCAGCGAGCCGCGCGAGGCTTCGCCGTTGGATGCCTGGATATTGGCCCACACCTTGTGCAAATACTCCAAATCCGCGAGCAATTCCTCGTCGGTTGCAGTTTCCGCAAGCGTACGAATGATGTAGCCGCCTTCACGCTTTTCCTGCAGCAGGCGCACCAGACGATCGCGCAAGGCCTCGCGCTCGGCTTCGTCCTCGATGCGCTGCGAGACGCCGATATGCTCCTGCTGCGGCAGGTAGACCAGGAAACGTCCCGCAATGCTGATCTGCGTAGTTAAGCGCGCGCCCTTGCTGCCGATGGGTTCCTTGATCACCTGCACCATGACCGTCTGGCCTTCGTGCAGCAACTCCTGGATCGGCTTCTCCGCGTTGGTCTCGTATTCGAGGATATCTGCGATATGCAGAAACGCGGCGCGTGACAGGCCGATCTCGATAAAGGCCGACTGCATGCCGGGCAGCACGCGGCAGACGCGCCCCTTGTAGACATTGCCCACCAGCCCGAGCGAGCTGGTGCGTTCGAGGTGCAACTCTTGCACCACGCCTTGTTCCATGATGGCAACACGCGTTTCCTGAGGGGTGACGTTAATCAGTATTTCTTCGCTCACGGCAGGATGGCTCCAAATTGTTTGAGCAGTTGCGCTGTTTCGTAGATCGGCAGTCCCATGACCCCGGAATAACTGCCTTCGATGCGGCGTATGAAAGTCCCGGCAAGGCCCTGGATGCCGTAACTGCCGGCCTTGTCGAATGGCTCACCGGAAGCGATGTAGGCCGCGACCTCGGCCTCGCTCAAGGGCGCCAGTTCAACTTGCGTACTCGACAGCGCGACCTCCACCCGGTCGCCTTGCGCCACGGCCACCGCGGTATGCACCGCGTGCCAACGGTCGGACATGCGGCGCAGCATCGCGGCGGCATCCTCATCGTTCTCCGGCTTGCCGAGTATCATGCCGTCGATGCATACCGTGGTATCTGCGGCAAGCACAGGCAAATCAGCTAGTCCATCTCGTGCGATACGTTGCACGCACACGAGCGCCTTTTCCCGAGCCAGCCGCAGCACATAATGTTCGGGCGCTTCGCCGGAAAGGACAGACTCGTCCACATCCGAAGGCAAAACCTGGTAATCGATTCCGATCTGGCTGAGCAGTTCGCCGCGACGGGGCGAGCGTGAAGCGAGGTAAATCTTGAAAGTCATGCAGAACGCCTGAAGTTATCGTTGCAGATCGGCTTCCACCGCATCACGCTGAGGTTTATCGGCGAGCAGTTCAACCAGCGTCAGCGCAAAATCCATCGCGGTTCCCGGCCCTTTCGAGGTGACGACTTTCCCGTCCGTCACCACCTTGTCGTTCAGATAGACATGCGTGCCGGGCAAGCGGTCGAGCACACCGGGGAAGCTGGTCGCGCGCTTGCCTTCCAGCAGGCCCGCCGCATGCAGCGCCATCGGAGCGGCGCAGATAGCGGCAGTGTATCTACCCGCAGCCGCCATGCTCTTCAGCATCGCGATAATGCGCGTATCGTTCTTGAGATGCTCCGAGCCCGGCATGCCGCCAGGGAGAACGATCATGTCGAATTCAGTTCCAACGGCTTCGTCGAGGGTCGCATCAGGCAGGAGCACCATGCCGCGGCTGGCCCGTACCGGGCCTGCTTCCAAACCGGCCGTAATGACGGTGATACCGGCACGGCGTAGAATGTCCGCGACCGTTACCGCTTCCAGCTCTTCGCATCCTTGCGCAAGCGGGATCAATACCTTTGCCATGGCTTGCCTCCTCGTTGTGGCATGAGCCGAGGATACTAACCTAATCAATAAGGGCATGTTAACAACAATTTCACGCCTTCGACGCGGCAATTCGGAACGTCCGCCACGAAGCATGTCGCGCCGTTGTGCCGCCCACAACAAGCGACTTGCGACATCGGAGGGCGTTCCGAATTGCCCCGTCCCGGAGAGTTGCAGCCTTCTCGCTGCAACACAGGTGCGAAATTGTTATTAACATGCCCTTGAGGGCACCAAATGGACGAATGGAGCCATCTGTTCAAAGTCGGCATCGCCTTGTTCGCTATCGTCAATCCGATCGGCACCGTACCGATTTTCGTCACTGCGACGGAAGGCTGGCCGGATAGCGACCGTACCCGCACCGTGCGCATCATCGCCCTCACGGTGTTTTCCGTGCTGACCGTGGCAATCTTCATCGGCGACAAGATCCTGACGTTTTTCGGCATCAGCATTCCCTCGTTCCAGGTCGGCGGCGGCATATTGCTGCTGCTCATGGCCATCTCGATGATGCACGGACACTCGAACCGGCAGACGGAGCAGGAGGCCGAGGCCGCCGTCACGCGTGACGCGGTGGCCATCGTGCCGCTCAGCATTCCTCTGCTGGCCGGACCTGGCGCGATCAGCAGCATCATCATTACCGCCGAACAGAGTGGCGGTTTCTGGGGGCACCTGCTATTGGTGATTCCGGTGCTCGTCGTGGCCCTGCTGGTCTGGGCCATACTCAACCTTTCCATGGGCATTGCACGACAACTGGGCGCGGTAGGCATCATCATCGTCACCCGGCTCATGGGCCTGATCCTGGCTGCGATGGCGATCGAATTCATGACGCAAGGACTGGGCAGTCTGTTCCCGGGATGGCGAACCTAGTAAAATAGCGCGTTTTTTCAGCCGCTTCCGCTCATGATCTGGAAACCCAACGTCACCGTCGCCGCCGTCATCGAACAGGATGGCAAGTTTCTGCTCGTCGAGGAGGAAACTGCCGACGGCATCATGTTCAACCAGCCCGCCGGCCATCTGGAAGATGGCGAGACGCTGCTGGAGGGCGTAGTGCGCGAGGTGCAGGAGGAAACGGCCTACCGTTTCAAACCGACAGGCCTGCTCGGCGTTTATCACTGGAAGCATCCCCGGAAGGACATCACCTACCTGCGCTTCGCCTTCACCGGCGAAATCGAAGGGCACAACCCGGAGCAAAAGCTGGATGATGGCATTATCCGCGCCTGCTGGCTCACGCTGGACGAAGTACGCGCCACGCAAGCCCAGCATCGCAGCCCGCAGGTACTGACCTGCATCGAACATTATCTTGCCGGCCAACGCTTTCCCTTATCGGTACTGACGCACCTATGAAGAAAAAAGTCATCGTCGGCATGTCCGGCGGCGTGGATTCCTCCGTCACCGCCCTGCTGCTCAAGGAGCAAGGCTACGAGGTCGTCGGCCTGTTCATGAAGAACTGGGAAGACGACGACACCGACGAATACTGTCCGGCCAAGCAGGATCTGATCGACGCCGTGTCGGTCGCTGACCGACTGGGCATCGAGATCGAAGCGGTCAACTTCTCCAAGGAATACAAGGAAAAGGTATTCAACAACTTCCTGGAAGAATACCGCGCCGGCCGCACACCCAATCCGGACATTTTCTGCAATTCCGAGATCAAGTTCCGCGCCTTCCTGGATCATGCCATGGGCATGGGCGCCGATTTGATCGCAACCGGCCACTACGCGCAGGTGCGCGAGGTCGATGGCCTGTTCCAGCTCCTGAAAGCCGAGGACGGCAGCAAGGATCAGAGCTACTTCCTTTATCGCCTCAATCAGGAGCAGCTCTCCAAGACGATGTTCCCGCTAGGCGGCCTGTACAAGCGCGAAGTGCGCGAAATCGCTCGTAAGGCAGGCCTCGCCACCAGCGAGAAGAAGGATTCCACCGGCATCTGCTTCATCGGCGAGCGCCCGTTCCGCGAATTCCTGCAGCGTTACCTGCCCAACAATCCGGGCGAGATGCGCACGCCGGAAGGCAAGGTCGTCGGCCGCCACAGCGGGCTGATGTACTACACGTTGGGCCAGCGCCAAGGGCTGGGCATCGGCGGATCGAAAGAGGGCGACGGCACCCCTTGGTTCGTGGCCGGCAAGGATATGGAAAACAATGTGCTGACGGTAGTGCAGGGCCACGATCACGCGCTGCTTTATGCCGATGGCCTGCAAGCGCAGCAGATGCACTGGATCGCCGGACACAATCCGCGTGAACATTGGGTCTACGCTGCCAAGGCGCGCTATCGCCAGCCGGATGCGCCATGTGAAATTGACTCGATCGACGGAGATCGCTGCGAGATTCGCTTCGGGGAAGCACAGTGGGCCGTGACTCCCGGCCAGTCGGTGGTGGTGTACGAAAGCCGCGTCTGCCTGGGTGGAGGCATCATCACGGCACCTATCGGTATTTAACGTCTTTCCGGATTCCGGCCGCAGAAACAGAATCGGGACCTTGCAGGTCCCGATTTCTTTTTTGCATTATCCGATGGATCAGGCCGCAGGCGGCATCGTATCCTTGAAGGAAGGACGCGACATCAGTTGCGCATACAGCGCCGCCAGGTTGGGATACTGCTCGCGCCAGCCGATCTCCGGCATGCGCAGATCGATGTAGCCCAATACGCATCCCACGGCGATATCCGCGAGCGTAAAGCGGTCGCCGGCCGCCCACTTCTCCTCCCCCATATCTTCCGACATGCGCTTCAAACCGCGCGTGACCTTGAGCATCTGGCGTTCGATCGTGGTTTCGTCCTGTTTTTCCGGCGCGCGGCGTTTTTCCATGACTGCGGCTACGGCCGCATCGCAAATTCCATCCGCCAGCGCCTCCCAGCGGCGCACCAGCGCACGATGGCTGTTGTCTTGCGGAATCAAACGCGAAACCGGCGTCTTGTGATCCAGATAATCAACGATCACGACCGAGTCGTAATAACTGGTGCCATCATCCAGTACCAGCGTAGGCACCTTGCCCAGAGGGTTGAATTCAGGAACAGGAGAGTCAGGCGCTGCCAGAGAGGGCACCGTCACCAATTCGCATTCGATATGTTTCTCGGCAAGTACTACGCGCACTTTACGTGCATAAGGGCTGGTCTGAGTGATAAAAAGCTTCATGGAGGATACGGAAACAAGAAGTTGAAAGGCATTATAATGCAAGAACATGCGTGCCAGCATGCATGCTCCAGATCAAACGCAATAAAGCCAGCCACCTCTCCCCACGGAATTTTCCATGCTTCCTACTCTTACCGATATTGAACGTCATGTTCGCACCGCTCTCGAAGAAGACATCGGATCGGGCGACGTCACGGCCCGGTTGGTACCCGAGCACCAGATAGCCGTAGCGCGCGTGATCAGCCGCGAGGAAGCCGTGTTGTGCGGCTCGGCGTGGTTCGAAGCCTGCTTCCGCCTTGTCGACGCGAAATTGCATGTGCAATGGCACGCCCAGGAAGGCGAACTTGTCCGGCCGAATCAATTGCTCTGCGAAATCCATGGCAATGCTCGTGCGCTGCTCACGGCGGAGCGCTGCGCCCTGAACTTCCTGCAAATGCTGTCGGCAGTGGCTACCCTTACCCGCCAATACGTGACGATCGTTGCCGGAACACAAGCGGCCATCATGGATACCCGCAAGACCTTGCCGGGTTTGCGTCTGGCGCAGAAATACGCGGTGACGGTCGGCGGCGGCAAGAACCAGCGCATCGGTCTGTTCGATGGCATTCTGATCAAGGAAAATCATATTGCGGCGGCCGGCGGCATCGTCCCCGCACTCAAGGCGGCACAGGCTGTGGCCAGCGTGCCTATCCAGATCGAAGTCGAATCCCTGGAAGAGCTGCAAACCGCGCTCGATGCCGGCGCCAAGCTCATCCTGCTCGACAATTTCACGCTCGACCAGATGCGTGCAGCCGTTACCCTCAATGCCGGACGCGCAGAACTCGAAGCCTCCGGCAATGTCACTCTCGATACCGTACGCGCGATTGCCGAAACCGGAGTCCAGCGGATTTCCATCGGCAGCCTGACCAAGAATGTACGCGCCGTGGACCTCTCAATGCGTATCGAGGATATCTCATGACAGCAAGCAATATCGTGCCGCACCCAAGGGCCCAGAACCATAAGCTGACATTGGGCGACTTGCTGCGCTTTCTGGTGCAGGACGGCATGATAAGCAAGGACGACGCGGAAAAACTGTTCCGCGACCGCAAGATGGAACAGTCGGGTCTGCATCCGCTGGTCGTGATAGCGGAGCAGCGATGGAAGGACTCCTCGACGGGGCGACCGCTGTCAGCCGAATATCTCACCGAATGGCTGGCCGGCCATACCAACCTCCCCTACTTTCATATCGATCCACTGCAACTCAATTTCGGCAACATTTCCACCATCGTCTCCAAGGCCTACGCCGAGCGCCTCAAGATACTTCCGGTCAAGGCCACCAAAAAAGAAGTCACTATCGCCACCGCCGAACCTTTTCTCGTCGAATGGGTGGCCGATCTCGAACGCGTGCTCAATCTCAAGGTCAACCGCGTCCTGGCCAATCCGCTTGAAATCAACCGTTACCTGCCCGAGGTCTACAACCTGGCCAAATCGGTACAACTCGCCAACGAGGCCAAGGCCGGTCAGATTATCGGCGTACAGAATCTCGAGCAACTGGTGGAACTAGGCAAAAACAAGACGCTGGACGCCAATGAGCAACACGTGGTCAACATCGTGGACTGGCTGTTCAAGTATGCCTTCGAGCAGCGCGCGAGCGACATCCATCTCGAGCCGCGGCGCGGGATAGGCGTGGTACGTTTTCGCATCGACGGCGTGCTGCACGAGGTCTATCAACTGCCCGGCAATATCAGCAATGCGATTACCAGCCGCATCAAACTGCTCGGACGCATGGACATGGTGGAAAAGCGCCGTCCCCAGGATGGCCGCATCAAGACGCGCACAACAGAAGGCAAGGAAATCGAGCTGCGGCTTTCCACGATGCCGACCGCCTTCGGGGAAAAGCTGGTCATGCGGATTTTCGACCCGGAAATCCTCGTCAAGGATTTCGCGGCTCTCGGTTTCGCACGCGAGCAGACGCTGATGTGGAACGACTGGACTGGTCAGCCCAATGGCATCATCCTGGTGACTGGCCCCACGGGTTCCGGCAAGACCACGACGCTTTACTCCACACTCAAGCATCTCGCCACTCCTGAGGTCAATGTTTGCACCGTCGAGGATCCGATCGAAATGATCGAGCCTTCCTTCAACCAGATGCAGGTACAGCAGAATATCGACCTCAGTTTTGCCGACGGCGTCCGCACCCTGCTGCGGCAGGATCCCGACATCATCATGATCGGTGAAATCCGCGATATCGAAACCGCAGAAATGGCAATCCAGGCCGCGCTGACCGGGCACCTTGTCCTCTCCACCCTGCACACCAATGATGCCCCTTCCACGATCACCCGCCTGCTGGAACTCGGTGTGCCGCCTTATCTCATCAACTCCACCCTTCTCGGCGTAATGGCGCAACGCCTGGTTCGCACGCTTTGTCCTGCTTGCAAGCAGCCAGGCGAGATCGGGGGCGACGTCTGGGAAGAAATGACTCTGCCGTGGAAAACTCCGAAACCTCGGCAGGTGCAGACCGCAAAAGGCTGCCTGGAATGCCGGATGACCGGTTTTCGCGGCCGCACAGGCATCTATGAGATGTTGCCAGTCAGTACCGAAATGAAAAAACTGATCACCACCAGTCCTGATCCTGTACAGCTCAAATCGCTGGCCTACAAGGAAGGCATGCACTCCCTGCGCAGCAATGGCGCGGCCAAGGTTGCAGAGGGCGTGACCACGCCCGCCGAAATTCTGCGCGTGGCTCCGCCCGCCCTCGAATAACCCCATCAGATCAAAGCCTAATCGAATCAGAGTCATCGAACACGATGGCCCTTGACCAAACTATCCCGAAACGTTACTGTTCAAGGTTTCGCAACGATTCCTACAACTGATTGAATTTATGCAATTGACCGGCGCAGAAATCGTCATCCGGTGCCTGCAGGAGGAGAACGTCCAGTTCGTCTTCGGCTATCCCGGCGGGGCGGTTCTAAACATATACGACGAGATTTTCAAACAGGACAAGTTCAAGCACGTCCTGGTGCGCCATGAGCAGGCAGCCGTGCATGCGGCCGACGCCTACGCTCGCGCCACCGGAAAGGTCGGCGTTGCGCTGGTCACTTCCGGCCCGGGTGCGACGAATGCCGTGACGGGCATCGCGACCGCCTACATGGACTCGATCCCGATGGTGGTGCTGTCCGGTCAGGTGCCGACTCCCGCGATCGGCATGGATGCCTTCCAGGAAGTGGACATGGTGGGCATCACACGCCCCTGTGTGAAGCACAACTTCCTGGTCAAGGACATCAACGAACTCGCCAGCACGATCAAGAAGGCCTTCTACATCGCTGCAAGCGGCCGCCCCGGCCCGGTGGTAGTGGATATTCCCAAGGACGTGACAGCACACCTTGGTGAATATGCCTACCCGGAATCGGTGCAACTGCGCTCCTACAATCCGGTCCTGAAGGGTCATTCCGGCCAGATCAAGAAAGCCCTGAAGCTGCTGCAGGAAGCCAAGCGCCCCATGATCTACAGCGGCGGCGGCGTGGTATTGGGCGATGCCGCCGACCTGCTGACTCAGCTTACCCGCAAGCTGGGCTTCCCGATCACCAACACTCTCATGGGTCTCGGCGGCTATCCTGCTTCCGATCGTCAGTTCGTCGGCATGCTGGGCATGCACGGCACGCTGGAAGCCAACATGGCGATGCAGGAATGCGATGTGCTGCTGGCCGTGGGCGCACGTTTCGACGACCGCGTGATCGGCAACCCGGCACACTTCTTCCAGAACCCGCGCACCATCATTCACATCGATGTGGATCCATCCTCCATCTCCAAGCGCGTGAAGGTGGATGTACCTATCGTGGGCGAAGTGAAGTCCGTGCTCGCCGACATGCTGCAACTGCTCGACGAGGGCGAAAAACCGAACAATGCCGAGCCGCTCAAGGCCTGGTGGCAGAAGATCGAGGAGTGGCGCGGCAGGTCTTGCCTGAAGTACGCCAATTCCAGCGAGATCATCAAGCCGCAATACGTGGTTGAGAAGCTGTGGGAAGTGACCAAGGGCGACGCATTCGTCACCTCCGACGTGGGCCAGCACCAGATGTGGGCCGCGCAGTACTACAAGTTCGACAAGCCGCGCCGCTGGCTGAACTCCGGCGGCTTGGGCACGATGGGTGTAGGCCTGCCATATGCCATGGGCGCGCAGTTCGCGTTCCCGGACGCGCAGGTCGCCTGTATTACCGGCGAAGGCAGTATCCAGATGAACATCCAGGAACTGTCTACCTGTAAGCAGTTCCACCTGCCGATCAAGGTGATTTTGCTCAATAACCGTTATCTTGGCATGGTGCGCCAGTGGCAGGAGTTCTTCTACGAGAACCGCTATTCCGAGTCGTACATGGACAGCCTGCCCGACTTCGTGAAGCTGGCCGAGTCGTATGGCCACGTCGGCATGCGCATCGAGAAGCCGGGCGACGTGGAAGGCGCACTCAAGGAAGCCTTCAGCGCCGAGAACAAGAACCGCCTGGTGTTCATGGATTTCCTCACCGACCCGAAGGAAAACGTGTTCCCGATGGTACCGAACGGCAAGGGCCTGTCTGAAATCATCCTGGCGGAGGATCTGTAATGCGTCACATTGTTTCTCTGCTCATGGAAAACGAAGCCGGCGCGCTGTCACGCGTAGCTGGCCTGTTCTCGGCCCGCGCCTACAACATCGAGTCGCTGACCGTGGCGCCGACCGAGGACGAAACGCTGTCGCGCATGACCATCGTCACCTCCGGCTCGGACGAAGTGATCGAGCAGATCATCAAGCAGCTCAACAAGCTGGTGGACGTGGTCAAGGTGCTGGATCTTTCTGATGG
Source organism: uncultured Methylobacillus sp. (assembly GCA_946478865.1). The sequence goes on from CAMLDO010000009.1 coordinate 45,844, forward strand.
CCGCCACATCGAGCGCGAGCTGATGCTGGTCAAGGTCAAGGCTACCGGCGCCTACCGCGAGGAAATGAAGCGTATGAGCGACATTTTCCGCGGCCGCATCATCGATGTCGCCGACGGCAGCTACACCATCGAGCTGACCGGCTCCGGCTCCAAGCTCGACGCCTTCCTCGAAGCGATCGACAAGACCGCGATCCTGGAAACGGTACGTACCGGGGCTTCTGGCATCGGCCGTGGCGACCGCATCCTCAAAGTTTGATAGCCGGGCTTCATCGCAAAGCCTGGTTTTAAAAAGTTTACTGAAAGGGAAAACATGAAAGTTTATTACGATAAAGACGCCGACCTGTCCCTCATCAAGGGCAAGCAAGTCACCATCGTCGGTTACGGCTCCCAAGGCCATGCTCACGCACAAAACCTGAAGGACTCCGGTGTCAATGTCACCGTCGCACTGCGCAAGGGCGGCGCTTCCTGGGCCAAGGCTGAAGCCGCCGGCCACAAGGTTGCCGAAATCGCTGACGCGGTGAAGAACGCCGATGTCGTGATGATCCTGCTGCCGGACGAAACCATGCCGCAGGTCTACCACGCCGACGTGGAAAAGAACCTGAAGGCCGGCGCCGCACTGGCATTCGCTCACGGCTTCAACATCCACTACAACCAGATCGTTCCCCCGGCCAACGTCGACGTGATCATGATCGCTCCGAAGGGCCCCGGCCACACCGTGCGTTCTGAATACCTCAAGGGCGGTGGCGTTCCTTCCCTGATCGCCGTGTATCAGGATGCATCCGGCAAGGCCAAGGATATCGCCCTCTCCTACGCCGCTGCCAATGGCGGCACCAAGGGTGGCGTGATCGAAACCAATTTCCGTGAAGAAACCGAAACCGACCTGTTCGGCGAACAAGCCGTGCTGTGCGGCGGCGCGGTCGAGCTGGTCAAGGCCGGCTTCGAAACGCTGGTGGAAGCCGGCTACGCTCCGGAAATGGCTTACTTCGAGTGCCTGCATGAGCTGAAGCTGATCGTCGACCTCATGTACGAAGGCGGCATCGCCAACATGAACTATTCCATCTCCAACAATGCCGAATACGGTGAATACGTAACCGGCCCGGAAGTGATCAACGAAGAGTCGCGCTATGCAATGCGTCAGGCTCTGAAACGCATCCAGACCGGTGAGTACGCGAAGATGTTCATTCTGGAAGGCAAGACCAACTATCCGGAAATGACTGCGCGTCGCCGTCTGAACGCGGCCCACCCGATCGAACAGGTCGGCGGTCAACTGCGCGCGATGATGCCATGGATCGCCAAGAACAAGCTGGTTGACCAAAGCAAGAACTAAAATTCAGGTGTCATAATGAACGGGGCTGGCAAAATCACTGCCTGCCCCGTTTTTTATTAAGCTGACGACGAGAAATCATTTTGAACAACTATCCTCACCCCATTATTGCCCGCGAAGGCTGGCCTTTCCTCGTCATTTCGCTGGCCGTTTCCATCGCCGCTACCTTCTGGTGCGCATGGTGGTCGATTCCCTTCTGGATCATCACGCTGTTCATCCTGCAGTTTTTCCGCGACCCTCCCCGCCAGTTACCCGAGCAGGCCAATGCTGTCATCGCTCCGGCTGACGGTCGTATCGTGGTGGTCGGAAAGGCTTATGACGACTACCTGAAACGCGACGCGCTCAAGATCAGCGTTTTCATGAATGTTTTCAATGTGCATTCCAACCGCAGCCCAGTGAATGGCACGGTAGAAAAACGCTGGTACCACGAAGGCAAGTTCTTCAACGCCGCACTGGACAAGGCCTCGCTGGAAAACGAACGTAATGCGCTCTGGATCAAGACTACGGACGGCCAGGACGTGACCTGTGTGCAGATCGCCGGCCTCATTGCTCGCCGCATCCTCTGCTACGTGGACGCCGGCAGCACACTGAACAAGGGACAGCGTTACGGCTTCATCCGCTTCGGATCCCGCGTGGACGTCTACTTGCCGCTCACCGCCACACCCAAGGTTACGCTGGGCGAAAAGGTTAGCGCTGGCTCCACAATCCTCGCCGAACTCAATTGACAAGTTTCGGGCAATAAAAAACCGGGTACATTTCGTACCCGGTTTTTTTATTTCTATTTGGCCTAATCAGGAGGCGCGCAACAACTCTTCCTGAGACTTGCCACCCGACAGATGTTTGTCCGCCCCCAAGTGGCTGACCAACTCATTCAGTGCCTGCTTGTAGACTTCGCGCTTGAACTCGATCACACCATCAAGCGGTACCCAGTAATCGCTCCAGCGCCAAGCATCAAACTCGGGGTGAGAACTCGCACGCAACGATACATCCGTATCCTTGCCGATCAGGCGCAACAAGAACCAGATCTGCTTCTGTCCCTTGTAGCTGCCTCGCCACTCACGCTTGACCCAGTGAGTCGGCACGTCATAGCGTAACCAGTCCCGGGTACGACCAAGAATGCGCACATGCTGCGGCAACAAACCGACCTCTTCAGTCAGTTCACGATACATTGCCTGCTCCGGCGTCTCCCCGTGCTTGATCCCGCCCTGCGGGAACTGCCAGGAATGCTCACGGATGCGCTTGCCCCAGAAAACCTTGTTGTGAGCATTACAAATGATGATGCCCACGTTAGGCCGATATCCGTCACGGTCTATCATGGCATTAAAACCTCAATTTAATGCCTCTATTCTTTCATACTTCAGCGAACCAGAAAAGAAAGAACAATTACTTGCGCCAACATTCCGCAGGAGTTTTATCGTTGCTTTGATTAATTGTCATAGGATTGCACGAAACACCATATTGTTTATCCAGAGCTTGTTTACCTTGAGGCGTAGCGGTAAGAGTATAAACATTGGGATTAGAAATACTACCGGCGATGACAAAGGTGTAATAGCTAGTATTAACAGCACCGACAGAAGCACTCGTAACCGCATATTTCGAGTTGTTAGCTCGCCACTTTTCTTCTTGCAATTGAATATCAAGCATTTCTGAAATTGCTTCCGATCGCCTGCTTTTACGCACGAAATCTTGATATCCAGGCAAAGCAATCATAGCCAAAATAGCTACGATCACAACCACTATCATTAATTCGATCAGGGTAAACCCAAATTGATTTTTTTTCATATAGCCTCCTTCATATCAGTTATAACTATAAATATTCTGGTTTCAATCTGAATTTCGACAAACGGTTTTACCTCAGCGATAAGCGGTAAATTGATATAAAAGATAGAAACTATAATGCAACCAAGGGAAAAGCAATCATGAATTTGGGACGCTATCACACTGGGGTTACGCTAATTGAACTAATGATAGTGATCGTTATTACAGCGATCTTGCTAGCATTAGCCGTACCTTCATTTCAAGATAGCCTGGACAAAAACCGTCTCAAGGCTGCTGCGGAAACTTTGAAAGGGGATCTGCAATTTGCCAAGTCCGAGGCTATCAAACGCAACCAAAACATCAGAGTTGATTTCAGTGTCAGCGGCAATAGTTGGTGTTATGGAATAAAAGAAAATGCTGCTTGTGACTGTAATAACACAAATTCTGCAGCAGCTACCTTCTGTGAAATTGATGGCATCAAGAAAGTAGTCTTGGGAACAGAATACAGCGGTGTCACCATAGTTAATGCAACGCCACCAGACTTCTACTCCTTCGATCGTGTGCGCGGAACTACAAATGCCGGCAATGTTACTCTTCGCTCTGCCAGACAAAAGGAATTACAAATAGTCATCAGCAATTTGGGGCGAATTCGCACCTGCTCCCCGGTCAATGAAAAAAATGTTCCCGGATACCCATCATGCTGAAACCAACCATCAAATCTCAATCCGGCCTAACGTTGATTGAACTGATGATTTCAATCGCGCTTGGATTATTAGTGCTTACAGCACTGGTATACATGCTTTCGGCCACGTTGCGTACCAATACCTCCACGATTCGAACCACGCATCTCAACCAAGAATTGCGGGCCATCATGGACTTGATGACGCGCGACCTGAAACGCTCAGGAAGCATGGGGCATGCCGAAGAAGGCATAGGTTTCGCGCATTCTCACTGCTTAACCGTAACAGGAACTACAGTAACGGCACAACCTTTGCCATGCGGTTCAGGAGCACCTAATGCAGCTTTTGATAGTTGGGTCAGTGCTGGCAGCGTCATTCGCTATCAGCGAAAAGCTCTGCAGGCTAATGGCTCCATTCTGGTCACAACCTATGACGCTACCGTGTCTGCCAACAATACCTCCTCGCTTACCTTGACCGCCAATCCGTTTCCCAGCGAATCGTTAGGGGCGGGGGGGTGGGCCTGGGCCAACCCGTTCTCGTCCTCGACTATTCAGACCACAACAAATCCCACATCCATCACTTATTCTTACGACACAATTCAAAGTGGGGACACAGAACCTAATGGCATACTGAATTGTAACGAGTTGTTCGGATTCCGCTACGATGCAACTAACAAAGCGATAGAAAGTGTTATCGGTGAGTCTGTAGGTGGTGCTTGCACCCGCTCCTCTTGGCAAGACCTTTCCGATCCTGACAGCATCCAAATTGACGCCTTCACTGTTACCGCTGGTCCTCTGATCGGTGGCGTGCTATCTACTGCCATCCGGGAATACACAATCACTCTCACTGGGCACCTCAAAAGCGATTCAACTGTACAGCGCAGCATTCAAGAAGTCGTTCGGGTTCGTAACGACCCGGTTTTATGATTCACACGCCGGAGAAGAACATGCAATTACTCAAACCTGCCCTTCATCGTCTGGCGTCTCAGCGCGGGGTAGCCACGCTGCCTATCTCCCTGATCATCCTCGTACTGATGACCATCGTCACTTTATATGCCGCGCGAGTAGGCATACTTGAAACGCGCACCTCTGCCAACAAGCAGCGCGCCGAGCAAGCTTTTTCCGCAGCCGAACTTGCTGCTGAACAGGGTGTAGCCTTCATTCAGTTTAATGAAGAAAGGATTTTTTCGACTGCTGCAGCCACGGGAGGCTGGTCCAGTGTGAATATGACGCCCAGCACTAGTGCAGTGAAGTGGGTTACCTGTCCTGCAAGCTCAAACAGCGTCTTTAATGGTTTCGATACAGAGTACATCCCTCCATGCGCGTTCATTTCAACTGCCGCTGAACGTGAGCGCTGGATAGTAGTGCTTAATGCGCCGACCCTCTCCTTGAGCGAAACTTGTGCAGATATCAGAGTTAACGGCACCGCCGATGATGCCCATAAGTATCCCGACGGACGTTGCGACGATGGATCCGGCTTCTCGCAAGCCGCGGGCAAGGATGCCAAGATGCACTTTATGACCAAGTGTCGCGACCTTAACGCGGACGGGAACTGCGACAATCTGCAACCCTACGACTATCCGGTTATTACCATAATTGCTGCAGCAAAGTCTGCAGACGGCACCGGCGTTTCACGTATTGAGCAATCGGTACAGTTTTATGATGCCTTCCCCGGCGATACTAACACTCCGGCGCCACTCATGGCCGCTGGCTTGGCTAGCACGGGCGGTAATTTCAATATTGTGGTCAATCCTGATGCAGATACAAAAAGTGCTTATGAACAGCCCTTAGCCTTATGGACAGGCGGCAACGTAACCATTTCCAGCAATGCGCCTGCCACCTGTTACCTCGGCGATGTGGGTATCAACGGTTTCTTGGGTGATGCAAATCCTACAAGTGGAAAATCTACTGAAACTGGCAGCTACTACGCCATTGACGATTCGACTCATTTGCCGACCTCGACTCAGAAAACGGTAATCGTATGCCGGTCGTGCAACTGCCCCACCGCTTCTACAGCTGCCCACGACTCCACTAGTGGCGCGATTACTATTCAAGAATCATGGCCTACAGAAGCAGACATTCTCGATGTGGACCATCAAGGAGCCGATAATGGGCATGTCAATAAGTGGAAAGACACTGCCTTTCCTACAGACTTATTCTTATTCATCTTTGGCGTCCCAGCATCCAACTATCAACTTGTAAAGGAGAATTCGCAAATTCTTACCTGTGCCGAATTGGTAGCCCTTGGCACACATGCCAGCACTCGGGCAAGTACTGGCCTCAACGGCGTGTATTGGGTAGAGGGTAACTGCACCATTAATGGCGGAACAGACATTGGATGGTTCGGTCCGACCAGCAACACTGCAGGGACTGCTGGTTACACAGACGGCCCTGCCATTGTGGTCATTGAAGGTAATCTCAAGGTTACCGGCACATCCCAACTCATTGGAATTTTCTACGCTTTCAGTGCAACCAACGCGCAACTGGAGGTGGATTTGACTGGCGGCCCAACATTCTATGGGGCGCTCCTTTCCAATACTACGCTCGACTTAAAAGGCACTTATAGAGCACGCTATGAAAAGGTGGTCTTTGACAACCTGAGCGCCGGGGGAACTGCTCGTGGCTATGCAAGAGTGCCAGGCACTTGGAAAGACTATTGATACGGGGTATAGCCATGCATAAATTTACCGCTCCCATACGCCAACGAGGTTTAGGCATCCTCGAGGTACTGATCGCAGTGGCAGTACTATCGATCGCTTTGCTCTCTCTGGGCGGGCTACATACCTTGATTATCAAGAGCAGTAGCCAAGCCAAATCCCGTGGAATTGCAACAACACTGGCCCAGCAGAAACTAGATCAACTGCGAGCCTATGGCCTTTCTACTGACAGTGCCTTTGCTTTCCGAAGCATTTGCAATGCAGACACCATGACTGCAAATGCTACTAACTATAACGGGACCAACTTCGACAACAGCATTCCCGCAAGTGTCAGTGGCAATATGTCCTTTAATCGCTCCTGGAATGTATATGGTTTCAACTTCACCGGGAACAATGCAGCCCCCACATATGATAGTGGAGCAACATGCCCCCCTGCCGCTGCCAGCACCCAACCGCCGGATCTGAAACTGGTGGCCATGAGCGTCAACTGGACTGACGAGAATGGTGAACCACAAAGCATGCTGCTGCAATCGGCCATTTCCAACATGATGGCCAGTGCGGGGCTATCTACTATCAATGCCGCTTGTGACGATTGTGCGCCAAAGTTTGAGTTAAACCCCGCTTACACAAGCCTGGACGACGATATCAAGCACAACCTGGGATCTGAACTTAAACGAACAAGTCAGCCCGACCCGGACACCAATCGCGGCAACAATGATACGACATCCAATACTGTAACCAGCTTCAGAGAAGAGGTTTATAACCAGCAGAACCAGCTGGTCGGCCAGACAACTTTCGTCACGGTCAACTGCTACTGCAAACAGGCTGCGGCCTCAACTACTGATCCGGGTTTGGAACCGTCCATTCTCGACAGCGATATTCGCCACTTTGTTGTCGGTGAAGCCAATACCAGCAAGCGCAGAGGTACTCTCGACACCACTTCTTCTGATGGCCTGCAGGATCAGCCCAAGATATGCAACATCTGCTGCCGCGATCATCATGATGACACGGATGCTACAGAGAAATACGACCCGTTCAAGCCAGCATCTGACTATGGAAACAGCTCAATCAGGGACGACCATAACCATTACAACTGGGAAATCGCGCCTCCATCGGATGTCAATAATGCAACGAATGACCGTTATGCCGAGGCTTGCCGCATGTCATGGATCGGAGGGCAGTTACGGGTCTTGCAGGACTGGAGACTGGAAAATCTGATCATCCTGGAACCAAATTATTTCAGCATTAACACCAATATCACCAAATATACGGACTTTGTAGCAGCCTTTGTAACCGAATTCGTCAAAGCAATCGATTCCAACTACCCTGGTACCATGCCGCGCCGCGACGCCATCCTGGCTACTACGAGCGTAGCAGACAAAAAAGCTCTACTGCCAAGTTCCTATACGACAGCCACGACTTCGACTGCGACAACTAACCAACTCATGGCGCGTGGTATTTATATCGATTATATGAGCATTGACCTGATCAATACCTTGAAGTGCAAGATCAGCCTGTCAAGTACGCTGCTTCCAGGCGGCGTAACTGGCGGAGCTAATCCGCAATGCAGCACCTATGGAATTACCCAAACAGGCAGTTATCTGCATCTCATTCCGTTCCACGATGTTAATCTAACGAAGCTAGCAAAATGGACCAGCAGTAATGGTTCAAATATTACCGTAACTAGTGACTCCCTACTCAACAACACTGAAGATACCTTCTCGCGCGGCAAGCTGAGCGGAGTAGCGTTGAATACGCGCGCCTGTATCACCGCCAAGATCAACACGAGCAATACTGGATTAACAGTAACCGATGCCATTGATCCTGAGGATTATTCCTCCTCACTTACAAGCCCAACCCTACAAGTAAATCCAGCAGAATATAAGTTCCCTGTAACCTACGGCAGTTCTGCGGCAACTGATCCTTGCATCACACCGCCGAGCACCCGCATTAGTGGCACGATTACGGCCGGAGCAGGAACAGGTCTGTCTTCTGGCGATGTTTACATTACGGTAGAAAACGTAAGCTCTGGTCAGAAATGCACGCTAACTGGACAGGGTGGCAGCTATGACACCGCCACAGCGTGTTCAACCGAACTACAAGATGCTACCGACATTAAACTGCATATCTGGCATTACACTCACAGAACTACGGGCGGAAGCGGCGCCACTTATCTAAATTGCGTGCTTAGTAATTCGGTTGTTGCGGATCCGACTACGGTCACGCCCAACTTCACTTACGGGCTTGACGATGACTACTCTTGTAGTGGAGGTAGTTGTGGTAGTGCCGATTACATCAACTTCACATCGGAGTACACTACCGTAAGATTCTCGGGACTTACGCCCGGAGGTATGACAACATTCAACTTCACTATTAATACAGATGATTCGAATGCTTGTACAACAAGTGATCCGTAACAATTTGAAAGATCAATAAATAAACACCCGCCTCGGCGGGTGTTTATTTTTGAACTTCGGATTGATCAGCCACCTTATTAAGTATGTAAGTTCACGGTCAACTCTTCTCTACATCTCTGCGTTGAATAAATTACTTATCTATTTACATTTAATTTATTAGTGAAATTTCGAATCTATCTGATAGTTTTTTTGTGCACATTGGCCGCTCCCGTTTTAGGAGCGCCGACTTTCGCCTATATCACCAATCAAGGTAGCAATACAGTCTCAGTACTTGATTTGGCATCCAATAAGGTCATTGCCCAAATTCCGGCAGGTACAAAACCTGTTGGAGTCAGTACTTCGCCAACAGCTAAACGCGCATTCATCACAAATGTGGACAGCGGAAGTATCAGCGTTATCGACACTGAAGCAAACAAGGTACTCAAGCAAATTCCCGCTGGCGCTAGCCCAGTTGGCATCATCACCAAAGCCGATGGATCAACGCTCTTTGTCGCAGACTGGTTCAGCAACCGCATTCTGGTGCTCGATGTGACTTCCGGACGGCAACTGCGAGAAATCGAAATCAGCAAAGCACCAGCCGGCCTGATGCTCTCTAAAGATGAAAAAATTCTTTATGTCGCAAATCGCGATAGCAACGATGTAGCGTTTATCAATGTATCCACAGGCATGACACTTGGTCGCACCCCGGTTGGCACTCATCCGTTTGGTCTGGCCCTCTCCCCGGATGGCGCCCGACTCTATTCGGTCAATGTTTGGTCAAATAATGTTTCTGTCATCGACACGAAAAGCCAAAAAGTGATCGCATCAATACCGGTAGGCGATCACCCTTACTGCGCCACACTAAATCCGGCTGGCAATCGGTTATATGTGAGCAACACACAAGGGGATAGCCTGTCCGTGATCGACACACAGTCATTTAAAACCATTGCCACAGTTGACGTAGGAGCCACGCCTGAAGGCGTTGGATTTTCTGCGACCATGAACCGCATATACGTGGCTAGCTGGATGGAAAATGAAGTAACCGTCATCGACGCGGCCACAAACAAGGTTATCGCTCACATCCCCACCGGCAAGGAAAGCCGAGCCTTCGGCCAATTTATTCTCGAAAATCGGTAAGCCAAAGTCAGACATAAAACGTTACAATTTTAGATTCACTCGAAAGAAGGAGCTTTTGCATGAAAAAGTTGTTTGCTGTTCTCCTCGCGTCTCTTCTGCCTTTCGCTGCCTCTGCGCACGGACCGAGCCCGCAGAAGGTGGTTGAAACCGTAACGATCAAAGCACCGCCGGCCAAAGTTTGGGCACTGGTAGGCGATTTCAATGGCATGACCAAGTGGCATCCTGCTATCAAGGCTAGCAAGGTCGAAAAAAAAGGCGCCGACACTTTCCGCACGTTGACTCTCAAGGATGGGGGCACGATCTACGAACGTCTTAAGGACAAAAACGACACCGACATGCGTCTCAAGTATGAAATCGTCGAGGGGGTGCTGCCGGTCAGCGACTATTACGCGACTATCACCGTCAAGCCCGGCGCTAATGCCAATGAATCGACAGTGGAATGGATGGCCCGCTTTTACCGCAAGTACAAGCTGAACCCGCCCATTCCCGCCGGTCAGGATGACGAGTCCGCTATCAAGGCGGTCAATGGGGTATTCAAACCCGGTCTCGCCAATCTGAAAAAAGTCGCAGAAAGCGGCAAGTAATTTTGTTTAAACCAGGAGAAACTGCATGAAAAAAACCCTCGTACTTCTTGCCGCCCTGCTGCTGCCTTTCGCTGCCGCCGCTCACGGCCCCTCCCCGCTCAAGTCCGTCGAAACCGTGACCATCAAGGCTCCGGCTGCAAAGGTGTGGGCACTGGTCAGCGATTTCGGCGCAATGGAAAAGTGGCACCCGGCCGTTAAATCCACCAAGACGGAAGAAAAAGATGGCTCCACTTTCCGCACCCTGACTCTGCAAGATGGCGGCACGATTCTGGAGCGCCTGAAGGACAAGAACGATGCCGACATGCAGCTCAAGTATGAAATTGTCGAAGGCGTGATTCCTGTCAGCAGCTATAACTCCAAGATCACCGTCAAGGACAACGGCAACGGCGAGACGACAGTGGAATGGTTCGGCCGCTACTATCGCAAGTATGTTCTGAACCCGCCGATCCCCGCAGGCGAGGATGACGAGTCCGCTGCTAAGGCTGTGAATGGTATTTATCAGTCCGGCTTGGCAAATCTGAAGAAAGTTGCCGAAGGCAATTAATGGCACTCTTGCAGCTCTCGTGTGACAAAGATTGTCACTCGAGAGCTGCAATGAAAAAATACATCAATAATAACTATAATTATCAATATGTTATAATAAAACAATAATGTGGCATCCATATTGCTACTACGTATTTGTTCGCAGGAAGGCCTTCCTGCGCACGACTAACCTAAACTTTTGCAAAAGGGGCATATTATGATGAAGAAAGCTCAACAGGGTTTTACCCTGATCGAACTGATGATCGTCGTCGCGATCGTCGGTATCCTGGCCGCTCTGGCACTGCCGGCTTATCAAGACTACACTGTCCGTGCCAAGATTTCTGAAGTAGCTGCACGCGGCGCTGAAGCAAAAACTTCCGTGGCTGAGTACTATTCCTCTCAATCTACGCTTCCGCCCAACTCTTCAGCAGCAGGTTTTAACACCGCTGCGGCAGGGTGGACAAGGTCGGTTACTTGGAGTCAAGCCAATCGCACTGTGACTATGGCTGTTGCTCCAAGCGCAGCACCTGCAGGCAAAATCACAGCAACTACCAATCAATTCGTCCTGTATATCACCCAAATCACCAACAGCCAGCTTGTATGGAAGTGCAAGGTACTTAGTGGTAGCAATCCTCTTCCGACTAAGTATTTGCCGGGTAGCTGCCGTTAACATCTAGCCGTAAAAAAGGCCCCGCACATTGCCGTCGGGGCCTTTTTATTGCCTATGACTACTTCCCAACGATCTTTTGGTCTGCTACTAGTTTTTTTACTAGCTATTACTTATGGTATTTACTCTCAAGGATTCAGTGCAAATTTCAAATTAGATGATGCCCCTAATTTATCGCTACTGGCATATGTCAATGATAAAGACTCACTATTTCATTTCATCTTAAGCGGTAGCGCGGGGCCGAGTGGACGACCACTAGCACTTTTAAGTTTTGTGATTAACCAACCCGCATGGCCCGTCGATGCAGAGCCATTTCTTTATACCAACACTCTTATCCATTTAATAAATGGCCTATTGGTTGCTTGGCTTACATATCGGTTAGCTCAAACCAAAATAGATGAGATTTCTGCTAGAAGAGCAGCTTTGATAGGTGCGAGCATTTGGATGTTGCATCCAATGTTCGTGTCGACAAACCTTTATGTCATTCAACGCATGACTTCGCTTTCAGCGACTTTCATGCTTCTGGGCTTAGTAGGCTATGTCGCATCCAGGCAAAACAGCTACACAAAACCCGGGCTGGCAAGCGCGGGGATTCTTTTATCCTTAGGATTTGGGTCCATTCTGGCTGTGCTGTGCAAAGAGAATGCGGCTATTCTTCCTCTTCTGGCTTGGATTATTGATAGATGCTTTTTGGACAAAGTTACAGATAGTGGCTGGACAAAAAGAATTCGAATATTAGCGACAATCGTTGCCACAACTATTGTCGGGCTGTATATCCTTACTAAACTCCCAATACTGCCACAACAATACGGGGCTCGAAATTTTAGTTTCTCCGAACGACTTATGACCGAAACGAGAGTCCTGTTTGACTATCTGAAGCTGTTAATCATCCCAGTAAGATCAGAGTTTGGAATTTTTCATGACAATTATCCTATTTCCCGAGGCTTATTATCTCCAGCAAGTACGCTTTTCTCCATAGCTTCACTAATCACTTTAGTCGTTGCTGCAGTTAAATTCCGTCATAAATTTCCTCTCTTTTTCTTCGCCACAGCCTGGTTTTTGGCAGCTCATACTATTGAGTCCAGTATTTTTCCTCTAGAAATATACTTTGAACATAGAAACTATGTGCCTGCTATCGGAATTGCCATAGCATTCGGTATAGCCTCGACTCGAATTTCGATAAAGTATGTACGCACCGCGATTATTGCAGGCTGCACTTACATTGCCCTCCTGATTTTTGTTCTATTTGAAACAGTAATGCAGTGGGGAGAACCTGACGTTACTGCAGATTTATGGTACCGGGAGAACCCAGGCTCTCAGCGAGCTCTTCAATACTATGCGCAATCGTTGTTGGCTCGCGACCAATTGGATGAGCTTGAATCACTCTTCAACCAAGCAGTGAAAGAGCATCCTGAAAACCCGGCATATCAAGTGCAGAATCTAATCACACACTGCCTTATGCAACGCCCGCTGAGCACTGCTGAATGGGCTCACTTATATGAGACTCTGGGGAATGGGCGACGAGATTATTCAGTTCATCCTTCAATTGAAAAACTGACGGATTTAGCGTTAGATAAAAAGTGTCCTTCCGTTCTTACCGTGCAGGCCGTCGCTTCATCAATTCACAGGCTAGTCGTGAATCCAAATTATATAAGTGATGGGGTTGTAGCGCACAGTCTTTATATCAGTCTTGCCCAAATATATGATTCTCAGAAAAAATTCAAAGAAACCTTGTCTGCTCTAAAAGCAGCAAGAAAACATCGAGACTATCCAGAAACAACCCTAATGATTGCTTCAGTACTTGCTGTACACGGCTTCCCCAGTGAAGCAATTAAGGAGCTGAACGCTCGATTGGATTCATTATCTGCAACTAATCCTAAAGATCAAATTTGGCAAAAAGAGCTTAAGGGCTTGCGTGATAACATTCAGCAATCACTACCGCAAGCATCCAGCTTGCATGAATAACCGATAAATTATGGCCCTCAGCATAATCATTCCCGCAAAAAACGAAGAACAAGGTCTTCAGCAGATTATCCCGGATCTCATTGCAAACTTTCCCGAGGCAGAGCTAATCATTGTCAATGACGGTTCAAGCGACACAACTGCGGCCGTTACACATCAAACAAATGCAATTGTCGTGCCTCAACCCTATTCAAAGGGAAATGGTGCTGCTATCAAAAGAGGAGCTCGTGTAGCGAAAGGGGACATCTTTGTATTCATGGATGCAGATGGTCAACATAAGCCTGAAGATATCCATCGCTTATTGACCAAATTGGATGAAGGCTATGACATGGTAGTGGGCGCGCGTAGCAGAAGCGACCAAGCTGGAATACATCGAGCAACTGCCAATGGTTTCTACAATCGCCTGGCCTCATGGATGGTCGGTCATAAAGTCGCCGACTTAACATCAGGTTTCAGAGCAGTGCGTGCAGACAAGTTCAAACAATTTCTATATCTGCTCCCCAATGGCTTTTCCTATCCAACTACGATTACAATGAGTTTCTTCCGGGCTGGGTACTCAGTCGCCTACGTGCCTATTCATGCCCCTAAACGCATCGGCAAAAGCCATATACGTCTGTTCAAGGATGGCGCACGCTTTTTGCTAATAATTTTCAAAATCGGCAGTCTGTATTCACCGCTTAAACTGTTTGCTCCGATTAGCCTTACCTTTTTCATGACTGGACTAGGGTATTACGTTTACACCTATCTGACAATCCATCGCTTTACTAATATGTCAGCCTTGCTATTCATCAGTGCAGTCATGGTGTTTTTAATTGGCCTGATTTCGGAGCAGATCACCGCGCTGATGTACAAGGATAGCGAGTGATTACTGCAGCATGATCCATCTCGTCATCGGGACCAAAGCCCAATTGATCAAGATGGCGCCCGTGATGTGCGCCTTGCGCGACGCCGACATACCCTATCGGTATATCTCTACGGGTCAGCATCACGATACGATGGAGGACATCCTCGGTAATTTCGGACTCAAAGGACCGGACATTACGCTCTACTCTGGACCGGATATCACCTCAATACCCAAAATACTGGTATGGGCGCTTCGCATTCTGTGGTGCACCCTCACTGATCGCAAGCGTATCTTTGCCAACGACAGCAATGGCATTGTCCTTGTACACGGTGACACGTTCTCCACACTGCTTGGGGCATTGATGGCTAAAGTAGCTGGCTTAAAAGTCGGACATGTCGAGTCTGGCTTAAGATCCCACAATCTGCTGCATCCCTTTCCTGAAGAGATTAGTCGCCTCATCACCTTCAAACTCTCTGACTATTATTTCTGCCCAGGCTCTTGGGCAGTAGAGAATTTAAAGAACTACACAGGTAAGAAAATTAATCTAGGCTCCAATACCTTAATAGATGCCTTATCGCTTGCTACCGCAAAAGTCTCATTCATAGACGTGGATATTCCGATACAGCCTTATGCAATCGTTACGCTGCATAGATTCGAGAATATATTTTCACGGGATGTCTTAACAAGACTGGTACAGATAGTTAGTGATATTGCCGATAGCAAAAAAATTCTATTTATTCTTCACAAACCTACGCTAAAGAATCTTAAGCAATATGGCTTATACGATACCTTGGCACGCCATCCTAATATCGAGTTACGCAATAGATATGATTATTTTCGTTTTATTAAGCTGATTGATTCATCAGACTTTGTGATTAGTGACGGAGGAAGTAATCAAGAGGAGTGTTACTATCTTGGCAAACCCATTCTCCTTTTGCGTCAAGCAACGGAGCGACAGGAAGGGCTAGGGGAAAACTGTGTTCTCAGTCAATACAATGAAGCTATTATCAATTACTTTATAAATAACTTTCATAAGTATCAGCGTAAGCGCGTCCGCGTATCGATTACACCATCTCAAAAAATAGTCAAGATTTGCCAATCATTTCAATGACATAGAAAAGTAATATGACTATCTGCTATTTAATATCGTTTCGATTAGATTAGCAGAGTAATCCCATCCTTTTACATCAGAGTATTCGAAACGCTCCAATGTAAGATTCAGGAGTGCCTTACTGACAAAATCATCGATATCTCCTGAGCGCGCTAGCATCTCAGGGTATTCACGTAATACCCACCGCGTACCATCCACATCGGAGGCAACCACAGGAATGCTACATGCCATGGCCTCATACAATTTGGCCGGATAACTATAGTCGCCAAAGTCCCCATGCTTGTTAACAACGAATTGGAGATCTAGGCTGTTAAGGATAAGTGGCACCTCCTCCGCAGGACGATATCCTAACCAGTGCACTCCATTTGGCAGATTGACCCCCTTAGCAAGGCGGCCAGATAAAACCAAAGCAATATCCGGGTCGATTTCGCGCAGCCGTGCGAACACATCGAAGAGGAATCCGATACCACGATTGGGATGCAGTGAGCCGGCATACCCAACCAGCCGCTGATTCAGTGATAATCCGAGTTGCTGCCTACATTCATTCTTGTTGATGGGTATGAACAAGGAGTCGGCCGCCATTGGCACAATATACGTATCCGCTCGTTGGGCAGTTTGCCTCATCCAGTCTGCTAATTGTGGACCTGCAGCTGTTACCGCATCAGCCCTGTGCAGAGCTCGCCTCCATAAAGCATGCAAAGGAGATGCCCAGGGAATATAGCTCTCATAATTGTCATAGGCATCAATCAGACAATGAGCTTTCTGCTTCTTAGAAAGATGCGCAGCCAAGATACCGTACCAAGTATCGGAAAAGCCGACGATCCAGTCCGGCTGGAGGCTTTGGGAGAGTTGAGAGGCATAATACCAATAAGAAGAAGGCCCCCATGGTCGTGCCGAAATCGAATGAACATGTAGGTTGCCTTCACACTTGTAGGCAATTGGGTCATGCTTGTAACTCAATAAAAGCAGATGAACCTCATGCCCACGTTCAGCCAATAAACGAGGAATATAATAAAAGCGACCGTAGGGCGACTCATAAAGGTCACGCCCTTGAGGGTGGCGCTTACTTAAGCAAATGATTTTCAAAGGGTAACAAGTTCAATGGTCGCTCAGCCACAGTAAATCATTAATCCCGGATCGCTTATGGAGATAAGCAACACTGTGCCTTCAAATAACATTTCTATATACCTCTAATGTCTGTTCTGCACATTTTCTCCAAGAAAAATGATTCAGCCGCTCGCGACCTTTCTTAACCATATTGATGCGACTTTCATGGCTTGCGAATAAGACTTTCTCAATTGCTACCCGTATAGAATCGATATCCTGAGGGTCAAAATACTCTCCTGCATCAGCAACCACCTCGGGAATGGAACTAGTATTGCTACAAACGACGATGCAATCGTGCGCCATAGCCTCGAGCGGGGGCAAACCAAATCCCTCATAAAGAGATGGGTAGACAAAGGCCGATGCTCGACTATACAAAGCGCCCAACAAAGCATCTCGACCGGATACCTGCCTAACTTTCCCTCTAATGCCAAGTGTTTCAAACCACGCTAGTTCTTGTGGTCTAAAGTTGCCCCCCCCAAAACAAATCACATTGAAAGAGGCTCGTATATGCACGGATGTGGCATAGGCCTTCATCATGGCACTAAAATTTTTATATCCATCTCGATGACCAACAAAAAGAATAAATGGTGTAACAGGGATATCTGCTAGCTCTTCTTCGCATGGTGGATCAAATCGTTGATAGGCATGATGAACGACACTGATTTTGGATGTATCCACATCAAAAAATTGAATCAAGTCTTTGCGAGTAGATTCTGAAATACAAATTACATGGTCCGCTCGCTGAACGGCGATGCACTTATTCCGACTGGTTTTGTCCCAGGACCAAAAATTATCGGGATATATTTCGTGAATCATGTCGTGAATCGTAACTACTCTGGGAACAGCCAAATTTGTCGTGGGAAATGGGGTGAAATACGTTTCATGTAGCACATCAGGTTTCCACTCCGCCAGCCTTCGGTGCGTCATTCCATTATTAAGGGCTTTTAAGAATGGCTTGGTTATTGAGGGATAATTTGGCAAATAATGCCCGGAAACAATGTATGGCGCCACTTCATGCAAATGTCGATTAATGTGAAAAGGAGCAATGATATTAATCTTATGGTCTGAGTATGCAGCAATAGTCTGTGCCAATTGAGAGAAATAACGCGATACACCACCGAAAGCTTGGCGGGTGAAAGCTGAATGATCATATGCTATTCGCATAATCTATTCTGGCCTTGATGTTATGCCTCATCTATACAAACGCCAGCAGTTATTTGAGCAAAGCTACAATATTCTGATATGCAAACAATTCCGTATACCTAGGATCGTATTTGTCTATCTTTATCATTCCACGAGGCAACAATCGATAAAGATCATAGATTGGCAGAAGCTCCCAGAAATCCCTGAAGAATGTTCTGCTATACACGTTCATTTCATTAAATTCAAAATGAATAGCCTTCACTTTCCCGTTCCGTATATTCTCTCCTAAGCCAATTAAAACTTTTAGTTCATTTCCCTCGACATCAATCTTCAATAAATCAATTTGCTGAATATTTTTATCTTTAATAAAAGAGTCTAGCGTAATAGCATTTACAGTATGCGTAGCTACCGCAGAGCTGCGTAGAGTTGCGATCACCTCAGGATAGAGGGAAGCATGAGCAGATCCATCATTCTCCGCATAATCATACAAAATAGTTTGCCCATTTTTGTCCCCAACGGCAGAATTAACGGGATAAAAGCTAGGACTTTGAATTGTTTTTATTAATTGTGAAAAGGTTTTTGGATGGGGTTCAAATGCATAAATTTTGATATTGGGATTTATTTGGATTATTCCTTTAGAATAGTCGCCTTGGTTTGCTCCTACATCCAGTACGAGACCATGAGGTCTATTCTTAAGGTATGAACGAAGGAACCAATCCTCGCCGCTAACTCTAGCATTTTCATAATTAAAAATACCGAGGGCACTCAAGCTGCATCGATAAAGCAGTTTGTTAAAACAATAAAAAGCCTGTCTCGCAAAAACTGCTCTGTATACCTCTACTAAAAAATGAGCCATGCTATTTTCTCTGCTCCCCACAATACAATCCAAACTGGCTTACAGCTAATACGAAAGCCACTGACTGCATAAACTATCAATCGTATTAACGTGCTTATTCAGCGAGGGTAGCGACCTTGAAGCCATGCTGAGCAAGAATGAATGAAGCAGCAGCGGCACGACGGCCGCTCTGACAGTACACCACATACTCGCCGTCCTTACTCAAGGATTTCATCGCCTCTCGAATATCATACAAAGGCAGATTGATTGCACCGGGTAAATGCTTGAAGCGATATTCTGCAGCCGTTCTTACATCCACAAGTTTTGCCCCTGAACGCACCCAATTTCCGGCCTCGTCCTTTTTAATTTGTTTAAGCAGAGGTGCTTTAAGCAGCTCCTCAAAATCCTGCTTACCCAATCGCAATAACGTCCCCGAAGTGCGCATAGTAACCGTAGCATTGCGACGATTACCTGAAGCAAGGGCCTCTTCGCCGAAAGCCTGGCCTGAAGAAAGCATGGCAAGCGACACTGTACCTCCATCAGCTTCTATGCGCGTCACCTCTGCGTCCCCAGACTCTATCAGGTAGTAATAGTCGCCAGGCTGCCCTTGCTGGATGATGACCTGATCTGCTTCAGCAGGCAATTTTTCCATTTTCCGAAACAGTTCATCAACATTTGCAGGCGGCAAGGCTTTAAAAATGCCATTTTTCAGTGACTCCGCGCTGAAAACTTCCGTGGCTTGCATCCATTTTCCTGCACGGCTTTGAGAGGCTTGGCGAGACTTTTCGTAGCCGGCCAACTGATCCCAAGTCAGCATGATGTCAAGCAGGTCAGCATCAATCCGCAGAATCTGGATATCGGTTAGCGTGAGGGCTTCTTGCGGTCCCGTCCGATCTGCTGCAAGCGCATGGCGTGAAGCATCGCTGCCACCCTCGATAATTTCGATTGTGCCGTCCGCATAAGTGAGTCTGAGTTGGCCCGAAATCAGGTACAGCAGTTGCTCACTTTGCACAACATTCATTCTGAACGGATTGAGACCCTGGCTGACTCGCTCAATGCTGCACATCTCGCTCAGTTCCTGCAGACGGCCGGAAGAAAGAGCTGAAATCGGTTCCAGGCGGGTCAGAAGATCGGTAGTAACTGGCATCGATGGCTCTTTAAAGAATTACAGAAGAAAAATCTGCTGTGGGACCACAGGCCGCAGGGAATGTGTTGTTTGCTTCTCGCTGACCTGACGCATGATCTCGACCTCTTCTCCCGGCTTGAGATGGGTAAAAAATATTTCCGCCTCCCGCTCCAGTTTGTCGAGTTCCTCAAAGAGCATGGATGGGCACAAATGGCGCGAGAGCTTCGCTAATACCATTTCGCTGTCGCTGAATGCAGTTTCGATGATGAGGTATTTGAGATTTTCGATCCGATTGACGGCATGCCACAATCCGTCGCAGCTAGTGGTGTCACCCGTAAAAACCAGGCTGGCCTCGCCGCTGTCGAGCTGATAGCCGATTGCAGGAACCGTATGCTGCGCCGGCAAAGCCGTGAATTTGCGTCCATTCAAATCGACGGTCTGGCCGACTGCGATTTCCTCATGACGCAGAAACGGATCGGACTCGTCGGGAATTACGCTGAAGTCCGGCCAGATTTTCCAGTTGAAAATGTGATCCTTGAGGATTTGCCAGGTCTCTCGCGTCGCATGCACGGTAATGTACTTCTCGCGCATGCCGATGACAGTGTCCACCAGCAAAGGAATGCAGGCGATATGGTCGAGATGCGAATGGGTCACGAAGATGTGATCGATCTTCATCATGGCTTCGATGGAAAGATCGGCGACCCCGGTACCCGCATCGATCAGGATATCGTCGTCCACCAGTAGCGAAGTCGTGCGGAGATGCCCACCGATTCCGCCGCTGCAGCCCAGGACGCGTACTTGTACAAAGTTGTTATTATTCATTTTGTGGTGAAGGTAAAGGCGCCATCCCAGCCAGAGCCTGGGGGATGATCACGGAAATAAGCAATACGCTTCTTGTACAGAGCATACAAATATCGTTCGGGATAATCACGCTGCAACGCAGTGAATTTCTCCTCGGCCGAACTCCAGTTTTGCGCACGATATACCGTCAGGGCATCGCAGTAAAGCGCGAGCTCCTCCATCATCGCTTCGTCGTCTTCTCCTACCGGACACACCGGCTCGTAAATCGCTACCGGCTTGTCCTTGCCCTTGACCCGCACCACGTCCAGTTCACGGAACACGAAATCCGGAATCGCAGCACGCGTCGCTTCGCCCACGATGATCTGCACGCCGTACTCCTTGGTCAGCCCTTCCAGGCGCGAACCGAGGTTCACGGCATCACCCATCACGGTATAGGCCATGCGGAATTCTGACCCCATGTTGCCCACGGTCATCACGCCGGTATTGAGGCCGATGCCGATATTGATCTCGGGCCAGCCTTTGGCCTTGAACTCGGCCTGCACCTGCTTGAGTTTTTCCAGCATCTCCATGGCGGCATACAGAGCATGGCGCGCATGCTGCTCATCGCGGATCGGTGCGCCCCAGAACGCCATGATCGCATCGCCCATGTATTTGTCGATTGTCCCGCGATGATGATGGATCGCATGCGTCATCGGGGTAAGGTATTCGTTCATGAGGTGCGTGAGTTGCTTGGGATCCAATCCCTCCGAGATCGAGGTAAAACCTCGTACATCCGAAAACAATACGGTCAGCTCGCGGCTCTCGCCCTCCAGCGTAAACGCTTCGGGATCCTGTGCCATTTCGTCCACCAACTCGCGCGGCACGTATTGGCCAAACAGCCCGGCCAGTTGGCGCTTGCCGCGTGACTCGATGAAGAAGCCATAGGACATGTTGAAGATGAACAAAACCGCTACCAGCAGCACCAGGGAAGCAATTGGCAACACATGGTTGAATTCCTGCCACATATACAGATTTAGAGCCACGAGCGCCGCCCCGACGACCAGCGTTGCGAATGTCGCCTTGATCGGGCTCAAGGCAGGCAGCAGAAACGCAAGCAACAGGCCTGATGCCAGAAGCAGGATAAATTCCACTCCCAGGGTGTACGGAGGGCGCTCCTTGATATTGCCATCGAGGATTCCGGCAATCATGTTGGCATGGACTTCTACCCCTGGATAAACGCTTTGGACCGGCGTCACGCGCAGGTCCTTCAATCCGGCCGCCGTCGTCCCCACCAGGACGATAGCGCCCTTGAGAGTTTCCGATGGCACCGCTCCCTTCAACACATCCGTTGCGGAAACGTAGGGAAAGCTGCCTTCCTTGCCTCGGTAGGGGATCAAGGCAGCCACATGCGCATCCACAGGGATGCGACGACCAGCCAGCCCTATCCATTCCAGTTCGGCGTACCCAGCGCTTTCTTCGAAACCGAGATGGATCTGAGGCTCATTCAGCACCAGGCGCGCCATGGCCAGCGAAAGCGGTTCGTATATCGCTCCGCCATGTGTCTCCAGTAAGGGCAAACTGCGAAATACCCCATCCTCATCCAGCCGCGATACGCTGAAGTAGCCGCCGCCAGCCGCGCTTTCCTGCAACTCGGTCAAGTTGGCGGTATAGGCTTCGGCATTGGCTACGCCTAAAGAGCCAACATCCACACGTTCTTTTTCGATTAACGGCTTGGGCAACAGGCCCACGCTGCCGGTCTTGGAAACCTCATGTCGGAAATAGTAGCCGAGCACTACCCGGCGGTTCTTCAGGCTTTCGGCAAACAGGCGGTCGTAATCGAGGCGAGGCCGAGCCTTGTTGAGGGCCGAGAGAAAACCGGCATCATGGCCCAAATCGCTCTTGGCCAGACGCTCCAGGCTGTTCAGGCCGGAACTGTCGTCGCGCTCTGCGAATACCACATCGAAACCCAGCGAATCGATGCCATAACGGTCGAACAACTGATCCACCAGCTGCGCCAGCTTGTTGCGACTCCATGGCCAATGGCCTTCCTCCTTGAGGCTCTTCTCGTCGATATCGACAATGACGATGCGCGGATCAACCGTATTCGGCATCGTCAGCTTGAGCCGCAGGTCATAGGCAAAGTTTTCCAGGCGAGCAGTGAAGTCGATGGGCAAGGAGCCCACTGCATTGGCAAGAAACAGCAGCATGATCGCGAGACTGAACGCGATACGCAGACGGTGTCGCCGGAAATAGCTCTTATTCACTCCTGCCCCTGCTTTTTCAATGGGTTAGTCCTGTTTTCTCTAAGGATAGCCGATGCGGCGAGGATTTGGCAGCACCTATCGCCATGGCACAATAAGGTTTTCGATGACGGCGTACGCTATGGAAACTCTGCAATATCTCGAACTTTCTCCGGGCCAATCTCCCGATGCGGCCGTTATCTGGTTGCATGGCCTCGGGGCGGATGGTTACGATTTCGCTCCCGTGGTCGAAGCCATGCAGCCCTTGCCCAATATCCGCTTCATTCTGCCGCACGCACCGACGATGCCGGTAACCATCAATGGCGGCTATATCATGCCGGCGTGGTACGACATTCTGGGCGGGGACATCGCCAGCCGTCAGGATGAGCAAGGCATCCGTGCCTCTCAAGCACATATCGAAAACCTGATTGCGCGAGAAAAGCAGCGCGGGATCGACACCAGCCGCATTCTGCTTGCCGGCTTTTCGCAAGGTGGTGCCATCGCATTGCATACGGGGTTGCGGCATAAGGAGAAACTTGCGGGAATCCTGGCGCTCTCCACTTATCTTCCACTGCACGACAAACTGGAAACGGAAAGCAGCCAAGCGAATCGAACCACGTCGATTTTCATGGCTCACGGCCGTTTCGACGACATCATTCCACTGCGAACGGCGATCGACTCGAAAAACGGACTGGAAAGAGCCGGCTATATCGTCGAATGGCATGAGTACCCAATGCCGCACTCAGTCTGCAATGATGAAATCGCAGACATCCGCGATTTCATTCTGCGCACCCTGCCTCCCCTTCAACCCAAGGGAGTTTCGCTCTCCGGCAATTGAATCTCGACGCGCACCCAGTCGTCCTTTTGCTCAACTACGCGACCGAGACGCACCTGGCTGTGATGATGCTCGGTTCGCAGCTCAAAAATGCCGCCAGCGATAAACTCGACTCGAGGAAGAAGAAGCGTGGAAGGAACATCCTTTTCTTCATCCTTGGGCAGATAAAGGGCGGGGAAAGGCGGCTGACCTTGCGTCGTGACGCAAGCCGCCAGAAATACATCGGTAGGCAGGAAATCCTGCGGGTGAACACTATTGGCCAGGCTGCGCAAACGCACGTAAGCCGGAGTGTGGCTTAATACTTCGATCCCGACATGCCGCTTGCTGCCAGGGAGTTGCTTGACGCTACGAACAACGCCCACAACCGGCATTTCCGGATTAAGCTCGTAATCGATGGCAATAATTCGGCCGGGGCGCAGCCAGAGATTGAGGTCAGTGCTCACTACCGCGCCGAAACCGTATTTGCTTTCGTTATTGATGGTCCATTTCTCGCCCTGCACACCAGGCAGCGTAATCGCGCCCTCAGCATTCTCCGGCTTGCTCTCCGATTCAGGCAAAGGCCGCGCCTTCACCTCTTCCGGCTGGAGGGGCTGCCCCGCGCTGTACAGCACATTCTTCACATGCTGGCAGACGTTGACGATGCCATTGACCACCTGAGCGACCTTGGCCACTTCATCCCGCTCGTCGGTACGACGCTGCCGGCGATAAACGTGCCGCGACCACTCCACCAGCATGTGTTCGCTCAGTAGCAGACAATCGGAAAAACTCATGCTCGTCGGCAACCGGAGCTCGGCCGGCATCCGGTCCTGCCGCGCATATTGCGCCAGGCGCTCGACCTGCAGCACCACTTTGTCGGTATCCCAGTAACGATAGCTCGGCTGTGGCTCGAAATGCCGCATGCGGCGCCCACCGCGATCCTCTTCCTGAGAAACGAAAAAGAGATGACGTTCCTCGGAATATTCCGCATCCAGCGAGAGCACGTCGCACCAGCGCGACAGCCAGTCCGCCAGTGTTTCGATTTCCACCTTGAGCATGCTGGTATGGTTCAGGGTATCCAGCATCAACGCCTGCAGATAGCAGGACATCAATGTAGTATCGGAGCTGTCCGAGTAGCGTTTAAGAACAGTACGCTCATAGCCAAGACGTTCGCTCATCTGGTACAACCGATGCAGACGCAGCCAGCCACCTTCCGTCATGGACTGATAGCGCAGGTAGCGCCACTTGGCCGCGGAGCGCAGCGTATCCACCAGATTGAGCAGCAGTTGCGGCAGTTGTGCCGCGAGGGGAGAGTGTTCAGGATCGGCTTGATGGCGGTCGAGAAAGGCCTGATAGGCACGCTCGAGCACATGGTAGTAGTTGTAGATCGATTGCCACAGCCGCTCGTCCACTTCGTATTGCAAGACGGGTGCAGCCACATACTGGCGACTGAGCGATGCGACATTCTGTCGGGCGGATTCGTCTATCCGGACCAGGGTTTTGAAGGATTCGGCATCCAGAGGGTTGTCGTCGGAGACAAACTCCCTCAACCGTTTCAGTACTATGTCCTGCGCAGCCAGATAATTATCCCGGGGAAGGTCGTCCAGCCACCTTGCATCCCAGAATGTCTCCCCTTTTGGCGGCTTGACGAATGCATGCAGTTTATCGATCAGGTCCACGTTCGCAACGAGCCTCTAGTTATTTAGTACTGCCGAATGCTAGAGCGACTATGACAGATTTCCAATAAAATTGCATCATTCGGACAATTGACCGTAAGCCGCTATTTTGTTACGGTTCATCCCCTCCACAGGCCATCCTTCCATGAGTAAAAATACCCAGCCGGCCAGCTTCGAACAGGCACTCGCAGAACTTGAGGCACTCGTCTCCCAGATGGAATCCGGGCAACTGCCGCTTGAGCAATCGCTAGCCGCCTACAAGCGCGGAGCGGAGCTGCTGCAGTACTGCCAGAAATCGCTGGCGGACGTGGAACAGCAGGTCCGTATCCTGAACGAGGCCAGCAGCCTGCAACCTTTTATCCAGAACGATGATTGATTTTTCTTCCTGGGCATCGCAGATCCAGGCCCGTACCGAATCCACGCTCGGCGCATTGCTTCCGACTGGCGAAGTCGCTCCCGAACGCCTTCATACAGCCATGCGCTATTCCATACTGGGCGGCGGCAAACGCGTCCGGCCGTTGCTGGCTCATGCTGCAGGCGAATTGTTTGGCGCTTCTCCCGACAAGGTGGATCTCGCCGCGGCCGCGGTGGAGATGATTCACGCCTATTCACTGGTGCATGACGACATGCCCTGCATGGATGATGACGACCTGCGCCGCGGCAAACCCTCCTGTCACAAGCAATTCGACGATGCCACGGCCTTGCTGGTCGGCGACGCACTGCAAAGCCTTGCGTTCCAGACCCTCGCACAACCCGGACTATGCAACAGCGCGGAACAGCAGGTACGCATGATCCATCTGCTGGCTGTTGCCAGCGGCTCTCGCGGCATGGCGGGCGGCCAAGCCATCGATCTTGCCAGCGTAGGCCTGAGCCTGACCCAGCAAGAGCTGGAGTTCATGCACATCCACAAAACCGGCGCGCTGATTCGTGCCGCCATACTGTTAGGCGCCTATTGCGCCGATGCACCGGATGCGGAAAAGCTTAAAGCGGTCGATCGCTATGCCAAGAGTATCGGACTCGCCTTTCAGGTCGTGGATGACATTCTCGATACGCAAGCCGATACGGCCACGCTAGGCAAAACTGCCGGCAAGGACGCGGAAAACAACAAGCCGACTTACGTCACCATACTCGGCCTCGCCCGCGCCAAGGAGTTCGCCGCCGAATTGCATGCCGACGCGCTTGCCAGCATTGCTCCTTTCGGGGTCGCTGGGCAGCGCCTGCGACAACTCGCCGATTTCATTACTGAGCGATCTTTCTGAATGTACCCATTGCTCGAAACCATCGATTCACCCGCGCAACTGCGCCAACTGGACAAGAAACGTCTGCCGCAACTCGCGGATGAGTTGCGCAACTTCCTCATCAACAGCGTCTCGCAGACCGGCGGCCACTTGTCGTCCAACCTGGGCGTGGTGGAACTCACCATTGCGCTGCATTACGTCTTCAACACCCCGGAAGATCGCGTGGTGTGGGACGTGGGCCACCAGACTTATCCGCACAAGATTCTCACTGGACGCCGCGAAGGAATGTCGGGTTTGCGCAAGGCAGGCGGCATTGCCGGTTTTCCGCGTCGTGCCGAGAGCGAGTACGATGCGTTCGGAGCAGGTCACTCCAGCACCTCGATCTCGGCCGCACTGGGTATGGCTGTTGCCGCCCAGCAAACGGGCTCAGACCGGCGTGCGGTTGCCATTATCGGCGATGGGGCGATGACGGCTGGCATGGCGTTCGAGGCACTCAACAATGCTGGCGCCATGGATGCCAACCTGCTGGTGATCCTCAACGACAACGACATGTCGATTTCGCCGAATGTCGGCGCGCTCAACAACTACCTGGCTCGACTGCTCTCCGGCAGGCTTTATGACCGTATGCGCCGCAGCACGGAAAAAGTACTGGGCGTCGCACCGCCGATACTGGAACTGGCAAAGCGCGCGGAAGAACACGTCAAAGGCATGATGACCCCCGGTACGCTGTTCGAGGAGTTCGGCTTCAATTACATCGGTCCTATCGATGGCCACGACCTGGATGTCCTGGTCGCCACGCTTTCCAATATCCGCAAGCTCAAGGGACCGCAATTCCTGCATGTGGTCACGCAAAAAGGACATGGCTTCAAGCCGGCCGAAGACAACCCGGGCAAGTTCCACGGCGTCGGCAAGTTCGACCCGGAAAGCGGCGAATCGCTCGCGAGTGCTGGTCGCAAGACCTACACCCAGATATTCGGCGAGTGGCTGGTGGATATGGCCGAACACGACAAGCGGCTGATCGGCATCACCCCGGCCATGTGCGACGGCTCCGGGCTCAACCAGTTCCAGGAAAAATTCCCGGATCGCTATTTCGACGTCGGCATCGCCGAGCAGCATGCACTCACTTTCGCCGCGGGCCTCGCTTGCGATGGCAGCAAACCGGTGGTCGCGATCTATTCGACCTTCCTGCAGCGCGCCTATGATCAGTTGATCCATGACATCGCGCTGCAGAACCTGCCCGTGCTGCTCGCCATAGACCGCGCCGGGCTGGTTGGTGCAGATGGACCGACGCACGCCGGCAGCTTCGATATTTCCTATCTGCGCTGCATCCCCAACATGGTGGTGATGTGC
Organism: uncultured Methylobacillus sp.; assembly: GCA_946478865.1. The sequence continues at coordinate 73,791 of CAMLDO010000009.1, forward strand.
CCCTCGGACGAAAATGAATGTCGTCAGATGCTCTACACCGGCTATATGCTGGATGTACCGGCAGCGGTCCGTTATCCGCGCGGCTGCGGTCCCGGAACTGCAATCATGCGCGAAATGAAAGCGTTACCGCTGGGTAAAGGGGAAATCCGCCGGCAAGGCTCCCGAATTGCCATCCTCGCTTTCGGCAGCATGTTGCAGCCAGCGCTGGTCGCAGCGGAAAAACTGGATGCTACCGTCGCCAATATGCGCTTCGTGAAACCCTTGGATACGGAGCTGGTCTATCAGCTAGCGGCCAGTCATGACCTGCTGGTCACCGTCGAGGAAAACGCGGTGATGGGCGGCGCGGGCGCGGCCGTAATGGAGGCCTTGCAATCCGCCAATGTGACCATATCTACATTGGTACTGGGCTTGCCGGACACCTTCATCGAGCACGGCACACCAGAGAAGATGCTTGCTGATTGCGGGCTGGATGCTAATGGCATCCAATCGGCGATTGAGAAAGTATTATCCGAGTAGTATACTCAAGTATTAAGCGACTCAAATGGAACAAACCATGAATCACCCTGCGACACTCCCGATTGAGGACGTGCAAAACACGCCTGACGTTCGTCACCTTGCCATCGACAAGGTTGGGATCAAGTCCATTCGCCATCCGGTCAAGGTCAAGGACAAGACCGGCGGCGTGCAGCACACGGTTGCAGTATTCAACATGTACGTGCATCTGCCCCATAATTTCAAGGGCACGCACATGTCGCGTTTCGTCGAAATTCTCAACATGAACGAGCGTGAGATCTCGGTGGAAAACTTCGAGTCCATCCTGCGCGAGATGGTAAAGCGCCTGGAAGCCGAATCCGGCCATATCGAGATGACTTTCCCGTACTTCGTCAACAAGGCGGCGCCGGTATCCGGCGTACAGAGTCTGCTGGACTATGAAGTAAGCTTCATTGGAGAGATCAAGGACGGCAAGTACAACATCACCGTGAAGGTGCTGGTGCCGGTCACCAGCCTGTGCCCGTGCTCGAAGAAGATTTCTGACTACGGCGCGCACAACCAGCGCTCGCATGTCACGATCACGGCCCTGATCAACGACTTCATTTGGGTGGAAGACATCATCAGCCTGGTCGAAGAACAGGCTTCTTGCCAGTTGTACGGTCTGCTCAAGCGTCCGGATGAAAAGTTCGTCACCGAACGTGCTTACGACAACCCGAAATTCGTCGAAGACATGGTGCGCGACGTCGCAGCTCAATTGAATGCCGAACCTCGCATTGACGCTTATGTCGTCGAGTCGGAGAACTTCGAGTCCATTCATAACCATTCGGCTTACGCATTGATTGAGCGCGACAAGCGCGTCAGCTAAAAGCCGTGCCATGGCAATAAAAAAGCGCGGAATTCCGCGCTTTTTTATTGCCGCAAGCTAACTTCAGTATTTCTTGGTAAGCGTCATCACCAGGCCGTCGCGCTCCATCTGCACCCGGTTCAGCACTGTCATGCCCAACAGTACGATGGGCGGAGAATTGCCCTCGACCACCATGGCATCGACCTGATGCAGCACGATGTTACCGATCTTCACGGTGTTCAGACTCACGCGATATGCCTTGACCACTCCTGCGGCCGTGCTCGCGGCTCCCACCTGCCCATTGACGTAATTCAAGCCCAGTCGTCGCGCCTCGACGCTGCTCATCGCAACAGCCGTCGCGCCGGTATCTACCAGGAACTTGAACGGCGAGCCATTGATATAGCCTTCGCCAAGAAAGTGACCATCGTTATTGCCGTAGAGCGTGGCGGTCTGCGCGCCCGAACCAGCACCGCCGCTGATCGAAATTCCCTGCCCCATGCCCAGTTCCCTGCGCTTGCCATCGACCTCCAGCACCACTTTACTACTGTCAGCGGAAAGGATGCGCACGCCTTCTGGAGTAGTTTGACCGGCTGCATAGGTTTTAGGCTTGCCACCGTTGATCGCAAGGATGGCCTTGCCGCTGAACAGGCCGACCACATTGATTTGCGTCTCGGCAGCCGCAGAAAAAGACAGAGCAAGACAGAAAAGCAAAGCCAGAAGACGCACGACGCACTCCCATCCGGAAAATTGCAGTTTACATCGCATTCCCGGCAATGGAAGCATGCCGAGCCCGCAGCAACAGTACGAGGCCACCTGCTGCCGCGCATGCTGCCGAAATGGTGAACGACCAGCCCGCTCCAAGCGCATCCCAGGTATAACCGCTGAAGAGACCACCCAAGGTGCCGCCCAAGCCGAAAGAAACCGAGGTGTAGAGCCCCTGCCCCTTGGCTTGGTGTCTGCCCCGGAAAATCTGATGAATCAGGGCCACTGCCGCCGCATGATAGGAACCGAAACTGGCCGCATGCAGCATCTGTGCAAAAATCATGAGCCCGATCACTTCTACTCCCCAGCCGATGGTGAAGAATCGTAGAGCCGCCAACACAAAACTGGCCATGAGGATGCGCCACAGGCCGAAGCGTGCCGCGAGCCGGGGCATCCAGAGGAATACCAGCACTTCACAGATGACTCCCAGCGCCCATAGCCATCCGATAGCACTCTTGCTGTAGCCGTTCTCCACCAGATAGATGGAATAGAAGGTGTAATAAACCCCGTGCGCGGCCGCCATTAAAAAGCAGGCGAGCAGGAACATGGACACATCAGGACGGCGCAAGATGCGCCAGACGGAGTGATCGTCGGTCGAATGAGGCATCAGCCGGCACTCGGGAATCTTGCGGGAGAGCAGAAAGATGCCGACCTTCAGTCCCAGCACGATCCATAAAAGTATCCGCACTGGCGCATAGTCCAGCACATAGCCGAGAATAATGACCGCGATAATGAAACCAACGGAGCCCCATAAGCGAATGCGGCCGTAGCCTTCGCCGCTGCTGCCCAGATGTCCGAGCGTAATCGCCTCCACCAGCGGCAGAGACGCGCTCCAGAACAGGCTCATGAGCGCCATGACGGCAAACATCCAGCCGAAGCTTTCTCCGGCAAATACCCCCAGATAGAACACGAGACTGAGCAACGCCGCGAGTTGAACCACCGCGACTCGCTTGCCGGTATGGTCCGCCAGCCATCCCCATAAATTCGGGGCAAAAATCCGGGACACCTGCAACAGCGACATCAGGACGCCGATTTGGAATGCATTGAACTCCAGTGATTGCAGGTAAAGGCTCCAGAAAGGCGTGAATGCGCCTACGAACGCGAAGTAGAAAAAGTAGAAACCGGACAGGCGCCAGTAGGGAAGACTCAGCATCGCTTGATTTTACCGCTGACGAAATGAAAACAGCCGGCTAAGCCGGCTGCAAGTTTGCTTATATCCTTCCGGGAATCCGGGGGGTCGCTGTCGTGACATCAGCGCATTGCGCCCGGTGCCGCAGGGCATGATCCATGAGCACCAGCGCCATCATGGCCTCGACGATCGGTGTCGCGCGTATGCCTACACACGGATCGTGACGACCCGTCGTCTGCATCATGACGGGATTGCCATCCTTGTCGATGGAGCGACGCTCTTGCGGGATACTCGAAGTCGGTTTGAAGGCGACATGCGCAACAATATCCTGCCCGGTGGAAATGCCGCCGAGGATGCCGCCCGCATGATTGCTGGCAAAGCCTTTGGGCGTCAGTTCGTCGCAATGCTCAGAGCCCTTCTGCGCCACGCTCGTGAAGCCTGCACCGATTTCCACACCCTTTGCGGCATTGATGCCCATCATTGCATAAGCAATTTCGGCATCCAGGCGGTCATATACCGGCTCGCCCCAGCCGACCGGGACATTTTCCGCCACAACGGAAATTCTGGCTCCAATAGAGTCTCGCTCCGCCCGGATCTCGTCCATGTACGCTTCCAATCGGGGAACCAGGCTCTCGTCCGCGGCGAAAAAGGCATTTTTGCCGACATCGTCCCATGATCGGAACGGAATCTCGATATTGCCGATCTTACTCATATAACCACGGATCAGGACGCCGTAACGCTCCCTGAGCCACTTCTTTGCAATGGCAGCTGCGGCAACGCGCACGGCGGTTTCTCGCGCGGAAGAACGACCACCACCGCGATAGTCGCGAATACCGTATTTTTGCCAATAGGTGTAATCGGCATGCCCGGGGCGGAATGTTTCGGCGATCTTGCCGTAATCCTGGCTACGCTGGTCGCGATTGCGGATCAGCAATGCGATGGGAGTACCAGTAGTTTTACCCTCGAATACGCCGGAAAGAATTTCGACTGTATCGGGCTCTTGGCGCTGGGTAACGTGCTTGGAAGTTCCCGGTTTGCGGCGGTCGAGTTCGATCTGGATATCGGCTTCGGAAAGCTCGAGTCCAGGCGGGCAGCCGTCCACTACGCAGCCGATAGCCGGACCATGACTTTCACCAAAGGAAGATACGCAAAATAGTGTGCCTAGGGTATTGCCTGACATGACGACGATCACCAGAAAAATTACCTGGAAGTTTACCACATCCTTTTGCTGCACCTTTTCCAGGCTCAAGGGCAGCCGAGTCTACTCTATGACAAAGAAATGGATATGGACTAGGATGTTTGCTTTGCTCAAAAACACCGGCTTGCGGCAAGCAGCCTCTTTCCCGCGTTCATGGCAGATGAAGAGTCTCGACAGATGAAGCAGTGGATCAAAAAACTGACCGGCATAGTCACCGAGGACAATCCCATCAAAGGCATCAGTTGGCTATTTTTGCCGCACACCCATGTGCACATTCTCAACACGCGCAGAGCCGCTCTGATTCTTTCACGCACACGCATCATCGCCGGCCTGTTCGCGCTGCTGACTTCGCTCTGGATAGCCGTCGATGCCGCCCTGTTGCCCTTTGATACCGCCGTGCACCTGGCTTATGGGAGAACCGCGGCTTCGCTCATCTTCATCTGGCTGGCATTCGCGTTCCGGGGCTCCAACAAGCTGTGGCATGCCTATATCGCCCTCGTCACCTTGTTTGCAGTGCCCACAGCCTTTTATATCTACTCCCACCAGATACTGAGCGGACTGGAAGGAAATACTTTCGCCACGACCATGCTCGGCATTTATTCGGTATTGCCCGTTGTCGTGCTCGCGGGGATCAGCATTTTCCCGTTAACGGCCCTGGAAGCCTTCATTTTCGCGATTCCCGCACTTCTGCTGGTACCGTTGGCGTCTTTCTATGATGTGCAGCTTATCGATATAGGCACTTACCTGAGCACCTTCTGGCTGCTGGGAATGGTGGCCATCGTCGCGGGTGTCGCCGGCATGAGCCAATTAGGATTCATGGTCAGCCTCATGGGGCAGGCCATGCGTGACCCGTTGACCCGATGTTTTTCACGCATGAGCATCGAGGAACTGCTGGAACTGCAATTCATCCTGTCCAGCCGGAATCAGGCGCCACTGACGATCGCCTTCATCGATCTCGATAAATTCAAGTCGATCAACGACAACTATGGCCACGAGGCGGGTGATCAGGTATTGAATACCGCGGCAGCGAGCATGCGGCGGCATCTGCGGAATGGCGACATGCTGGGGCGATGGGGCGGCGAGGAGTTCATTCTGATCCTGCCCAACACCACCATGGAACAAGGATTCGCCGCGATCCAGCGCATCCGGCAGCAGGGTTTCGGACTGCGCCCGGATGGTACGCCGATGACGGCGAGCATCGGCTTGGCAGAGCGCTCGATCGATCACGCCCGTGACTGGCATGCGCTCGTGGAACAAGCCGATCGGCGCATGTATTCAGCCAAAGAGTCAGGGCGGAATCGGCTGGCCGATCATCGACAGGTGGTCGAGTCTGTCGAGATTGAAGCGACCTGAGCTTTCGACTCGATCAGGCCCTGAGGCCCTTGAGCCAAACCTCATAAATAGTGGCTGCCACCCGATTCAGCGTCTGGATGCGCGTATCAAGATCCTGTGTGATCTCCTCGATAGACTGAACGCCAGGACTGGTGGAAGAAGCTGATATTTCGTCCTGCCCCACTTCGCACCATGTGCGCACCATGTCTGCGTTCATTTCCACATGGCACTGAAAACCCAGGTGCTTGCCGTAAGAGAAAGCCTGATGTGGGCAATAAGCGCTGGAAAGGATTGCCGTAGCGCCGGGCGGGATAGAAAAGGTTTCACCATGCCAGTGAAACCCCGGAAAACGTTCGAGGGCGCCGAACCAACGCCTCGCTTCATCGGTGGATGCGACCTGAAGCTCGCCCCACCCGATTTCCTTGACTGGATTGCGGGTGATCGTTCCCCCCAAAGCCTTGGACATCAACTGACCTCCGAGGCAATGGCCGAGTACCGGAATGCCTTTTTCTACGGCCTCCCGAATCAATGCCAGTACTGACGGAATCCATGGCAAATCATCGTTGACACTCATCGGGCCGCCCATGAACACGAGTCCGCTGAAGTCCTCGGCGGTCATGGGCAGCGTATCTCCGGCATCGATGCGCACCAGCTTCCAGGGTATTCCCTTGGAATCCAGAAAGTCCGCGAAGAATCCTGGCCCTTCCGTGGCGGCATGACGAAAAATCGCAATCGGTTTCATTATTTGTTCGCTCATTTGATTTTACGAAAAGAGGTGGAGTGGGCTGCAATCTCGCGCCACTCTCCTGGCGACAGATTATCCAGATCATAGCGGCCGATGCGAGCACGGATCAGGCGCAAGGTGGGAAACCCGATCTTGGCAGTCATGCGGCGTACCTGACGGTTCTTGCCCTCGCTGATGATCATTTCCAGCCAGGCTGTGGGAATTGACTGGCGTTCGCGAATCGGAGGATTTCGCGGCCACAAATTCGCAGGTTCATCGATCAGGCGCACCTTGGCCGGGCGAGTGACAAAATCGCCCAGGTCGATACCTTGGCGCAGAGGCTCCAGTTGACGATCCTCCGGAATACCCTCAACCTGCACCCAGTAAATCTTGTCTTCCTTGTGGCGAGGATGTGCAATGCGGTGTTGCAGCGCGCCGTCATCGGTTAAAATAAGCAATCCCTCGCTGTCGGTATCGAGCCTCCCCGCCGCATACACCCCAGGAATCGGAATGTAATCCTTCAGGGTCGGGTGTTTTTCATGCTCGCTAAACTGGCAGATAACCCCATAGGGTTTGTTGAACAGGATCAGCATTCCAAATCTAGAAATCCAGGAGTTTATTGATGTCGCAGAAAATCAGCGTTCCCGCAGACGGTCAGAAGATTACCGTCAATGCCGACAACAGCCTCAATGTACCAGCCCGACCGATTATCCCATTTATCGAAGGTGATGGCATTGGCGTTGATATCACACCGCCGATGCGCCGCGTCGTAGATGCTGCGGTAGAGAAAGCCTATGGCGGCAAGCGCTCCATCGCCTGGATGGAAGTATATGCGGGCGAAAAATCGCTCAAGGTTTACGGCGACAATCAATGGCTGCCGGAAGAAACGCTGCAAGCCGTGCGCGAATACGTCATTTCCATCAAGGGACCGCTGACGACGCCTGTCGGCGGCGGCATCCGCTCGTTGAACGTCACGTTGCGCCAGGATCTGGATTTGTACGTCTGCTTGCGTCCAGTGCAGTACTTCCAGGGCGTCCCCAGCCCGGTCAAACATCCGGAAAAAACCGATATGGTGATTTTCCGCGAAAACACCGAGGACATCTACGCCGGCATCGAGTGGGCCGCCGGTACTGACGAAGTCAAGAAGGTCGTGGATTTTCTGTCCGACATGGGCGTACGCAAGAAAATCCGCTTCCCAGAAAACTCTTCGATTGGCATCAAACCGGTATCCATGGATGGCAGCAAGCGCCTGGTACGCAAGGCGATCCAGTATGCGATCGACAATGGTCGCAAGTCCGTGACCATTGTGCATAAAGGCAACATCATGAAGTTCACCGAAGGCGGCTTCAAGACCTGGGGCTACGATGTGGCAAAGGAAGAATTCGGTGCTGTCGAGATCGACGGCGGACCGTGGTGCAAGCTGGAGAATGGTATTGTCATCA
>CAMLDO010000010.1 GCA_946478865.1 uncultured Methylobacillus sp.
GAACAGATAGCTTCAGCAGAGATTTTGCAAGCATGAGACGTGTCTTCGGGAAGCCAAAAATTCTTGCAATGCTATCTGTATAGTTCTGCTGGCGTCAAGCGGTTTTTCTGTTTCAATTCAATTAGTAATCAGGCATTTAAAATGTATTTCTCAATTGCCTGATCGCACGGAATGTCGATAGTGCATCCTCTATGTCTTTACCGGCATTGCGACGGGCGGCCATCCTAATGGCAGGATCATCGCAACGAAGGAAAGGATTCAGGGCATTTTCCAGGGCGATCGTGCTAGGTAATGTAGGCTGTCGGGTGGCCATTAATTTCTCAACTTCTTTTTCACGATCAATAAGTTGAGTGTTTTCTGGGACGAGCTGTCGGGCAAATCGGATATTGTGGAGCGTGTATTCATGAGTGCAGTACACGCGTGTTTCGGGGGGCAGGCTCGCAAGGCGCTGCAGCGAATCATACAGTTGTTCGTAGCTTCCTTCGAACAAGCGGCCACAGCCGCAGCTGAAGAGCGTGTCGCCACAGAACAGGGAATTTGCGCCATAATAAACGACGTGCCCCAGCGTGTGGCCGGGCGTTTCCATGACGGTCAGACGCAATCCGAGCGATTCCAGATCCACATGATCGCCTTCGTCCACGGGAGTATGTTTGAAGGCGTACGTTTCCTTGCGGGGCGCATATACGGGGAGGCTGGGAAAAGCACCGAGCAGATCCGGAATGCCGCCGATGTGATCATCGTGATGATGCGTTACGAGTATCGCATCCAGCATCAGTTTTTCGGATTCAAGATAGGACAGAACCGGCGAGGCGTCTCCCGGATCGACTACCGCGGCACGGTTGCCAAGGCGGATCAGCCAGATATAGTTATCCCGGAAGGCCGGGATTGGGTAAACCTCGAACGTAGACGACATCTTGCCAACATACACCGAACAATCCTGGCTGCAAACCCCGCTCGGGGCGTATTTGCTGGAGCAGGAGCAGGCCATGTTCGACAGTTCCGTCAGCGACCTGTTCGGCTTTAATGCGATACAGGTCGGGATGCCGGAAATCGATCTGTTGCGGAATTGCCGTATTCCCTATCGCATGAAAGCGGGACCGGCAGGCAACGTGATGCTGCGTTGCAATACCGTACAGTTTCCTTTCGCGACATCGAGCGCTGATTTGCTGCTGCTGCCGCACGTGCTCGAATTTTCCCCCAATCCTCACGACACCTTGCGGGATGCCGAACGTGTATTGGTTCCCGAAGGGCATCTGGTCGTCAGCGGTTTCAATCCGCTTAGCCTGTGGGGTGCGCGTCGGCTGTTCAATCAGGACAAGTCCTTTCCCTGGCAGGGGCGCTATGTATCCCTGCCTCGTCTCAAGGACTGGCTGGCCCTGCTGAATTTCGAAGTGGTCGCCGGCCGCATGGGTTGTTATGCGCCGCCCATGCGCAAGTCGAATTGGCTACAGCGCTGCCGGTTCATGGACAATGCCGGCGATCGTTGGTGGCCGATGCTGGGAGGCATGTATTTTCTCGTGGCGAAAAAACGTGTCATGAGTGCGCGCCTGATACGCCCGAGCTGGAGCGGTCCGCGCGTGGCGCAGGTGCTGATTCCCAAGCCGACACAAAAAACCGAATATCAGAAAAGCGAGTATGGAGAGTAACAAGGTAGAGATTTACGCCGACGGCGCCTGCAAGGGCAACCCCGGGCCCGGCGGCTGGGGCGTATGGCTGAGCTATAACGGTCGCGAGAAGGAACTGCATGGCGGCGAAATGCTGACCACCAACAATCGCATGGAGCTCACAGCGGTCATTCGCGCGCTGGAGGCATTGACGCGAAGCTGCGATGTGCGTCTGCACACCGATTCGCAATATGTGCAGAAGGGCATCAGCGAGTGGATACACGGCTGGAAAAAGCGTGGCTGGAAAACCGCGGACAAGCAGCCGGTCAAGAACGACGATCTTTGGAAGCGCCTGGATGAGTTGGCGCAACAGCACCGCGTGGAATGGGTATGGGTGCGTGGCCATGCCGGCAATGTCGGCAATGAGCGTGCCGATATGCTGGCCAATCGCGGCGTGGAAGAATTACAGAAGAAAGCGATAGCCTGATGCGACAGATATTTCTCGATACCGAAACGACGGGCCTCGATCCGGCGCAAGGGCACCGTATCATCGAAATCGCGGCGGTCGAAGTGGTCAATCGCCGCCTCACGAATAACCACTTTCATGTCTACCTGAATCCGGATCGCGAAATTGATATCGGCGCTCAGCAGGTGCACGGCATTTCGCTGGAGTTTTTGCAGGACAAGCCGCGTTTTCCGGAAATTACGGATGAGTTCCTGAAGTTTATTGCCGGCGGCGAACTCATCATCCATAACGCGCCGTTCGATGTGGGTTTCTTGAACATGGAGCTGGGCCTGATCAGCCGTGGCAAGCTTGAAGAGTGCTGTGTTGGCATCATCGATACGCTGAAGATGGCGAAGGAAATGCGTCCGGGTCAGCGCAACAACCTGGACGCGCTTTGCCGCGTGTATGGCGTGGACAACTCCTCGCGTACATTGCACGGAGCACTGCTGGATGCCGAACTGTTGGCGGATGTCTATCTGGCGATGACGCGCGGCCAGGAAAGCCTGATGATGGATATCGTCGAGGCGCCGAGCGCGACAGGGTTGGAAACGGTGTCAGTGCGTACGCAGCCGCTGAAAGTGATACCCGCAGACGAATCCGAATTGCAGGCGCATCAGGAATATCTGGTGGGGCTCGACAAGGCGGCCGGAGGCGCCAGCCTCTGGACGCAACTCACCGCCGCGCCCAAACAGGAAGAGGCTACTCCTGCCTGAGGGCGTCCGCCCAGCTATTGGGTGTTTCGAACAAGCGTACTCGCTCCAGCCGCAGATGATTGCCGTAGATGTCCTTGTATAGGGCATCGAGAATACGGAAGGCTTCGGCGGCCATATTTTCCGCGGTCGGTACGCTTTGCATCACCACTGTTTTGTGATCGGGCAGTGTTTCGAGGAATTCCCGCACTGCCGTATCGCCTTGATACACCAGGAATGCGTGGTCCCATACGTCGACCACTGCCTTGCGCGCAATGGCTTTGACGTCCGAGAAATCCATCACCATGCCCTGTTCCGAGCTTCCTTCCTGCTGAATGATATCGCCGGACAAGGTGATTTCCATTGCATAGCGATGCCCATGCAGATTGCGGCATTGACTTTTGTGGGACGGGATTCGATGGCCGGCATCGAATTCAAGGCGGGTGGTGATTTGCATGGCGCGATTATAGCAGGCGTAACGCGAGGCCGCGGATGCTAAGATTAGGCCTTGTTACTGACAGGGAATTGCGGGGGTACGATGATTGCGATATTTGAAGCCAGAAATGCTGGTCTGCTTGCACGCAAGTATTGGCCTGCCAATCTGGTGGCCGGAGTCATCGTCGGCATCGTGGCGCTGCCTCTGGCAATGGCATTCGCGATCGCATCGGGCGCCAAGCCGGAGCAAGGGTTATACACGGCAATGGTGGCTGGCCTTGCCGTATCCCTGTTCGGCGGCAGCCGCTTGCAGATAGCCGGTCCGACTGGAGCCTTCATTGTCATACTTTCCGGTATTACCGCTCAATACGGTATCGAGGGGTTGCAGATTGCAACCCTCATGGCCGGAGTGATGCTGCTCCTGATGGGGCTGGCCCGGCTGGGAGGCGTGATTCGCTACATTCCCGACCCCGTAATCGTTGGCTTCACTACCGGCATCGCAGTCATTATTTTTGTGGGGCAGTGGAAGGCGTTTTTCGGGCTCGAGCCTATGCTGGAGGGCGAGCATTTCCACGAAAAACTGTGGCAGCTGCTTCTGGTATTCCCGGATTTGCACATTCCTACAGCGTTGATTGGCTTGGCAACGCTGGTTGTACTGCTCGTTTCTCCTCGAGTATTCAAGCAGATACCCGCGCCTCTGGTAGCCATGATGTTCGCTGGAGTGGCGCAGGGGGTATTCCAGTTCGAGGGGGTGGCGACCATCGGTTCGGCTTTTGGCGGGATTCCTCGCAGTCTTCCTCATTTCTCGCCGCCTTCGCTGTCGGTATCCGAGATGCTGCACCTGATCGGCCCTGCCTTCACGATTGCGCTGCTCGGGGCAATCGAATCGCTGCTGTCGGCCGTTGTGGCGGACAGCATGTCCGGCACACGGCATGACTCCAATCAGGAACTCGTGGGGCAGGGGATCGCAAATATTCTGACACCGTTGTTCGGCGGTTTTGCTGCGACAGGCGCGATTGCCCGGACCGCGACCAGCATACGTAACGGCGCTACCGGGCCGCTCGCGGGCATTGCGCATGTTGCAACGCTGGTAATCATTGTGCTGCTGCTGGCGCCGCTGGCGGTGCATATCCCCTTGTGCGGCCTCTCGGCGATTCTGTTCGTCGTGGCTTACAACATGAGCGAAATGCACCGCTTTTCCCACCTGATTCGGACTGCACCGAAGCCGGATATCGCCGTGCTGCTGATCACGTTTGTCCTGACCGTGTTCGGCGACCTCGTTATCGCAGTCAATATTGGCGTGCTGCTGGCGGCGCTGCTGTTCATGAAACGGGCGGCGGAAGCGGTGAACGTGGATGTGCAATCCGCAGAAGCCTTGCGCGAGGAGGTGGCAGACGGAAGTTTCGCGCTGCAGCCGGGCACGGTCGTTTGCATGCTGGAAGGGCCGTATTTTTTTGCTGCGGCGGAAAGGCTGGAAACCACGCTGGAACACGTCCATAGCCATGCTGATACGCTCGTTCTGCGGCTGAAGCTTGTCCCTTTCATCGATGCGACGGGCTTGCAGTCGATGGCGGATTTGGCGGTGTTGTGCCGCAAAAAAGGAACACGTCTGGTGTTGACCGAAGTCCGCCCGAATGTATTGGAAAAACTGAAGCGCTCGGGGCTGATAGCGTCGATCGGAGAGGAAAATATCCTACGGCATGTGCGCGATCTGCAACAATCGCAGCCGGCTTGAAGAACTAGATTCCTGCCAGTGTCTTTACATGCGCCGTAGCGCTGTCCGCAAGTGACGGAAGATCATAGCCGCCTTCTAGCATGGACACGATGCGGCCTTTTGCATGTCGAGCCGCTACATCCTTGATGAATTCCGTGATCCACACGTAATCATCTTGCACGAGACGCAGTTCGGCCAGGGGGTCGAGCGCATGAGCGTCGAATCCGGCCGAGACGAACACCATTTCCGGCTTGAATTTTTCCAGCGCAGGGGCGAATTCCTTTTCCACCGACTGGCGAAAACTTTTGCCACTCGTCATTGCGGGTAGCGGCACATTGACCATCCGCTCGGTTCGTGAATCGGCCCCGCGGTAAGGATAGAAGGGATGCTGGAAGGTGGAACACAGCATGACCTTGGGATTGTCCTTGAAAATGTTTTCGGTGCCATCGCCATGATGTACGTCGAAATCGATAATGGCGGCCCGCTGAATACCATGCCTGGCGATCGCATGAGCGACCCCAACGGCTACATTGTTGAAAATGCAGAAGCCAGCGGCATTGGCAACGCCGGCATGATGGCCGGGCGGCCGCACACAACAAAAGGCATTGTCGGCTTTGCCGGAAATCACCAGATCTGTTGCCAGCACTGCTGCGCCGGCGGCATGCAGCGCTGCGGAAAGTGTCATCGGCCCCATTGCAGTGTCTGCATCGAGCCGGATAAGACCGGCGGGCGGAGCGATTTCACGTATGCGTTTGACGTAGGCGGGAGAGTGTACGCGGCTGAGCTGTTCATCGGTCGCGACTGGCGCTTCATGCTGCTGCAGGCGATCCAGCAGTTTTTCCTGCGCGAGCCTGTCCTTGATCGCCGTGATGCGTGCGGGCGATTCCGGATGAGAGCCATCCATGATGTGAAGCAAGGTATCCGGATGGCTGATGAACGCGGTGGTCGTCATGTCAGTTCCGTCAATAACTTGTGATACGACTGCAGCCGGAATTCACTGATGATTCCAGCGCTTACCGCATGCAGTACCGCACAGTCCGGCTCCTTGACGTGGCGGCAGTCGTTGAAGCGGCATTTTCCGAGATAAGGGCGGAATTCGACAAAGGCCTGCTCGACCTCATCAATCGAGAGGTGATTAAGCCCGAATTCCTGCAAGCCCGGAGAGTCGATCAGGCTGCTTTCCGAATCCAGGTGATACAACCGGGCGGCCGTGGTCGTATGCTTGCCGCTGTCCAATACTGCCGAAATTTCCTGTGTTCGCGTTTTTGCCTCGGGGAGCAAGGCGTTGACCAGCGTGGACTTGCCCATACCCGATTGGCCTACGAGAACGCTGGTTTGACCTTGCAGCCAAGAGCGGAGTTGCGAAATATCATGCAGCGCAGACAGCGGTTGCACGGCGTAGCCGAGAGAGCGGAACAATTCGAGTCGTTTCAGCGCTACGTCGGTAGTAGGCAGGTCGCTCTTGTTGAGCAGAATCAGCACCTTGATCTCAGCTGTTTCCGCTGCGATCAGACAGCGATTGACCAGGTCTTCGTAAAAACTGGGTTCGGTTGCGACAACGATGACAATCTGCGTGACGTTGGCTGCCAGCAGTTTCTTCCGGTATTCATTGCTGCGGTATAGCAGGCTGCGGCGCGGCAGGATATTTTCCACGACGCCTTCATTGTCCGCCGTAATGCTGACCTCGACGCGATCCCCGCATGCCAGATCGCTTTTTTTCCCGCGCGTCACGCAGCTGATCTGGCGGCCGCCCTCGAGTTCGATGTCATAGCGTTTGCCGAAGGAGGCGATGACGAGGCCTGTCAGCCGTTCTGAAAAATTCTTTTTTTGCATGGATGACATTATTGCCTAAAACGGCTGTGCCTGACCGTGGCAAGGAACTTTCGCGGCAATTCCGGCCTCATTCAGAAGAGTCGCGGGTGCGGATTGCGCGAACTGATCAACAATTATCATCTTCCGAATATTTTCTACGGGGTTCGTCGACTTGCGGGAGAAACCGCACAGTTCAAGGAGAGAAAGTGATGAACTGGATTTCAAGGTATCACTTCATTGCCCCGATATGGCTGGTCGCGAGCCTGCTGGCCTCGGCAGCGCCCGCCAGTGCGGCTGTAACGGACGAGATGGAAATGACGCCCAGCGCCAAGGATATGCCGACAGTAGTGCCGAGCAAGCAGGAAACAGCGGAATCAGTATTTGCCAAGCTGGATGCCGGCAAGAAGGGTTTTATTTCGATGGCGGACGTCACCGTACTGCCCGGATTCGACAAGGTATTCCAGGCCGCTGACGGCGATCACGATGGCAAGCTCTCGCTCAAGGAGTTCAAGGGCGCATGGGCTACTTATTCCGGCACCACGGATCCCATCGTGGATGCGCCGGGTGTTCAATAAACGCTATTTATCGAAGTGGTAATACTGTTCGTTCAGATAGCGCGCCACATTTAACTCGTCTTCGTCGAACCATTGCAGGCCGAGGTTGGTATTGCAGTTGCGGATTTGCTGTACCAGTCCTTTGCTGCTTTTGACGATGCGATCCTCGCGGGTGTAGATGCCCGAACCGTCTCCGCCAAAGCTGCTGGCATGACAGGAAATGCAGTGTTTCTGGACCAGCGCCTTTCCTTTGGCGGCATCCGCTTGATCAAACGGATTGGCATGCGCCGTCAATGAGGTGGTAGCAAGCAAGGTTGCGGCGATCATTGAAAGGCGCATGACGTTCTCCTCATGATTGCAGTTTGGCGATCCGGATGCTGGCAGGCGGGTGCGAGTCGTAAAACGCCGAATGCAGCGGGTCGGGCGTGAGCGTCGAAGCGTTGTCGCGGTACAGTTTCACCAATGCCTCGATCAGATACTTGGCATTGGAGTGCTGGGCGGCGTACTCATCCGCTTCGAATTCGTTCTTGCGCGCATAGCTGGCGAGCAGCGGGCGCAGCAGGAAGGTAAACACCGGACTCACCAGAATGAAAAGCAGCAACGCCATGTAGTTGCTGGCGTTTTCCACACCAAGGCCAGAATAGAACCAGGGCTGGTTGACCAGCCAGCCCAGCAGGGCCAGGCCGGCAAAGCTGACGACAAACATCAGCACAATGCGCTTGATGACATGCTTGTGCTTGAAATGACCCAGTTCGTGCGCCAGGACAGCCTCGATTTCATTTGCATCCAGGCGGTCGAGCAGAGTATCGAAGAACACCACGCGTTTGGCGGCACCGAAGCCAGTGAAGTAGGCATTGCCATGGCTGCTGCGGCGCGACCCATCCATGACGAACAACCCTTGGGATTTGAATCCGCAGCGGGTAAGCAGGCTCTCGATACGGGTTTTCAGCGATTCGTCGGAAAGCGGCGAGAACTTGTTGAACAGGGGAGCTATGACGGTCGGATAGACAGCCAGCATCAGCAGGTTGAACCCGGACCAGAGTATCCACAGGTAGAGCCACCACAGGCTGCCCGCCCCTTGCATCAGCCACAAGGCGGCGAACAGCAGGGGAGCGCCAAGAATCAGCCCGACCAAGGCATGCTTGATCAGATCGGAAAAAAACATCGAGCGCGTCATCTTGTTGAATCCGAAGCGCTCGTCGACGACGAAAGCCTTGTAATAATCCAAAGGGGTATCGACCAGGCTGCTGATGACGAAGGCGGAGAGGATGACCAGTGCGCCGCGGAAGATTTCGGCCTCCGGCATGACAACGCGCCAGGCGTCGTCGATCCACTGCAGTCCGCCACCCAGTGTAAAAGCCCAGAGCAGTACGGCCTGGATCACGCTTTCGGTCATGGCCAGGCGCGTTTTGGCCGAGGAATAATCAGCGGCTTTCTGGTGCGATTCCAGGCTGATATCAGCGGAAAATGCTCCGGGAACGGCATTGCGATGCGACAGGATATGGGCAATGTGGCGGCGTCCCAACCACAGGCGCACAACGGTGGTCAGGATCAGAAGGCTCAGGAACAGGAGGGTGAATGCGGTCATTGGGATCTGTTTTTCGGTTAAACTCAACACTCTTTGAAGCATTGAAAGGCATGCGGGTTCATTATGGCACAAGATAACAACAATCTAATCTGGATCGACATGGAGATGAGCGGGCTGCTGCCTGACAGCGACGTGATTCTCGAGCTTGCGGCCGTCGTGACGAATGCCGATCTGGAAATTCTTGCCGAATCGCCCGTCCTTGTGGTGCATCAGACGAATGCTGTGCTCGATGGTATGGATGCATGGAACACGAGCACCCATGGCAAATCCGGTTTGATCGACAAGGTGAAAGCGTCGACGCTGAATGAAGCCGCGGCAGAAGCGCAAATGATCGAATTTCTCAAGGAATGGGTGCCGGCGAACAAGTCGCCGATGTGCGGCAACTCCATTTGTCAGGACCGCCGCTTCATGGCGCGCTACATGCCCAAACTGGAAGACTATTTCCATTACCGCAATCTGGACGTGAGCACATTGAAAGAATTGTCCCGCCGTTGGGCGCCCAAGGTGTACGACGGTTTCAAGAAGGCGGGCAAGCACACTGCCTTGGCTGATATCCACGAATCCATCGAAGAACTGCGCTATTACCGCGAGCACTTCATCAAGCTGGATCAAGCTTAGTTAGAATTGATAGAGCAGGCCCGCCCGGGCCGTATACCCTTCGTAGGTGTGTCCTCCCTTGGCATCGGCGTCGAAATAACGGGCGCTGATATCAAGGGCCATGTTTCCCCGGATCGCATGGTTATAGCCAATCTCCAGGCTGTTCGTAACCGCATCGAAGCGATAGGCGCTGCGGGTGCTTCCGTGCTCCGAGAGCGCTTCATCCTGGGTTTGGGCTTCGTACTGAAGCGGTGAAGGGGAGAGAGAGGATTGCGGTGCCGAGGTGGCCTGATCGCCATAGATGCGATTGGCTTTGGCGTAGAGCGACCCTTGCGGGGTCAGTTGGAAGTCGATCCCCAGTTGCCAGCCGTGATTGCGCAGATCGAAAACGCGGCTGTCCTCCGCATGGCGACGCTCTCCAATCCACCCGGCCGTCATTCGCAATTTGTCCGTGAAGTATTTGCCTGCGCCGATAGCGAGATTGCCGATCCATCCGTCGCGGATGTTGCTATCCTGGTATTTGAGCCGTTCGGCCCCGATCGAAACTTCCAGCCAGGGCATGGTGAATCCCGAAACAGGTTGAATTCGGTAGCGTAGGCCGCCGCTGGCGGATATGAGGTTGAGATCGTCGTAATGCGCCTGCTGATTAAGTTGTACGCCGGCTCTTGCGACCAGACCGCTGTTTGCGCTCAAACGTATGCTGCGGTTGATGCTGGCTCCGACTTGTAGCGCGGTGTCTTCCTGTTCATCCTGATCGTATTCGGAGCGCCCGATATTGCTTTCATGCAGCAACCCGGCCTCCATACCTATGTGCGTGGCATCCGCCAGCGCGGCAGCGGATACGCCCAGACTCCCCGATATGAAGATGAACCCCGGCAATTTCATGCTTGACACTCCTTTTAAATCAATAATATAAAGCACTCACCATGACAAAACAATCAGATGCGCTTGAGGCGCGGCGTAAATTCCTGATTCGCGCATTGCAGGCGGGTGTGTTCGCCCTGGCGGGAAGCGTGCTGATGCCCAGAGGAGCGCGGGCAGGCGGACTGGGAAAAGTGCCGCGTGAACTTCCTCCCGGACGGTCCATTTACGATATTCGGGGCGAGGTGCGCGTCAACGGGCAGAAAGCTGTGGCGGAGACATTGATCGGTCCAAATGATCGCATCGAGACGGGCAAGGATGCGCAGCTGATTTTCGTGGTAGGCAAGGATGCCTTCCTGATGCGCGCCAATAGCCGGCTGGAATTGTCCGGCGACGATTCCGTGCTGGTTTCCGGCTTGCGATTGCTGAGCGGGGCGTTGCTATCCGTATTCGGCAAAAAGGAACACCACTTCGCCACCCCTACCGCGACTATCGGAATTCGCGGTACCGGCCTGTATGTGGAGGCTGAGGCGGATTTTTCCTATGTTTGCACCTGTTACGGTACGACGGATATTGCCGCGACGGGCGATGATGCCAGCCGGGAAACCATCGTCTCGCGTCACCATGATGCGCCGCGCTATATCTATGGCGACGGAGCGAGCGGCAAAAGGATTAGCAGCGCTCCGTTCAAGAATCACACCGATCTGGAACTTGCATTGATCGAAGCGCTGGTGGGGCGTGTGCCGCCTTTCAATCTGTTTGATGAAGGTTATGGTAGCCCGCGACGCTACTGATTTCGGAAATAAAAAAGAAGGGTGCGGCACAGCACCCTTCTGAAGGGAGGAGATTTAAGCTTTGGAGAAAAGCTCACTGTATTCAAAGCAATACGTGTGCCAAAGCTTAATGACTACTTCACAGGATGGAGCGATAGATGTCGAGATAATCCTGTGCGCTGCGATCCCAGCCCAGGTCTACCGCCATGCCATTGGTCTGAATGCGGCGCCATTGCTCGCTGTCGCTGAAACTGGCGAGCGCGCGGCGTATGGTCGCCAGCAGGTCTTCCGGCGTGGCGAAGTCGAATACAAATCCGTTTGCGGTGCCATTGTTCAGTGAAAACTCTGTTGTGTCATGCACCGAATCGGCCAATCCCCCTGTTCGGCGCACGACAGGTGGGGTGCCATAGCGCAGCCCGTACATCTGGTTCAATCCGCAAGGCTCGAAGCGCGAAGGCATGATGAACATGTCCACGCCCGCCATGATGTGGTGAGAAAGCGGCTCGTTGTAACCGATGGTGACGCTGACCTGTTGCGGATACTGCTGGGCGAGTTGCAGGAAGCCTCGTTCGAGCGCGGGTTCGCCACCACCCAGCACCGCCAGTTGACAGCCTTGTTCCAGAAGCGGCTGGGCACAATGCAGCAGAAGATCCAGACCTTTTTGATGGGTGAGTCGGCTGACGACGCCCAGTAGCGGAATTGATGCATCCTGCTGCAAGCCCAGTCTTTGTTGCAATCCTTGCTTGACGCCAGCTTTCTTGTCGAGTGAGTGGCTGTCGTAGTTTTGCGGTAGGTGCGGGTCGATAGCCGGGTTCCACTCCTGGGTGTCGATGCCGTTCAAAATACCATGAATGCTGCGGCTGCGCTGCGACAGCAATCCCTGCAGGCCGAAACCATATTCCGCCGTCTGGATTTCCTGGGCGTAGGTAGGGCTCACCGTGGTGATCATGTCCGCGTAATAGATCCCCGCTTTCAGAAACGACAACTGACCATAGTATTCAAAGCCGTTGAGCGTGAAACCTTCACGCGGCAATCCGAGTCTCTCTACCCATTCGGGCGGAAAATTTCCCTGAAAAGCGAGGTTGTGAATTCCCAGCACCGATTTGGCGCAGGGTGTGCCCGAATAGTGCATATAGGCCGGAGTCAATCCTCCTTGCCAGTCGTTGAAATGGACGATGTCGGGAATCCATTCCGTTAGAGGGCTGGCTTTTGACGACAGGATGGCGGCTATTCTGGACAGGATTCCGAAACGGATCGCGTTGTCGCTCCATTCATGACCGTGCGCGTCAACATAGGGTCCGCCCGCCCGGTCATACAGCTCCTGGTGGTCGATGGCAATCACAGGCACGCCGGTGTCCGGCATTTCGCCGATGATCAGCCGAACGTTGCCCACCATGGGTAACCACTTCAGTTCGATCAGGGCACGTGAATTGCGTAGTTTTGCCAGTACCTGCGGATAACCGGGAATCAGTACACGTACATCTTCGCCGAGATGTCTGAGCGCTGCCGGCAGGGATCCGCTCACATCGGCCAGTCCGCCTGTCTTGACGAGCGGAAAGGCTTCGGAAGTAACATAAAGAATGCGCAACGGAATGTCTTTCTAACGGGGCGCCGGACCAGTCAATGAAGTTGGGCCGGCCCTTGGCAGTTATCGTCAAGGGGTCAAACCTGTTAGAATAATTGATCAACCTCTCGCGGGCAAGATAACACCTGCGGTTCAAAAAAGGAGAATTATCTTGCAAGTGGCAATGATAGGTTTGGGCAAAATGGGTGCCAACATGGCGCGTCGTCTGCGCCGTGCCGGTCACGATGTGGTGGGGTATAACCTGCACCACGACGTGACTCAGTCCCTGGCTCAAGAGTGCGGCCTCGTTCCGGCGGATTCTTTGGCGGATGCCGTGGCCAAGCTGCAATCGCCGCGCGTGGTCTGGTTGATGCTGCCTGCTGGCGAACCGACGGAGCAGACGCTGGATCAATTGCGCGGCCTGCTCTCCGCCGGGGATATCGTCATCGAGGGAGGCAACTCCAATTATCAGGAATCGCAAGCGCGCGCTGCAGAAATGAAGGCGCTGGGCGTCGATTATCTGGATGTGGGTACGGCAGGTGGTATCTGGGGCTTGCAGAACGGTTATGCGCTGATGGTGGGTGGCGAGAAAGAGGCGGTTGCACGTGCTACGCCCCTGTTCCAGGCGCTGGCGCCGCAGCCTGACAAGGGCTGGCTGCATTGCGGTCCCAGCGGCGCGGGTCATTTCGTGAAGATGATCCATAATGGCGTCGAATACGGGTTGATGCAGGTGTATGCAGAAGGCTTTTCTCTGTTGAAAGGCAAGACCGAGTTCGGGTTCGATCTCGCAGCTGTGTCCCAGATGTGGCAAGACGGCAGCGTGATCCGCAGCTGGCTGCTGGAACTGACCGCGCAATTTCTGGCGGCCGACCAGCACCTGGAGGAAATCGAGCCTTACGTTGCCGATTCCGGAGAAGGCCGTTGGACTGTCAACGAGTCCATCGCACAGGGAGTGCCCGCGCCGGCAATAGCGACTGCGCTGATGGCGCGTTTTGCCAGCCAGGGCAAGGTGGAGTTTGGAAACAAGATGCTGGCCATGATGCGCAAAGGCTTCGGCGGCCACGCCATAAAAGTAAAGTAAGGGATATATCTAAAAATGAGCAACCAAGAAACGTTTCCGGGGCCATGTCATTTCGTCATTTTCGGCGCTACCGGAAATCTGGCCACCATCAAGCTGCTTCCTTCGCTGTATAACCTGGAAGTAGCAGGCCGGATTCCCGGCGACATGAGCATTCTGGCTCTCGGCCGCCAGGAATATACCCAGGAGGCCTGGCTGGAACACCTCGACAAGGTGCTGCACGACAAGTTCGGCGACAAGGTAGACCCGGAAATTGCCGCCCGATTCGCAAAGCGCTTTTCTTATCTCGCCGGTGACTTGCGTACTCCCGAGTTCTACAAGGAACTGAAGGATCGCCTCAACGAGAAGAAGGCGGCTCCCAATAGCAATATCGTTTTCTATCTTTCGATCATTCCGAAAGATTTCAACACAGTCATCAATTACCTGGACGAGTTCGGCTTCTCCAAGCCGCGCGGTTTGCATCGCATCGTGGTCGAGAAACCTTTCGGTACCGACCTCGAGACCGCTCAGGAGCTCAATCGCTCGCTGCACAAGCACTTCGATGAAGAGCAGATCTACCGTATCGACCACTACTTGGGCAAGGAAACCGTGCAAAACCTGCTGGTATTCCGTTTCGCCAATACGCTGATCGAGCCGTTGTGGAACCGCAACTTCATCAACCACGTGCAAATCACCGTGGCCGAAGATCTGGGCATCGGTACACGTGCCGACTACTACGACAAGTCGGGCGGCGCCATGCGCGACATGCTGCAAAACCACCTGATGCAGCTGCTGACCGTAGTCACCATGGAACCGCCGGCTTCGATGGAAGCCGATGCGGTGCGGGACGAGAAGGTCAAGGTGCTGAAGTCCATGCGTATCATCCCGGTTGACCAAGTCGATAATAATGTCGTCCGTGCGCGCTACACCGAAGGCACCTCCAAGGGCCAGCCGGTCAAGGGCTACATGGAAGAGGAGGGCGTGCCCGAGGATTCCACTACGGAAACCTTCGTCGCCGCCAAGTTCTACATCGACAACTGGCGCTGGCGCGGTATTCCGTTCTACCTGCGTACCGGCAAGCGCCTGAACAAGACGCAATCCACCATCGCGATCCGCTTCCGCCATCCGCCGCAGCATCTGTTCCATGATGGCGATCTGGAAGAGATCGAGCCCAACTGGATTTATCTGGCGCTGCAGCCGACCGAAGATATGCACATGGAAATGCATGTCCGCGCGCCGGGCCTGGGCATGCAGACCCGCATGGTGTCGCTGAACGCCTCCTATCGTCAGGCCGACGAGAAGCCGCTGGAAGCCTATCAGGCACTGCTGCTGGATGTGATTCGCGGCGACAAGACCCTGTTTATCCGCTTCGACGAAGTGGAGTGGGCATGGCGCGTGGTCGATCCGATCCAGAAGGCCTGGGCAAAGGATCCTTCCACCATTCGTACCTATCCTGCCGGTACCTGGGGTCCGGATACGGATAAGCTGTTCGACTGCCACGATCAGGAGTGGCGCAACGACTAGTTGCTGCTGAAAATGGGAATGAGTGGATTCGCAGCCGTCGGTGTCGGCGCAGCGCTCGGAGCATGGATGCGCTGGGGCTTGGGCCTGCTGCTGAATCCTCTTTTCCCCACCTTGCCATTCGGCACTTTGGCCGCCAATCTGATTGGCGGCTATCTCATCGGCATCGCCATGGCGCTGCTTTCGCACTCTGCCAGCCTTCCGCCTGAAATCCGCCTGTTTGTCGTGACGGGGTTTCTTGGCGGATTGACGACGTTCTCGACCTTTTCCGCAGAAGCGGTCACTCTTATCTCGCGTCAGCAATATGCCTGGCTTACGGCGCATCTCTCCCTTCACCTGCTGGGTTCGTTGGCGATGACTGGACTCGGCTTGTGGACGGTTCACCTGTTGAGAAGCTGAAATGAACGGTCATTTCCTCAAGCTGTATGTAGCCCCGAATACGAAACATCACGGCAAGCTGCTCTATGAGTGGGTGCTGGAAGAGGCGAAAGCGCTCGGCATTCCGGGCGGTTCGGTGGTGCGTGCCGTGGCGGGGTATGGCCGGCACGGCACGCTGCATGAGGATCATTTCTTCGAACTGGCCGGCGATCAGCCAATGCTGGTGGAATTCTTCGCGGAAGAGTCCGCGATCAGCTTGCTGCTTGCCCGATTACAGGCAGAGAAAATTTCGCTGTTCTATGTCCGTTTCCCGGCAAGTGCGGGAATGACGGCACCTGATTGACTAGTTGCCGCGTACCACGGCACTGATTCCCAGCTTATTCAGCTTTTCCCTCGCGCGATCGGCTTCTTCACGGGATTTGAACGGCCCAATCTGCACCCGGGTTTCGGTGTGCGAAGGAATTCCATGATTCGCGAGTTTCGCCTGTAGCTGCTTGGCATTTTCGATATCGGTGAATACACCGAGCTGGACATCGAAGCTCTTGGCTGTCAGCGGGGCGGATGATGAAGGTGTCATTGGCGCAGGCTGGGATTGCATGCGCGCAGGTGACTGGACGGCTGCGGCCGACATTACCGGTTTGGAGAGGGCTTGGGTTGCACTGGCGACAAAAGGTTTGTCCGATATGCCCGTACTTTCTTCCTCGATGGCAGGAACCGATGGTGTCTTCTGCACCGATATTGCAGCCGATTCCGACAGCTTGCCAGGTTCGGGCGGAGGTGGCGGCTCGGTAGCGGGTAACGTTTCGGGTGAGAGGGCGACGGGAGACTCTTCCGGCAGGGCCGCCGGCGCCGTTTCCATGCTGCTGCTTGAAAGACTGGTGGGCTGGGCCTGCGGCGTTTCCTGGCCCTCGGCTGCCTTGTCCGTGCGGCGCTGATTCAGCACGGCCAGAAGAGCAATGGCGATGATTAGCAAGGCGGCAGCGATGCCCATGCGTACTTTTGCGCGATGGCTGTCCTGTTTGCTGCGGTCGTCTGGAATGGGCGGGGGCATGGCTGAAATTCTGATGATGATTTGCGGCGAATAGTAGCATGTCCACGCCGAGGCGCAATTTCAGGCCAAAGAGGTTTGATTTATTTAGCGAATTCCATTAGAATCCTGCGCTCTTCAACCTTGCCGCACCGTTTTCGCATGCGGGCGGCTGTTAAACCAAAAGGAGAATCTATGCGACATTACGAAGTAGTATTCATCGTCCATCCGGACCAGAGCGAGCAAGTGCCCGCCATGATCGAGCGTTATCGCACGCTCGTGACCACCAGCGGTGGCTCCGTGCACCGTCTGGAAGACTGGGGCCGTCGCCAACTGGCTTACCCGATCCAGAAGATCCACAAGGCACACTATGTGCTGATGAACATCGAATGCGGCCAGGAAGCCCTGGCTGAGCTGGAAAACGCATTCAAGTTCAACGACGCCGTGCTGCGCCACCTGACCGTCGCCATGAAGGAAGCCGTGACTGCACCTTCCCCGATGATGAAGGAAGAAAAGGCCAAGTCCGTCCTGAACAAGGAAGAAGCGCCGGCTGCGGAAGCTGCAGCGGCCTAAGTGATTAGCAACCGGCTGGTGCTGAGCGGCGAGGTGACGGAAGTCGCCGATCTGCGCTACACCCCGGCAGGTATCCCGCTCCTGGCATTTACTCTCAGGCACGCCTCGCAGCAAATCGAGGCAGGCATGAAGCGTCAGGTGGAGTGCGAAGTTCCCGCAGTTGCGATGGCCAAGCTGGCCGAGCAGGCAAGGGGGCTGAAGCCGGGAAACCAGGCCAAGGTAGCAGGGTTCCTCGCCAGGAAAAGCCTCAACAGCCGCCAGCTTGTACTGCACGTAAACGAATTAGAGATTATTGAGAAAGGTTAAATCATGGCACGCGATATGTTCCGCCGCCGCCGCTACTGCCGCTTCTCGGCAGAGGGCATCAAGGAAGTCGATTACAAGGATGTGGACCTGCTGAAGGACTTCATCAACGAAAACGGCAAGATCATCCCCGCACGCATCACGGGCACCAAGGCTCGTTATCAGCGTCAACTGACCACCGCCATCAAGCGCGCCCGTTTCCTGGCCCTGATGCCGTACTGCGACAAGCACTAAGAGGGAGTAAGAACGATGCAAGTCATTCTGCTGGAAAAAGTTACCAACCTGGGCGGCCTGGGCGACATCGTCAAGGTCAAGGACGGCTACGGCCGTAACTTCCTGATCCCGCAAGGCAAGGCCAAGCGTGCGACCGAAGCCAACAAGGCTGAGTTCGCTGCCAAGCGCGCCGAGCTGGAAAAGAAGCAAGCCGAAATCCTGGCAGCGGCTCAAGCCCGCGCCGAAAAGCTGGCTGGCTTCATGCTGCAAATTTCGCAAAAGGCCGGCGTTGACGGCCGTTTGTTCGGTTCCGTGACTAACCACGACATCGCCGAAGCGCTGACTGCGCAAGGCTTCGAAGTGAGCAAGTCCGAGATTCGCATGCCGAACGGCCCGCTGAAGACCATCGGCGATCATCCGGTCAGCGTTGCTCCGCACGCCGACGTGGTGGTGGACATCACTGTTTCCGTGCTCGGCGAATAAGTCGAACGGTCACCGTGACTGAGAAAGGGCTGCTTCGGCAGCCCTTTTTATTTGGCTGTAACCGGGATGTAACATATCCGCAATATGATCGCTCCGTCTCAACGCTACGGATTGGTCTCTCTTGTTTAACAACATCTCCATCTCTTCCCGCATCTACGGAGCTTTCGCTCTGGTGCTGCTGATGACCGGGCTATTCGCGGTCGCAGCATTTTTCACGATGCAATACCTCACCAGCCATACCCAGGCGTTGCTGAATACCAAGGTACGTTTCAGTGCTGTCATCAACGACGTGCAGACCCAGGTCGGCGCGCTGCAGCGCTATGAAAAGGATGTGTTCATCCAGATCGATACCGATCCGGCCGAGGTACAGCGCTATCGCGGTGAATGGAGTGCGACGCTGGAGCGTGCCCAGAAGGGCATCGAGGATGCGCGTCGCTATGCTGCCGGCGAGGATGATCTTCTGGCACTCGATGGCCTGAATGCGCGTATCGGCGCTTATGCTTCGGGCTTCAATCGCGTGATGCGCTCGGTCGACAGCGGCCGCGTGGCCACTGCCAGCGAGGCTAACGAGAAAATGGCGGTGAACAAGATTGCGACCGGCGAAATGGAAAAGGAAATGGCCGCGACGCGCGACAAGGCAAAACAGGCAGTCGAGGCGCTGGCCATACAACTTGCGAATCTGCAGAAGCGCGCCACTATCATCCTGGTCAGCGCTTGCGGTGTGGCGATGGCCTTTATCGTGCTGCTGGCGTGGGGTATCAGCCGCTCCATCATCCAGCCGTTGGCGCAGGCGGAAAAAGCAGCCAGCGCGATCGCCTCGCAAGGTGACCTGACTGTGCCTATTCCGGCATGCGGCCGCAACGAGATCGGAAGCACCGTGGAGGCATTCGGTCGCCTGGTCGCCTCGGTAAAGTCCATTCTGCAGGAAGCCTATCAGGCGTCCGCGCAGTGCTCACGCCTCGGCGACGAAGTTACCCAGGCTTCGGTCCGCGTGGCGCAAAGCTCGTCGGCGCAGGCGCGCGACACGGGCGGCATTTCGCAGTCGGTGCAGACGCTGACCTCGAATATCGCGGTCCTAACCGAGCATGCTGAGCATGTCGACAGCGCGATCGCGCATAATCGCGAAGCAGCAGAGCAGGGCATGGCGCTGGCTGGGCAGGTAACGACTGAGGTGCAGCGCATTGCCGAAGTGATCGATGACGCCAGCCGCGTGATGGAAATACTCAATACGCGCTCCGACGAGATCGGGGGCATCGCCAGCGTGATTCGCGAGATTGCGGATCAGACCAATTTGCTGGCATTGAACGCGGCCATTGAAGCCGCGCGTGCGGGTGAATACGGCCGCGGCTTTGCGGTGGTGGCGGACGAGGTCAGGCGGCTGGCCGAGCGTACTTCCAACTCCACCGGCGAAATCAGCAGCATGATAGCCAGCGTACGCAGCGACACGCTGGCGGCCAGTGCTGCGATTCAGGCGGCCGGTGTCAGCATCGACCATGGCATTACGCATACCAATCAGTTGCAGCAGGCGTTGGTCGCGATGGATGAGGCGGGCAGTCATGCGGCACAGGAAATGGAGCGTCTGGTCGCCAGCATTCGCGAGCAGAGCGAGGCCAGCACCGAGATTGCGACGGCAGTGGAGCGCATTGCGCAGATCGGCGTGGAAAACAGCACGACCGCGGATGCTTCGCGTCAAGTCGCGGCAGAACTGAGTGAAGTCGCCAACAGCCTGAGTCAGATAGTACGCCGCTTCAAAGTCTAGGTGCTGTTGCGCCCTGCGGAACGGGCCAGCTGGATAGTGTGCCGCCTTGCGCAACTGCTATAATCCGGCATGGCTGACGACTCCCTTGCATCGCTAAAACTCCCCCCACATTCGGTCGAGGCCGAGCAGTCCGTTCTGGGCGGCTTGCTGCTCGAAAACGAGGCGCTCGACAAGGTCGCCGACCTCATTGCCGCTTCCGATTTTTATCGTCACGATCATCGCGTCATCTATGAGCATATCAGTCGCCTGATCGAGCTGAACAAGCCGGCGGATATCGTGACCGTGGCCGAGTCGCTGGATAGTACCGCCGAGCTCAACAGTGTGGGCGGAATCGCGTATCTGGGGGCGCTTGCGCAGAATACGCCGTCTGCCGCCAATATCCGGCGCTATGCCGAAATCGTCCGGGAACGGGCGGTGATGCGCAACCTGGTCGAAATCGGCTCGAGCATTGCCGAAAGCGCATTCAATCCGCAAGGCAAGGATGCGGCCCAATTGCTGGACGAGGCCGAAGCCAGGATTTTTGCACTAGCTGAAGGCGGCAAGCGCAGCTCCGAGGGCTTCATCGATATCAAGACACTGCTGCCGCAGGTGGCCGACCGTATCGACCAGTTGTTCCAGCGTGACAGCACAAGCGATGTGACGGGCATTTCCACCGGTTTTGCCGACCTCGACTCCATGACTTCCGGGATGCAGCCGGGCGATCTGGTGATCGTCGCCGGGCGGCCTTCCATGGGCAAGACGGCGTTTTCGCTCAACATTGCCGAGAATGTAGCGCTGGATTCCACTCTTCCCGTTGCGGTTTTCTCGATGGAAATGGGAGCGGCACAGCTCGCGATGCGTATGATCGGTTCGGTGGGGCGGCTGGACCAGCACCGCATGCGGACCGGACGTCTCGAAGACGAAGATTGGGTCCGCCTGACCACCGCGCTGGGCAAGCTGAACGATGCGCCCATCTACATCGACGAAAGCGCTGGCCTCAATGCGCTGGAAGTACGGGCGCGGGCGCGCCGCCTGCATCGCCAGCACGGCAAGCTCGGACTCATCGTCATCGACTATTTGCAACTCATGTCCGCGAATCGGCCTGGTGAAAACCGGGCCACGGAAATCTCTGAAATTTCACGTGCGCTCAAGGCCTTAGCGAAGGAACTTGATGTGCCGGTGATTGCGCTGTCGCAGCTCAATCGTGGCCTGGAGCAACGTCCGAACAAGCGTCCGGTCATGTCGGACTTGCGCGAATCGGGTGCTATCGAGCAGGATGCCGACGTAATCCTGTTCATCTATCGCGATCAAGTTTACAACCCTGACAGCCCGGACAAGGGCACAGCGGAAATCATCATCGGCAAGCAGCGTAACGGTCCGATCGGCACCGTGCGTCTGACCTTTCTGGGCGAGCATACGCGCTTCGAGAATTTTGCCGGCGGCAATGCCTTCGGCGCGGATGAATACTAAGCGGACGCCAGCATGACGCGTCCCATCCTGGCTACCATTCATACCGACGCTTTGCGTCACAATCTGGCTGTCGTGCGCCGCCATGCGCCTCACTCCAGGATATTGGCCGTTATCAAGGCCAATGGCTACGGGCACGGCATGCTGCGCGTGGCACGCGCTCTGGATGATGCGGACGGTTTTGCCGTTCTATCGCTACCAGAGGCCATTGCATTGCGTGAGGCGGGGTTCAAGCAGACGCTGCTGATGCTGGAAGGGATATTCGATGCTGACGAATTGCCATTGGCCGCGCAGCATCGTGTCTCGATGGTCGTGCATTCCGAGTCGCAACTGCTCATGCTGGAAGCGGTACGCGGTTTGGCGCCGGTCGATGTGTTTCTGAAGATCAATACCGGCATGAACCGGCTGGGCGTGCCCAGCGGCGGATTCTGGAGTTTTTACGATCGTCTGCGTGCCTGCAAGACTGTGGAATCGATTACGTTGATGACCCACTTCGCCACGGCGGACGAAGCCCCGGGCATTGCCGAGCAGTTTGCGCTTTTCGATGATCTTACCAGCAGAATTTCTGCGCCGCGTACGATGGCGAATTCCGCTGCTATCCTGCATTACCCGGAAACGCATGCGGACTGGGTGCGCCCGGGCATCATGCTGTATGGAGCTACCCCGTTCGGAGAGGAGAGCGCTGCTCAGCATGACTTGCAACCGGCAATGACACTGCAGAGCGAAATCATCGCGGTGCAAACTTTGCAGGCTGGCGCGGCCGTGGGCTACGGGCGCCGCTTTATTGCGGAAAAAACCACGCGACTGGGTGTGGTCGCCTGCGGCTATGCTGACGGCTATCCCCGGCATGCTCCCAACGGTACGCCCATCGCAGTCGCAGGCAAACGGACACGAACGATAGGCCGGGTGTCGATGGATATGCTGTACGCCGATATCACTGACATTCCCGAAGCCGGTATCGGCAGCCCCGTCGAGCTTTGGGGCAAACAGGTGCCTGTCGATGCCGTGGCCCAAGCCTCCGGTACTGTGGGATATGAGCTGTTGTGTGCTTTGGCGCCGCGTGTGCCGGTCGAGGAGCGATAGATGGCCAAGGCGAAAACGGTTTATACCTGCACCGAATGCGGCGGTCAGACACCTAAATGGCAAGGTCAGTGCCCGCACTGCAATGCATGGAACACGCTGGTCGAGACAGTCGCTGAAGCGCCTTCCGCCAGCCGCTTCGCTGCGCTTGCGCCGCAGAGCACGGGCTTGCAGAAACTGGCGGAAGTCGAGGCCACTGAAGTCCTGCGTCATCCCACTGGCATCGCCGAATTCGACCGTGTTCTCGGCGGCGGTCTGGTGCCCGGAGGTGTGGTCCTTATCGGGGGTGATCCGGGGATTGGAAAATCGACGCTGCTATTGCAGACGCTGTGCCATATCGGCGGACGCCAGCGCGTCGTATACGTGAGCGGCGAGGAGTCGGCGCAGCAGATTGCAATGCGTGCCAAGCGGCTCGGTTTGGATGCCAGTTCGGTCGAACTGCTGGCGGAAATCAATCTGGAAAAAATCACGGCAATATTGCAGACGCACAAGCCGGAAGTGGCGGTGATCGACTCTATCCAGACGCTGTATTCCGAAGCGCTGCAATCCGCGCCGGGCTCGGTGGCACAGGTGCGCGAGTGCTCGGCGCAACTGACGCGTATCGCCAAGCAGTTGGGCATCACCGTCATTCTGGTCGGTCACGTGACCAAGGAAGGCTCGCTGGCAGGACCGCGCGTGCTGGAGCATATCGTCGATACCGTGCTGTACTTCGAAGGCGACCCCAATTCCAGCTTCCGTCTCGTGCGTGCGTTCAAGAACCGTTTTGGCGCCGTGAACGAGCTGGGCGTATTCGCGATGACGGAAAAAGGCTTGCGTGAAGTCAGCAATCCTTCCGCGCTTTTTCTTTCGCATCACGCCGAGCAGGTGGCGGGCTCCTGCATCACGGTGACGCAGGAAGGTACGCGGCCGCTGCTGGTGGAGGTGCAGGCCCTTGTGGACGAGGCGCATTCTCCCAATCCCAAGCGTCTGTGCGTGGGACTGGAGCAGAACCGGCTGGCGATGCTGCTGGCGGTGCTGCATCGCCACGCGGGCGTGGCCTGTTTCGACCAGGATGTGTTCATCAACGCAGTTGGCGGCGTAAAGATTGCAGAGCCAGCGGCAGACCTTGCAGTATTGATGGCTATTGTTTCTTCTCTTAAAAACAAACCATTAAGAGATAAACTTATAGTGTTTGGTGAAATCGGCCTGGCTGGAGAGGTGCGCCCGGTACAACGCGGTCAGGAGCGCCTCAAGGAGGCCGCCAAGCTGGGTTTCACCAAGGCCATCGTGCCGAAATCCAATCAGCCCAAGCAGGCTATTCCCGGTCTCGAAGTCGTGGCGGTAGAGCGCGTGGATCAGGCGATGGCAACGTTGCGCGAATAGGGTCAGCGGTTGTATAGCTGAGGCGTCTCGCCCGGCTGGTTGCGCGGATGCACCGTGATCGAGTAGAGATGGTTGGGGCGCACCACGGTAAAAACGTCATTCCAGGCTCCCTGGCGCTGCCCATCGCGATAGATCGGTACGGAGCTCCATTTTCCAGGATTGTCCTTTACCGTTTCCGGGAAGGTATCAACCGCCACGCACAGCACTTCCTGCCAGATATCCAGATCGGTCTTGTCCATTGCCTGCCGCATGCGCTTTATCGTGTCGGCTACAGCGTAATACCCCGGCTGATTCTGGATGGTTTTCAGGAATGGGGTCAGGTTATCGCTGCCGGGAATACGGGCGTAACAGCCTGAACCCGGCGAAAGCTTGCCGTTGACATAGACGCCCGAAGGCAAGGGCGGCTTGCGGTAATCGAAACGAAGCGCCTTGAGCGCTGAGTCGGCGTAATCGGCTTGCAGGCTGAATTCGTCATCGGCCCAACAGGGCCAAGCCAATAACGTCACCATCAACGCAACGATAGCCAACGGCATGGTTTCATGCCTCCTGCGGTTTTTGCGCCTCGAAGGTCTGCCCAGTCACGCCAGCGCTGTCATGTCCCATCAGGTAGAGGTAAAGAGGCATGATGGCTGCGGCCGAAGGCAGGTTGGCATGCAGTTCACCGGGGTGCGACAGCTTGCGCTGCGGGCATTGCACGGGGCCGGGAATCACCGTGTTGATGCGGATGTTGGGGAAAGTTTCCAACTCTTGCGACCAGATTTTCACCATGGTTTCAGCTGCGCTCTTTGCAATGGCATGAGCGCCCCAGAAAGCAGCCGGATGATGAGCGGCAGTAGTGGAAGTCACAATTACCGAAGCGTCCGGAGCACGTTTCAGCAACGGGAGACACTCTTTGGTCAGGGCGAATGGCGCCATCAGGTTGCTTTGCAGCATTCCGGAAAACTGTTCCAGCGTCTGGATTTCGAGCGGACTGAGATTATCGAAGCGGCTGGCATTGTGCAAAATGCCGTCGAGCCGTCCCAATTGCTGGTAGATGCCTTCCGCCAGCGCCTTGTAATCGTCTTCGCCGGCCTTTTCCAGATTCATTGGAAAAATTAGCGGCAGCGGTCCGCCTGCAGCCTCGATCTCATCGTAGACTGCCTCGAGTTTCTTCACCTTGCGTCCGAGCAGGATAACGGTAGCACCTTGTGCAGCGAAAGCGAGTGCTGCGGTCTTGCCTATGCCTTGTCCAGCCCCGGTGACCAGAATGACACGATCCTGCAAATGACGATGGGGGGGCTGGTAGTTCATGACGCTTTCCATAAAGGTGAAGCGCGCATTTTAGCAATTAGATGCTGAGCGTGTCGCCGGTGGAAATGATGACGGGATGGCTGCCGGGGAGCAGCAGTTCGATAAAGAAGCTGAAGGCGGCGATGAAGATGCTGGCGAAAAAGGCCGTCCAGAATCCCGATACCTTGAAGCCTTTTACCAGCGCCGCTACCAGCATGATCAGGAGGGCGTTGATGACGAGCAAAAACAGCCCGAAGGTGAGCAGCGTGAGCGGCAGGGTGAGAAACACCAGAATAGGGCGCAACAGGGCGTTGGCGAAGCCCAGCATGAGCGCGGAAACCAGCAGCGAGGATTTGCTGGAGAAAGTCAGGCCGCGGAAGATGTAGCTGGCGACCCAGAGCGAAAGGCTCATTACGCCCCAGTGCAGCAGAAACTCATACAGTTGTGCCGTCATGAAGTCAGCATAGCAGAAACGCCGAGGTCAGGAAGCCAGAATCTTCTGCGCGCAGGTAAGACCGCTTCTGACAGCACCTTCGATCGTGGCCGGGTAATCGCCTGCGGTATAGTCGCCGGCCAGGTAGAGATTGGGGCTATCCGTCTGTTGAGCGGGACGCGGCATGTTCGGCAGGCAGGCGAAGGTCGCACGCTTTTCGACGATGACCTTGTGCCAGAGAGGAGGCGGGAAGGCGGGAAAGGCACGCGCGACTTCGCGAGTGACCGTATCCGCCAGCGCTTCCTGGCTTAATTCCATATGCGGCCCTTCTGCGCTTATCACGATGGACAAAAGTCCGGCCTGTCCATCCAGGCTGCCGCGGTCCAGCACCCATTGGACAAGCCCGCCGGGCAGGCCGAGCATGGGGTGGGGCAGGCATACGTGCTTGGGATATTGAAGATAGACCGTGGCAATAGGTTGGTAGTCGTAGTTTTCGCAGGTTTGTGCTGCACTGGCGAGTTCTCCGAGGCCGGAGGCAAGCCTGGTTAGGCGGAAGGGCGGTACCGCCAGGATCACATGGCTGAAATGCTGCTCGCTTTCGTTCACATGGACGGTATAACCATCCTGGCGGCGGGAAATTGAAGTGACGGTCGTTCCGCGCTGGATAAGGCCGCCTTTCGACTCGATAAAACGACCCAGAGGTTCGGCCAGCAAGGCGGAAAGATCGAGGCGAGGCAATAGCAGATCGCTGTCACGTTTGCTTCTGGAGAAGCTGTCGCGCAAAACATTCAGGAAAACCTGGGCGCTGGCATGAGCCAAGGGCGTATTCAATGCGGCAAGGCAAAGCGGTTCCCATAGCCAGTCAACGACGTGCTTAGGCTGCTTGTGCTCAGCGAGAAAACAGGCGAGCGGAATATCCTGCGTCAGGCGGAAATTGTCGAGACGCATTGCGGCCATGAAGCGCAATGCCGCGAAACGGTCGCTTGGCGTCAACCCTTCGGCACGCAGTAAACCGTACAGGATGTGCAATGGCGCAGGCAACCATCGAGGCGCTTGCAGCCGAAATTGCCCGTGCTGGATCAGTTGCAGCGGCAGCCGCAGGAACGCACTCGATTCATCTACGCCAGCAAGACGCATCAGGCGCAAGGTGTCACGATAGGCCCCGATCAGGATGTGTTGACCGTTGTCGAGGCGCTTGCCGTTGAATTCCAGTCCGCGCGCGCGGCCGCCCAGATGTTTTGCCGCTTCGAATACGGTAACGGGAGCGTTTTGTTCTGCCAATGCGGCTGCGGCGGCCAGCCCTGCACAGCCTCCGCCGATGACGGCTACCTGCAAGGCTTCAGCCCTTGAGCCATGTTTTCCAGGCCAGCCACAACTTGCGCAGCGGCGTAAGCGAAATACGCTGATTGAGCACTTTTTCACAGCCGCCGCTACGAATTTCGTCAAGCAGCGCGCGGTAGATCGCCGCCATGATCAGGCCGGTACGCTGATCGCGCCGATCCGCTTCAGGAAGAGCGTCGAATGCGCGACGGTAATAGTCTTGCGCACGGTCGATCTGGAACTCCAGCAGACGCCGCACGTTATCGGTTTCGCGGCCGTGCAGAATGTCGTCTTCGCTGACCGCATGCTGCGCCAGTTCTTCCATGGGCAAATAAATGCGCCCCCGGCGCGCGTCTTCGCCTACGTCGCGGATGATGTTGGTAAGCTGAAAGGCAAGGCCCAGGTCATGCGCATATTTCAGCGTGTGCCGGTCGCTGTAGCCGAAAATGGATGCGGAGAGGAGGCCGACAACACTGGCTACCCGGTAGCAGTAGAGTTGCAGCTCCTTGAAATCGCGGTAACGGTTCTGGTCGAGATCCATTTCCATGCCGTCGATGATTTCGAGGAAATGCTCTTCGGCCAGATTGTAGGTGCGCACCGCTTCTGCAAGCGCCTGTGTGACAGGATGCTGCGGGTTATCCGCGTAGAGGTTGCTGATTTCCGCCCGCCACCAGGCGAGCTTGGTGCGCGCAATATTGATATCGGTACATTCATCCGCAACGTCATCTACCTCGCGGCAAAAGGCATACAGCGCGGTAATAGCCTGGCGCTTGGGTTTCGGCAGGAACAGGAAGCTATAGTAAAAACTGGAGCCGCTGGCGGCAGCCTTTTGCTGGCAATACTCGTGTGGGCTCATTATTTGGCCCTCACGGCGCGGTAAAGCATATAACCCCAGTCTCTGGGAGTCAGCACCGGCCGGTGGTTGAACATGTCGCCGCGATTCTTGTGCAGCTTGCTCAGGATGCGCTCGCCTCCGGCAATAATCGTGCGCATTTCCAGCCCGATACGCCCTTTGAGCGCAAGGCCCAGCGGTGCGCCAGACTGCAACAGCTTGCGCGCGCGCTCGATTTCGAACTGCATGAAATTCCACCACATCCCGCCGGCATCGCTGGCTGCGATCTGGCTTTCCTTGATACGGTATTTACCCATCTCGTCGAGCGGGAAGTAGATGCGATCCTTGCGGTAGTCGATCGCCACATCCTGCAGAAAATTGATGATCTGCAGCGCAGAGCATATCGCATCCGCATGGCCGATATTGCGTGGCGTCGCCTCGCCATAGAGGTGCAGCATCAACCGGCCGATAGGGTTGGCGGAGCGGCGGCAATAGTCCATCACCTCGCCGAAGTTCTCGTAGCGCGTTTTGACCACATCCTGACTGAACGCGTCGAGCAGATCGTAGAACGGTTCCAGCGGCAGAGCCCATTCGTCGATCATCGCGGCTAGCGTGCGGAAGAACTCGGTTTCAGGCGCAGTCCGGGCCGCAATACGGTCTAGTTCCTTGCGAAAACCGTCCAGCAATTCAAGGCGCTGTTCCGGCAATAAATCGCCTTCATCTGCAAAATCATCGGCCTGGCGGGCAAATGCATAGATAAGCCCGATCGGTTTGCGCAGACGCAGCGGCAGCAGAACCGATGCAACGGGGAAATTTTCGTAGTGGGTGTTCGCGAGCTTGAGGCTGTCGCGGGTGACGGCGGAATTCATAGGCGGCAGTATGCCATAACCCATCTTTGCTCCGCAGGGCTTTGCGTTACAATCCGTTGAAATTCAACCTACGGGAATACCATGCTCGGCATTATCGGCGGCACAGGCCTCACGCAACTTGCGAACTTCGAAATCACCCATCGGCAGGTCATCCGTACCCCCTACGGCGAGCCTTCCGGCCCGCTGACCTACGGCAATATCAACAACCACAAGGTCGTATTTCTCGCACGGCACGGTTATGGGCACACCATACCGCCGCATCTGGTGAATTATCGGGCCAATCTGTGGGCGCTGTATTCCGAAGGGGTGAAGGAAATCGTTTCAGTGGCCACGGTTGGGGGAATTCATCCCGATCTCACTCCTGGTTCCATCGTGATTCCCAGCCAGATCATCGACTACACCTGGGGGCGCAAGCAGACGTTCCATGACATGATCGATCAACCTGTTACCCATATCGATTTCACGGAGCCCTACTGCGCAAAAATGCGCGCGCTCTGCATGGAAGCGGCTACGGCGGCAGGCATGAAATTTATCGACGGAGGAGTCTATGCGGCTGTTCAAGGGCCCCGTCTGGAAACGGCAGCGGAGATCAATCGCCTGGAGCGTGACGGGGCTACCATGGTTGGCATGACAGGTATGCCGGAAGCCTCGCTGGCGCGTGAACTGGAAATCAGCTATGCCGCAGTGGGCGTGGTCGCCAATCATGCAGCGGGGCGCGGAACCAGCGCTCAGGGCATTCATTATGAAGCCATCGGCAATGTGCTGAGCGACGCGATGATCCGTGTGCGGCATATTCTGGAACATTTGGTCGAGATCCATGCCGAATAAGCGTATGCGTTTTTCAGGAAGCGTCTAGAAGATGGCTGTCAGAACTGTCAGAAAAATGGGCGATCCGGTACTGCTGCAGCGCGCAGCCGAGGTCGAGGCATTCGATACGCCCGAACTCCATGCCTTGATTCAGGACATGCACGACACGATGGAGGCCATGGACGGTGCCGGTATTGCCGCGCCCCAGATCGGCGTCAGCCTGCGCGTCGTGATTTTCGGCGTGGGCAAGAATCCGCGCTATCCGGATGCGGAGCAGGTGCCCTATACCGTACTCATCAATCCCAAGCTCAAACCGCTCGGCGACGAAATGGAAGATGGTTGGGAGGGCTGCCTGTCCGTTCCCGGCCTGCGCGGCATCGTTCCCCGGTTTGCACGTCTTCATTACACCGGCTTTGATCAGTACGGCAATGCGATCGACCGTATTGCAAGCGGCTTCCATGCGCGTGTCGTGCAGCACGAGTGCGACCATCTCGACGGTATCCTGTACCCGATGCGCATCAAGGACTTGCGCAATCTGGGCTACACCGACGTTCTTTTCCCCGGCCAGGACATACAGGACGACTGATTCTCTGTGTTAGAATGGCGCCGCTTTCCCGCCGCTCTTTCTGAGTGGTAGAAAGCACAATCCCCTCAAACTGGAAGCGTGGCCGAGTGGTTTAAGGCAGCGGTCTTGAAAACCGCCGAGGGTTCACGCCCTCCGTGAGTTCGAATCTCACCGCTTCCGCCAAAGCTTTCAAGCTCATCCTAAAGTTTTTTTGTTGCTCCCCGATAATTAAAGCATGATGAGTCGGCGGCCTAAGCAAAGCGTGGCAGACCGAAATGACCGAGGTATTGATACCATGGGCAACTCGCGAAAACTGGCAGATGTTTACCGTTCAGGCTGAACCACAGCCGCAATTAATACGATACGCGGCGACCGATCCGGTCGATCCCATTCGTACTTTCAATATTCCCATCTCTCCGTTCAAGCCTCCTCGTGTAAGGGAGGATGAGCCCAGGCCGCGCCGGCAACGCAAAGAGCAATCGCAGGACGAAACCCAGCCGAGTAATGACCGGCACGATGGCGAAGGTCACATCGACGATTACGCCTGATGTGATAAGCTGGTCTTAACTGTACCTTCTAGTGATTGCGTGGCATTTTCATGCCGAAATTTAAAGTGTTCGAGAATATGCCATGGAAAGCATAGTCATCACCTGGCGAGAGCTGCTGATCGTTGTCGTTCTTTTTCTGGCGGTTTATATAGCCGAAATGTTGCTGCTCATGCGTACTGGGAGCGGGCTGTTGCGGAAACGAAGTTCTGCAGGGACAGATCAGGCCAACGAGGTAAGCGTCCTGAGGGATGAGGTGGAAAAACTCGGCGCGCGGATTGATGTTCTGGAGCAATACATCCAGCAGATGCAGTCCGAAAGTACGGAAGAGACGCCATACAACCGCGCCATTCAGATGGCACGCCTGGGGCGTGATGTATCGCGCATTTCCGAAAGTTGCGGCATATCGCGCGGAGAAGCCGAACTGATCGTTTCCATGCATGGTCCACGTGAATGATTCATAACGATATTCAGAATCAGCTGCAGCTGCTGATCAAGACTTCTGCGCCGCCTTTGATCGAGGTGGCGCAAAGTGCCGTCGAGACCCCGGAGTGGACGCCGGGGCAGCGCTTGCCTGCTTATGTGCTGGCGAGCCTTCCGAACGGGCGGTTCGAGGTCAAGGTCGGCGACCAGATTCTGGATCTCAATCTTCCCGGCAATACGCAAACCGGCGACACGCTGGAATTGACCTATCTCTCTTCCAATCCTCGCCTGACATTTACCCTCACGCGAGACTTGGCCAACACTCTGGCGGCCAATAATTCTGTGTCGCTCAGCGAAACGGCCAAGTTCCTGGGGTCTTTGCTACAGAAGGGGGGCGAGGCCGGGGAGGTTGCCCAGACGGCGAAAGCTGTCCCCGTGATGACGGGGCCGCCATCAGACACGACGACTCTTGCCCAGTCCTTGCGGCAGGCCGTGAGCCAGAGCGGCTTGTTTTACGAGTCGCATCAGGTTCAATGGCTGAGCGGTGAGCGGTCGGTCGATTCGCTGTTGCAGGAACCGCAGGGGAAGCTTTCTCCGCTTTTGCAGCAACAGACGGATACGCGCCAGACAGTCATTGCCAAAGCTGCAGAAAACCTGAGTATGGCAGCCGGGTCCGATCTCCCGAAATCCGAATCGCTTCATCCTCAATCGGTCCAACTGGTTCAGCAACAGCTACAGACGCTGGATACGCGCCAGATCGTGTGGCAAGGGCAGATCTGGCCGGGGCAGGAAATGAAGTGGGAAATCGAAGAGGAAGCGCATCGGCAAAGAGGCGAGGATGCGGAGTCTGCGCACTGGCAAACGCGGCTCAATTTGCAGCTGCCCTCACTTGGCGGTGTGAATGCCAAACTGGCATTCGTCAACGGCATGATCAAAATCGATATCGCCGCAGATCAGGAGGCAGGAGCGGCTCGATTGCGCAATGCCCAGGAAGTACTTTCCCAGCGTTTTGCGGCTTCCGGCTTGACTCTGGCAGGACTCAATATCCGTCATGAGCAAGGATAATCGCCAGCTGGCTGTGGCCTTGGCCTATCAGGCGGGGCAAGCGGCACCCAAGGTGGTCGCGAAGGGGCGTGGGCTGCTGGCGCAGGCTATCATAGATCGGGCCAAGGATGCAGGCGTGTTCGTGCACGAGTCGCCGGAACTGGTGTCGTTGCTGATGCAGATCGACCTCGATCAGCATATTCCGCCGGAGCTCTATATGGCTGTAGCTGAGTTGCTGGCCTGGATTTACCGGCTGGAGCATGGGATGGATAGCGAGCTTATGCCTCCCAGGCTCGACTCAAAGTTGCCCCAGTAATTCGCTTTCCAGTGCGGCTGCCGCTTCCTGCGACAGCTTTTCTCCTTTCGGCCCGGATATCAGAAAAGTATCCTCGGCCCGATTCCCCAGCGTGTTGATCTTGGCCGTGTGGAGTTGCGCGCCATGGCGAAGCAGGCTTTGTGCAATACGCGACAGCAAGCCGGGGCGATCGCCGGCGATGATGGAAAG
The DNA here is from genome assembly GCA_946478865.1 of uncultured Methylobacillus sp. The sequence goes on from CAMLDO010000010.1 coordinate 32,511, forward strand.
CTGCAGATTGTTGCTGTTTTTCTCCGGTTCGAGAGTAACGGACGCCTTCATCGGGAAATGCTTCAACTGACGACTGACGCGCCCATCCAGCGGAGCTTGCGGACCTTGAACGTTTTCCAGCTGCGAGGTCAGTTCATATTCGATATAGCTGAGCAGGTCGCGATAGTGGACCGCGTTGTTGTTCTCGTCCAGCACCAGAAAGCTGTCCAGTGCATAGCCATGCAGAGTAGTGTGCACGCGGGCCTCGACGATATTGTAGCCAGCTCGTTCGAAGAAGCCGCAGATGCGGGCGAAGAGGTCTTCGCTGTCGTGCGTATAAATCATCACCTGAATGCCGTCGCCTGCCGGGCTGAGCCGGGCGCGCACTACAGGCCTGTCCGAATTCATGTGAGACAGCAGTAAGCGCGTATGCCAGGCGATTTCGTGGCTTTCATGCCGCAGGAAATAGCTGCGGCCGAACTTGCTCCACAACTCCTGGTAAGTCTCCGGCATCACCGCGTAATGGCTGAGGCGCTCGGCAGCTTGCTGCTGACGCGCTGCCAGTTCCGTATCCGCGGTGGCCGACTGTCCTTGTATCCATTTGCGCGTGGAAAGAAACAGGTTTTCCAGCAACTTGGCCTTCCAGGCGTTCCAGACGGCGGGGCTGGTGCCGCGGATATCGGCGACTGTCAGCAGATAGAGCGCGGTCAGGCGATATTCCGTTCCGGCGATGCGGGCAAAATTTTCGATCACGGCAGGATCGGAAAGATCCGATTTCTGCGCGGTGCGGGACATGACCAGATGCTGTTCAACTAGCCACGCGACCAGCGCGCCATCCTCCTTGGACAACCCATGCAGCTTGCAGAAGCGGCGTGCATCCACGGTACCCAGAGTGGAGTGATCTCCACCGCGGCCCTTGGCGATATCGTGAAAGAGGGCGGCAAGGTACAGCAGTTCCGGCTTGTCGAATTCGGAGATCAGGCGGCTGCAAAGCGGAAACTCGTGCGTGAACTGCGGCAGGAGAAAACGGCGCAGGTTTCGCAGTACGTTGAGAATGTGCTCGTCTACGGTGTAGACATGAAACAGGTCGTGCTGCATCTGGCCTTCGATGCGGCCGAAAGCAGGAATGTAGCGCCCCAGAATTCCATAGCGGCTCATGCGGCGCAGCGTTGAGGTAATGCCGTATGGCTGGCGCATGATTTCCATGAACAGCTTGCGATTGCGCACGTCCATGCGGAAGTCTCGGTTGACGAGATTTTTCACGCGCCACAGGTTGCGCAGCATGTTCGCACTGAAGCCTTTCAGTTCCGGATGCTGTTCGAGCAGCAGGAAGGCTTCCAGGATGGCGCTGGGCTCCTGCGGCAACAGATTGGACGTGCGTGTTTCCAGCAGGCCATGATGCGCCTGGAAGCGCGTATTGATATCTATCGGCTGCGTCTGCCTCGGCAGAAGGCGTTCCTGCAATGCTTGCAGCAGGATTTCGTTCATGAGGCGGATGAACTTCGCGCTGCGGTAGAAGCGCTGCATCATCTGTTCGCTGGCGCGCTTTTTAGAGGTGGCAACGTACCCCAGTTGTGCCGCCAGTTCATTCTGGAAATCGAACAGCAGCCGGTCTTCGCGACGCTTCGCCAGGTAATGAAGGCGGGTGCGCAGCATCTGCACATAGAGTTCCTGTCGCCGGATCTGGCGCGCTTCCTTGTAGGTGATCAACCCATTCTCGGCAAGAGCGTTCCAGCTGTTGCCCAAGCCGGCCGCATGGCTGATCCAGAGGATATTCTGCAGGTCGCGCAATCCTCCTGGGCTTTCCTTGACGTTAGGCTCAAGGTTGTAGGCCGTATCATTGAAACGGGCGTGGCGCTGGTTCTGCTCCCGTATCTTGTCCTCCATGAAGGCGGCAGGATCGAGTTGCTGGTGCAACTGGGATTGCATGGACTTGAACAGCGCCTTGTCGCCTGTAAGGTGGCGCGCTTCCAGCAGATTGGTGCGTACGGTGACGTCTTGAGCCGCTTCGCTCAGACACTCTTCCAGGGAGCGTACGCTGTGGCCGACGGCGAGGCCGATATCCCAGAACATGCCGATAAGGGGCTCCAGTTGCTGATCGAATGCCGCGTCGTGATCGTTCGGCAGCAGGATTAGCAGGTCTACATCGGAATAGGGGAAGAGCTCGCCGCGCCCGTACCCGCCCACCGCGCACAGCGAAAGCGAAGGCGGGAGATCGGTTTGCTGCCAGAGATCGCGCAGCAGCTCATCCACCAGCCGGGCATGCTGCTTGAGCAGGCGGGCTGTATCCGCGACGCCGCCAAATGCCGTGCGAAGCTCGGATTGCTGGGCCTGCAGTTGCTGGCGCCAATATGCGATGTCGTGGGTCAAGGCGCTCAGCGGGGGATGAAGGCGGGCGGGGGTGGCGTGCCCTCGGAAACCGTCATGACTTCATAGCCGTCAGCCGTGACCAGAATCGTGTGCTCCCATTGCGCGGACAGGCTGCGGTCTTTGGTCACGATACTCCAGCCGTCGCCCATCTGGCGGATATCACGTTTGCCGGCATTGATCATCGGCTCGATGGTGAAGATCATGCCTTGCTGCAGTTTGAGGCCGGTACCCGGTCTGCCGTAATGCAGCACTTGCGGGTCTTCGTGGAACTTCTTGCCGATGCCGTGGCCGCAGAATTCACGCACGACCGAATAACCGCTCGCCTCCGCATGCTTCTGGATGGCATGGCCGATATCGCCCAAGGTCGCTCCGGGGCGAACCTGGGCGATGCCCAGCCACATGCACTCGTAGGTGATATCGCACAGGCGCTTCGCTTGCGGGGTAGGGGTGCCGACGCAGAACATGCGGCTGGTATCGCCATGGTAGCCATCCTTGATGACTGTAATATCCAGATTGACGATATCGCCGGTTTTCAGAATCTTGTCGCCAGGTACGCCATGGCACACCTGCTGGTTGACCGAGGTACAGATCGACTTGGGGTAGGGGATGTGTCCCGGCGGGGCATAATTGAGAGGCGCGGGAATCGTGCCTTGCACGTTCACCATGTAGTCGTGGCATAGCCGGTCGAGTTCCCCGGTCGTGACGCCGGGTTTGACGTAAGGCGTGATGTAGTCGAGCACCTCGGAAGCTAGCTTCCCGGCGATGCGCATTTTTTCAATATCGGTGTCGTTTTTGATCGTGATGGACATGGGCAGTAACGGCTGATTTACGGGGTTTTGCCTTGAAGGGGCGAAGGTGTTTATGGTAGCATACGCCGCCCGTTTAATTTGAACGGGAAATTCCCACACACGTTCACGTATAGGGTGCCCATATCGGGTTTCTGGGGACGTGTGGAGGCTTAACCTTATACAGGAGTATATAAAATGTCCGTGACCATGCGTCAAATGCTGGAAGCCGGGGTGCACTTCGGCCACCAGACCCGTTACTGGAACCCTCGTATGGCGCCGTTTATTTTCGGCGACCGTAACAAGATCCATATCGTCAACCTCGAAAAAACCCTGCCGATGTTCGAAGACGCACTCAAGTATGTGCGTCAGCTGGCCGCCAACAAGGGCCGCATCCTGTTCGTCGGCACAAAGCGTCAGGCTCGCGAAATCATCAAGGAAGAAGCCGAGCGCGCAAGCTGCGCTTACGTTAATCACCGCTGGCTGGGCGGCATGCTGACCAACTTCAAGACGGTCAAGCAGTCCATCAAGCGTCTGTCCGACTACCAAGCCATGATGGAAGACGGCAGCTTCGAACGCCTGGGCAAGAAGGAAATCCTGGGCTACAAGCGCGAAATCGAGAAGCTCGAACGCTCCATCGGCGGTATCAAGGATATGGGCGGTCTGCCGGATGCCATCTTCATCGTCGACGTCGGCCATGAGTCCGGCGCCGTGACCGAAGCCGGCAAGCTTGGCATACCGGTGATCGGCATCGTCGATACCAACAACTCTCCGGAAGGCGTGTCCTACATCATCCCGGGCAACGACGACTCCAGCCGTGCAATCCGTCTGTACGCACGCGGTATCGCCGACGCTGTCCTGGAAGGCCGTAGCCAGTCGATCAACGAGATCGTCAAGGCCGCCTCCGCAGAAGAGTTCGTCGAAGAATCGGCGGCGCAGTAACAAACCCTGAAAAAGGGGCGCAAGCCCCTTTTTTGTATCCGCAATTTGCGGAATCAAGAATTCAAGTAAGGAGAATTACGATGGCGGAAATTACCGCAGGCATGGTGAAGGAACTGCGTGAGCGCACCGACGCCCCGATGATGGATTGCAAGAAGGCACTGACCGAAGCCGAAGGCGATATGGCCCGTGCGGAAGAAATTCTGCGCGTGCGTTTCGGCAACAAGGCGAGCAAGGCCGCTGGCCGCGTGGCTGCTGAAGGTACCGTCGGTATCTTCATCAGTGCAGACGGCAAGCTGGGTTCCATGGTCGAAGTCAATTGCGAAACCGATTTCGTGGCCAAGAACGACGACTTCCTGGCACTGACCAAGAACCTGGCTGATCTGGTTGCCAACAACAATCCGGCTGATGTGGAAGCCCTGTCCGCACTCAAGATCGGCGATTCCACTGCTGACGAAGTGCGTGCTCAACTGGTCGGCAAGATCGGTGAAAACATGACCGTTCGCCGTTTCGTGCGCGTTCCGGCGCAAGGCAAGCTGGCTAGCTACGTGCATGGCGGCAAGATTGGCGTGCTGGTGGATCTGGTGGGCGGCGATGAAGCGCTGGCCAAGGACATCGCGATGCATATCGCGGCAGCCAAGCCGAAGTCGCTGGATGCTTCCGGCGTCGATGCCGCACTGATCGAGTCCGAGCGCCGCGTGGCGATCGAGAAGGCCAAGGAAGCCGGTAAGCCGGAAGCGATGCTGGAAAAGATCGCCGAAGGTACCGTGCAGAAGTTCCTCAAGGACGTGACCCTGCTGAATCAGGTGTTCGTCAAGGCCGAAGACGGCAAGCAAACTATCGAGCAATTGCTGAAGTCCAAGGGTGCCAGCGTTGCCGGCTTCACGATGTATGTCGTGGGCGAAGGCATCGAGAAGAAGGTTACCGACTTCGCCGCTGAAGTGGCTGCTGCTGCCAAGGTGTAAGCAAAGCATGACGACCCCCGCCTTCAAACGTATCCTGCTCAAGCTGTCCGGCGAAGCCCTCATGGGCGAGGACAGCTATGGTATCAACCGTGCCACCATCGAGCGCATCGTCGCCGAGATCAAGGAAGTGGTCGATCTCGGCGTCGAGGTCGGGGTGGTGATTGGCGGGGGCAATATTTTTCGTGGCGTGGCGCCGGCGGCGGCCGGCATGGATCGCGCCACGGCCGATTACATGGGCATGATGGCGACCGTGATGAACGCGCTGGCGCTGCAGGACGCGATGCGTCAGATCGGCCTCGTGAGCCGCGTACAGTCCGCGCTCAACATCGAGCAGGTGGCCGAGCCCTATATTCGCGGCAAGGCGATCCGTTACCTGGAAGAAGGGCGCGTGGTGATCTTCGGAGCCGGTACCGGCAACCCGTTTTTCACGACCGATACGGCTGCTGCGCTGCGCGGCATGGAAATGAATGCCGATATCGTGCTCAAGGCAACCAAGGTAGACGGCGTCTACACCGACGACCCCAAGACGCATCCCGATGCGATGCGCTACAAGACACTGACATTCGACGAAGCCATCATCAAGAACCTCAAGGTGATGGATGCAACCGCGCTGACCCTGTGCCGCGACCAGAAGCTGCCGATCTGTGTGTTCAGCATCTTCAAGCAAGGCGCGCTAAAGCGCGTGGTGATGGGCGAAGACGAAGGCACGCATGTGCTACCCTAGCAACTCGAGGAGACTGACATGCTGAATGACATCAAGAAAACCGCAGAACAGAAGATGCAGCGCGCGATCGAGGTCCTCAAGACCGACCTCGCCAAGGTGCGTACCGGCCGTGCGCATGCTGGTTTGCTGGATCACGTGATGATCGAGTATTACGGCAGCATGGTGCCGATCAGCCAAGTCGGTAGCGTCAGCTTGGCCGATGCCCGTACGATCACCGTGCAGGCGTGGGAAAAGCCGATGCTGGCCAAGATCGAGAAGGCGATTCGCGAGTCTGACTTGGGCCTCAATCCGGCCAATAGTGGCGATATGCTGCGCGTGCCGATGCCCGCGCTGACTGAAGAGCGTCGCCGCGACCTCATCAAGGTGGTCAAAGGCGAGGGTGAAGACGCCAAGGTGTCGATACGCAACGTGCGTCGCGATGCCAATGATCAGCTCAAGAAGCTGCTCAAGGACAAGGAAATCAGCGAGGACGACGAACGCCGTGCGCAGGACGAAATCCAGAAGCTGACCGACAAGTACGTAATCGAAGTGGACAAGGCCCTGCAGGTCAAGGAAGCCGACCTGATGGCTATCTGAGTCGAACGAGGGTGAATCTAGACCATTCACCCTTGTCTGACTGCATTTCATCCTTCCGTTGAAAGGGCAGCCTTGGCTCTCTTCGCCAGTTCCACACAAGATATTCCCGAGTCTCCCGAGATTCCTCGCCACATTGCCATCATCATGGACGGCAACGGGCGCTGGGCCAAAAAGCGTTTTCTCCCACGCGTCATGGGCCACAAGCGCGGCGTCGAAACCGTGCGCGACGTGGTCAAGCAATGCGTCAACATGGGCGTCCAGTACCTCACGTTATTCGCTTTCAGCAGCGAAAACTGGCGGCGACCTCCTGAGGAAGTCTCATTCCTCATGGGGCTGTTCATGGAGGCGCTCAAGCGCGAAGTGGTCAAGCTGCACCAGAACCAGATTCGCCTGGTGATGATCGGTGACCGTTCCCGTTTCGATCCGCCGCTGCTGCACGCCATCCAGGAAGCCGAGCGCCTGACTCAGCACAACACGCGCCTCACGCTCACCATTGCTGCCAATTACGGCGGCCGTTGGGATATTCAGCAGGCTGTGCAGCGCATGTTGCATGTGCATCCTGAGCTCGTGAACGGGTTCAGCGAAAGCGATCTTTCCAATTTCCTTTCCATGCACTATGCGCCGGAGCCTGATCTTTTCATCCGTACTGGTGGGGAAAAGCGGATCAGTAATTTCCTGCTGTGGCAGCTGGCGTATACCGAACTCTATTTCACCGATACGCTCTGGCCCGACTTCGACCACCACGCATTCACGCAAGCACTCCAGTCCTATCGTCAGCGCGAGCGGCGTTTCGGCAGAACCAGCGAGCAGGTGAGCTCCAATGCTTAAGGAGCGTGTCGGAACAGCACTTGTGCTGTTCGTGCTGTTTCTCGCCGGCCTGTTTTACCTTTCGAATTTTCAATGGGCGCTGCTCATGCTGGCCGTGGTTTGCATGGGCGCGTGGGAGTGGGCGACACTGATAAAACTAAACCCTTTGGGCATCCGGCTGTTCAGCGTGGCCATGGCTGCACTTGGGGCGGGTTTACTGTGGTGCATGACTACTCGCAGCCTGCTTCCAGTGGATGAAGCCCAGCCCTGGCTGATCATTGGCATCACTATTTTCTGGGCCGTAGCCGTGCCGCTCTGGCTGATATTGCGGCCGCGTATCGATAACCGGCTTTTTCTGGCCGGCGTCGGGCTGTTGGTACTGTTGCCCACCTGGATGGCGCTGGACGGTTTGCGACGGATCAGCCCGCTATTGCTTCTTGCCGTGATGTTTACCGTATGGATTGCCGATACGGCAGCCTATTTTGCTGGCAAGCGTTTTGGTCGTCGTAAATTGGCGCCGGCTATCAGCCCGGGTAAAACATGGGAGGGTGTACTAGGCGCCCTGTGCGGCGTTGCCTTGTATGGCCTTGTTTTGTGCACAACTCTGGATGTAAGTTTCTGGCTGATTCCAGGGCTGCTCGTTCTGGTCGTGTTGAGCGTTGTGGGCGACCTGTTCGAATCATTGCTGAAACGCCAGGCTGGCCTCAAGGATAGCGGCAATCTGTTGCCCGGTCATGGCGGAGTGCTGGACCGAATTGACGGCCTGACTTCGACCTTGCCGCTCGTGCTCTTCTATTTTCCCGTTTATCGCGCCATACTGGGCTTAGCATGAGCAAGATACAGAATATTACCGTCCTGGGCTCCACCGGGACCATAGGCGTGAACACTCTGGACGTGATCGCGCGTCATCCCCAGCGTTATCGTGCTTTTGCGCTTACTGCCAATTCACGGGTCGAACCCTTGCTGGAGCAATGCCGTCGTTTCGAACCGGCATATGCCGTCGTAGGCGATGCCGATGCTGCCGAATTGCTAAGCAAGCAACTCAGAAATGAGGGGCTGGCAACCGTAGTTTTGTGCGGTACTGAAGCGCTTGAAAAAGTAGCCTCCATGCCCGAAGTGGATGCTGTCATGGCAGCCATTGTCGGGGCCGCAGGGCTGCGTCCTTCGTTGGCAGCCGCTCGTGCCGGCAAACGCGTACTGCTTGCCAACAAGGAAACCCTGGTGATGTCAGGCAAGCTGTTCATGGATGCCGTGCATCAGAGCGGCGCCATCTTGCTGCCTATCGATAGCGAGCACAATGCGATCTTTCAGGTCATGCCGCCCAATATCGAGCAGGGATTGGCGAAGGCCGGAGTCAGCAAGATTCTGCTGACTGCTTCTGGCGGTCCTTTCCGCAAGCTTGCGATGGACGAGTTGGCGCACGTCACCATTGCTCAGGCACTTAATCACCCGAACTGGGTCATGGGCCCCAAAATCACTATCGATTCCGCTACCTTGATGAACAAGGGCCTGGAGGTCATTGAAGCGTACTGGCTGTTCGACGCCAGCCCGGAACAGATCGAAGTGGTAATTCATCCGCAAAGCGTCATTCACTCGATGGTGGAATATATCGACGGTTCGGTATTGGCCCAGCTGGGTAATCCGGATATGCGTACTCCCATCGCTTATGCACTCGCTTATCCCGAGCGCATTCCCAGCGGTGTCGGTCCGCTCGATCTGTTCAAGGTCGCCCGGCTGGATTTCGAAGCGCCGGATACGATCCGCTTTCCATGCCTGCGCCTCGCGTTCGAAGCCTTGCGCCGCGGCGATACCGCCCCGGCAATCCTGAATGCGGCAAATGAAGTGGCGGTTCAGGCTTTTCTCGCCAGCAAGATCGCTTTCATGGATATTCCGCGCATGATCGAGGATACCCTGTCCACGATGACGATTGCTGAAGCGGCAAGTCTGGAAGATCTCATCTCTATCGATCAGGCTGCGCGCTGCGTGGCCGAATCCTGGGTTGAGGCCTGCGTTTGATGACGACCTTGCTGGCATTCCTGTTTACCCTGGGAGTGCTCATTACGATCCACGAATACGGGCACTACAAGGTGGCGCGCCTGTGCGGGGTCAAGGTTTTGCAATTTTCCATTGGTTTCGGACGAGCGCTTTACAAGCGGCGTTTCGGCAAGGACGGCACGGAATTCATCCTCGCCGCATTTCCGCTCGGTGGCTATGTGCGGATGCTGGATGAGCGCGAGGCTCCGGTCCCCGAGCAGGAAATGCATCGTGCATTCAATCGTCAGCCGGTATGGAAACGCATGGCTATCGTCGTGGCTGGCCCGCTTGCCAATCTGCTGCTGGCGGTGTTCCTCTACTGGGTGCTTTTCATGGCTGGCGTGACCGGGCTGAAACCCACGCTTGGAAATATTTCTCCTGATTCAGCTGCGGGAAGGGCCAGCATGAAGGCCGGCGAGGTCGTACGCAAAGTCGGGGGTGAGCCGGTCAGCTCCTGGCAGGATGTGCGCTGGCAGATACTGCAGCAATCCATGAAGGCATCCACGCTTGAGATCGAGGCTGCCAATGGCGAAAGCGAACTTCATCTGCACCGCTTGGATATCTCGTCCCTTGCGCATGATGATCCGGAGCGCGACATTCTCGATCAGCTGGGGCTCAAGCCATATCAGCCTCCCATGCCTGCCCGAGTCGGGGAGGTAGTTGCGAATAGCCCGGCAGAAAAGGGCGGGTTGAAGGTGGGCGACACCATCGTGTCGGTCAACAATGCCTCGGTTTCAGGATGGGAAGGCTTTGTAACCCTTGTGCGTGAAAGTCCTGGCCGCCTGCTGGCCATTCAGGTAGAGCGTGACGGTCGACCGATGATGCTGGAGATCACGCCGGAATCGGCCAAGGAGGGAAGCAAGACCATCGGCCGGATTGGAGCAGCTTATCGCATGGAGCAAGCCGAACTCGACAAGCTGCTGGTTGAAATCCGTTATTCTCCTGGCTCCGCTTTCGTGCATGCATTGGGCAAGACTTGGGATACATCCGTTTTCAGCCTGAAAATGCTGGGCAATATGTTGACGGGAGCGATTTCATGGAAAGGTGTAAGCGGTCCTGTCACGATTGCCAGTTATGCTGGGCAGAGTGCGCAAGTGGGATGGAAGGCCTTCCTGACTTTTCTTGCGCTGGTCAGCATCAGCCTGGGAGTCTTGAATCTGCTGCCTGTCCCGGTTTTGGACGGCGGGCATTTAATGTATTATATGGTCGAATTTTTCAAGGGCAGTCCGGTTTCGGATCGCGCCATGGAAATCGGGCAAAGAATAGGACTTGCGCTGTTGGGCCTGCTCATGGCGTGCGCCTTGTATAACGATATCAACCGACTCATCACAGGCTGAACCTAATAATGAAGCTCAAGCTCCGCCACATTCCGCTCCTGGTTCTCGGGTTATATGCGGCATCCGCTCAGGCAATGGAGCCCTTCCTCATCAAAGATATCCGCGTCGAAGGCATACAACGTACCGAAGCCGGTACGGTGTTCAACTACCTCCCGGTCAAAGTGGGTGAAACCATTGACGACCAGCGTGCGGCGCAGGCGATCAAGGCTTTGTATGCCACTGGCTTCTTCAAGGATGTACGGCTGGAGCAGGAAGGCGACGTCCTAGTCGTCACGGTTCAGGAACGCCCTGCGATTGCGCAGATCGATTTCAGCGGCAACAAGGCTTTCCCTAGCGACAAGATGAAGGAGGGGCTGAAGCAGATCGGCCTCGCCGAAGGCATGATTTTCGACCGTTCCATGCTGGACAAGGCCGAGCAGGAAATCAAGCGGCAGTACCTTAGCCAGGGCAAGTACGGAGCGACGGTAAAGACCGTCGTCAATCCTCTCGAACGCAATCGTGTTGCCGTACGATTCGACATTGAAGAGGGGGTGGTTTCCAAGATTCGCGGCATCAACATCGTCGGCAATCAGGTCTTTGACGATAAGGATCTGCTGGAGCAGTTTAGCCTGACGACACCGAACTGGATGAGCTGGTGGACCAAGGACGATCAGTACTCCAAGCAGCGGCTGACAGCCGACCTGGAAGCCTTGCGCTCGTACTACATGAATCAGGGTTATCTGGAATTCAATATCGAGTCCACGCAAGTTTCGATTACCCCTGACAAGCGCGACATTTATATCACTGTAAACATCAGTGAGGGCGAGAAATACACGGTTACTGACGTCAAGATGGCCGGTGAGATGCTCGTCCCTGAGGATGAATTGCGCAATCTGATTACCGTACAGCCGGGTGAAGTATTCAACCGTGAAAAACTGACCTCTTCGAGCAAGTCGATCGGCGATCGGCTGGGTAACGACGGCTATGCCTTCGCGAACGTCAATGCCGTGCCGGAAGTGGACAAGGAAAAACATACCGTTGCCTTTACCTTCTTTGTGGACCCCGGTCGCCGTGTTTATGTGCGCCGTATCAATCTGACCGGAAACACACGTACTCGCGACGAAGTGCTGCGTCGTGAAATGCGCCAGCTCGAATCCGGCTGGTATGCCGCAGACAAAATCAATCGTTCCAAGCAGCGTCTGGAGCGTCTGAACTACTTCGAGGAAGTGAATATCGAAACACCGGCCGTCTCCGGTACGGCCGATCAGGTCGATCTGAATATCGACGTGACGGAAAAGTCGACCGGTAGCGTGATGTTCGGTGCCGGTCTGTCGAGTGCGGAAGGTGTGGTGTTGGGCGTGACCGTCAATCAGGCCAACTTCCTCGGGACGGGTAATCGTGTGAGTGCGCAGGTGAATACCGGCAAGGTGAATACGACCTATTCCTTGTCGTATACCGATCCTTATTTCACTCCGGACGGCGTCAGCCGCGGTTTTGACCTCTATCGTAAGGATGTAGACTCCAGCTATTTGGATGTAGGTAGCTATAAGACCTCATCTTATGGTGCCGGCATACGCTTTGGCGTGCCGCTGAACGAGCGCGACACCTTTACCACAGGGCTTACCTTGGATTACACCAGTATCGATCTGGAATCCGACAGTCCGGATCGATACAAACGCTATTGTGATGGCGATCCTTCCGGTTGCGACAACACGACGCTGCGGCTAGATGCCGGCTGGGTGCACGATACGCGTGACAACATTTTGTTTCCCAACAAAGGTGTGCTGCAGAAGCTGACGGGTGAAGTCGGCTTGCCAGGGCTGGATCAGGAGTATTACAAGATCAATTACCAGCATACTTGGTACAAGGATGTCACGAAAAATATGACGCTGATGTTGAATGGCGAAATGGGTTATGGCAACAGCTATGGCAGTAATGACTTCCCATTCTTCAAGAATTTCTATGCCGGCGGCGTCAATTCGGTGCGCGGTTACGAAACCAGCGGCATCGGTCCGCGCGACATCGACTCATCCACGGACAATGATTACGCCGTGGGCGGTACCAAGCGTGTAGTAGCGAATGCCGAGTTGTTCTTCCCGATCCCCTTTATCAAGGACTCCAAGCAATTCCGTCTGAGTGCCTTCCTTGATGCTGGTTCAGTATGGGGCGACACTGGCGGTGCGAATGTCGAAGGCAACTGTGATGGTGCCAGCGATTGTCTGCGCTACTCCACCGGTGTCGGCGTGAGCTGGTACTCTCCGTTCGGCCCGATCAAGCTCGTGCTGGCCAAGCCGCTTAATGAGCAGGAAGGCGACAAGACGGAAGTACTGCAATTCCAGTTGGGTTCGCAGTTTTAACGAAACAGGTTGAAAGTCAGGAGAAGTCAATTGAATAATTTGTTGAAATTCTTGTTGGTGAGTTGCTTGTCGCTTTCCGCGATGGCCGTTTCTGCCGCCGAGCTGAAGGTGGGTTACGTCCAGGTGGACAAGATTCTGCAGGAAGCTCCGCAAACATCCGAGAGCGGCAAGAAGCTGGAACGCGAATTCAGCCCGCGTACACAGGAACTGGAACGCATGCAGAAGCAGATTCGCGACCAGGAGGCTGCGCTGGACAAGGACGGTCTGACCATGTCCGAATCCGACCGCCGCAACCGTGAGCGCGATGTCGCCAACAACAAGCTGGAATTCCAGCGCAAGCAGCGTGAATTACGCGAGGACATCAACCTGCGCAAGAACGAAGAGCTTTCCGTCCTGCAGGATCGTATCAACAAGGCGGTAACTTCCGTGGCGGAAGCCGAAGGCTACGATCTGGTGGTCTATAGCGGTGTTGCTTTCGCCAGCAAGAAGGTCGACATTACCGACAAGGTACTGAAGTCGCTCGGCAAGAAGTAATTCGCTGACAATGCATGCCAGCTATTCCCTGCGGGAAATCGCGGCGCAGCTTGGGGGGGAGGTCTTGGGCGACGGTGAAGTGGCCGTCTCCCGCATGGCTTCGCTAGCAAATGCCACAACCGGTGATCTAAGCTTCCTCTCGGATTCGAAATACCGATCGCTCCTGGAAACTACGGGTGCGTCCGCAGTCATCGTCGGGAAAAATGATAGTAAAGCGACGAGTCTCCCTCGTATCGTTACCGACAATCCCTATGCTTATTTTGCGCGGGTTTCGACGCTGCTGAATCCTGTGGCTGCTCCCATGGCAGGCGTTCATCCGAGTGCTGCCGTGGACTCTACCGTTATCGTTCCCAAATCGGCATCGATTGGTGCTCATGCCGTCATCGGGAAGGGCGTGCATATTGGAGAGAATGTCGTCATCGGCCCCGGCTCGACCATTGGCGACTATGCGAGCATCGGTGACAATACCGTTCTGCATGCCGGCGTGACCGTTTACCCTGACTGTGAACTGGGAGCCAACTGTGTGCTGAGTTCTGGAGTCGTAATCGGTGCCGATGGCTTCGGTTATGCGGAAGACGGAGGGCGCTGGGTCAAGATCCCGCAAGTAGGGCGAGTTGTCATCGGCGATCAGGTGGAAATCGGCGCGAATACCACGATAGACCGGGGTGCGCTCGACGATACGGTGATCGAAGAAGGCGTCAAGCTGGATAACCTGATCCAGATCGGCCACAATTGCAGGATAGGCGCACATACAGTGATCGCGGGCTGCGTCGGTATTGCCGGCAGTGCGCGCATCGGGCGTCATTGTCGTATCGGAGGGGCGGCAATGATACTGGGTCATCTCGAAATTGCGGATGACGTAACTATTTCCCCCGGAAGCATGATTACCCGTTCGCTGGGCAAGGCGGACACGTATACCGCGCTGATGCCTTTCCAGCCGCATGACAAATGGCTGAAAACGGCAGCGCATCTTCGTCATCTTGGCGATATGGCCGACCGTATCGCCCAACTCGAAAAAGAACTCGAGGCCTTGAAAAAGGAAAAGAAATGAGCAGCATGGATATCCACGAGATACTCGAACATTTGCCTCACCGTTACCCGTTCCTGCTGCTGGATCGTGTGGTTTCGCTGGAGCTGGAAAAAGAAATCGTCGCGATCAAGAACGTCACGATCAACGAGCCGTTCTTTCCCGGCCATTTTCCCTATCACCCGGTCATGCCGGGCGTACTGATCGTTGAGGCCATGGCGCAAGCTGCGGCCGTGCTGTCGTTCAAGACGATGGGGCGCAAACCGTCGGATGACTCGGTGTACTACTTTGCCGGCATCGACAACGTTCGTTTCAAGAAGCCCGTATCTCCGGGCGATCAGCTGGTGCTCAAGGTCAAGATCGACCGCATCATGCGCGGCATATGGAAATACTCCGGCCAGGCGCTGGTCGATGACGAAGTGGTGGCTGAAGCCGAATTGCTTTGCACGCTGAAGGTCATCAAGTGATTCATCCAAGTGCCATCATCGATCCGAAGGCGGAAATCGCCTCGAATGTTGAAATCGGAGCTTTTTCCGTGATCGGCCCCGATGTGCGCATCGATAGCGGTACGCGCATCGGTCATCATGTGGTGATTCAGGGCCCTACTACCATCGGTCGCGACAATCGCATATTCCATTTCTGCTCGCTCGGTGAAGAGCCGCAGGACAAGAAATATGCGGGCGAGCCGACTACGCTGGAAATCGGCGATGGAAATACCATACGCGAATACTGCACTTTCAATCGCGGCACGGTTCAGGATGCAGGTGCAACTCGCCTCGGCAACAACAATTGGGTGATGGCCTATGTGCATATCGCACATGACTGCCAGATCGGCAGCAATACCATTTTTGCGAACAATTCTTCGCTTGCGGGCCATGTGATTGTTCACGACTATGCCATTCTCGGTGGTTTCACCCTGATTCATCAGTTTTGCAAAGTCGGTTCACACGTCATTACGGCGGTGGGCTCTGTGGTATTCAAGGACATTCCTCCCTATGTGACGGCGGCCGGCTACGATGCCAAGCCGCACGGCATCAATTCGGAAGGGCTCAAGCGCCGTGGTTTTTCGCCTGAGGCGATGCTGCAGCTCAAGCGCGCTTACAAGACGCTCTACAAGTCGAGCTTGACGCTGGAAGAGGCCAAGGTCCAATTGGCCGAGCAGCACAAGATTTGCCCGGAAGTCGGCATTCTCCTCGATTTCCTCAATACTTCTACTCGCGGCATCGTCCGCTAATTCTCATGGCAGTGATCGGGATCGTAGCCGGCGAAGCGTCCGGCGATCTGCTGGGCAGTCATTTGATTCGGGCGCTGAAGAAGCAGCGTCCAGACCTCCAGTTCGTCGGGATTGCCGGGCCGAAAATGCAAGCGGAAGGCGCGGTGTCGCTGTTCCCGATGGAGCGCCTCGCTGTTCGCGGCTATTTCGAGGTGCTGAAACATCTCTTCGGCATTCTTCGCATTCGGCGTGAGCTGTTGGCGCACTTCAAGCGCAATCCTCCCGATCTTTTCATCGGTATCGACGCGCCCGATTTCAATCTTGGTCTGGAGCGGGAGCTGAAAGTCGCCGGGATCAAGACCGTGCATTATGTCAGTCCTTCCATCTGGGCCTGGCGCAAGGGGCGGATGGGGAAGATCAAGAGTGCGGCATCCCATATTCTGGCGCTATTCCCATTCGAGGTTCCCTTGTACGAGCAGGCAGGCGTGCCCGCCACGTATGTCGGACACCCGCTGGCGGACGTGCTTCCCATGGGGCCGGATCAACTGCGCGCGCAGGATGACCTCAAGCTGCCGGCGGATCGGCTGGTGTTCGCACTACTGCCGGGCAGCCGCCAGAGCGAGCTTGACTACATGGCGGATCTGTTTGTTCGTAGCGCGATGCTGATCCATCGTCAGATGCCGAATGCGCATTTCCTCGTTCCGGTGGTTTCCAAGGAAACACGCTGGAAGTTCCAGGCGGCTATCGCAAAGCATCATGCGGAGGAACTGCCGATCAATATCCTGTTCGGCCATTCGCACCTGGCGATGGAAGCGGCCGATGCCGTTATCGTGGCCTCAGGCACGGCAACGCTGGAAGCGGCATTGCTGAAAAAACCGATGGTAATTACCTATCGCATGTCACCTTTGAGCTGGCAGATACTGCGTCACATGAACTATCTGCCTTATGTCGGGCTGCCTAATATTCTGGCAGGAAAATTTGTGGTGCCCGAATTGCTGCAGAACGATGCGAATGCGGAAAAGGTGACCGAGACCGTGCTCAAACTGGTGGCTGACAAGGAAGCCGTCGCAGGCATACGCCGTGAGTTCGAGCAAATTCATGTTATGTTGCGTCAGAACACTGAAGAGAAGGCGGCGCAGGCCATTTTGGGCATGTTGAAATCATGAAGGCACGACGGCTGATCTGCGGGGTGGACGAGGCGGGCAGGGGACCCCTGGCCGGTGCTGTTTATGCTGCGGCCGTGATCCTCGACCCCATGCGCCCGATTTCAGGCATTGCCGATTCCAAAACTCTTTCAGAAAAAAAGCGCGATGTGCTGGCGGAAGCCATCAAGGAAAAGGCGCTGGCGTGGTGTATCGCGTATGCTACCGTCGAGGAAATCGACCGCATCAACATCTTGCAAGCTACCTTGTTGGCCATGAAGCGTGCCGTGGAGGGGCTGGTACATGCCCCGCATGAGGTGCTTGTAGATGGTTTGCATTGCCCCAAAGTCGCCTATCCCACACAAGCCGTGGTGAAGGGGGATAGCAGTGTCCTTGAAATCGGCGCAGCGTCGATTCTTGCCAAGACCGCGCGCGATGAAGAAATGCGGCGTCTCGATGGAGAGTATCCGCAGTATGCTTTTGCGCGGCACAAGGGGTATCCCACTGCGGAGCATCTGGCCCTGCTCGCGCTGCATGGTGCATCTCCAATGCATCGGCGCAGCTATGCGCCTGTCAGGAATGTGCTATTAGCCGAGGGTCAGCGTTTTGCAGCGGCTTCGGCCGCTGCGGAAGCCGCTGCAGCGGCCGAAGTGGCCGACGAAGAAGGAACGGGCCTGCTGTTCGGCTGAGCCTGCGGCTCGATATTGGGCCGGATGTCGGGAACGCCAGGAGGCGGGGGAAGTGCCGGTGCCGGCTGTGGTTTCTGCATGGCTTCAGCGGTAGTCTGCTCCAGTTTGCCTTCATCCTGCAGAATGGCGTCTTCAGTTTCCTTGTTAAGCACGATGATGCTGATGCGGCGATTGATCGGATTGTAGGGGTTGGCCTTGTCGAACAGGACCGCCGAGGACAGGCCGACTACGCGCGCCATTTTTTCATCGCTCATACCTCCGCTGGTAAGCGCCCGGCGCGAAGCATTCGCCCGGTCCGCCGACAATTCCCAGTTGCTGTAGGCCTGTGAGGTACCGGAATAAGGGGTCGCATCGGTATGGCCGGAGAGGCTGATACGGTTGGGTACCTGATTGATGACCTGCCCGATCTCGCGCAGGATTTGCGCCGCATATGGCTGCAGCATGGCGCTGCCACTCGCAAACATGGGGCGATTTTCCTTGTCCACGATCTGGATGCGCAGGCCCTCCTTGGTGAGTTCGAGTAGCAGTTGTTCCTTGAAGGGTTTCAGCGCTTCGCTGGCTTCAATCGCTTCTTCCAGTTCTTTTTTCAGCTGAATAAGGCGCTGCTTATCCATCTGGGTAATCTGGCCGACTTCGGGCGTGGTCTCCTGTTTTTTGTCTACCTTGTCATCCTGGTTGGAACCGCGCTTGGTATCGCCTTCGGAATAAGTGACATCCTTGCCGCCCCCGATCTTGATCATGCTGGTACTGGCGCCGCCGGGCCCCGCGATCGGGCTAGGGTTCTGGAAGTAGTCGGAAATGGCCTGTTTTTCTTCCTTGGTGGTGCTGCCGAGCAGCCACATGAGAAGGAAGAATGCCATCATCGCCGTTACGAAGTCGGCGTAAGCGATCTTCCAGGCGCCGCCATGGTGAGCATGGCCGCCTTTCCGGACCTTTTTGACAATTATCGGCTTGGTATCTTCAGCCATGACGGCATTAACTTGCTATAGGGTTCGGAAAGGGCGAATTACTTCTTCTGCTTGACGTGTTCTTCAAGCTCGAGGAAGCCCGGGCGTACCGAGGAAGGCAGTACCTTGCGGCCGAATTCAACGGCCACCTGAGGCGCGTACCCATTCAGATAGGCAATGATGCAGGTCTTGATGCAGGTGTAGTATTTGGCCTCTTCCTCGGCGCGATGATTGAGCGCGGTCGCGATCGGTCCCACCATGCCGTAGGCCAGCAGAATACCCAGCATGGTACCGACCAGTGCGGCGCCGACATTGCGGCCGAGCTCCTCAGGTGGGCCGCCGATAGCGCCCATGGTAATCACGACCCCCAACACCGCCGCGATAATACCGAATGCAGGCAATGCGTCGGCGGCGCCCTGGACAGCACCGATGGGTTTGTGGACGTCCTCGTGATGGGTTTCCATTTCCACATCCATGAGGTTTTCGATTTCGAAGGCATTCATGCTGCCGCCTACCATCAGGCGGAAGTAGTCGCAGATGAAGTCGAGCACATGATGATCGGAAGTAACGCCCGGGAACTGGCCGAAAATTGCACTGGATTCAGGGTTTTCAATATCGGCTTCGAGCGCGATGAGGCCATCCTTGCGGATCTTGGTGAACAGGGCATACATCAGCCCCAGCAGTTCCATGTATTTGGCTTTGTTGTAGGAGGACCCCTTGAGCAGACTCAGAGCTTGCGCGAACGATTTCTTGACGATCGGGATGGGGTGGGAAATGAAAAAGGCACCGAATGCGCCGCCAGCGATAATCAGCAACTCGGTCGGCTGGTAGAGGGCTCCCAGCTTGCCGTGGTGCATCACATACCCCCCAAGAACGCTGCCGAACAGTATGATGATGCCAACAATCAGATTCATGTAGCGAGCCCTTGCGTAGCAGTATTAGCCAAATCGATATGGCTCTGGATTCTGCAATGAAACGGCAGTCCCTGCAACTGAATTTTCCCTAGTACGATTAGGGTGTGGTATGGAAACTAACAATCTGTGCAAAAGTTGGGTAACATCGTGGGTTTGTCCTGTAAAAAACGATAAGGCTTTTTCAGTCAGGATCGGCGCTCATGGAAATTTACCGTCTTTGGTATCTGCGTCAACGCGGTGAGATGCTGGGGCCTTTCCCGGAGAGGCTGGTTTGCCGTTTTATCGTACTCGGTCGTCTGAGCGAGCAGGATGAAGTTAGCCTGGACGGGATGTACTGGACGCGTGTGGAAGAGGTTCCGGAGTTGGCGGAAGGCGTGCGGAACCTTCTGACGGTTCAAGGCACGGCGGCCGATGCCGATCCAGAATGGTCGGAGGAGCGGGCCAAGGCCATACTCCGCTGGCTGGATGATCGGAAATCACCCGACCCACGTGCGCGCGGCGCCGGAAAAATTCCGAAGGAGCAGGACAAGCGAACCGGCAAGGAGCGCCGCGAAACCCCCGAAACGGTGGAGCAGCATGCATACCGCGAATGGCGAGGCGAGTTCGAGCTATGGATGCGCAGCCAGCGCCATCGGTACGGTTTCGTGTGGCGGTTGGGTGCTGCGTTTGCCTTTATCGCGCTGTTGTTTATTTTGTTCAACCGCCCCGTCAACCCGATCAAGGTGGGGTTGCAGGTCAGGCCGGTCGATTGCCAATTGCCTGCGGTTAAGGGCGTGGATTGGAGCGGATGCCTGAAAGACGACATCTTGCTGGTTGGGGCTGATCTGCGTGATGCAAAACTGGTCGGTACCCGATTGCGGAATGCCAACCTGACGCATGCCGACCTCCGGCATGCGAATCTGGCGCAGGCCGATCTGAGCGGTGCCAAGCTCGAAGGAGCGCGCCTGGATGAGGCGACCTGGACGGATGGACGAGTATGCGCCAAGGGTTCCGTAACCAGCTGTATGCAATGAATTGATGCAATGATAATTTTTGAGGAGTTTTAAATGGAGCACGTCCTTTGGTTCGAGCAGATACGTCTCGACGATTTGCCGCAAGTCGGCGGCAAGAATGCATCATTGGGCGAGATGTATCAGACCTTGACCGAACGCGGCGTCAAGATTCCCAACGGCTTCGCGCTGACGTCCGAGGCCTATTGGCACTTTATCGACAAAAGCAACCTGCGCGACCGTATGCGAGCAATATTGGCACGCGTGAACAGCCAAAGCGATGTACGCACGCTGCAGGAAACGGGTGAAAGCCTGCGCGAGTTGCTGCTGGATGCGCCGCTGCCGGAGGATCTGGAAAAGGCCGTGCTTGAAGCTTATGCCAAGCTGAGTGCGAGTTATGGCCGCAAGGACGTGGACGTTGCCGTACGCAGTTCGGCCACTGCCGAGGATTTGCCCAATGCGAGTTTCGCCGGTCAGCAGGAGACTTTTCTCAACATCAACGGCGAAACCCAACTGCTGCATGCAGTGAAGGAATGCTACGCCTCGCTGTTTACCGATCGTGCAATTTCCTATCGTAACGCCAACGGTTTCGACCACATGGATGTTGCGCTGTCGATCGGGATCCAGAAAATGGTGCGCTCAGATCTCGCGGCTTCCGGCGTGATGTTCTCCATCGACACTGAAAGTGGCTTCAAGGATGTGGTGCTGATCAATGCAGCATACGGTCTGGGCGAGCCTATCGTGCAGGGCAGCGTGACTCCGGATGAATTCCTGGTGTTCAAGCCGACATTGACCAACGGCTTCAAGCCGATTCTCAAGAAGAAGCTCGGCTCCAAGGCTACCCGCATGATTTACGAGCATGGCGGCAAGACTGCGACGGTGGCCGTCGATCCGGCCATGCGCGACAAGTTCACGATTACCGAAGACGAAGTGCTCCAGCTCGCGCGCTACGCCATCATCATCGAGGAGCATTATTCCAAGCTGCATGGCTGCTGGACGCCGATGGACATGGAATGGGCCAAGGATGGGGAGACTGGCGAGCTGTTCATCGTGCAGGCTCGCCCGGAAACCATCCATGGTCAATCCGATGGCCTGACCTATACCGAATATCGTTTGCAGCAGCGCGGCAAGATCCTGCTGACTGGCACGGCGGTCGGCGAGAAGATTTCCTCCGGCCGAACCCGCGTGATCCGCTCCGTGGCCGACATCAACCAGTTCGTCGAGGGCGATATTCTCGTGACCGAGCGCACGGACCCGGACTGGGAGCCGATCATGCGCAAGTCCAAGGGCATCATCACCGATCAGGGCGGTCGTACCTGTCACGCGGCCATTGTGTCGCGTGAGCTGGGCGTGCCTGCGATCGTCGGCTCCGGCGATGGTTCGCATCGCCTCGCAGACGGCATGCCGATCACCATGAGTTGCGCCGAAGGCGAGCAGGGTATCGTGTATGAAGGGGCGTTGCCGTTCGAGGTGGAGACTTTCAAGCTCGACCAATTGCCGCAGCCGCCTGTCAAGGTGATGATGAACGTCGCCGATCCGGCACAGGCGCTTGCACTGGCCAAGATTCCGAATCAGGGCGTTGGCCTCGCGCGCATGGAATTCATCATTAACCACGACATCGCGATTCACCCGATGGCGCTGGTCGATTACGAGCACCTGCGCGACCAGCGCCTCAAGCATGCGATCGAAGAACAGACGCACGGCTACGACGACAAGCGTGAATACTTCATCGACAAGCTGTCGCGCGGGATTGCGACGATCGGGGCGGCGTTCTATCCGAACGACGTGATCGTGCGCATGAGCGACTTCAAGACCAACGAATACGCCAATCTGCTCGGCGGCCAGCACTACGAGCCCAAGGAAGAGAATCCGATGCTGGGCTTCCGTGGCGCTTCGCGCTATTCGCACCCGCGCTACAAGCCGGCATTCGGCCTCGAATGTGCGGCGATCAAGCGCGTGCGCGACGGCATGGGCCTCACCAACGTCAAGATGATGATTCCTTTCTGCCGTACCATCGCAGAGGGCGAGAAGGTGCTGGAGACGATGGCCGAGTTCGGCCTCAAGCGCGGCGAGAACGGGTTGGAGGTGTACGTGATGTGCGAAATCCCCAGCAACGTGATTCTGGCCGAGCAGTTCGCGGAAATCTTCGACGGTTTCTCCATCGGGTCCAATGACCTCACGCAGCTCACGCTGGGGCTGGATCGCGATTCCGAGATCGTTGCACCCATCTTCGATGAGCGTAATCCGGCAATCAAGGCTTTGATCTCGCAAGTGATCCGTGCGGCGAAAAAGAAGGGCCGCAAGATCGGCATCTGCGGTCAGGCACCGAGCGATTATCCGGAGTTCGCCGAGTTTCTGGTGAAGGAAGGAATCGACAGCATTTCGCTGAATCCGGACAGTGTCATCAAGACTATGCTTCACTTGGAAAAACTCTAGCGCGAAAATACGCCCTAACAAGAATCATAAGGAGCTTCTCCATGAATTCTGTCCGGGCGTATTCTTTCCTGTTGCTGCTGCCGGCGCTGGTTTCTCCGGCGCTTGCTGCGGATTCGGGCTGGCTGATCGCGAGCCAGTCTGAATCCATCGCCGCCGGCCAGCAGATCGAGTTGCATGTGGTCAGGCCATCCGACAAGTCCGTATGGCCGGCTGTATTGCACCTTCGGCTGCTCTCCGCCGACGGTTCTGAAATCCGTATCCCATTACAAGCAGCCGATGAGGCGGTGGACAGTTTGCGTCGTCGCTATTCAGGCAAGCTGGAAGCGCAGCCGCAAGGAATCGTGCGGGCGGAACTGGCGGATGTATCTTCCAATCGTCTGGCACTCGTGGCGGCTGAAAACGGAATCAAGGTAGAGCCGCTAGCCACGACCCAACCCATCACGTTGGCGCCTAAGATCGACACGCCCGAAAGCGAGGAGGCGGCGCAGCAAACGGTTGTGCTGGAGGATGCGCAACTGCCGGCGCTTTCCGTCAATGAGCCGATGTACTTTGTCGTCGGCGGACATGGCGACGCGCGCTTCCAGCTCAGCTTCAACTATCGGCTGTTTTCGCCTGAGGGAGCCGTGGTCAAACTGGCTCCTTTCCTCAAGGGCCTCTATTTCGGTTATACGCAGAATTCATTCTGGGATCTCGGCGAGGATTCCAAGCCTTTCCGCGATACCAGCTATCGGCCTTCGCTTTTCTGGCAGGGCAAGATGGAAGGGCCGAAGTGGCTGCCCCAGACCTGGAAGGCCGGCTATGAGCACGAATCCAACGGCAAAGAGGACGAGGACTCGCGCAGCATCGATACGCTGTTCTTCGAGCCACGCTGGCAGCATGAATTCGCCGACGGCAGCGTGCTCAGTTTCAATCCCAGGATACGCGCCTATCTGGACAAGGAGGAAAACTCCGACATCCAGCGTTATCGCGGGTTCGTGAACTGGGGTGGGCAATACGGCTGGAATGACGGCTGGAAGTTTTCTCTCAATTACCTGCAAGGAACATCAGGCTATGCCACCGCGCAGCTCGATGCTTCTTATCCGCTGGGTACCGAAGTTTTTTCCAACATCGGCAGCTTCATCCACTTTCAGTACTTCACCGGCTACGGAGAAACGCTGCTCAACTACGATGAGCGCAAGAGCGATCAATTCCGCATCGGTATCTCTATCGTGCGTTAAACTTTCGCGTTTCCTTTAACGCGCATGACATGAGTACTACTTTTTCTGTTCGGGACGATGCAACGCTGCCTCCCGCCATCTTTCTCATGGGGCCGACCGCGAGCGGCAAAACCGGCCTTGCTGTGGAGTTGGCGCAGCGTCTGCCGGTTGAGTTGATCAGCGTCGATTCCGCGCTGGTATATCGGGAAATGGATATCGGCACGGCCAAGCCGGATGCTGCGACGCTGGAGCGAGCGCCTCACCATCTGATCGACATCATTTCTCCGGAAGAGTCCTATTCCGCTGCCCAGTTTCGCGCCGATGCGCTAGGGCTGATGGAAGACATCACGAAGCGAGGCAGGGTGCCATTGCTGGTTGGCGGCACGATGTTGTATTTCAAGACGCTGGAAGGAGGCTTGAGCGAGCTTCCGCGCGCTAATGCGGATGTGCGGCGGCAGCTTGAGGAAGAGGCGATTCGGCTTGGCTGGCCTGCCATGCATCAACGACTGGCAGCCATTGATCCGGATACGGCGGCAAGGCTGGAGCCCGGTGATTCACAACGCATACAGCGCGCGCTAGAGGTCTATATCTTGTCCGGGAAACCGCTGTCTGCGCATTTCGTAGATATTGTTGGACAGTCAAAACTGCCTTATCGGCTACTCAAGCTGGCATTACAGCCTTCCGATCGCGCAGTCTTGCATGCTCGTATCGAAAAGCGCTTCGATATCATGTTGGATCAAGGGCTTGTCGATGAGGTCAAGGGGTTGCGCCAACGTTATGAGCTCAATCTTTCTCTGCCCTCCATGAAGTGTGTAGGCTATCGGCAGGCTTGGCAATATCTCGACGGTGAGTTGGACAGTCTATCATTTAGGGAGAGTGGAGTGGCTGCGACTCGGCAGCTCGCCAAGCGCCAACTGACTTGGCTGCGAGGAATGGAAGATCTGGTGGAGTTAGACTGTATAAGTAGTGAATTGTCTAAAGAAACATTCGCTGCAGTCGATAACTTTATCGATGCCTTGAAAAATATTCAGTAATTTCAATAAAAATCTATTGATTTTCTAACACGACTCAGTATTATTTGAACTGTCTACTTATATTGGACAGTCTAAGGATGTTGACGAGTCTCGAATTGATGCAAGCAACCGGGATTTCCCGAGCGACGCTCAATAACTATATTGCGCAAGGACTGCTGCCTCGGCCTGTGGTGAAGAACCCCGGGGCGGATGCCATGACGCGGGCTCGTCAGATCGGCTATTTCCCGGACGATACGGTGGAACGCATCGCCCGAATCCAGCAGTTCAAGAAACAGGGCGTTCAAATGGCTGAGATTGCCCGGCGCATGCGGGCCGATTATCCATCGGCCGTGTCAGCTGGCAGCAGCACGTCGACTCCACGCGAGCGTCGCGCTCCTGTCGCATCTGCCGCTGCTGTGCGCGAAAGCGATGCTGACCCCATGTCCATGCGGGAGGCCGGATTTGGGCTCACTGGCAGTCAGCGTTTCACGATTGACCAGATTCCTTTTCCCGCCTACATGGTCAATTATAACTTCGAGATCACTTGGTACAACGAGGCGGCCCGCATCGAGTTGCTGGGTGATTTCGACCGTTTGCCGAGCGATATCAAGGAACGCAACGCGCTGGTTTATCTGCTCAAAGGGGCATACGGCCAAGAGTCGGTGAATCGTGAGGCTCTGGTACAAATTCATTTGATGCTCGCCCGTGGGCGCCTGACCCGTAATGACCTGATGGGCTTTCTCACGCAGCAGGCGCAAACGCAAATCTCGTCGTCGCAGTCTCCGGCGGATGTTTATCCGAGTGGTTCCCTGGTCAAGCTTCCGCTGAGTCTCAAGGGGCTCGAAGGCGATCAGGTCGATTATGCGGTACATGCCTCTTACTATCGCGAAGGCATACTCTTCGTTTATGCGCCGGCGCTGGGGAGTGACAACCTTGTACATCTGCTGGAGCGTCGCGACGAGGTCATCCGCAATCTGCTGAAGAAGCGCATGCCCGTGCTGACCGATGTGGCAGTGCTGGTGGCCGACCTGCAAAACTCGGTTCGTATTTGCACGGAGCTGCCGGCGGATGAGTATTTCGAGCTCATCAACGAAATCTGGGCGACCATGGAGCCCATCTTCCGCAAATACTACGGCACGCACGGCAAGCATGTAGGCGATGGCATGGTGTATTACTTCTTCCCGCAACCGGATTGCAACTACATCCTGAATGCGCTGACTTGTGCCCAGGAGATCAAGAACGCGATGCGCCGCATCAGCAAGGAGTGGCAGCTGCGCAAGAACTGGACGCATGAGCTCTACCTCAACACCGGCATCAACGAAGGCCTGGAATGGCTGGGCGTGTTCCACGTCGATACCAAGGTCGAGTTCACGGTGCTGGGCGACACTATCAATCACACCGCGCGCCTCAGCGACTTCGCACGCAGCGGCGCGATCTGGGCGACCAAGAACCTGCTGGGCAAGCTGTCGGCCGAACAGCGCAAGCGCGTCAAGTTCGGCATCCGCCGCAAGAACGAGGATGGCTTCGAAGTCATGGTCGAATCGAGCTACTCACGCATCATGGAACTGATCGACCTCAACGCCCCTCACAACGAAAAGCTGCACGACGTCGCGGCGCTCGCCATCACCGAGATTGTCGATCTGATCTCCTGATCCGCCTTCGTCGGCGCGCAGTGAGGCATACGTACTATTGCCGCGTCCGAGCCTGTACTCCCGGAGCTTAGTCCCGGAAAAATCTGCTATTGTCATGGCATCGCCTCCCGCTTCCTGGCAAGGATGATGAGCATCTTCAATTCGCACTCGATCTGGATGTCCGCGTTGATACTCGCGCTTCTGAGCGGTGAGGCTTCAGCACGTGAACGTCTCAGGGTAGTGTCGTGGGACGGATATGCCGATCCCGAGGTGGTGGAGGAATTCGAGCGACGCTATAAGGTTGACGTGGAGGTCGTGCAGGTCGACTCCGATGACGATCTCTGGGAAAAGATCAATCGTAACAATGCGTCTGATTTCGATGTGTTCGCGGTGAATACGGCCGAACTGCAGCGCTATATCGACCGCGGGCTTAGCGTTCCGCTCAATCTTGCCAACATCCCGAATCGCATCCGCCAACTGGCGCGCTTTCGGAATCTCGAAGCCATTCCCGGCCTGGTGTACAACGGCGAGGTCTACGCCATTCCCTATACTTATTCCGAGATGGGGCTGATCTACGACCAGAAGCGCGTCAAGGAGCCGCCACGATCCATCGCCGCTATGTGGGACCCCGCGTATCGCGGTCGCGTCCTTGCCTATAACGGCAGTAATCACAATTTTTCCCTCGCGGCGATGCTGATCGGAGCCGCCAATCCGTTTCAACTGGACAGGAACGGATTTGCCAAGGCGGCGCGCAAGCTGATCGACCTCCGCCGCAATGTCCTGACTTTTTATTCCTCGCCGCAGGAAGCCGTGAGGCTGTACGTCGAGAACGACGTAGTATTGATCTACGCCAATTACGGCTCGCAACAGCTCAAGGCGCTGCGCGATGCCGGGGCCGATGTCGGTTACGCGATTCCGCGCGAGGGCGCATTGGCCTGGCTGGACTGCTGGACGGTCACGCGAGGCGCGCGCAACCGGAAGCTGGCCGAGGCATGGATCAACTACACGCTGGAGCGCTCCGTGAGCGAGCGTCTGCCGAGAATGCATGGGCTTGCCAACACTATTGAGGAGTTCTCGGCGGCTCGGCCGCACGACAAGATCATCTGGCTGGAGCCGGTGGAAAATTTCACCCAGCGCAAGCAGATGTGGGACCGCATCTTTTCGGGCGACACTCTCGTGGAGTAGCGGATGCGTTCGAGCGTAGGGTTCAAGCTAGGGGTGTGGCTGGCGCTGCTGGGGATACTGGCAACCGGGCTCATGGGGTTGTATGCCTATACCCAAAGCCGGCAGATGTTGATCGATTCATCGCAGGACAAGCTGCTTACCGCGACCCGGGTGCTTGCATTGCGCTTCAGCCATTCTATCGCCGCGGTGGCGAGCGACGTGAAATTCCTCGCTTCGCTGCCTGCGGCTCGCAGCCTGGGTGCTGGCCGCTCCGATATTCGTCAGGCGAGCGAATACCGCAAGCATCTGGAAAACGTGATGAGCAGCATGATGCGGACTCATCCCGAATATTTTCAGGTGCGCCTGATAGGGCTGGCCGACTATGGGCGGGAAATAGTGCGGGTGGATCGTACCGGGGACGACATCGAAGTGATTCGCGGCAACGATCTCCAGGAAAAGGCCCATTTCCCCTATTTTTTCAAGACCATCAGGCTTGCGCCCGGCGAGTTTTATATCTCCAGCATCAGCCTCAACCATGAACAGGGGTCGCACGCCGGCATGGGGCAGCCGACGTTACGTATCGCGACGCCGGTGCAGACCGAGGATGGTTCCATCTTCGGCGTCATGGTGGTCAATGTCGACCTTAACAGCCTGTTTGTTTTCATCCGCAAAGATATTCCCCGCGATATCGAACTTGTGCTGACCAATCAGGAGGGGGACTATCTGGTTCGCCCTGTGGCGGCTCGTACTTTCGGTTTCGACAAGGGAGTGCGTTACCGCATACAGGAAGACATTCCCAGGTTGCGTCCGTTGCTGGAGCGTGATGATCGCGAACAGGCCGTATTGAACACCGGCGATATCGCCCGTCCCGATCGCGGCGTGGCAGCCGCCTTCGTCAAAGTACCTTTCGTTTCGCATGCCGAGCAAAGTTTCGTCCTTCTCGGGTTGCTGACGCCGCTGGATACCGTGCTGCAGGAAACGCGCACGCTGGGGATGAACATGATCCAGATCACGTTGTTGTTCAGCCTGGTTGCGATCGGCATTGCGCTGGCGCTGGCGCTTTATCTGTCCAGGCCACTGAATGCAATGGCGCGGGCCGTGCAGCGCTTTGCGGCAGGAGAGCCGATGGCGGGCTTGCCAGTGAATCGTAACGATGAAATCGGCTATCTCGCCTCGACCTTCCAGTCCATGGCCGCACGTTTGACGGCGCGGGTGGACGAGCTGAAAAACCATCAGCAGATACTCGGCAATCTGGCCTATTACGATCATCTGACCGGACTGCCCAACCGGCTGCTGTTCCTGGACCGTCTCAAGCAGACGCTGATCAAGGCGGAACGCAACCGGACGCGCTTTGCCGTGATGTTCGTCGATCTGGACAAGTTCAAGGAGATCAACGATACCTTCGGCCATGCGGTGGGCGACGAGGTGCTCAAGGTGGCTGCGGCCCGCATGCAGGATTGCATTCGTCATGCCGATACGCTGGCACGGCTCGCAGGCGATGAATTCACCATCTTGCTGGAAGACCTCAATTCACCGTCGGATGCGGCGCGCATCGCGCAAAAAATCATCGACTACTTTGCGGATCCGTTCATGGTCGGCACCAGGGAAATGACGATGTCATGCAGTCTGGGGATCGGCATTTATCCCCAGGACGGCACGACGGTGGATGATCTGCTCTTCAGCGCGGATACGGCGATGTACCGGGCCAAGGAGCAGGGCAGGAACGCGTTCCGGTTCTATTCGGAGAAGGTGTAGTTACAGCGCCTGCATGCGCTGTGCCGCTTCCATGCATTCCGCGAGCGGGGCGACCAGCGCGATGCGAACGAAACCGGCCCCAGGATTGATGCCATGTGCTTCACGGGCAAGATAGCTGCCGGGGAGCACCGTGACATTGAAGTCACGATAGAGCCTTACGGCCAAGTCCGTATCCGAGCCGGAAGTGCGTGCCCAGAAATAGAAAGCCGCATCGGGCATGTTCACGTCCAGCACGTTTTTCAGCAGCGGCAGCACGGCCTCGAACTTTTCGCGGTACTGGCGACGGTTGTCCAGCACGTGCTCTTCGTCCTTCCAGGCGGCAGTGCTGGCCGCCTGCACCGCAGGATTCATCGCGCAGCCGTGATAGGTGCGGTAGAGGAGGAATTTCTCAAGAATTTTCGCATCGCCCGCAACAAAGCCGGAGCGCATGCCGGGAACGTTGGAGCGCTTGGACAGGCTGCTGAACATGACGAGGTTGGTATAGTCGCGGCCCAGTTCGCAAGCAGCGCGTAGCGCGCCCAGCGGCGGGTTGGCTTCGTCGAAGTAGATTTCGGAATAGCACTCGTCGGATGCAATCACGAAGCCGTATTTATCGGCCAGCGCGAACACTTCGCGCCAGTCGTCCAGATTCATCACCTTGCCGGTCGGGTTGCCCGGCGAGCAGACATAGAGCAGCTGCGTGCGTTTCCAGACGGATTCGGGCACTGAGGCATAATCCATGCGGAAATCGTTTTCCGGCAGGGTGTTGAGATAGTAGGGTTCGGCACCCGCCAGCAGCGCCGCGCCTTCGTATATCTGATAAAACGGATTCGGGCTGATGACCACCGGATTGCGGCTGGCGTCGACTACGGCCTGCGCAAAGGCGAACAGCGCCTCGCGGCTGCCATTGACCGGTATGATTTCCTTGTCGATATCGACAGGCGGAATGCCATAGCGCCGCACGAGCCAGGCGGAAATCGCCATGCGCAATTCGGCGCTGCCCAATGTCGTGGGATAATTCGCCAACCCCGCGAGATTGTCCGTCAGCGCGGACTGAATCAGTGCCGGTGTTGCATGTTTGGGTTCCCCGATGGAAAGGTTGACCGGTTTGAAGCTCGTATTCGGCTCGATGCCGGAGAACAGGTCGCGCAGTTTCTGGAACGGGTAGGGATGGAGTTTTTCGAGGTTAGCGTTCATGGTGGGCATTATAAAAGATTCCGCAACAAAACATCCGGCATTGGCGACCTTCGGCCTGCTGTTCGGGGCAACCATGTGGGGCATTATCTGGTACCCCTACCGTTTGCTGGAGGAGGCCGGCATTCCCGGCGCTTATGCCAGTCTGCTGACCTACGCAGCCGCCTTGGCAATCGGTCTGGTTCTGTTTTTTCGCCACTGGCGCGAGTTGGGGCGTGCACCGCTGACTCTGCTGTCGCTGGCTGTGGCGGCAGGATGGACCAACCTGGCCTACGTGCTGGCCGTGATCGACGGCGAGGTGATGCGGGTGATGCTGTTGTTCTACCTGTCGCCTTTATGGACGCTGGTGCTGGCCCGTTTCCTGTTGCGCGAACATGCCGGCCGCCGCGGTTTCCTCGTGATCGCCTTTTCGCTCGGTGGCGCGTTCGTGATGCTGTGGGAGCCTTCTCAGGGCTTCCCCTTGCCGCGCAATAACGCAGAATGGCTGGCGCTCTCGTCTGGAATCGCGTTCTCCCTGACGAACGTGCTGACACGGCGCTCGACGCAGTTGTCGTTGCCGCAGAAATCCCTCGCGGTTTGGGGGGGCGTTACGTTGCTGGCACTGCTGTTCCTGCCGCTCTCGGACAAGGCCGTACCGGGCTTGGCGGCAATCCCTGCAAGTTACTGGCTATTGATGCTGCTGTTGGGCGTGGCGCTGGTGGCGACCACCTTGCTCGTGCAGTACGGCGTGACGCATACCCTGGCCACGCGCGCGGCGGTGATCTTCCTGTTCGAGCTGGTCGTGGCTTCGGTTTTCGCCTATCTGGTGGCGAACGAGTCGCTGAGCGTGCGGGAGATGATAGGCGGCGCGATGATCGTTGCCGCGACATTTTTTGCTCCGACGGAAGAGGTCCCGCCGGAGCATGTCTCAAAAGCCCGAGCGTGAGCCTTCTTCGGACAGGCGAATCTTGAGTGAAAGGTCGTTGCGCGAATCGGCGTTGCGCAGCGCATCGTCGTCGGTAATCCGTCCGGCCGTATAAAGCTTGAACAGCGACTGGTCGAAGGTCCCCATGCCGATATCGTTGTTGTCGGCCATGACTTCCTTGATTTCCTCGGTCTTGCCTTTCTGGATGAGGTCGGCAATGTAGGGGATGTTGATCATGACCTCCATCGCGGCGACACGCTTGGTCTGCGTGCCGGGTACCAGCCGCTGCGAAATGATCCCGATCAGGTTGAGCGACAACCCCAGCATGATGGCCGGACGCCCGTCCGGCGGGAAAAACGACAGGATGCGTTCCAGTGCCTGATTGGCGTTATTGGCGTGCAGGGTCGCGAGACAAAGGTGGCCGGTTTCGGAATAGGTGATGGCGTGTTTCATCGTGTCCGCATCGCGGATTTCGCCGATCAGGATCACGTCCGGCGCCTGGCGCATCGCGTTCTTGAGGCCGGCGTCGAAGCTCTTGGTGTCGATGCCGATTTCGCGCTGGTCCACCACGGATTTCTTGTGGTTATGGATGAATTCGATCGGGTCTTCCAGCGTCAGGATATGGCCGGCTTCGGTTTCGTTACGATGGTCGATCATCGCCGCCAACGTGGTTGACTTACCCGAGCCGGTGGCGCCCACGACGAGGATCAGTCCACGGCGGCGCCCGATGAGATCCTTCAGCACCGGCGGCAGGCCCAGCGAATCCAGAGAGGGAATCTTGGTGATGATGTGGCGAATCACCATCGAAACCTCCCCACGCTGCTTGAAGACATTGACGCGAAAACGGCCGACGTCTTTCACGCCATGGGCGAAGTTCATTTCCAGTTCCTGCTCGAATTCTGCCGCCTGCTTGTCGCTCATGAGGGAATAGGCAATTTCCTTCACCATGCCCGGCGTCATGAGTTGGTTGTTGACCGGCATGGTACGGCCTTCGATATCGATATTGATCGGCGCGCCGGTGCTGAAAAACAGATCCGAACCGCCTTTTTCGACCATGAATTTGAGGATGGGGGTGATATCGAGCGCAGCCATGATTGTTGTCCTTCCCTGAGTTGAGCGCACTTTAGCATATTCCTTACAGCCGAAGCAGCGGTCAGGCGCACCGCTTCAGTGCGTCAACGGCCGCTTCTGGCGGTAAAACCACCGCGGGAACGGCATTTTCCCGTGGCACGATGCTTGCTGGATTCCCCATAAATCAATAAATCATATAAATCAATTAAGGGAAGCCATGCGTCTCTATTTGCATACTGCAGGGGAAGTTCCGTTTTCCGGCTCGTTTGAACATTTGCCGGCAACCACGCCTGAACATAACACGCTGATCTTCGAGTGCAGCGGCGAGCAAAGCTTGCTGCAGACACTGGATCTGATCGCGGAGGAAATTCCTTCGGCGATTCTCAATGAATCTTATGCCATGCTGCTGGAAAACTGCGACAGCGTTTGCCCGGAAGACGCGCTGTCGCACATTCTGCCGTTCAATACGCTCTATGCACGGCTGCGCCACGCCTGGCTGCTGGAAGATCTGGACCAGCATGTCCAGATGCATTTTCAGCCTATCGTAGACTTTGCGCAGAACGGCGCGATTTTCGGCTATGAGGTGCTGTGCCGCATGAAAGACCCCAGCGGCCGGTTGCTGAACGGCGAAGAGGCTTTCAAGCTTGCGCGTCAGGTCAACCGCGCTGCGGAACTCGATCTGGTGTGCCAGCGGCTCGCGTTTCTGGGCAAGGCACGCGATATCCCGCCCGGCGTGCCGGTCTTCATCAATGTATTGCCTCGTACCATCCTGCAGGACGGCTGGCTGCTGCCCGTGCTGGAAATGCTGGGCCAGCTTGGAATCGACCGGCGCGACGTGGTGATCGAGATTGTCGAGAGCGAGGAGGTTTCGCCCGACGTGCTCGCGGAGCACTGCGACCGCATCCGTACTCACGGCCTGCGCATCGCATTGGACGACATGGGCTCCGGCTTCAATGGCTTGCGGACGCTGGCGGCGGTACGTGCCGATTTCATCAAGATCGACCGGGCCATCGTGCACGAGGCGCAAGGTAGTCGGGTGCGCACCGTGTTGCTGGAAGCCATTGTGTCGATGGCTCAGCGGCTTGGCTGTACCGTCGTAGCGGAAGGGCTGGAGCGCATCGAGGACATCACTTTCTGCCAGGACATGGGGCTGATGTATGCGCAAGGCTACTATTTCTCGCCTCCGCAGAAAATGCCGGTGCGCCAGGTCAATCCCTTGCCCGACCGCGACGAATCCCATCGCTCTCCGGTGCAGGATGAGTTTCGCCTGATCGAGTTCATCAACACCGGTCTGACCATGGAGTTGAACCTGCCTATCGGGGAGGCGCGCAGACTGTTCCGTCAGCATTCGGATGTCGCCGTCGCTGTCGTGCTGGACGGGCAGCGGCCGCTCGGTTTGCTGCGCCGCGGCAGAGTCTTTTCGTCGCGCAACGTCATGCTGGGAGCGCTATGCGAACCGTTGCCGCGGCTGGTCAGCAGCCGGGCGTCCTCGGCGCTTATTTCGCGCAGCCTTTACCTCGAGCGCGGAGAAGGCGAGCCCTGGGTGCTGGTGAGCGAGGAAGGCAATTATCTCGGCCTGCTGCAGCCGCTGGAAATCATGGCGCAGTTGATCAGCCGCAAGAGCAGCAGCGCAAGTCTGCATCCGCTCAGCCAGTTGACGACGGGACCCAGTCTGCGCCAGTCGCTCGATACCAGCTTGCGCAATAATCCGACTACCCAACTGGTGTATATCGATCTCGATCATTTCAAGGCCTACAACGACCGTTACGGTTTTATCCGCGGCGATGCGATGATCCGGTTGCTCGCGGAAATCCTGCGCCTGCTGTTCCATGGTCAGGCTGGACTGCTGCTCGGCCACATCGGCGGCGACGATTTCGTGCTGATCCTGGACCGCCAGAAGCCGGGACTGGTGCAGGCGCTGCTGGATTGCATCAGCCGCTTCCAGTCGCTTGCGGCGCATCTGTATGACAGCAGCGACCTCGCACGCGGCTTTTTCACCACAGAAGACGGTGAAGACCACCCGGTAGCCAGCATTTCCATTGCGGTCGTCAACGGCAAGCAGGGGCGGCTCAACAGCAGCGTCGCGGCGGCGGAACGGGCAGCCATGCTCAAGAAGATCGGCAAGGCCACCATCGGCAGCATCATCGTGGTGGAAGGCAACCCGCCACAGCAGGTCAAGCCGTCGCGCGATTGCAATTCTGACTGGGAGGAACGGGCTATTTTCGCGCTGCAGTCGCTGACCGATATCCGCCGCAATAGCGATCCGCACGTGCTGGATAGTTGTTTTATCGACTTCCCGTTCTTCGAGGTGGTGTTCGAACTGGATGGCGCCGGTCGGCAGGTGCATCCCAACTGGATCAACCCCAATATGTACGGCAAGATCAAGGCCGGCGGAGCAGGCGTGGATCGTTCGGCACAGCCGTATTACACGCATGTCCGGGACGAAATGGCACCATATCTTTCCAATATCTACCTGTCGTCGGCGACCGAGGATTTCTGTCTCACGCTGTCCATCCCGCTGCTGAACGATGCGGGGGAACTGCAGGGCGTGCTGGTGGCGGACATCAACATTGCCGCCATGGCGATGCTGAGCAATGCGTATGGGCTAGTGGAGCACTAGACGTCGAAGGACTGCGGCGGCAATCCTTCGGCATGCCGCAACCACATGGTGCGGTAGGCAGTTTCCAGGTGCCGCACGAATTGTGGCGTATCGAACAGCGGCGAGTGGGGTTGTTCGGCAGCAAGGCGTTCGTGCAGGGCCGCGAGTTGCGAGGGATCGGAGGCGAGTTTGATCGCGGTCTGCTCATACTCCTCGCTGCTGTGCGTGATCAGCTCCGGCAGGCCTGCGGCTTGCAGCAGGCTGGCCGCGACGCGCGATGCGAATGTGTCTCCAATGCAAGTCAGTACTGGAAGCCCGGCCC
This sequence comes from uncultured Methylobacillus sp., assembly GCA_946478865.1. The sequence continues at coordinate 68,082 of CAMLDO010000010.1, forward strand.
ATAGTGCATCGCTGGCCGAGGTGTGCGCATTGTAGGGTGAGGTATCGAGAAACAGATCGGCGCAGCAGTGTCGCGCAAGATGTTCCGCCTGAGAGGCGCGCGGAGCGAAAATCAGGCGGTTGGGATCGATGCCGCGCGCTTCCGCTTCACGCCGCAGATTTGCCTTGGCCCATGTGTTGCATTCCAGCAGCCATAGCACGCTTTGCGGCGTTTCCGAAATAATTTTCATCCAACTATCAAATAGTTGTGGCGTAATCTTGAATGTCTGGTTGAAGCAGCAGAATACTATTCCGCTGTCCGGCAGGCCGCAGTCAGCGCGGGTCGGCGGTTCTGCATCGGGCCGTGCGCGATTGTTCGCCTGGTAGGTATCCGGCAGATACACCAAGTGTTCGCTGTAGTGCGCTGCATCGTTTTCCGGGGTAACAGTGCGATCCGTGAGCAGATAGTCTGCGAAAGGAGCGCCCAGGGTACCGGGAAATCCCAGCCAGTTGACCTGGAGCGGCGCAGGGCGCAGCGCGAGAATCCCGGTGCGGCTGCTCTGCGTATAACCGGTGAGATCCACCAGGATGTCGATACGGTCGTCGAAAATCCGTTGCGCGGCTTGCTGCAGCGAAAGCGGGCGGATTTCGCGGAAATGATCGAATGCCTGTTCCCAGCGCTTGCGCTCGGCTGATTTGTCGTTAGGGCCGTAAGAGTAGCCGACGGTCTCGAAGCCTTGCCGATCGTGCAGTTCCACCAGTTCCGCGGCGAGCGAGGCCAGCGGATGCTGGCGGAAATCGGCTGCGAGATAGCCGATGCGCAGGCGCATATTGGCAGGGCGCGAACGAAAGGCAGCGAGACGCTCCGGCGGAGGCACTAGCCCCTTGAAACGATTCTCCGCCCAGCGTTCGCTGCATAGCCGCTGCTCGGCCGCAGTTGTGCCAGGTAACGATAGAAAGGCGAAGGGGGAAATCTGCGCGTGTGGCTCTTCTCGCACCAGTCTACGGATTTCCGCGATCTCGCTATCCCAATCCTGCCAGTCGCAGACGTGCTGCCGCTGGTGCATGAGATGCAGCCGGGCATGATGCAGATATGGGTTGAGGCGAAGCGCGGTGCGGTAGCAGGCAATGGCTTCATCAAGCTTGCCCAGCTCGCGCAACACATTGCCGAGGTTGTTGTGGCAATCCGCATCGTTCGGATCCAGCCGAAGCGCGGCCTGATAGCTGGTGGCAGCCTGCTGCGGCCGTCCCAGTTCGCGCAGCGCATTGCCCAGGTTGTAATGTGCCGCTGGCTGGTTGGGGTCGTTTTTCAATGAAGCCGAGAATTGGGCGGCGGCTTCTTCATAGCGTGTCATCGCGGAATAGGCGTTGCCGAGTTGCAGCAGGATTTGCGGATGACCGGGTGCGAGTTTGAGCGCAGCTTTGAAGCTCTCCAGTGCCTTTTCCGGCTGGCCTTGCAGGTGCAGGTTGCCGAGTTCGTAGTGCAGGGCGGGGTTGCGCGGGTCTTGCCGGATGGCCTGCTGCAGCTGCTGGAGTTGTTGTGCTTGCATGGAGCCGGATTCTAACCCGAGATTCCCACGGCTGCTCCGACCAGACGCTTGAGTCCGCGTTCCCGCAGCAGAAAGCGATTCGGATCGAGTGCGCGGACCAAGGAGATATCCATCGGCAGCGGTTCATGTTCGAGCATGGCGGCGATCAACTCAGCGCAGAGCGGCGCGGTCAGCAGACCCTTGGAGCCGTGGGCAACGTTCACGTACAGACCTGCGAGCCAGGGCAATGCGTCAGGCGATTTGCGGCTGCCAATTTCGTAGCGCTCCGTGAGCACATGCGGATCCAGCAGCGGGCCCGCCATCGGCAAGTAATCGGGTGCCGCGCAACGCAGCGAGACGCGTCCCGCGAGATTTGCCGGATCGAGCTCGGCACCGCCAAGGCTGCTGTATAGCGCAGGCGAAAGCGCGCGCAGCATGCCGAGGTTCTGGGCGTGATCCTCGGCGCGCAATGCGACATCCGTTTCGCCGGGGGAGAACGAGGCCCCCACGCAGTGAGTTTCGTCGCGCGCCGGGCTGATGTAGCCTTCGGTACACACCACAGCCTTGAGCTGCCGGCTGGCTTCCGTCGCAGGCAATTGCGTAATTTGTCCGCGCACCGGTTCCAGCGGCAGATGCGCAGTTTGCGCGAAGCGCAGGCTGTCATTGGCGGTACAGATGATAACGATGGGAGCCTCGGCGATAATCCGGTCATGTTCGAGTACCTGCCAGCCGTGCTGCGTTTTCCTGAGTGTCAGCGGTTCGCACGAGAGGCGATGCTGGATGTTCGGGTGATCTGCCAAAGCGCGGCATAAGGCGGGCGGGTGTATCCAGGCTCCATGCGCGAACCAGAGCCCGCCGTGCGGCATGTTTACGCCGGCCAGTTTGCTCGCTTCGGCAGCGTCTACTGCACGCACCAGCTCCACCGGCAGGGCGCGCATCGCAACCTCTTCGCAGCGCTTGGCTTCTCGGGCGTTGAACCCTTGCTGCAGCAAGCCGCAGTTGTCCCAGTCGCGGCCTTTTTCCAGCAGCGCCTCCGCAAGGCGCAGGGTATGCAGAAAGCCATCGAGTGCGACCCGGCTGAGCGGAATGTCATGCCCGGATAGGCGCGGATAAAGTACGCCTTGTGCGTTGCCGGAGGCCTCTTGCGCCAGGGCTGCATGGCGTTCGATCAGCGTAACCTGCCAGCCGCGCGTGGCAAGCGCATGAGCGGAAGAGGCGCCTGCAAGGCCGCCCCCAATAATCACAGCTTGTCTTTCCAGAACCGTTTTCGTGTTCGGTCGTCCTGCAAATTCTCCCCGCAGCATCTCGCGCTTGCTGCCGTGACCGGGCACTTTTTCCATCGCGAATCCTGCTTCCTGCAAGCCCCGGCGTACGAATCCGGCACTGGTGAAAGTGGCCAGGGTGCAGCAGGGGGCTGCGAGGCGGGCGAGGTGGTGGAAAATTTCCTGTTGCCACATCTCCGGATTCTTTGCCGGGGAGAACCCGTCGAGAAACCATGCATCCACCGAGGCGGCCAGTTGCGGCAGCGTTTCGCGCGCATCGCCGACCAGCAACGTCAGCGTGACGCGCCCGCCGTCGAAGACCAGCTGTTGCCAGCCGGGCACGATACGCTGGTATTGGGCCACCAGCAGCCGGCTCAACTCCACCAGTTCCGGCCACATTGCCAATGCGCGTTGCAACTCGTCGCGCGACAGCGGAAATTTTTCCGTGCTGACGAAATGGAGCCTGGCATGCGCCGGCGCTGTTTCGCGCCACAATTGCCAGGCGCAAAGAAAATTGAGCCCGGTGCCGAAGCCGGTTTCGGCAATGGTAAAAAGAGGGCTGCCAAGCGATTGCCAGCGCTCCTGCAAACGATTGTTATGCAAGAAGACATGGCGCGTTTCGGCAATGCCGGATTCGCGGGAGAAATAGACATCGCCGTACAGCGTGGAGATGGGCTGCCCGTCCTGCCAGTCCAGCACGTGCTGAGGTCCGGATTGTGTTTGGTTCATGGTTAGGGCATATTTTCGCACGATATGCATACCCTCCACGAATCGCCATCTTCCTGGCTGACCCGTCATGCGCCGCTGATTCGCCGGCAAGGACTGGTGCTCGATCTCGCCTGCGGTAGCGGGCGCAACACGTGCTGGCTCGCGGAGCAGGGCTGGCAAGTGCAAGCCGTCGATCGCGACGAAGCCGCTATTGCAGGGCTGCAGAATATTCCGGGCGTGCAGGCTTTTGCTGCCGATGTCGAAAATGGCCCATGGCCTTTCGCCGGGCAGCAGTTCGACGGCATCGTGGTATGCCGCTACCTGCACCGGCCGCTGCTACCCAAACTGGCGGAAGCGCTGGCTCCTGGCGGTGTCCTGATCTACGAAACCTTTATGCAAGGGCAGGAAAAATTCGGCCGGCCGCAAAATCCTGACTTTCTGCTGAGCCCTGATGAGCTTTACGAGACATACGGCAGGATATTGAGCGTCGTGGCGTTCGAGCAGGGGATCGCAGAAACTCCCAAGCCTGTGATGATTCAGCGTTTGTGTGCGGTAAGGGGCGAACCCGGCAGGATACTGCCTTGATGACTCAAGGAGCATGAAATGCGAAAACGTACAAGAAAAGCAAAGGTCGGCAACGGAAACGTGTGGTTTTCACGTTTTGCGAAATGGTCCGCCCGGCAGACGGCGCGGCCGCTCAGCTTTGTGCTGGCAACCGGGCTGATTCTGGGGTGGCTGCTGTCAGGATTTCTGTTCGATTTCAGCGATACATGGCAACTGGTCATCAATACGTCGACGACCATCATCACCTTTCTGATGGTGTTTGTGATTCAGAACACGCAGAATCGCGATACGGAAGCGATCCAGATCAAGCTGGACGAGTTGATCCGATCCACGCAAGGCGCGCACAATGCGCTGTTGGATCTGGAAGAGCTGGATGAAGAAATGCTGGATAAGTTCCGGGCGCAGTACGAAAAACTTGCCTCGAATTCTCGACGTGCAATCCATAACGGCGGTGTCGATATCGGAACGCCGGAAGTCAAAAATCTGGGATAAAAGAACCACAAGATGAAGAATTTCTCCCTGGCCGCGATCACGCTGGCCGTCATGCTGCAGGCATGCAGCCAGCAACCGGTCGTTCATGGCGCCTCTTCTCAGGATTGGCCGAGCTATGGCCGCGACTACTCCAATAATCGCTTTTCGCCGCTGGCGCAGATCAACCGGGAAAACGTGTCGCAACTGGAACCGGCATGGACGTATCGCAGCGGGGTGAAGGCGACATTCCAGGCGACTCCCATCGTGGTGAATGGCGTGATGTACGTCTCGCTGCCGTTCAACCACGTGGTCGCCCTCGACGCAAGAACCGGCAAGGAGCTGTGGCGCTACGAACACAAGCGCCGCGCAGACTGGAAGATGTGTTGCGGGCCGGGCAATCGAGGCGTTGCCGTCAGCGGCGGCAAAGTGTACATCGGGACCGTGGACGCACGATTGATAGCGCTGGACGCAAAATCCGGCCGTGTTCTCTGGGATATCGATACCGTCAGCGAGGACGTGAGAACCGAGGGTACCGAAGCCTTGCATGCGGACGATCCGCTGAGCCGCGAGAAAGTGTCCGGCGGCACGGGGATCGGTATCGCCATGGCGCCAGTTGTCTATGCAGGCAAGGTTATCGTGGGCATTACTGGCGTGGGCTATGGATTACATATCGATGCACCGCGTGAAGATGCTCCGCTGGGCGCCGTGATAGGCGTGGCCGGCCGTTATGGCCGTCCCGGTTTCCTGGCTGCGTTCGACGCGGAAACCGGCAAGCGCGTTTGGCAGTTCGACACGATTCCTGCGCAGGGATGGGAAGGGCGGTTCACCCCGACGACCCCGGACGGCATTTCGCTTAATCGCGATATCGCCCGCGAAAAAGCCACCTTGTCGGAGCATGCCGATGCCTGGCGCTACGGCGGCGGCTCTGCATGGACGACGCCTGCGATCGATGCCAAGCTGGGCTTGCTGTATTTCGGTACCGGCAACCCGTCGCCGCAGATGGACGATGTCTCTCGCCCGGGCGACAACCTCTATACCGTGTCTCTGGTAGCGCTGGATATCGCTATCGGCAAGCTGCGCTGGCATTATCAGCAGGTGCCGCACGATGTGTGGGGCTATGATCTCGCGAGCCCGCCGGTGCTGTTCGACTTCAAGCGTGATGGCAAGACGATTCCCGCCGTGGGACACCCCAGCAAAACCGGCTGGTTCTATGTGCATGATCGCGCTACCGGCGAGTTGCTGCTGAAATCAGAACCCTTCGTGCCGCAATCCAATCTTTTCGTGCATGCCACATCGCAGGGCACGCGTGTGCATCCCGGCGTTTTCGGCGGAGTGAACTGGTCGCCGAGCGCCGTGGACGAGTCGGGCCAGCAGGCATTCGTGGCGGCGATGCACATGCCGGTGCGTTATACGCTGCACGAAACGCCAGCGAGCGACGGCAAGCCGCTGATCCGCTATACCGTGTCCGAACCGATCAACGAGCCGACATGGGGGCTGCTGTCTTCCATTGACCTGGCGACTGGCAAAATAAGCTGGCAGCAGAAAACGCCGGAGCCGCTGGTGGGCGGCGTACTGGCTACTGCGGGCAAGGTGGTATTTACCGGCGAAGGCAACGGCAGCCTTAACGCCTACGACAGTCTTACCGGTGAGCGCTTGTGGCGCACGCAGGCCGAGGCAGGTGTAAATGCGCCTCCCATCACCTATGAGATCGACGGCGAGCAATACGTGGCCGTAGCCGCCGGCGGAAACGCTATCTGGGGTTACAAACAGGGCGATTACGTGCTGGCCTTCAAACTCCACAAGGACAAGAAATGAAAAGACTGCTGATTGCACTTGCTCTCCCGCTATTGCTGGGTGTGAGCTATACGGCATCGGCAGCGGTGACCGGTAAGGAACTGCTCGATCGCTGCACCGCTTCGGAAAAATCCCTGGACGGCAAGGAGAAGCTGTCCGGCGAAGAAGCGCTCGATGCAATGTGGTGTATGGGCTACATGTCCGGCCTGCTGGACGGCTTCAGCGTCAGCGATTACAAGGTGGGCAACGCCAAGGTGATGTGTGTTCCTGATGAGGGGCTGACGCGCACGCAGGCACTGCGTATCGTCAATAAGTGGTTCCGCGAGCATCCGGATGCGCTACCCAAGAGCGGCCGCCGTGGGGCTTTGCTGGCGCTAGCGAGCGCCTATCCGTGCAAGCCTTGATGCAAAAAGCGGAAGGGTGAAATAGAAAAAGCCGATTCGATGAATCGGCTTTTCGTGTCTGGCGTCCCCACGGGGATTCGAACCCCGGTACTTACCGTGAAAGGGTAATGTCCTAGGCCTCTAGACGATGGGGACTGAGGCAGTTACTACAGAAATCGGTCGGTGGCTTGGCGTCCCCACGGGGATTCGAACCCCGGTACTTACCGTGAAAGGGTAATGTCCT
>CAMLDO010000011.1 GCA_946478865.1 uncultured Methylobacillus sp.
TGCACACCAGCGCGTCGGCACAGTGCGCGTTGACCATGTATTCCACGCTGTCGGCAATGAGGTCGCGGCTAGGCAGCGAATACAGCATGCCGCCGTGGCCCATGGCGATGCCGTCATCCACCGCAATGGTGTTGAATTCCTTGGCGACGCCGCCGGCCTTCTCGATCTCGCGCGCCACCAGCTGCCCCATATCCTTGAGGTGCACGTGGCCCGGCACGAACTGCGTGAACGAGTTGGCGATCGCGATGATGGGCTTGGTGAAATCCTCGTCCTTCATCCCGGTGGCGCGCCACAATGCGCGCGCGCCGGCCATGTTGCGGCCGTGGGTAGTAGTGCGTGAACGGTACTGGGGCATGATCAACCTCGGGAAAACGTATAATCTTGCAATTTTACCTGATTCGAACGCCTAACCCTATGCTTGTTCACCCGCAATTCGACCCTATCGCGATCCATCTCGGCCCGTTGGGCATCCACTGGTACGGGCTCATGTATCTGATCGGCTTTCTGGGCGGCCTGTGGCTGGGGAAATGGCGTATCCGGCATACGGCCAACCCGGTCATGACCGAACGCGAGCTGGACGATCTGCTGTTTTATATTGCGCTCGGCGTGATTCTCGGCGGACGGCTCGGCTATGTGATCTTCTACCAGCCGACCTACTTCCTGCAGCATCCGCTGGAAATCCCGATGTTGTGGCAGGGCGGCATGAGCTTCCATGGCGGATTCCTCGGCGTGCTGACCGGGGTGTGGCTGTTCACGCGCAAGTACCAGAAGCGCTGGCTGCCGCTCATGGATTTTGTCGCGCCGCTGGCTACCATCGGCCTTGGCGCTGGGCGCATGGGCAATTTCATCAACGGAGAACTGTGGGGCAAGCCGACGGACGGGCCATGGGGCATGGTGTTCCCGCAAGTGGACAGCCTGCCGCGCCATCCGTCGCAGCTCTATGAATTCGCGCTGGAAGGCGTCGCGCTGTTCCTGCTGCTGTGGCTCTACTCGAAGAAGCCGCGCCCCGTGGGCGCCGTGTCGGCACTGTTCCTCATCGGTTACGGCGCATCGCGCTTCACGATCGAGTTCGCGCGCGAGCCGGATGCGTTCCTCGGGCCGCTGGCGCTGGGCATGAGCATGGGCCAGTGGCTCAGCCTTCCAATGATATTGATCGGCTTGTGGATGTGGCGTCGGGCGATGCAGGAAAAATTTGCCTGATTTTTTGTCACATAATTGTCACATTGACGTCATATAGTGTGCAGCATCAGATTCCAGAAAAGGAGCGAAGATGCCCGCTAACATACTGATCATTGAGGACGAACCAGCCATTCAGGAGCTGCTGTCCCTCAACATTTCCCAGGCTGGCCACAACCCGATCCGCGCACTCAGCGTGGAACAGGGCCAGCAGCTGATGCGCGAAACCATGCCGGATCTGATCCTGCTCGACTGGATGCTGCCCGGCATGAGCGGCATCGAATTCGCGCGCCGTCTGAAGTCGGACGAATACAGCAAGAATATCCCCATCATCATGCTGACCGCGCGCAGCGAGGAAGTGGACAAGATTCGCGGCCTGGATGTCGGTGCCGACGACTACGTCACCAAACCCTTCTCCCCGCGCGAGCTGAACGCGCGCATCAAGGCTGTGCTGCGCCGCCGCGCGCCCCAAATGACGGACGACCCCATCGAAGTGGGTTCGCTGCGTCTCGATCCGGTGACGCACCGCGTGACCGGCAACGGCACCCAGCTCGACCTCGGCCCGACCGAATTCCGCTTGCTGCACTACCTCATGTCCAACCCCGAACGCGTGCATTCGCGCTCGCAGGTGCTGGACCGCGTATGGGGCGACCGCGTGTTCGTCGAGGATCGTACCGTGGACGTGCATATCCGCCGCCTGCGCCAGGCCCTCTCCGCCTCCGGCCACGAGGAAATGATCCAGACCGTACGCGGCGTCGGCTACCGTTTCTCGGCGAAGTAATCGATAATGTGCGTCCGATGAGGCTGCTCGGACGTATTTAAAACAACAGGCAGCCTCCGAACCCTGGATGCCATCCATGCATGAATTCCGTTGGCGGCTGTTATGGCTTGCCACCCCCGTAGTGCTGTTTTGCCTGATCCTCTGGCCCATTGCCGGCCTCGCCGCGGCATTGGGCGTTCTGGCACTCGCCGTCATCGCTTACCTGCTGTTTCATTTCTACTGGCTGGAGAAACTCGCCAGCTGGCTCAAGCAACCCGAGCTCTCCACCGTGCCTATCGGTTCGGGAATATGGGAGGACGTGTTTGCCGGCCTTTACCAGGAGATGCGGCGCAACGCGAGCAGTCAGACCGAACTAAGCTCCGAACTCGAACGCTTTCAGCACGCCGCGAGCGCCCTGCCGGACGGCGTCGTGCTGCTCAACAACAGCGACCAGATCGAGTGGTGCAATCCGCCGGCAGAAGTCCAGCTCGGGCTCAACCTTGAGCAGGATGGCGGTCAGCCCATCGGCTATCTGGTGCGCCAGACCGAATTCACCAACTATCTGCAGGCGCAGGACTACGCCGAACCGGTCAAGCTGCATACCCTGCGCAATCCCGATACCACGCTCGAAATCCAGCTGATTCCGTTTGGCGAGAAACAGAAGCTGCTGCTGTGCCGCGACATCACGCCGCTGGAAAAACTCGAGACGATGCGGCGCGATTTCATCGCCAACGTTTCGCATGAGTTGCGCACGCCGCTCACGGTGGTCGGCGGCTTCCTCGAAACCATGGAGGACATGAACACCGGCCTGCCGGACAGCACGCGCCACTACTTCAAGCTCATGCAGGAGCAGACCGGCCGCATGCGTCATCTCGTGGAAGACTTGCTGACGCTGTCCCAGCTTGAGAGCAGCCAGAACGCACTCCAGGAAACGGAAATCGACGTACCCTCGCTACTGCATATGGTGCTGACCGAAGGCGAGAGTCTCAGTAATGGCCGCCATACGCTCTCACTGGATGTCGACCGCCATCTCTTCCTGAACGGTGCGACCGAGGAGTTGCACAGCGCCTTCGGCAATCTGGTGAGCAATGCCGTGCGCTACACCCCGGAAGGCGGCCGCATCAACCTGCGCTGGGAACTGCGCTTCGACGGCGCGGCATTCAGCGTTTCGGACACCGGGCCCGGCATCGAGCCGGAGCATATCAGCCGTCTCACCGAACGCTTCTACCGTGTCGACCGCAGTCGCTCGCGCGCTACGGGCGGCACCGGCCTCGGCCTTTCCATCGTCAAGCATATCCTGACCCGGCACCAGGCCCGCCTCGAAATCCAGAGCGAAGTCGGCACAGGCAGCACCTTCAGCGTAATATTCCCCATTGCGCGGGTAATCCGCAAACCTTGATCAGTCTCAAGGAGATGGGCAATGTCGCTGGAAACCTGGGAGTGGATGAGTTATGTCGTTACCGTGATTGGCCTGCCGCTGGCCATCGCGGTCTTCCTTTATGAGCAGCGCAAGGAGCGCGAAAACGAGGAAGAAGAGGTCTACCAACTGCTGTCGGACAATTACCAGGACTTTCTCAAGGTCGCCCTGGAAAATCCGGACCTGCGGCTGTTCTCCAGCGACGAGACAACCAACCTCAATGCCGACCAGAAGGAACGCCAGCTCATCATCTTCGTGATGCTGATGTCGCTGTTCGAGCGCGCCTATCTGCTGCTGCATGAGGACGATATGTCCGAGAAGCAGGCACGGCGCTGGAACTCGTGGGAGGACTACATGCTGGAATGGTGCAACCACCCCGATTTCCGCGCGAGCCTTCCACGGCTATTGCACGGAGAGGATCCAAGCTTCGTGCGCTACATGGAAAAACTGGCAGCTACCGAACCTAAGCGCGCCTAGTGCCCTGGATCAAGCTACTGGTGCGAAGCTCAGCGATGCCGAATTGATGCAGTAGCGCAAACCGGTCGGCGGCGGGCCATCCGGGAAAACGTGGCCGAGATGCGCATCGCACACGTTGCAGATCACCTCGGTGCGTATCATTCCGTGCGAGGTATCGCGCTTCTCGCGTACATTTTCCGGATTGAGCGGCTTGAAATAGCTGGGCCAGCCACAGCCGGACTCGAACTTGGTATCCGATTCGAATAGCGGCGTGCCACAGCATACACAGGTATAGATACCGTAGTCATGGTGATGCAGATAGGCTCCCGTACCCGGTCGCTCGGTCGCGGCATGGCGCGTGACTTCGTACTGGATCGGCGAAAGCTGCGACCTCCACTCCTCATCGGTCTTTACGATCTTGGCCATTGAAGTTCTCCTCGAATCACTTCTTTGAACCGCCAAAGCTCCGAGAATGCCCATGAATTTATAGTTTAAAAATGCAAGGACAGGCATTCCGGCGCTCTGACTTCCAGATTACAGCAAGACTTTCTCGATACCGCCCTGGTTGGCCTTGGCCACGTAATCCTCCATCCAGTTCGGACCGAGAATATTCTTGGCCAGCTCGACCACGATATAGTCAGCGTCAAGGCCGGTATCGTCACCATAACGCTGCAGACCCTGCAGGCAAGACGGGCAGGAGGTCAGAACCTTCACTTCCTGTTCCGGCGCGCCGGGGGTCAGCCCTAGCTTCTTCATGCCTTTTTCCAGCTCTTCCTGCTTGCGCATCTTGACCTGGGTCGAGATGTCCGGGCGCGCAACCGCAAAGCTGCCGGACTCGCCGCAGCAACGGTCGTTGAGCGGCACTTCCTCGCCCATGAGCGCCTGCGTGACCTTGGCCGAGGCGTAGGTCTTCATCGGCGTGTGGCACGGCTCGTGGTACATGTATTTCACGCCGGTCACGCCTTCCATCTTCACGCCCTTCTCCATGAGGTATTCGTGAATGTCGAGCAGGCGGCAGCCGGGGAATATCTTCTCGAACTCGTACTTCAGCAGTTGATCCATGCAGGTGCCGCAGGAAACAATCACCGTCTTGATGTCGAGATAATTCAATGTGTTGGCAACGCGGTGGAACAGCACGCGGTTCTCGGCGGTGATTTCCTGGCCTTTGTCGTGGTTGCCTGCGGAAGTCTGCGGATAGCCGCAGCACAGGTAACCCGGCGGCAGCACAGTGATCGCGCCGGTTTCGTACAACATCGCCTGTGTCGCCAGGCCGACCTGCGAGAACAGTCGTTCCGAACCGCAGCCGGGGAAGTAGAACACGGCATCGGAATCCTCGTTCGCCTTCTGCGGATTGCGAATGACAGGCACCATGGTGTCGTCTTCCAGCCCGAGCAGCGCACGCGAAGTCTTGGTCGGCAGCGCCTTCGGCATCGGCCGGGTGAGGAAATGGATCACCTGCGCCTGGACCGGCGGCTTGCCGACGGTCGCTGGCGGATGCTTCTTGAAAGGACGGATCATGCCGACCTTCTTCGCAAGCTGATAACCGAAACGCTGCGCCCTGTAACCCCACTGGATCATGCCGGTGCGGAGCAGCTTGATCGTCGCCGGATCCTTGGCGTTGAGGAACGCCATCGTCGCCACGGTGCCGGGGTTGAACGATTTCTTGTCCTGCTTGCGCAGGAAGTTGCGCATTGCAACCGATACGTCGCCGAAGTCGATATCGACCGGACACGGGTTCACACAGCGGTGACACACCGTGCAGTGATCGGCAACATCGTTGAATTCGTCGAAATGCATGAGCGACACGCCGCGCCGCGTCTGCTCCTCATACAGGAAAGCCTCGATCAGCAGCGAGGTCGCGAGAATCTTGTTGCGCGGGCTGTACAGCAGGTTGGCGCGCGGCACATGCGTGGTGCAGACCGGCTTGCACTTGCCGCAGCGCAGGCAGTCCTTGATCGAGTCGGCGATCTCGCCGATCTCGGACTGTTCCATGATGATGGATTCCTGCTCCAGCAGGCCGAAGCTGGGCGTGTAGGCATTGCGCAGATCGCCGCCTGCCATGAGCTTGCCCTTGTTGAAGCGACCTTCCGGGTCCACCTTGCGCTTGTACTCGGCAAAGGTGTCGATCACCGACTGATCGAGGAACTCCATCTTGGTAATGCCGATGCCATGCTCGCCCGAGATCACGCCGCCCAGCTCGGTCGCGAGCTTCATGATGCGCTCAACCGCGGCATTGGCTTCCTGCAGCATGCCGTAGTCGTCGGAATTGACCGGAATGTTGGTGTGCACATTGCCGTCGCCTGCGTGCATGTGCAGCGCAACGAACACGCGGCTCTTGAGCACCGTCTTGTGGATCTCATCCATCTTTTCGAGGATGGGCGTGTACTCACGACCGGTAAAAATCTGGTGCAAGGGCTTGCGCACCTCTCGCTTCCAGGACACGCGCAAATGGTGCTCCTGCACTGCGCGGAACAGCGGCAGCAGTTCGCCGAGTCCCGCCTTGGAAATCAGCTCCTGCGCCACATTGCCGAATTCATGCAGCGGCGAATCGAGGCCATTCAGAATGTTCTTCCAGTGCGTACGCGTTTCCTGGACCAACTGGATCGCCTGCTGGCGGCGTATCACCACCATTTCCGGATCGGCCTTGGTGTCTTCGTCTTCCAGCAGCGGCAGGTCGCCGTTGAGGAACACTTCCAGCGCATCCAGCAGACGCAGCTTGTTATTGATCGACAGCTCGATGTTGATGCGTTCGATGCCGTCCGAGTAATCCCCAAGACGCGGCAGCGGGATCACCACGTCCTCGTTGATCTTGAAGGCGTTGGTATGCGCGGCGATCGCAGCAGTACGCGCGCGGTCCAGCCAGAACTTCTTGCGCGCCTCGGCCGAGACCGCGATGAAGCCTTCGCCGCCGCGTGCGTTGGCGAGTCGCACGATTTGCGACGCCGCCTCGCCCACGGCGTTTTCGTCGTCGCTCGCGATATCCGCGATGAGCACCATCTTGGGACGTTGCGGCCGATTGGCCTTGGTCGCGTAGCCGACCGCCTTGAGGTAGCGTTCGTCCAGATGCTCCAAGCCAGCGAGGATCGCGCTCGGATGCGCGTCGAGGTAGTCCTTCACTTCCACGATCGCCGGTACCGCGAGCGCGACCGAGCCGAAGAACTCCAGGCAAATGGTGCGCACGTGCTTGGGCATGCGGTGCAGGATGAAGGTCGCCGAAGTGATGAGGCCGTCGCAGCCTTCCTTCTGCACGCCGGGCAAGCCCGCGAGGAACTTGTCGGTGACATCCTTGCCGAGACCGGTCTTGCGGAAGTGCGGGCCGGGAATTTCCAGGATTTCCGGTTCGCCCTGCAGCGTTTTTCCGTCCGCTGCGTAGCGGTTGATGCGGAATCGCGCCAATTCGATATCGTGAATCTTGCCGAGGTTGTGATCCAGGCGTTCGACTTCGAGCCAAGTGGCGTCCGGCGTTACCATGCGCCACGAGGCGAGGTTATCCAGCGCGGTACCCCACAGCACGGCCTTCTTGCCGCCTGCGTTCATCGCGACATTACCGCCGATGCAGGAAGCATCGGCCGAGGTCGGATCGACTGCGAACTCAAGGCCGGCATCGGTCGCCGCCTCCATCACCCGGCGCGTCACCACACCAGCGCCGCAGCGGATCACCGGTACGGGTTCCGCAACGCCAGGCAGCGCCTTGTATTCGACCGCGCTCAGGCTTTCCAGCTTTTCGGTGTTGATCACCGCCGACATCTTGGTCAGCGGCACAGCGCCGCCGGTATAGCCAGTGCCGCCGCCGCGCGGAATCAACGTGAAACCGAGTTCGATACACGCCTTCACGATAGGCGCGACTTCCTCTTCCATATCCGGGTTGATCACCACGAACGGATATTCCACGCGCCAGTCGGTCGCGTCGGTCACGTGCGAAACGCGGGCAAGACCGTCGAACTGGATGTTGTCCTTGCGCGTGATCTTGCCGAGTCTGGACAGCGTCTGCTTGCGCAGCTTCGCGGTCTGGCGGAATTCCTCCTCGAAGTCGGCCACTGCCTTGCGCGCGGCAGCAACCAGCGTATCCACCTTGCCGTTGCCGAGACTGCGCTCGTCAATCGCCTTGAGCCGATGATGCAGCGCCTCGGTAAGCGCATGCAGCCGCTTGGGATTCTCCAGCAAGTCATCCTGCAGGTAGGGGTTGCGCGTTACTACCCACAGATCGCCCAGCACCTCGAACAGCATGCGCGCGGAACGGCCGGTCTTGCGTTCGCCGCGCAGCTCGTTGAGCACACCCCAAGATTCCTCGCCGAGAAAACGCATGACGATTTCGCGGTCCGAGAAGGAAGTGTAGTTATAGGGGATTTCGCGCAGGCGAGTGGTCATAGACACAGAGTGGATGAGTTACCGAAAAGGATAAGATTATACCACATGCAAAGAGGAAATAACCCTTTGAAATATATACCCATTATGGGGATTCAACCTTGTTTTTCAAGAACTTTTCCCGAATAAATTTTGCACTTCGCTCCAGCCCATTCGCAAAAATGACAAACCCCGGCGAATGGAACAAAATATCATCTGACTATCTCGAAGGTTTGCCATGTCCGCATCGAATTTACGCAAGTTATTGATCCCGCTGATTTTGCTCGCCCTGGTGGGCGCACTGGTGTTTTTCGTCAGCGACAAGAATCAGGCGCCGGATGTCAAGTTCACGACACTCTCGGGGCAAGAAATCGGCATGCAGGATCTGCGCGGCAAGATTGTCCTAGTGAATTTCTGGGCGACCACCTGCCCAGGCTGCATTCAGGAAATGCCGGAACTCATCGAGACTTACAACCGCTATCGCGAGCACGGCTTTGAAGTCGTCGCCGTCGCCATGGCCTATGACCCGCCTTCGCAGGTCGCGAATTACACGCGCAAGAACAACCTGCCGTTCCCGGTCGCGCTCGACACGCAAGGCGATATTGCCGCCGCCTTCAACGACGTCAAGCTGACCCCGACCGCCTTCGTCGTGGACCAGCAGGGGCGTATCGTACGCAACGTGGTGGGCGTGCTGGATTTCAAGGCGCTGCATTCCATGCTGGACGAGCAATTGGGGAGGAAAACCTGATGGACTTCAAACAGCAATTCATTTACCAGATCGATTATCAACACTGGGCGAACGACGCACTATTCAACGCGCTCGACCGCCTGGACAACGAAGCGCGGACCAGCCCGCAGAAACTCTATTCGGGCAGCATCCATAACAGCGTCGACCATTTGCTGTTCTTCTACGCCAAGTGGTTCGCCCGTCTGCGCGGAGAACATCAGACCGGCACATATGCCGAGACTGTCCACGATGACTGGCGCGAGCTGAAAAATGCGATGCGTCATGAAATCCGTGAAATGCAGCGCTGGCTGGAGCGCCAGCCGCAGGATTTTTTCGACGAACGCCTGTTCTTCAAGCGCAGCAGCAATCGCCAGGAAAGCAGCATGTGGGTCCGCGATGCGCTTACGCACGTATTCACCTTCGCCGCACTCGAGCGCGGACAGATTTCCGCAGCGGCAGCAGCCCTCGGCGCTCCTTTCCCCGACATGTCGTACTACAGCTACCGCCAGGAAATGGGCGACCACCTGCAGAACATGCGCAAGTCGGAGCCGGCTGCCCTTGCCCACGGTAGCTGAATGCTCTGGATCAAGTCGCTGCATATCATTTTCGTGACCAGCTGGTTCGCCGGGCTGTTCTATCTGCCACGCCTGTTCGTCAACCACGCAATGGTGGACGATCCGGCCACGGCGGGACGGCTGCTCATGATGGAACAGAAGCTTTACCGCTTCATGGGACCGCTGGCGCTACTCGCGCTGGCTTTCGGCCTCTGGCTATGGCTGGGCTACGGCATTAGCGGCGGCTGGCTGCATGCCAAGCTTGCCCTGGTCGTGCTGCTGATCGGCTATCATCACTACTGTGGCCGATTGCTCAAGGACTTCGCGCAAGGCCGTACCCGTCACAGCCACGTCTGGTACCGCTGGTTCAACGAGGTTCCGGTACTGGTTCTGTTCGCCGTCGTGATCCTGGTTGTCGTTAAACCCTTTTAATCGAATTTTCTCTTATGCTTCATTCCAGCTGGTTATTGCGCATGCTAGACAAGTCCGCGGACACGCCGCGCGGACGGGTTCTCGCCCTCTTCGACATCATGGCGGACTGGAATGCTGCGCCCGGGGTCAATATCTCGACCCCGGACCATCTCATGGGCAACGAGGAAGCGCTCATTGCCTACCTCACCCGGGAGCTGAACGCACTTCAGCTCAAGGAACCGGACATACTCGCGACCCAGATTTATTTCATCGCGATGGGCGCCCTGCAAACTGCAGGAGCACAGGAAGGTGGCAACATCTTCGCTCAGGCACGGCAGGCCGCTGCCATCCTGCTGGATGCGCATCGTCCGCCGCGGCGTTTCAGGCCCGCAGCCACCGTTCTGGCTACTGCCGCGCTGGTACTGGGCTCCGCACTGCTGGTCTCGCACATTCCGCAACGCGGAATGGACCCCGTTGCCATCGCCACGCTGCAATCCAGCGTCATCACGAATAATCTGCAACCTGCTTCCGTCCGCACCAGCCCCGCACAAGTCGCCTCGCTTAACGACTCGCTGGAACGCATGCGCCGCGGCGTTTGCCAATACCCGCAGGCCCTCATGCTCGCTCCCGAAGCGCGCGCCGTGCTGATCGAAAATGTCGTCAACGGTTCCGCACCAGTCGATGCGGACAGTCTGCGCGAAGCCCGGCGCCTGGCACAGAATGTCGAGTGCTATTACGCCCCCGTGGCGATGACGATGCTCTGACAAACCTTTTCGATCAATGCTTTATAGCGACAGCGCTTGCCCGAATGACGGGGCAAGCGTACTATACCGATCTGTAAACCCCAGAGAACCCTACTTGTCAGTCTTACGCGAAAAAATCCTCAATGTTGCTGCGGATCTGTTCCAGACCCGCGGCATCAACTCGACCGGCGTCGATACCATCGTGGCCGAAGCCGGTACGACCAAGATGACGTTGTACAAGCACTTCCAGACCAAGGAAAACCTGATCCTGGAAGTGTTGAAGCGTCACAACCAGGAATTCCGCGACTGGCTGGCGGCAAAGCTGGGCGAAACGCCGCGCACCCCGGACAAAAAGCTGCAAGCGCTGTTCGATTACATCGAGGAATGGATGAATGCGCCGGAATTCCGCGGCATGCCGTTCCTCAAGGCCTCCGCCGAATTTCCCAACGAAGAAAACCCGGTACATCGTCTTTCCACGGAACAAGCACGACAGTTCCGCCAGTATCTGGCCTCGCTTGCAGAAGAAGCGGGTGCTCACGAACCGCAGACTCTCGCCTTGCAACTGTCGATGCTGATCGAGGGCGCCATGCTGTCCGAACAGATGCGGCGCGGATCAGGGGCCGCCGCTCACGCCAAGAAAGCAGCGCGCCTGCTCATCGAAGCGGCACTCAAGCGCTGATCTCTGCCCGTTGCCCCGCTGCTCATCGGTAGCGGATAATGGCGTTTTCTCATTTTCATAAAACAACATGCAAACCCTCATCTGCGGCTCGCTCGCCTTCGACACCATCATGGTGTTCCCGGACCATTTCAAGCACCACATCCTGCCGGAAAAAATTCATATCCTGAACGTCGCCTTCCTGGTCCCGGAAATGCGTCGCGAATTCGGCGGCACCGCGGGCAACATTGCCTACAATCTCAACCTGCTGGACGGCAAGCCGCTCATCATGGCGACCGTGGGCGATGACTTCGGGCCGTATGCAGAGCGACTGCAGACACTGGGACTCAAGGCCGATCATGTGCGCCGCATTTCCGGCAGCTATACCGCCCAAGCCTTCATCACTACCGACCTGTCGGACAACCAGATCACCGCCTTCCATCCGGGTGCGATGAATCATTCGCACGAAAACAGCGTGAAGGATACCCGCGACGTTTCCCTCGCCATCATCGCTCCTGACGGTCGCGACGGCATGTTCCAGCATGCGCGCGAACTGCATGAAGCCGGCATTCCCTTCCTGTTCGATCCTGGTCAGGGCTTGCCGATGTTCAACGGCGAAGAGCTCATGCATTTCCTCGGCATGGCGGACTATCTCGCGGTCAACGACTACGAAGCCCAACTGATGCAGGAGAAAACCGGCCGCACGGTCGAGTCGCTGGCGCAAGAGGTGAAAGCGCTTATCCTCACGCGCGGCGCCGATGGCTCGATCATTTACGCAAACGGTCAACGTTTCGACATCCCCTGCGTTGAAGCAGAGGCTGTGGTCGATCCGACAGGTTGCGGCGATGCCTATCGCGCCGGCCTGGTCTACGGCATCCAGCACGGCTGGGGCTGGGAGCAGACCGGCCAGCTGGCCTCGCTCATGGGATCGATCAAGATCGCGAGCCGCGGCGGGCAGAATCACGCACCGACGCGTACAGAAATTGTCGAACGCTACAACAAGGCATTCGGTACAGAAATCGTCTTATAGGAGAAGCATCATGGCTACGCCTTTCCGCATCCTCACCCTCCTGTGCCTGGCCGCCTTCCTCGGTGCCTGCGCCAGCAGCAACTCCGGAGGTGCTTACACTCGCGGCCAGACCCGCCAGGTACAGACAGTCAAGATGGGCACCGTCGAAAGCGTGCGACTGGTGAAGATCGAAGGTACCGGCAGCCCGGTTGGTACCGGCGCGGGGGCAGTGATAGGCGGCGTAGCCGGTAACTCGATGGGCGGCGGCCGCGGCCGTGCAATTACCACTGTACTTGGTGCTGTAGTCGGCGGGGTAGCCGGCGCCGCAGCGGAAGAAGGCATTACCCGCAAGGACGGCTTCGAGATCACGGTACAGCTGGACAAGGGCGACATGATTGCTATCGTGCAGGAGGCCGACGAGGAATTTCAGCCCGGCGATCGCGTGCGCGTGCTCGAGGGCGGCGGCGTTACCCGTGTGACCCATTAATCGAAACTTCAAACAACGGTAACGTCTCCGTAACACCCGCCCCCTAGAGTTGCGCCGAACATCATTCGGAGCAACTCTATGCTGAATCAGCAACTTTCGGTTTCCTCAGTACAGGAACCCTCCCCCCTCTATTACAGCCTGGCCCGCAATCCGGCCGAAATCCGCGAAGCCCAGGCCCTGCGCTACAAGGTTTTCGCCGAGGAAATGGGCGCACAGCTCTCCGGCACGGAACAACTCGACCGCGACGGCTTCGACCCGTTCTGCGACCACCTCTTGGTGCGTGAACGCGAGACTGGCAAGGTCGTCGGCACCTACCGCATTCTCAGCCCGGAAATGGCAAACGAAGCTGGCGGCTACTACTCGGCCGGCGAATTCGATCTGACACGCCTCGAGCCGCTGTTCGACCGCACCGTCGAAGTCGGCCGTGCCTGCGTACATCCCGATTACCGCACCGGCAGCACGATCGCGCTGCTGTGGGCAGGCCTCGCACGCTATATGATCCTCAACCGCTACGACTACCTCATCGGCTGCGCCAGCATCAGCATGGCAGATGGTGGACACCTTGCCGCCAGCCTCTATAATAGGTTGAAGGATGATTACCTCGCTCCCAACGAATACCGCGTCTTTCCGCGCTGCCCCCTGCCCCTCGATGCCCTGCAATCCGACATCGACGCGCCCTGCCCGCCACTGGTCAAGGGCTACCTCCGTCTTGGCGCCTATGTCTGCGGCGAACCGGCGTGGGATCCCGCCTTCAACACCGCGGACCTGCTGGTGATGCTGCCTGTGTCGCGCATCAACCGGCGCTACGCCGATCACTTCCTCAAGCGGCCTTGAGTATCGCGCGAACCTCCTTGCCCATTCGAGCTTGGCGGATCGCGCGCTTGTTCGTGCATCTGTTGCAAGGAGTCGCCACAGCTGCGCTCGTTTTGCCTCGCTTATCGCCCGGACTGCGCGAGGAACGCATCCGGCAATGGTGCGTCAAGGTGCTGCGCATCCTCGGTGTGAGGGTGCATGTGCATGGCCAGAGACCGGAATCGGGAACCCAGGCCACCTTGTTCGTCGCCAATCATATTTCGTGGATCGATATCTGGGTGCTCAAGGCCCAGTTGCCGATGCGTTTCGTCTCGAAATCCGAAATACGCGGCTGGCCCGTCATCGGCTGGCTTGCGGAGCAGGCAGGCACTCTGTTCGTGACGCGGCACAAGCGGCAGGAAGCCGGGAAAACCATGAACAGCGTGGAAGAGGCTTTACGGGAGAATGACAACCTGTGCTTTTTTCCCGAAGGTACTACCACCGACGGCACCGAGCTGAAGCCATTCAAGTCCAGCCTGTTTCAGGCGGCTGTGAACGCACGTGCGCGGGTCTGGCCGATGATGATTTTCTATCCGCATCCGCAGGGCGGCGCGAATACGGAGGTCGCCTACTACGGTGATATCACCATGCTGCAATCGCTGCGCGCGGTGTTAAGCCAGAGGGAAATCGTGGTGGAACTGGTGTTTGCGGAGCCGCTGGAAACGGAATGGAGCGAGCGCCGCCAGTTGGCGCATCAGGCTAGACAGGCCATTGCTTCCCGATGGACTCGTCTTGCGCACACGGCACCTGATACAGGCGTCGGTCTTCCAGACGCAGTGCAGTAAGCTGCCCGCCCCACAAGCAACCGGTGTCGAGCGCGATGGCATCGTCGCGTAGCACTAGCCCGAGTGCCGACCAATGGCCGAACACTACCGCCTTGTCCGTAGACTTGCGGCCCGGCACTTCGAACCAGGGCATCAAGCCAGCAGGAATATCCGGCACCTCGCCCTTGAACTTGAAGTCCATCACTCCCGCAGCGTCGCACACACGCAGCCGGGTAAGCGCATTGGTGACAAGGCGCAAGCGGTCCATGCCCCTCAAGCCATCCTCCCACCGATCCGGATGGTTGCCATACATCCGCGCGAAGAAATCGCGGTAGTTCGCGCCGCGCAAGACCGTTTCAACCTCCTGCGCCAGCTCCAGCGCCTGCATACTGTCCCATTGCGGGAGCAGGCCAGCGTGCACCATGAGATAGTCGTCTTCGCCATAGGCCATGCGGCAATGACGCAGCCATGCGAGCAGTTCGTCGCGATCAGGCGCTTCCAGAAGAGGCTGCAATGTATCGCTGCGATGCGGCGCCACAAAGCCTTCAGCCACAGCGAGTGCGTGCAGGTCATGATTGCCCAGCACGATGCGCAGACTGGATTCGTGCTCCTTTGCCCAACGCAGCACGGCGAGCGAATCGGGGCCCCGATTGATCAGGTCGCCCACCAGCCACAAGGTATCGCGCGACGCACTGAAACCGACCTCCTCCAGCAAATGCCGGAAAGAGACAAAGCAGCCCTGGATATCGCCTATTGCGTAAGTTGCCATGAAATTAAGACCATGAAAAAGCCCGCTCGCGCGGGCTTTTTTCTGTCGCTTACTTGGCGGGTGCTGCTGCCGGTGCCGCTTCTGCAGCCGGAGCGGCTGCATCGCCTGCCGGGGCCTCAGCCGCCGGAGCAGCGGGTGCCGCAGGCTCCTTGAAGGAGGCGCCGGACTTGTTGGCCATGTACACGACCGCGACGGCCACTTCATGATCGGTCAGATCAGGGCTGCCGCCACGCGCCGGCATCATGCGCACGCCTTCGATCGCATGCTTGACCAGCGTGTCGTAACCCTGGCCGATACGCGGACCCCAGGCGCTGCTATCGCCGATCTTCGGCGAACCCAGTGCACCGGAGCCGTGACAGGCCGAGCAGATCGCCTGCACCACTTGTTCACCGCTCTTCTGCTGCGCCGCACCGCCGCCAGCAGAGGCCAGATTGACTTCAGCCACTGGCTTGATGCGCTCTGCAACCGTCGCATCGGCCGCTGCCGGATCGGCATTCTCGATATGCGTCGCCTGGATACCGGCGACCAGCTTGTAGATCAGGAAGGCCACCAGTGCAGGAGCAAAGAGCCCGCCCAGCGTGGCGAGAACAAATTGCTTGACCGTGGTTTTCGGGAAGTCGTGGTGCGTGCTCATGCCTAAGTTCCTAAAAAGGGAGGTAAAAAACCTGAGATTATACTGGCATCCCCCCATTTGGATAAAGCGTCGCACGGCGTCATTTGCTATAATCCGCGCTTCACGCGCCCGTAGCTCAGCTGGATAGAGTATTGGTTTCCGAAGCCAAGGGTCGTGGGTTCGAATCCCGCCGGGCGCGCCACCTTCTCTACAACCTCGTTTCTCCCACCACCCGCTGCCTTATCGAACTATTCTTACACTCAAATAAGAATAGCCACGATACTGCCCGGAGAGGCCAGGCATTAACGTGTGATCTCCCGAACAATCCAATGACGAGGAGATAGACATGCACGCTTTTCCCCTATGGAAGATCCTGCCAATTGCCGTTCTGGCACTCTGCCTGCAAGTTCCGCTTGCCATGGCGGGCGCGACCAACAGCGGTGACAATACCACCGCGACGCCGGGCGAAAACAGCAGCACGAGCGGTACGCCTTCCGCTCCCGACCCGGGTACGGACCGCCGCTCGGGCACGACCAAGACGGATGATCTGAAGTCCACCAAAGGACATCACAAATCCGGCAAGCACGGTTCGGACAAGAATTCCACGTCCGGCAGCGACTCCACCACCTCCGGCAGCGGGTCCAGCCGTTAAGTAATCCTCCCACCAGCATCGTCATCCGGGCTGCTTGCCCTTGATGCAGGCGGCCCGGGTGATTTTCGTCTTTTTACTATTCAGTGACTGTCGAACGCTACACCACGAACTGCTGGTGATTGACCGACACGTCTTTCCCTTCGATCAGTAGTTCCGCCGCAGCGATCGGCAAGGAAAACCGGCGCGGTCCCGCGCTGCCGGGATTTACGTAAAGCACTTCACCGTGATGATGGACGTCAGGCTTGTGGGAATGGCCGGAAACGACCACGCGAATGCCCATCTGGCTAGGGTCGATGGCGAGTTGCGTCAGATCATGCAGGACATAAATGCCGATTTCGCCAAAGCGTATTGTCGCGGTTTCGCCGAGTTTTTCCGCCCACTCGCCATGATCGTTATTGCCGCGAACGGCAAGGACCGGGGCTATCGTGGATAACGTCTCGATAATACGGGGGTCGCAGATGTCCCCAGCGTGCAGGATATGATCGCAGCCGCGCAAAAAATCCAGCACCTGCGGCCGCATCAAACCATGAGTGTCGGAAATCAGTCCGATACGCAGCACATCTCCCCCTTACACCTCTATCGCTTTTGTCCTCATCGGCTTTTCGCGCCCGGCCAATAATTCCCGGATCGCCTCCATTACCGTCTGCGGCTCCAGTTGCTCCAGACAGGCATGATGCCCTTGCGGACACACGCTTTTGTAACAGTAGCGGCATGGTACATCGTGGTAAAGCACGCGATGCTCGACCTGCCAGGGAGTATGTTGGGGGTTGGTAAGCGCATACAGATCCACAACCGGCGTGCCCACGGCCGCTGCGATATGAGCCGGACCGGTATTGTTGGAGATGATGAGCGTTGCCAGCCTGATGATGGCAGCCAGCTGACCTAGGTCGAGCGCGCCCGCGAAGGAATGCGCCGGCACGCCGGACTCGGCCATGATATCGGCGATCATCGCCGCCTCGTCGGCATCGCCCGTAAGAATAACGGGCAGGCCGATCTCCTCATGAACCTGCCGTACCAGCTGCACCCAGTGCCGCGGCGGATAACGGCGTGAAGCAGCGCTAGCGCCGGGATGCATCAATAGCCAGGGCTGGCTTGGTTCGACACCGCACTGGGCGAGCAATACCCTGACTTCCGTCAGCGCCGCCGAAGGCACATGGAACGAAAGCCGCTCATCAGCGGCTCGGCAACCCACTGCTGAAACCAGATCGAGCTGTCTCTGTACCTCATGCCGCACGCCTTGTCCGGGATCGAGATCAGTCTCAGGCAGCCAGTCGGTAAGCAGGTCATAGGGATTCTCGCGGCAATGTGCAATGCGTAGAGGAATCCCGGCCAGGTAGCACAGCAAGGCTGCTGGCAGTGGGCTTTGGGTATAGGTGGTAAAAATCACCGCCGCATCGAAGGCGCGCTCACGCAGTTGCTCTACCATCTCCAACTGGTAGGCCGCGCCGTGTACCGCACCGTGCTTCATCCATGGCGGGCGGTAGATGATGCTATCGTCCACCTCGGGGATGAAGCGAGCAACGGCTGCGCCTATGCCGGAAGTCAACAAAGTCAGCGTTCGGCCAGCCTGTTCCTCACGCAATGCCCGCATGGCCGGAGTACACATCAGCACGTCGCCGAGCGTATCGAGGCGTACGCAGAGTATGCGTTGCGCCCGGCTCCAATCAGCCGCGTTCATGCCTCTTCCGCCAGCCGCGCGTGTTCGGATGCGATTTGCCGGGCGGCGCCGAGCAAATCTTCAGCCACCAGTTCAGGCATGCGCAACGGCGTCATCAGCCATTCCGTTTCGTTGCCATTGTCGACCAGAACCGCACGGCAACCCGCGCGATGCCCGGCTTCCACATCGTTGAGAATATCACCCACCATCCAGGAAGCCCCCAGATCGATCGCATGCTCGTCGGCGGCCTGTTGCAGCAGGCCGGGCTGGGGCTTGCGGCAATCGCAGTCGAGCGCATACCCCTCCACCTCGCCTTGCGGATGATGCGGGCAGAAATAATACCCTTCGATATCGATGTCATATGGTTCCAGCAGGTAATCCAGCCGCTCCCAGACAGCATCGAGCTCACGTTCGGCAAACTTGCCGCGTGCGATGCCGGATTGATTGCTCACCACCACCAGCAGGTACCCCAGCTGGGCGAACAGCTGGAGCCCTTCGATGGCATGCGGGTTGAACCGGATGAGCGCCGGATCGACGTTGTACGGCACGTCCTCGATCAACGTGCCGTCCTTGTCGAGAAAGACCGCCTTCCTCAGCATGCGTGCCTCCATCAGGGCCAGGAGGTCTCCTGCATCGGGAGTATGGTGATTTCCGCGATCACCGAGGGCTGGATAAGCACCGAAACCACCCCACGCGCAGCGTCGAGTGGATCTTGAAGTTTGGAAGCGTCGATATCGGGGAAGCGGTCCAGCAGGAAAGGCGTACGCATCCCGCCGATCACCACGCCGGTAACCTTGATGTTGTGCGGGCGCAATTCTGAATGCATCGCGTGCGAGAAGCCGAGCAGGCCCCACTTGCTCGCATGGTAGGCCGATGCGTTGGGCCAGGCACGCTTGGCGGCGGTGGAGGAAATATTGATGATATGGCCGGAACCGGCCTTTTTCATGACGTCCGCCGCGTACTTGGTCATGAAGAACGGGCCGTTGAGATTGGTATTGATCACGCGCAGCCAATCGTCGTTGCTCAGTTCATCGATCGGCAGCGTCTTGTCCGTGCCGGCGTTGTTGATAAGGACGTCCAGCTTGCCGAATTTCTCGACGGATTCCTGGATCGCCTGCTCCGCGGCTTGCGGATCGCCAACATCGAAGCCGATGGAATGGAAGCGGCCGCCGCCTTTGAGCGTCTCCATGTGAGCGCTCGCTTTCTCGGGACGTATGTCGCCGACAATCACGTCCGCGCCTGACTCGGCCAATATCTGGCAAATGGCAGCACCGAGACCGCTGCCGCCTCCGGTAACGAAGACCACCTTGCCGGCGAGACCGGGGATATGTTGCAGGGCATCGTTTTCTTGCGTTTGCATCATGTTCATCGTGATTTCCTAACGTGTGGTGAGTTGATGGATGGGTGCCGCAGTCAGTCCGTTTTGTGCCACGACCGGCAGGAGATCGACTTCGCGCGCGGCTGCAACTTTTTCGTAAATAGTGACGACGCGTTCGGCCACGCTGTGCCAGGTGTAGAGCTTGTGCGCGCGGCGCCAGCCTTCGCGGCCAAGCCGGTGCGCATGGTCGGGATCGTTGTGCAGCAACGCAAGACGCTCGGCGAGCGCCTCTGGGTTCTTGGGCGGCACCAGGTAGCCGGTCACGCCCTCCTGCACCGTGGTCTTGATGCCGCCCACGGCCGCGCCGATCACCGGGGTACCGCACGCCATGGCTTCCAGCGGCGTGATGCCGAACGGCTCATACCACGGCGTGGTGACGAACACATCCGCGGCACTGTAGTAATAGGCGAGTTTCGAACGCGGCTGCTGGCCAGTGAAGTGCACTTGGTCCTGTATATCGAGCAAGTAGGTGAGCGCTCGCAAACGCGCCATTTCAGGCGCGTCGGTATCCGGATGGCCACCCACCACCAGCAGTTTGGCGAGAATGCCGAAGCGCTCGCGTAGCAACGCGAGGCTTTCGATCACGTTGTCCACGCCTTTGCGCGGCACCATGCGCCCGAGTTGCAACAGGATGAAATCCTCGGGAGCCAATCCGAGTTTGTTGCGGGCAATGTCATGCGCCGGCCATAGCTCTTGCGGATCGAAGCCGCATGGCACGATTTCGATGCGGTCGCGACTTGCGCCATAGTGCCGCTCCATATCGAGCCTGTCTTGCGGGCATTCGGCGATGATGACGTCGGCGTCCTGCATGAGGCGCTGTTCGATGAGCAGCCGCTCCGCAGGGAAGCGGTCGGCCTCGCCCTGGGATTGCCGGCGCACCATGCCGAGTGCGTGAAAGGTGACGACATAGGGAATCTCCAGTGCGTCGCGCACGCGCTGGGCGACCAGGCCGGACATGAAGAAATTCGCATGCAGCAGATCGTAGGGGGCAGGCTCCGCCTCGGCGAAGTCGATCATGAAGCGCGCGAAGTCGTCCATCCACGGCAACATCTGCTCCTTGGGCACGAAGCTGGGCGGCCCCGCGGGGACATGAATGACGCGCACGTTGTCCACCCAGGGCTGAATTTCCTCCAACGCCGGGCTGTCGCGCCGGGTAAAAACATCAACCTCATAGCCGAGGCGCGCGAGTTCGACGGCAAGGTGCGCCACATACACGTTCTGACCGCCGCAATCGATGCTACCCGGGCTAGCCAGCGGGGAAGCGTGTTCGCTTATCAGGGCAATTTTCAGCATGGACCTATCCTCCATTTATTCACGGTGTTATCGGGGAGCGAGCGTCATGCCTGCCCCAGCCATGGTTTTCCGGCCTGCTCGGCCGCGCCCTTCTTCGCCAGCGCAAACAGGAATAGCGCAATGGAGCCGGCAAACGCTTCGTCGTACCACGGGTCGGCACCGCTCACGGCGACGACAAGACCGTCGCGCACGATGCCGCCCCAGAGCAGCGAATCGTCCTGAGCCAGCAGGTGCGGATGCGATTGCTGCACGAGCCGGGTATCCAGGCCCGTGCGCCAGCTCAACTCGGCCTTGGAACGTGCGAACGCCCCGTAATCGGCGTCCCACTTCGCCGTATCGCCGACGGCATGTTCGTAAAGGATGGAATCGGAAAAACCACCGGTCGCAGGCGACGACCCGGGCTTGAGGATGACGATGTAGAGAAAACCGCTGGCGCCGGCGACGCGGCTATCCATGGCGGCAGTAATGGTGGGAAGGCACAGCTCGACGGCTTGTTTGGCCGTATTCTGGTCGAGGAAATAGCTGGTAAAGCCCGGCATGGAATACTCCCGTTCATGGTGCTGTCATCGTGGAACCCCTCCAGAATGGAAAAAGAAAAGCCGTCTAGACGGCGCTGTAGCGCGGTGCGCTGATGCCGGTGGCTTCGGCGAACACCGCATTCCAGTCTGCGACGAAGCGCTCGATATTGAAGCGCTCCAGCGCGCGCTGCCGCCCCTGTTCCCCGAGCCGTCGTGCCAGCTTGGGATCGCGCAGCAGGAGCTGCATGCGCTCGATCAATGTCGTTATATTGGTATCGGCAAATCCATTGCGGCCGTTCTCGATCACCGTGGCCATCTCCGTAGTGGCAAGTGCCACCACAGGAATGCCAGCCATCATGGCTTCGATCACTGCAAGCCCGAGGCTGGTGTAGCGGATCGGATTGAAAAAGAACCGGTAGTCCGCTGCAAAACTGGCGAGCTGTCCATGCAGCACCTCGCCAAGGCCGCCGTCAGCCTCGGTGCCCATTCCCACCAGATCGAGCGGCACGTGCTGCCGGACCTGCCGGAAAATATCGCCGCCGAGGCGTCTTCCGCGTTTGCCAATATTATTGATGACCACAACGCCGCGCTCCCGTTCCCCACGATATTGCACTTGCGGCGCGACAACCCCATGCTCAACCACACGCACCGGCGTACTGCCGCTATCCCACATGAGCGCATTGAAATGGGTCACGTGCACCAGCAGCGTGTCGGTATCGTCTACCGGGTGTTTCATGTCGGTGGGATGCTCACGCGGGGTATCGTGCTCGATATAAATCCGAGGCAGGCGGCGTTGCGCCGGGCTCAGGTATTCGAACTGGTCGTGCAAATACTGATGGTCGTCCTGGAACAGGATGCAGTCGAACTGCTGTTTCGCGATATCCTCGACCGGCATGTCGAATACATTGTCGCCCCACGGCAGGTGCCCGCAGCGCCCGCCATAGCCGGGCGGCCGGCCCTCCTTTGCGACGACATGGAAATTGTGCGGGGCCTGCGTAAGGTAGAGCAGATAACTGCCGTGCGTATGCCAGGTAAGGATATTCAGGGGCCGCATGCGGTTCCTTTCTCGTCATAACCCCGGAATAGTGGTCGCGCTAGGGCGTGGAGGGAGGCATGGTCGCACTGACGGCGTCGCTCTCCTTGTCCATGCGCTGCTGCAGCAGCCACAACTGTGAGTATATGCCGCGCAGCTTCATCAATTCGGTGTGGCTGCCGCGCTCGACGATACGGCCGCGGTCCAGCACCATGATTTCGTCGGCATCCACGATGGTGGATAGCCGGTGTGCAATGATGAGAGTGGTCCGGTTGACGGAAAGTTTGTTCAGTTCGCGCTGAATT
The DNA here is from genome assembly GCA_946478865.1 of uncultured Methylobacillus sp. Next base: position 22,574 of record CAMLDO010000011.1, read on the forward strand.
GCGCTTTCCGAGTTGGAATCGAGCGCGGACGTGGCTTCGTCGAAGATCAGGATAGGCGGGTTCTTGAGCATTGCGCGCGCCACGGCAATACGCTGGCGCTCGCCGCCCGAGAGCTTGACACCGCGCTCGCCTACCAGCGTCTCGTAGCCTTCGGGCTGCGACTGGATGAAATCGTGGATATGCGCGGCTTTCGACACCGCCACGATCTCGTCCATACCCGCCCCAACCCGACCGTAGCCGATGTTGTAGGCGATGGTTTCGTTGAACAGGATGGTGTCCTGCGGCACCACGCCGATCGCTCGCCGCAGAGAATCGGTACGCACTTGCGCAATATCCTGCCCGTCCACCAGCACGCGGCCCTGGATGGGGTCGTACAGGCGCAGCAACAGTCGCGCCAGGGTGGACTTGCCCGAGCCGCTGCCGCCTACTACCGCGAGCGTCTTCCCCGGCGGGATGCGAAAACTCACGTCATGCAGAATGGGCCGCTCCGGCTCGTAATGGAAATTCACATGCTCGAACACCACCTCGCCGCCTTCCACCTTGAGCGGCGGCAGCGAGGGCGGCTGGGCGATCTCGGGCTGCAACCGCAGCAGCGTGAACAAGCGCTCCACGTTGACCCAGGCATCGCGCACCTCGCGGTATGCAAAGCCGAGCGCATTGAGCGGCAGGCACACCTGCAGCATATAGGCGTTGATAAGCACCAGGTCGCCCACCGTCATGGTGTTGCGCCACACCTCGTAGCCCGCAAGCAGCATGACAGACCCCAGCCCCAGCGCAATGATCGCGCTCTGCCCCACGTGCAGGATGAACAGCGCTTTCTGGTTGCGCACTGCGGCTTCGGCCCAGTGGCCCATAGTGCCCTTGAAGCGCTCGGCTTCGAGTTTTTCGTTGGCGAAGAATTTGATGTTGTCGGCATTGATGAGGCTGTCCGCGAGATGGCTCTTGGCCTGCGAGTCCAGCTTGATCACCCGCCGCTGAAAGATCGCACGCCGGTTGGTGAAATACAACGTGAACGCGGAATAGGTAACGAAGGTGACCGCGATGAGCGCCGCATACCAGCCGTTATAGCGCGCGAGCATGATGGACAGCACCATGCCGATCTCGACCAGGATGGGCACCAGCGTGAACAGCCCCGTGCCAAGCAGGAAGGCGATGCCTGCGGTACCGCGGTCGATGTCCGGCAACAGTCCGCCCGTGCGCCGCGTGGAGTGAAAGCGCGCGCCCAGCGAATGCAGGTGGGCGAAGGTTTTTTCCGCGTAGGTCGCTACCGTGGTCTGTGCAACGCGCGAAAACAGCAGGTCGCGCAACTCGTTGAACAGCGTGCTCGAGAAGCGCACGAGCGCATACGCCACCAGCAGCCATAGCGGCCACATCGCGAGCTGCTCGGGACGCGACAGGTCGTCGATGATACGTTTGAGGATGAGCGGCACTACCACCGTCGCCACCTTGGCGAGCAGCAGAAACGCCGTCGCAATTACGATACGCCAGCGATAAGCCGCGAGCAGTTGCCACAAATCGTAGGCGATATCGCCCGGACGCGGGCGCAGCCGATGGCGCCACCAGGGAGAGGCCGAGGTTTGCAGAGCTTGGTTGCCGTGTTGCATGGAGACTCCTAGAACCCCGTGTCAGTAGTATCCATATTCGCGCTGCGGCCTGAGTGCCCGGTGATCGGACTGCCATGTCGGAACTATTTTTTTGCAGCGAGGTTCAGACTTGAGCAGGCGGTGGTGGACAGATGTCCCTGGCCCGGTAACGGCTACAGTCATCGCGCCGGGCCATGGTAAAAAGTTTCAGGTGTGACACGCATCTCTTCGCGCCGGTTCATCCGGCCGCCATTCCGCACTACTCAGGAGTCCCTATGCCACCCGTTCAGCTGTTGCAACGCTCTGATATTGCCTCCGTCGTCGTGTTTCGTGCCTTGCAGGTGGGCGACATGCTCTGTGCCGTGCCGGCGCTGCGTGCCTTGCGCGCCGCATTGCCGCAGGCGCGCATTACCTTGGTCAGCCTACCGTGGGCGGCCCAGTTTGCGAGCCGCTTCGATGCTTATATCGATGAGTTCGTCCCCTTCCCCGGCCATCCACGCCTGCCGGAGATTCCCGTCCAGCGCGAAAAACTACCCGGTTTCTACGAGGACATGCGTAGCCGGCACTTCTCGCTCGCGCTGCAATTGCACGGCAGCGGCGAGATCAGCAACGGCGTAGTCGCGGAATTCGGGGCTGAGCGCATCGCAGGCTATGCACCCGCCGATTCCAGCCAGTGGGACGGTCTTCATTTCTTTCCCTACCCCGACAGCGGCCCCGAACCGTTGCGCCTGCTCGGCTTGCTGCGGCAGCTGGGAGCGCCGGAGTCCGGTACGCATCTCGAATTCCCGCTCACGCCGCTCGACTGGGCGGAGCTGGAACAAAGCGGGCTGGGCAAAGGTCTGGTAGCGAACAACTATGTCTGCATCCACCCCGGCGCACGCTTCCGCGACAAATGCTGGCCGCCGCAGCGCTTCGCACAAATCGCGGACCGCATCGCACTGGAGTTCGGGCTCACTATCGTCATTACCGGTTCCGGCCAGGAATACGATCTCGCGCAAGCCGTCATGGATTGCATGACGACCGAGGCGATCAACGCTGCCGCCCCGATTTCGCTAGGCGCCATGGCTGCGCTCATGAGCCGTGCCCGCCTGCTGGTATGCAACGACACCGGCGTCTCGCATATCGCCGCCGGGCTCAAGTTGCCGAGCGTGGTGATCTTCAACAAGGCCGACATGGAGCGCTGGGCCCCGCTCGACCATCATCTGCACCGGACTCTCTGGGATCCGGCGGCGGAAGGCCTGGAGGAAGCCTGGGCGATGGCGCGCACCCTGCTTTCCAGTGGCGCTCAAGTCACCTGAGCGTAGAGCTCCAGCGCGAGCGCCATCACCTCCTCGGTCGTCACGTCATCGACGAAGCACACATCGTGCGGGCAGCGCGACTTGCGGTTGTCCTGTCCGCAAACCGGGCAATGCGTCTGCGTCGACATGGCGGCGCGCAGCAAGGCCGGCCGCAGCGGGCTCGCCTCCAGCACGTTGGTCAACCAGTAAATGCCGACAGCGGGCGTATTCAGCGCAAAGGCGAGGTGGATCGGCCCGGTATCGTTAGACACCAGCATCACGGCCCGATCGAGCATTCCGCAGAGACCGGAGAGTGACATGCGCCCGGTAAAGTCGAGCACCGGATGACGCATGTGCTTGCCTATGGTTTCCGCGAGATGCGCTTCGGCGGCGGTCGCGCTGATCATAATGGTGGCACCGCGGCTCGCGAGCGCATCGCCCACCTCGGCAAAGCGCTCGGCCGGCCAGTGACGCCTTACATCGCTCGCACCCGGATGCAGAATCACGATGCGCTCGCCCGGCACAGGCGGCAGTAGCCGAGCCGCTTCCTCGCGATCGCGCGCGACCACTTCGATTTCCCGTTCCAGCAGCGGCGGTACAGCCCCGACAAGCGCGGCTACCTGCAGCAGCTCCAGTCGCCGATTGACGAAGGCGCCGTACGGCAGCCAGCGATCGAGCGGAGCCGCGTCTGGAGTCTTGAGGCCGATGGTGAGCCTGGCGCCGAGTTGATTGATGTAGGAGTTGGAATAGCGGCCGCCGCCATACATCTGGATCGCGAGGTCGAACTCCTTCGCACGCATGCGTTCGATGAACGCCTGTCCTTCTTCATCCGGAAGTGCCTCCGGCGGCGCGCCCACTCCAGGTACGGGAGGCATGATGACGACTTCATCCACGGGAGCTGGGCGATCTTTTAAAAACTCCGCATGCCACGGCTTGCCGAGAAAAACGATACGCGCTTCGGGATAAGTGTGACGCAGTGCATGCAGCGCAGGCAGCGCGAATACGAAATCGCCGACGGCATTGGGGCGTAATACCAGAATCTTGCGAATGCCGGGTTCGACCGGATACGCAATCCTCACGGCATCCCCGCCGGGGCTGCCTGTGTCAGTACCTCTGTCTGCGGCGGCGACCAGAGGAGGTAAGGAGCATCGACCCGCCTTTCCTTCACCGTCGTCGGCAATTCCATGTGATAGGCGCCCGAAGGAATGATGCCGCAGCCGCCGAAACGCTGCATCACGCGCAGTTGGGCCAGCACGTCCTCGCCGCAGTGATCCGCTGGCAGTTGCGACCAGAAATCGAAACCGCCTGCTTCGCGCAGCTTGGCCGTATCGAACAGCACGCAACCGCCTATCCAGGCCACGCGATACAGCCGCGTTTGCTGCGATGTAAGCCCCAGCTTCTGCTGGACATGGTAGAGATTGGCAGCGCTGTGCAAATGATGACGGCCCCAGGCCGGCGTATCCGGCGCGATATGCTCCGGCGCGACCGGCCCCTCCCAGAACTCGATATTCTGCTGATGCGGGCGCACATCCTCGCTATAACTCAGCCCGTGCAACGCGCTGCCGACGAAGCCGCACCGCTGTTCGTAGATTGCGCCCAACAGCCGTTCGACCAAGTCGTTTTCCAGCAGCACGTCGTCATCCAGAAACAGGCAATACGGCGCAGTGACTTGCGACAGAAGAAAGGCACGCTGTTCCGCCATGCCGAGTCGCGGCAGGTGATGATGTGTGTCGACCCTATGGCCAATAGCGCGCAGGAAGCGCAGCGCGGCCTGTATCTCGGGCAGACAGAGCACTCCTTCGCCATCCGACTGATCCGAAATCACGATGCGCAATTCCGGGACCGTCTGCGCCGCCAGCGAAGCCAGTGTCATCGCCAGTGCGCCGGAGCGATTGCAGGTCGGCACGAGAACATCGACTGGCGTGCTCATCGCGTACCCTGGCGGGTGGCAGTCTGCGCAGCATAAAGATAAGGATTCAAGGCAGGATCGTTGTACATCTTGAACTGGCGATAGACCTTGAAATAGGCCTTCCCTTCTTTTGCTTCACGCAATAGCCGGTCGAGGCAGGATGCGAGATCCTGCCGTTGCAACGTGAGCCGTTCCAGCTTGGCGCGGCATGCTTCGATGTGATCGGGCGCAGCGTCCTTGCGCTCGGTCTGCTCGAGCATGTGCTGGATCTTGAGCGCGAGGATGGAAAGCCGATCTATCATCGCGCCGGCCGTCTCGCTGTTGAGACGAGCGTCGGCGGTATGTGGCGTATCCATGAGCTCGCTCAGGATCGCCTCATCCAGCGCCTCGACGGCATCGTTGCGCTTCTGGTTGTACTGGTCGATCAAACGCTTGCTGGCTGCGATTTCGGCAGAATCGACGTCGGTACGGCGCGCCTTGTCCTCCTCGTCCCAGAGCAGGCTGTTGTACTGGTGATTGGCGGCCACCCAGCGCCACGGATCCGGTCCTTCGGGGCCTGGATGTGGCTGCGGCATGGCTTCCTGGAGTGCACGATCGTGATATTCGATAATCGATTTTGCGGTCAATTCGCTCAACATTTCGGTCTCCCTCATGCGTCGGTATCAACCAATAATGATGGCTTCGCGCATCGAGAAGTTCCTCCTGCCGAGCTTGCTCCCGCACTTCATCAGGGAACCGGCGGAGCAGAAATGTTGCAGTTTTCTTGAAGCGTCCGGGCTTAAGTGCTAGGCTTCCAAGCCAATAAAACTCTAACAATAATCAAGGCTTGACTGCTTATAAGGGGTAGGAATGCAAGGCATATCCGCATTGTTCACGCTGATGGATCCGGCGCCCATGGCGACGCTTTTCGAAGGTGCGGCCGGCATACTTTATCTCTACGCACTGGCAGACTTCCTCATCCTGCTTTCCTGTTACGCCATCCCTCTCGCGTTCGCCTATTTCGTCTGGCACCGCAAGGATTTGCAGCATCGCTGGATATTCCTCGTTTTCAGCATCTTCATCCTGTCGTATGGCATGTCGCATCTGCTTTCGCTCGTGCTGCTGTGGAAACCCATCTATCACTATCATCTGGCAATGAAAATCCTCACCGCGCTGGTTTCGGCAGGAACCGCGTACATGGTATTTCGCATCATTCCGCATGCGCTCAAGATCCCCAATCCCACCAAGCTTGCGGCCGAAGTCGAGGCGGAAATCCAGGAGCGTCGCGAAGCATTTGTCGCGCTGAAAACGACGGAAATTTCGCTGCGCGAATCGCGCGAACAATTGCGCAAGGCCAACATGGAGCTGGAAGCGCGTGTGCAATCGCGCACCGAGGAACTCGGGCGTCAGACCGCAGTGCTGCGCCGCATCATCGACTCCATTCCCGACTTCATCATTCTCAAGGATACGAACAGCGCCTACCTCGGCAGCAACAAGGCGTTCGAGGAATTCACGGGCAAGTCCGAACAGGATCAAATCGGCAAAACCGACTACGACCTGTTCGACTCCAACCTCGCCGTGACCTTCCGCAGTCTGGATCGACAGATTCTGGAAACCGGCCAGACTCATAGCCAGGAAGAATGGGTCACTTACCCGGATGGACGGCAAGCCCTGCTCAGTACGGTCAAGACCCCGTTCTATGGCCCTAATGGCGAAATTCTCGGCCTGGTCGGCATCAGCCGCGACATTACCGACCGCGTGGCTGCGGAAAATTCGCTGCGGCAGGCCGCGACCGTGTTCGAAAGCACGCGCGAAGGCGTGATGATCACCGATGCGGACAAGTACATCTTCATGATCAACCGTGCCTTCACCGAGATGCTGGGTTACACCGAGGAGGAGGTGCTGGGGCGTTCCACCGACATCCTGCAATCGCCGCGCCACGACAAGGAATTCTTCCGCCGCATGTGGACGGAAATCAAGACCGTCGGCCACTGGCAGGGCGAAGTCTGGAACCGCCGCAAGGACGGATCGGAGTTCCCGCAACTGCTCAGCATCAGCGCGGTAAAGGACAACGAGGGCAAAGTCACGCAGTACGTCAGCGTGTTCACGGATATTTCCAAGATCAAGGAAACCGAAGCCGAACTGGAATTCCTCGCCCATCACGACCCGCTCACGCGCCTGCCCAACCGTCGGCTGTTACTTGCGCGTATTCGTCATGGCATCGAAACCGTAAAACGCGATGGCGGTTTGCTGGCCCTCCTCATGCTCGACCTCGACCGCTTCAAGGACGTCAACGACAGCTTCGGCCACGCCACGGGCGACGAACTGCTGCAACAGGTCGCCGACCGCCTCACCAAACGGCTGCGTACGGTGGATACGCTGACGCGCCTGGGCGGCGACGAATTCACCGTTCTGCTGCAAGGCATCACCCACAAGGAAGATGCCGGGCGCGTAGCGAGCGAGATCGTCGCCATGCTGGGCGAGCCATGGTTCCTGTCCAATGGTTTCGAAGTACGTATCGGCTCCAGTGTCGGTATCACGCTCTATCCGGACCACTGCAATACCGCCGAGGAAATGCTGCAGCAGGCCGACACCGCGCTGTATCAGGCCAAGGAAGAAGGCCGGGGGCGCTTCAAATACTTCAGCGAGGATCTCACCCAGGCCGCGCGCGAGCGGATCGCGCTGGAAGCCGCGCTACGTCGCGCCATCACCGAAAACGAGCTGCGGGTGTATTACCAGCCGCAGGTGGATATCGCTACCGGCAAAATAGTGGGCGCCGAAGCGCTGCTGCGTTGGCAGCACCCCGAAGACGGCATGATGCTGCCCAGCAAATATATTGCCGTGGCGGAAGAAACCGGGCTGATCGGCGCCATTGGCGACTGGGTGCTAAAGCAGACCTGCCTGCAGGGCAAGAAATGGCTGGACGCCGGATTCAAACCGATCACCCTGGCCGTCAACCTGTCACCGCAGCAATTCCATCACAAGGATATTGCGGCTACGGTAGCCAGCACACTGGAGGAAACAGGTTTCCCGCCCGAACTGCTGGAACTGGAGCTGACCGAGACCATCCTGATCAAGCGCGAACATGATGCCGTCGCAAAGATGGATATCCTGCGCCAGCAAGGAATTCGCCTCGCCATCGACGATTTCGGTACCGGCTACTCGTCATTGTCCTATCTCAAGCGCTTCCCGCTCGACGTGCTCAAGATCGACAAGAGTTTCGTGGATGAGATTCCGGATCAGCGCGACGACATGGAAATTGCCAATACCGTCATTGCCATAGGCCACACGCTGGGCTTCAAGGTGCTGGCCGAAGGGGTGGAAACCGAGGATCAGCTGGCGTTCCTGAGCAAGCAAGGCTGCGACCTGTATCAAGGCTATCTGAAGAGCCCGCCTTTGCCGTCCGAAGAATTCGAGAAGCTGCTGGCGAACGAATCGACCTCCCACGCCCAGGCTGCCTGAGCACAAGCGGTCGATAGAAAAGGAAAAGCCCCGCTACCGGGGCTTTTCTGTTTTGAGGCTTAGCTCAGCTTGCCGTGGCACTGCTTGTATTTCTTGCCGGAACCGCACGGACAAGGATCGTTACGGCCGACCTTGACGCCTGCCCGCTCGAAGGGAATGTTGCCGGCTTCCGCTTCATTCTCCTCAGGAGCATTACCCAGCGCCTCCTCATAGTCGGCATGCTGGTAGCGTACATTTTCCAGCTCCGTCGGCTTCTCGACGGCATCCATGTCCTCCTGGCCCTTGATCTGCACCATCATGGTCACCTGCGTCACCTCGCGTTTCACGACGTTGAGCAGATTGGAGAACAGCTCGAATGCCTCGCGCTTGTATTCCTGCTTGGGATTCTTCTGGGCGTAGGAACGCAGATGGATACCCTGACGCAGGTGATCCAGCGCGGCGAGATGCTCGCGCCAGTGGTTGTCCAGGCTTTGCAGCATGACGGCACGCTCGAACTGGTGCATCACGTCTGCGCCAGCCATCGTGATCTTGGCCTGATAAGCCTCGTCCGCTGCCGCCAGCACGCGCTCCGTGAGCGTTTCCTCGTGCAGATCCGGTTCCTTTTCCAGCCACTCGCCGATCGGCAATTGCAGCCCGATTTCCGCATCCAGGGATTTCTCCAGCGCGGGAACATCCCACTGCTCTTCCAGGCTGCCCGGCGGAATATGCTCAGCGATGAGTTCGTTGATCACATCGTTGCGCATCGCGAGGATGGTCTCTTCGATATTGGCGGCTTCCAGCAGCTCGTTGCGCTGCTGGTAGATCACCTTGCGCTGGTCGTTGGCAACGTCGTCATACTCCAGCAATTGCTTGCGGATATCGAAGTTGCGACCTTCCACCTTGCGCTGCGCGTTTTCGATCGCGCGCGTGACCCACGGATGCTCGATTGCCTCGCCTTCCGGCATATTGAGCTTTTCCATGATCGCAGCGACGCGGTCGCCCGCGAAGATGCGCAACAACTGGTCTTCGAGCGACAGGTAGAAGCGGCTGGAACCCGGGTCGCCCTGACGGCCGGCACGGCCGCGCAGCTGGTTATCGACGCGACGTGATTCGTGACGCTCGGTGCCGATGATGTGCAGGCCGCCGGAGGCGAGTACCTGCTCATGCACCTTCTGCCATTCGGCCTTGATCTCGGCGATGCGCGCGGCCTTCTGCTCGGCGCTCAGCGCCTCGTCGGCTTCCACCGCATTCACGTCCGCCTCCATGCTGCCGCCCAACACGATGTCGGTACCGCGACCGGCCATGTTGGTGGCGATGGTGATCATGCCGGGGCGGCCCGCCTGCGCAACGATATGTGCTTCGCGCTCGTGCTGCTTGGCATTAAGCACCTGATGCGACAGCTTTTCCTTGTCCAGCAGTTGGGAAATCAGCTCCGAGTTCTCGATGGAAGTGGTACCCACCAGCACCGGCTGCTGGCGCGTCTGGCATTCCTTGATATCGTCGATGACGGCCTGATATTTCTCGCGCGAGGTGCGATAGACCTTGTCCATCGCGTCCTTGCGCTGCATCGGGTTGTTGGTCGGAATGACTACGGTTTCGAGACCGTAGATCGAGTTGAATTCGAATGCTTCGGTATCGGCGGTACCGGTCATGCCGGACAGCTTGCCGTACATGCGGAAGTAGTTCTGGAAGGTAATCGACGCGAGCGTCTGGTTTTCCTTCTGGATGGTTACGCCTTCCTTGGCTTCTACCGCCTGGTGCAAGCCATCAGACCAGCGGCGACCGGTCATCATGCGGCCGGTGAATTCGTCCACGATAACGATCTCGCCATCGCGCACCACGTAGTGCTGGTCGCGATGGAACAGCGATTGCGCGCGCAGGCTGGCATACAGATGGTGCACCAGCGTGATGTTGGAAGCGTCGTACAGGCTGCCGTTGGTAAGCAGGCCGGCTTCCACCAGCAGGTTTTCGGCATTTTCATGGCCTTGCTCGGACATGATCACCTGCTGCGACTTCTCGTCTACCCAGTAATCGCCCTCGCCGTCCTCGGTCTGCTGGCGCGTGAGCTTGAGTGCAACCGCATTGATCGCGGTATAGAGCTGCACGCTGTCCTCGGCCTGGCCGGAAATGATGAGCGGCGTACGCGCTTCGTCGATGAGAATGGAGTCCACCTCGTCCACCACGGCGAAGTTGAGGGCACGCTGCACGCGCTCCTCAACCGAATACACCATGTTGTCGCGCAAGTAGTCGAAACCGTACTCGTTGTTGGTGCCGTAGGTGATGTCCGCAGCGTAAGCCTTCTGCTTCTCGTCATGCGGCATCTGCGACAGGTTGATCCCGACAGAAAGGCCGAGGAAGTTGTACAGCTTGCCCATCCAGTTGGCGTCGCGGCTGGCGAGGTAATCGTTCACCGTCACCACGTGCACGCCCTTCCCGGTGAGCGCATTGAGGTATACCGGCAGCGTGGCCACCAGCGTCTTGCCTTCGCCGGTACGCATTTCGGCGATCTTGCCGTAGTGCAGCACCATGCCGCCGATGAGCTGCACGTCGAAATGGCGCATGCCCAGCGCGCGCTTGCCGCCTTCGCGCACCACCGCAAACGCTTCCGGCAGCAGCTTGTCGAGCGACTCGCCGTTCTGGTAGCGCTGTTTGAACTCTTCGGTCTTACCCTGCAGCTGCTCGTCACTGAGCGCCTGCATTGTCGGTTCGAGCGCATTGATCTGACGCACAACCTGGCCGTATTGCTTGATCAGCCGCTCGTTGCGACTACCGAACATCTTCTTGAATAGGGTGGATAGCATAAAAGGATCGATCTGCCGCCGAAGCGGAATTGAGAATTTAAATGGTGATTAAGACTGAGCTTGGCCGTTATTGTTCTGCAGGTATTTACGCGGGTCCAAAGGGACGCCGTTCAGGCGCACTTCATAATGCAAATGCGGCCCGGTCGAGCGGCCGGTACTGCCTACTTTAGCGATGGGCTGGCCTTTGCTCACCCGGTCGCCCACCTTGACCAGAAACTCGGACACGTGCGCATAACGCGTATCCAGTCCGAACCCGTGATCAACGCGCACGATATTACCATAGTCCGGCACTCTTTCCGCTTGCGCCACGATACCATCGGCGGCGGCGTATATCGGCGTACCGCTTTCGGCAGTGAAATCCAGCCCGCGATGGAAAGCCTTCTGGCCAGTAAAGGGGTCAGGCCGCCAGCCGTAGCTGGAAGAGTTGTAGGCCACCTCAATGGGGGCGCCGGAAGGAAAAGTACTTTTCTTGAGATTCTGCTGCAATAGCTCCATGCTGATCGCATCGAGGTGCTCGGAGCGCGCCTCCAGCTCGGCCAGTAATCTCGATACTTCGGCATCGAGATCGGCCGCGGAAAGAGGCTGAACCAGCTCCAGCGGACCACCTTGCCCCGGCTGTGCGGCGGGTTCCTGCGCCTTGACTCCGGCCATTTCTGCGAGGCGTGCGCTCAGAGCGTCCAATCGCATGATGCGCGCCTGGATTTCACCCAGCTGCTGCGCAAGAGCTTCCATATTCTGCTGCTGGTTGTGCCGCACAGCTTGCAGCAATCGTACCGGCAGCGATGGCGGTTCACCTTGGTTGCGGCTGTCCGGCTGTGGCAGAATAAGGGCGGCGGTAATCAACGGAGGCACTATGACCAGGATCGCCAGCAGCAACGCAAACTGCGGCAATGACAGCGTCCTGGCTTTCGCCATGTTGTTCGATACGAAAATGATATTCACACTTTCCCCTTTTCAAGGATGGTCCCGAAGAGGCGCATATGGCGCCCCGATTCGGACGGCATCCCCGGACTCCCGTCATGCGGCGCCTTAAAGCGCTTTTCAGGGATCATGCCGAGTTGCATGCTCTGGCGGATGCAGCCGGAAAATACACCGGCTTGCAGAATGTGTGGGAAGGGATCGTGCCCGAGGCACTGCTGCCCTATACCCGCGCGGGGAGCGTCAAGCACAGGCGTCTGACAGTGTTTGCCGATAACGGCGCCGTCGCGGCCAAGCTCAAACTGCTCTCGCCCAACCTGCTAAAAAACTTGCAAAACAAGGGGCTAGAAGTTACTTCAATTCGTATCGAAGTGCAAGTGCAATCGAAGCGCCGCGCTCGGCCGGCCGCTGCCAGAGAGCTTAGCAACCAAGCCGCGACCAGCCTTGCACAATTTGCAGAGCAGCTACCGGATTCGCCCCTGCGCGATGCCTTGCGTCGTCTAGCCGGACGACGCTGAACATGGAGTGGCTGCTTTACCTCGCGACCGGCTTCTGCGCCGGCCTGCTCTCCGGAATGTTCGGTGTCGGCGGCGGGATTATCGTGGTGCCGATACTGGCGGTAATCTTCGCCGGCCTGCATTTTCCGCCCGATCATCTCATGCATCTCGCCATCGGCACCTCGCTCGCGACCATCATCGTCAACTCCATTGTCTCGACCAGGGCACACCATCGGCACGGCAACGTCAATTGGTGGATCTTCCGCTACATGGCTCCGGCCGGGGTCGTGGGCGCAATCCTGGCAAGCTGGCTGGCCTCCCGCATCCATAGCGACGGCTTGCAGCTCATTTTTGCGATCTTCGAATGCGCGGTCGCGGTTCACCTGTTCTGGGGCAAGCTGCCGCACAAGCACCAGGAATTCACTTCGCGGTTGCTCCTGTCCTCATTTGGCACCGTGGTCGGCTTTACCTCCAGCCTGCTGGGCATCGGCGGCGGCACGGTGTCCGTCCCCTTCCTCATTTACGGTACGCGCGACATGCGGGCCGCCATTGGTACTGCCGCAGCCATCGGGTTACCGCTGTCGGTCGTGGGAACGATAGGATATGTGGTGGCAGGAGCTCATGTGAACGGATTGCCCGCGCCCAGCCTCGGCTACGTTTATTTGCCTGCCGCGGCGGGCATCATCGTGACCGGCATTTTCGGTGCACCACTGGGGGTCAGGCTTGCGCAGCGGCTGCCGATTCCCGTACTGAAAAGATGCCTCGCCGTGCTGCTGTTCCTGCTCGGGGTGAAAATGGGGTGGAAGCTGCTATGACTTCGGCAGCTGCGCCACGGCCTCGACCCGCGCCTTGAACACGGCCTCCCGGATCTTTTCGGGCTGATCCAGGCTTCGGGCGATCGCGCCAGCATCGACTGCCAGCGCCGCCGCGAGCGCCTGCTTAAGATAATCTGCCTCGGGGAAAGCACGGGTCTCGAATCCCGGCCGACCGCGCAGATCGCTTTCGCAGGCTTGCAGAAACGCTGTAAACCGCTCGGGTTGGCGCAGTGCATCGGTATCGTGCAGCAGTTGCACCACGGTATCGGACCGCATTTCCAGAGCGCGATACGCCTTGCCGTGGTAATGGGCAGTTATGACGCCAAGATCACGGCAGTCGTTAGGTACGCGCAGCCGCTTGCACAACTCCTTGACCAGCCCGACGCCGCGCTCCTCGTGACCGATGTGGCGCGGCAGCATGTCCTTGGGTGTCGTGCCCTTGCCCAGGTCATGGGTCAAGGCGGCGAAACGTACCGCCAGCGCAAATCCCTGCGAGGCCGCGTAGTCCAGCACCAGCATGACATGCACGCCGGTATCGACTTCCGGGTGATGCTGCGGCGGCTGCGGCACGCCGAACAGACGATCCACTTCCGGCAGAACTTTCTTCAGCGCATCACATGCGCGCAGCACCTCGAACATGCGTGAAGGCCTGGCCTCCATGAGCCCTTTCGCCAGCTCCTGCCACACACGCTCGGGTACCAGCGCATCCACTTCGCCGCTTTCGACCATCTCGCCCATGAGCGCCATCGTTTCATCGGCCACGGTAAAATCGGGGAAGCGCGCGGCAAAGCGCGCCAGCCGCAGAATCCGCACCGGGTCCTCGATGAATGCCGGTCCGACATGGCGCAGGATTTTCGCTTGCAGGTCGGTCACGCCATTGTGTGGGTCAATCAGCTTCCCGCTGGCATCCCTTGCTATGGCATTGATGGTCAGATCGCGCCGTTCCAGGTCCTGCTCCAGCGTCACATCCGGTGCCGCGTAGACCTGAAACCCCTTGTAGCCTTTAGCGGTCTTGCGCTCGGTGCGAGCGAGCGCATACTCTTCCTGCGTTTCAGGGTGGAGAAAAACGGGGAAATCCTTGCCTACCGGCCGGTAGCCCAGTTGCGTCATCTGCTCCGGCGTGGCGCCCACCACCACCCAATCGTGATCCTGCACGGATCGCCCGAGCAGTTCGTCCCGCACCGCACCGCCGACACAGTAAATCTGCATCGGCTATTGCTCTCTTCCGGCCTGGGTGCGGAATTTCAGGTAGGCATTGCGCGGCGTATCGTCAGCCAGATACTCGGGCACGACGGCTTCCAGCGCCGTCGGCTGGAGATGGAAGATTTCGGGGAAAGGGCAGTCGCACACGCTATCCACCTTCATCGAATAATAGTTGTCGCGCGTCATGAGTTTGACGGGTAGCAACTCCATCGCCCAGGCCTGCAGATAGGACAGACGGTCGTTCAGGCCGACGATGCAGCGCCGCAGCTTCAATGTATCGACCACGTACCGCACCAGTTCGCGCAAGGTATAAACGCGCGGCCCGCACAGGTTGTATATCTCTCCGAACGTATCAGGATTTTCCACACTGGCGACAAACGCCTGCGCGACATCCTCGACGAATACCGGCTGGAAGCGCGCTGCGGGCCTGGCCAGCACGATGACGGGCATCAGCCGGGAGATCTGCGCGAACAGATTGAGGAAACTGTCCCCTCGGCCGAAAATCACCGAAGGGCGAAAAATCGTGACCTTGAGGGATTCATGCGCCGCTTGCATCACGGCCGCTTCGCCGCGCGCGCGGGAACGCAGGTATTTGCTGGGGGCGCCTTCGGAAGCCTGTAGCGCGCTCATTTGCAACAGGCGCGGAATGCCGGCTGTCTGGCAAGCGGTCGCGATTCGGCGCGGCAGGTCCGCATGGATTTTGTCGAAGCTGCGACCATGGGATTCCTGCAGGATGCCGATCAGGTTGATCACCGCATCGCACCCAGTCAGCGCACGTTGAAGCGCGGCGTCGAAAAACACGTCGCATTCCTCGACCTGCACATTGGGCAGCAGGATCAGATGTTTTGCACGCTCCCGGCGACGCGTGAGCACCTTGACCTCATAGCCGGCCGCGCTCAGGCGCTGAACGATATGACTGCCGACGAATCCCGAGCCTCCCAGAACGCAAACTTTTTTTATTTTCATGAACACAGCGATCATTCCTCCGACGTTGCTGTTTCCGCAGCCGGAACTGCTTCCGCCGCGGTTCCGCTGCCGGCGATCAGTCCCAGCCGCTGCTTGATGGTCTTGACCTGCGTGCCTAGCCGATGCGCGTAGAAATAGGCGTTGCTCATCACCTTCTGCACATAGTTGCGCGTCTCGCTGAAAGGGATGGTTTCGGCATAGATCGCGCCCTCCATCGGCTCTTCCTGCGCCCAGCGCAAAGCACGGGTCGGCCCGGCATTGTAGGCCGCTGTCGCCATCAACGGCTGGCCGCCCATCTTGTCGAGCGCATAGCGCAGGTAGTGCGTACCGAATTGTATATTGGTATCGAGCTGATTGATCATGCCCTGATTGTAGCCATCCATGCCCAGCCGTTTTGCAATCCATTTCGCGGTGGCCGGCATCACCTGCATCAGACCGGACGCCCCTACACCGGACCGGGCATAGCTGATAAATCGGCTTTCCTGACGGATGAGACCGTAGACCCAGGCCTCGTCGAGGTCGTTTTCGCGCACGTAGGTATCCATGACGTCACGATATGGCGTCGGATAGCGCATCACGAAATCGTGCGTCACCTTGGTCTTCTCCGCTGTATTGATCGCGATGTCATACCACTCCTCGCGGAAGGCGACTTCGGCCGCGGCGATAAGCTGTTTGTCGTCCAGGTTCTGCATGGCCTTGGCCCATTCGCTGCGCGACTCCCAGCGCATATCCAGGCGATGCAGTTCCAGCGCGCGCTGAACGCCGGGAATAGTTTGCGCGGCGCTCATATCCTGAGACGTGGCCTTGTACGACACTGGCGGAGCGCTGATGATCTCCCCCAGTTCCTCCTCTGCCAGCAGCCCGTAATAGGTACGCTCGCGGGAAAGCGGCAGCCATATCCTGTTGGCCTGCACGATCTGCCCTTTTTCCTTGAGCACGCGACCATACCAGTATTGCCAGGACTGCTCGTCGCGCATGTCCGCCGGCATTCCCTCGATCACCTCTCTGAGGGCTTCCCAGTTCTTGACGCGCAAGGCAGCACGGGCTTTCCAGGCAATCTGGTCCCGGCTCAGCTCGGTATTCCGTGCGTAACCGAACCAGTCCAGCGCCAGCGGATCGTGGCGACGCGCAGCGTGCAGTGCCATGCGGCCCCACAGGTACTGCTGATCCTTCTCGCTGTAACCGGACTTCAGCTCCTGCCATACCTTGAGCGCCAGTTCCGGCTGACTGCGTGAAATCCGCTCGATCGCGTACAGATTCAATTCTTTTCCAAGACGGGTCTTGGTTGTGAAGGTCTTTTTCTCCAGCACACGCTGCGGATTTTCGTACACCGTATCGAAAAACTTGAGGCTGGACGTTTCGAATTGCGGCAGACGCTGCGCCACTGCCTTGGCTACCGTGACCTTGCCTTCTCCCAAGGCGAGACGGACACGCTCCCAGATATCGTCCGCCGTAAGTTCGCCTGCCTTGATCATGGCATCGTAAAGCGCATTGCAGCTATCGGGCTGCATGTTGGGGGAGAACCATAATGGGCGGGCGGCATTAAACGCCTTGCTGTCACCCGAGGCTGCCCTGCCCAAGGCGGCATAACAGCTGACCGCCGCATCCTCGCCCGTCATGCGCGGCAGTTCCTCGAAAAAGATTTGCCACTCGCCGCGCTTGCCCAGTTTCTTCAGCCATTCGATGCGCACCCGATTAGCGAATGGGAATTCGTCATAGCGCGTCAGAAAATCGCGTACCTCATCAGTGGAGGCAGTTTCGAGCAGGAGAAGAATTCGCCAGTAATCGACGTAAGGCGCCAGGATGTAATTCTGGCCGTGAAGCTGGGAGGAGTATTGGTCAAGAGCAGCCGCGTCACGCTCGTTATAGGCTTGCCGCGCTGCGACAAAATCGTCCTGAGGACTGTCCGCCCAGGCCGGGCTGACCACGAGAAATGCGACCCCGAGTAACCACCAAGCGCGCTGCATGAGAAACACCTACGGACTGCTATTGAGTGGGAAGAATAGCACAGGGCAAAGAGTCGGTGAATCGGTGCTTCGTCCCCGACCTTATTTGCCGCGCAACAACCATCTGTAGAAGCGATGGGCAGTCCAGACAGGCAAGGCGATGACGGTCGTCCACCCCATCGCCAGCACAAGGATTTCCGCCCACTCGGGCAAGAGACCGGCATGCGGGCCGGCCAGCACGATGACGATGAGAAATGCTAGTGCAGCAACGACCGCCAGCGACACGAGATAGACAAGTACCGCCAGCAGGTACCGCATGCCTGATATGAGCTTAGAACAGAATGATCCGCCCTATCGCCCAAGCCACCATCACGATAACGAAGACGATCAGGATCAGTTTGGAAATCTGCAACGCAAAGCGCAGATAGCGCTTGTCGCGAGTAAAAAGATAGACGCCGAAAGTAACGGCGATGGCAATCGCTCCGAGGATGAGCATGAAGCGGAGTACAAGCATTGCTTGACTCCGCTAGCTCATGCGGCCAATTGAGGTTGCAGCGGGAGGAAGACGCTGGGCGCTTCCGCTTCCTGCTCGAAGGTCGCGTATTCCCACGCTTCCGCGTCGGCGAGCAGCGCGCGCAATAGTTTGTTATTGAGCGCGTGGCCGGACTTGTAGGCGTAGAAGGCGCCGATGATCGGATGACCCAGGATATAAAGGTCACCGATCGCATCCAGCACCTTGTGTTTCACGAACTCATCCTCGTAGCGCAGTCCTTCGCTGTTGAGGATGCGGTACTCGTCGAGTACGACTGCGTTGTCGAGGCTGCCGCCACGGGCAAGGCCCATGTTGCGCAGCATCTCGACCTCGTGCATGAAGCCAAAGGTGCGAGCGCGGCTGATTTCGCGGATATAGGAATCGACCGCGAAATCGATCGTGACGGTCTTGCCCGTGTGCTCGATCACGGGATGGTCGAAATCGATGCCGAATTCGATCTTGAACCCGTGGTACGGCTCGAAGCGCACCCACTTGTCGCCGTCCTGCACTTCGACAGTCTTCTTGATGCGGATGAACTTCTTGGGCACCGGCTGTTCGACGACCCCTGCAGATTGGATCAAATAGACGAACGGACCGGCACTGCCATCGAGGATGGGCACTTCGGAGGCGGTGAGGTCGATGTACGCATTATCGATGCCCAGGCCAGCAAGGGCAGACATCAGATGCTCGACCGTGGCAACGCGTACGCCATCGACATCCAGCGTGGAGGAGAGCCGGGTGTCCTTGACGAGATGCGGCAGGGCCTTGATTTCTACGGGATGTTCGAGGTCGACCCGGCGAAAAACGATGCCGGTATCGGGCGCAGCCGGGCGCAAGGTGATCTTCACCTTGTCTCCGGTATGCAAGCCCACGCCCGTGGCGTGGATCACCTGTTTCAACGTGCGCTGTTTCAACACCCGAACATTTCCTTTATTAACCAATCACCTGCAATGATAGCACGAACCATGCCTCATTAGCCTCCAAAGTACTGGGCGAGCGTTTCGCCCGCTTCAGCCTCAGGTATGACAACCAGATGACGAATTAGTCCGCCTGCTTGCGCAAAAACGCCGGAATATCGAACTCGTCCATGCCGGTGTTCTTCATCGCCTCGACCTGTGCGCGACGTGCGTTCGGGCGGAACGCGGCCGGCTCGTCGTCGTCGATGGAACCCATGAACATCGGCTGGTTGGTCGTACCGTTGAGCAGCGGCGACATCACCTTGAGCTCAGGCTTCTGCTGGCGGCGTGCGGCACCGCCTGCCAGACCGGTCGCAACCAGGGTAATGCGCAGGTCGTCGCCGAGCGATTCGTCGAACACGTTACCGAAGAACACCGAAGCGTCTTCCGCCGTGAAGGACTTGATCGTGTTCATCACTTCGTAGAACTCGTCCATGGTGAAGGTATCGGCACTGGAGGTGATATTCACCAGAACGCCGCGTGCGCCTTCCAGGTTGACGTTTTCCAGGAACGGGCTGTTGACGGCCTGTTCAGCGGCGATACGTGCACGGTTATCGCCGGAAGCGACCGCGGAACCCATCATCGCCATGCCGTTTTCGGACATCACGGTACGCACGTCGGCGAAGTCGACGTTCACCATGCCTTCGCCGTTGATAACCTCGGCGATGCCGGCAACGGCGTTATGTAGCACGCCGTTGGCGGCGCGGTAGGCTTCCTTGACGGTGATCTTGCCGCCCAGCACCTGAATCAGCTTCTCGTTAGGCACCACCAGCAGCGAATCGACGTGCTTGGTGAGCTCGGCCACGCCTTCGTCGGCCAGCTTCATGCGCTTGTTTTCGAAGCCGAACGGCTTGGTGACGACGGCGACGGTCAGGATGCCCAGTTCCTTCGCGACTTCCGCCACCACCGGTGCAGCGCCGGTACCGGTACCGCCACCCATGCCGGCGGTAATGAACAGCATGTCGGCGCCGTCGATGATCTCGGCGATACGCTCGCGGTCTTCCAGCGCGGCTTCGCGGCCCATTTCGGGACGGCCGCCAGCGCCCAGACCACGGGTCAGCTCCGCGCCCAATTGCAGCTGGATCTTGGCACGGCTCTTCTTGAGCACCTGCATGTCAGTGTTGGCGACGATGAACTCGACGCCGTTCACGTTGTTGTCGATCATGTGCTCGATTGCATTGCCGCCGCAACCGCCCACGCCGATTACCTTGATGACCGCTTCTTGCGAATCACGATCCATGATTTCAAACATTTGGCTTCCTCCTTTGTCTGCCGTCTGCAACTAAATAACTACTAACGATTACTCTTCCAGGCTAGAAATTGCCCTGGAACCAACTCTTCATTTTTTGCCAGATCAGTTCGAGCGAATTCGACTCCAGTTGGCCCTGGATGTGACGCTCGATCTGCTGTTTGCCCATCAACACCAGCCCCACGCCGGTGGCGTAGCGCGGATTCCCGACCACTTCGGACAGCCCGCCCACATAGCGCGGAAGCCCTTGGCGTACCGGCATGTGGAAGATTTCCTCGCCCAGCTCCACCATGCCCTTCATCATGCTGCTGCCGCCGGTGATGACGATGCCGGAGGCGATCATCTCTTCCATGCCGCTGCGGCGCAGCTCGTTTAATACGAATTCGTACAACTCGACCACGCGCGGCTCGATTACCTCGGCCAGCGTCTGTACCGACAGCTCGCGCGGATCGCGGCCATCCACACCCGGCACCTCGACAATCTCCTTGGGGTCGGCCAGCTGACGCAGCGCGCAGCCGTGCTTGACCTTGATGTCCTCGGCCGACTGCGTCGGTGTGCGGAACGCGACGGCGACGTCGTTGGTAATCTGGTCGCCGGCGATGGGGATCACCGCGGTGTGGCGGATCGCGCCCTGCTTGAACACGGCGATATCGGTCGTACCGCCGCCGATGTCCACCAGGCACACGCCCAGCTCCTTTTCGTCCTCAGTCAGTACCGCGACGCTGGATGCGAGCGGTTGCAGCACGAGGTCGGTCACTTCGAGGCCGCAGCGCTTCACGCACTTGACGATGTTCTGTGCGGCGGAGACGGCGCCGGTAACGATGTGCACCTTCACTTCCAGCTTCATGCCGCTCATGCCGATCGGCTCGCGCACGTCTTCCTGGCCGTCGATGATGAATTCCTGCGTGAGGATGTGCAGGATCTGCTGATCGGTCGGCAAGGCGATGGCACGCGCAGTCTCGACCACGCGGTCCACGTCCATCTGCATCACTTCGGCGTCCTTGATCTTCACCATGCCGTGCGAATTGAGGCTCTTGATGTGGCTGCCGGCAATCCCGGTGAACACGCTGCTGATCTTGCAGTCCGCCATGAGCTCGGCTTCTTCCAGCGCGCGCTGGATCGCCTGCACCGTGGAGTCGATGTTGACCACCACGCCTTTTTTCAGCCCACGTGACGGATGCTGTCCGAGGCCGACGACTTTCAGATTTCCGTCAGCCTGCAACTCGGCCACGATGGCGACGATCTTGGAGGTACCAATATCCAGACCGACGATCAAGTTTTGTTCCCTTATCCTGCTCATATCTTCTCCATCAGGCGGCGATCAGGCCGCTCCCGTTTTCTTTGCCGGTGCCGCGGATTTGTTCTCCGTCTTTACCGGTCGGCGTACCGCGAACCCGTTGGGGTACCGCAGGTCGGCGTACGCCACTTTCACATTCAGGCTGCCCAGCGTCTTGGGCCAGACAGCGGCAAACTTCGTCAACCGCGCTTCCGTCCGCTCGCGTCCGAGCTGGATCACCATGCCGCTGTCCGTACCGATTTCCCACGCCCGTCGCGGCGAGAGCGAGAGCTGCATCACTTTCATGCCGGTCGGCTGCAGCAGCTGACTGAACTTGCCGTACTGCTGCGCCACTTCATCCACGCCGTCACCCGGTCCATAGAACACCGGCAACTCGCTGTCCGAGGCCGCGTGGAACAGCTCGCCGTAGGTATTCACCAGCGCGATGTTGCCCCAGCGCGCAAGCTCGCGATGCTCTTCCACCGTTACTTCCAGCTTGTCCGGCCAGCGCCGGCGTACGCTCACGTTGCGTACCCACGGCAACTTCTGGAAGGCGTGACGCGCCTGCACCAGATCCAGCGTGAAGAAGTTGCCGCGCAAGTGGCGGTCGACAATCAGCTTGATCTGGTCGCGTGTCACGTGATTCAACGTGCCTTCCACCTTGACTTCCTTCAGCGGAAAAATCGGCAGGTGGATCACCACGAAGAACACCGTGTACAGCAACAGCACGGCCGCCAACGCATACAGGAAGTTGGCGAACCAGAGCATGGCCTTGGGCCTATCCCACATGGCTGCCGCTCCCGTTGTGCATCGTTCGTTTCATTCCTTTTTTATTCACCCTTGCGTGGCTCGGCGACCGTTGCCATGCCCAGCACCTTCAATACCAGCTCGTCGAACGAAATTCCTGCCGCCTTCGCGCCCATCGGCACCAGGCTGTGGTCGGTCATGCCTGGCGACATGTTGGCTTCGAGGAAGTAGTGCTTGCCGGCCTCATCCATGAGGAAATCCACGCGTCCCCAGCCGCGGCCGCCGAGCACACGAAAAGCTTGCAGCGCCTGCGCACGGATTGCGCGCTCCTGCTCTTCCGGCAAGCCGCACGGGCACAGGTAACGCGTGTCGTCGCGAATGTATTTCGCTTCGTAGTCGTAGAACTCGTTGGCGGGCACGATGCGGATCACGGGCAGGACCTGGTCGCCGATAACGCCCACGGTGTACTCGCCGCCGCCGACGAATTTCTCGGCGATCACGAGCGGGTCGTATTGGGCGGCTTCTTCATATGCCGCCTTGAGACCGCCCGCGGCCTTCACCTTGCTGATGCCTATGCTGGAACCTTCATTAGCGGGCTTGACGAAGATCGGCAAACCGAGGCGTTTTTCCACCGCGGCGAAATCCGTCTCGGCGGTCAGCAATTCGAATTCCGGCGTGGGAATGCCCGCCGCTTGCCACAGCAGCTTGGTGCGCCATTTGTCCATGCCCACGGCCGCCGCCATCACACCGCTGCCGGTATAGGGGATGCCCATCAGTTCCAGCGCGCCCTGGATCGTGCCGTCCTCGCCGAAGCGACCGTGCAGCGCGATGAACACGCGATCGAAGCCTTCCAGCTCGTGCAAAGGACGTTCCGCCGGGTCGAATGCATGCGCATCCACACCGCCGCGCTTCAGCGCCGCCAGTACTGCATTGCCGCTGTTCAGCGATACCTCACGCTCGGCGGAGCGTCCGCCCAGCAATACCGCCACTTTTCCGAAACCTGCGCTCACAGCTTCTCTCCAATAATCTTCACTTCGCGCTGCAAATCCACGCCCTGCTGCTGCAGGACGGTGTCGTGCATGTGCGCGATCAATCGCTCGATGTCGTCCGCCGTGGCTTCGCCAAGGTTGACGACGAAATTCGCATGCTTCTCCGATACCTGAGCGCCGCCGATGCGGTAGCCCTTCAAGCCGCAGGCTTCAATCAGCCGCGCCGCGTGGTCGCCTTCCGGATTGCGGAAGGTGGACCCGGCGTTGGGCAGATTGAGCGGCTGCGTCGCAAGCCTCTTCGCCAGCAGCGTCTTGATCTTTTCCTCAGCCACGCTTGCCTCGCCCGCATGCAGCTGGAACCATGCGGCGACGAACCACTCCTCGCCCGGCAGCGCCACATGGCGGTACCCGACCTCCACATCCACCTGGCTGCGCTCGTGCACTTCGCCATGGCGGTCGATGGTGATCGCGCGGTTCACGATGTCCCAGGTTTCGCCGCCGTGGCAGCCCGCATTCATCGCCAGCGCACCGCCGACTGTGCCCGGCACCCCAGCCAAGAACTCTGCGCCGTGCAGATGCTCGCGCGCGGCGAACTTGGCCAGCTTGGCGCAAGTGAGTCCAGCCTCGGCATATACCGACGTTCCTTCGAAGCGCAATTCGGTCAACGCATCGTGCATGAGCACCACCGTGCCGCGCACACCACCATCGCGTACCAGCAGGTTGGAACCCAATCCTACGAAATGCACCGGCTCGCCGGGCGGCACGCTGCGTAAGAACTGCTGCAGATCGGCCAATCCGGACGGGATATAGAGCCGGTCAGCCGGGCCGCCGACACGCCAGCTGGTATAACGGCGCATCGGCTCGTTCAGCAGAAGTTTCCCGGCAGTCGTCACTGCGCTGCCTCCCGGGTTCTCGCCGCCACCTGGCCGATGGAGCCTGCACCCATCACGATCACCACATCGCCGTCCTGGGCGATACCAAGAATCGCCTCCGGCAACTCAGCCGGCGTCTCTACGAACAGCGGCTCGACCTTGCCTGCGACACGCACCGCGCGTACCAGCGTGCGACCGTCAGCGGCAACGATGGGCGGCTCGCCGGCGGAATACACCTCGGTCAGCACTACCGCGTCGGCGGTGGAAAGCACCCTTACGAAATCCTCGAAGCAGTCGCGCGTCCGTGTGTAGCGGTGCGGCTGGAACGCCAGCACCAGCCGGCGGCTGGGGAATGCCCCGCGTGCGGCGTTGATGACCGCCTGCATTTCCACTGGGTGGTGGCCGTAGTCGTCGATCAGCGTGAAATGGCCGCCATTGCGTGCCGGCACTTCGCCGTAGCGCTCGAAGCGGCGACCCACGCCCTTGAATTCGCGCAGTGCCTTGATGATTGCGGCGTCCGGCACATTGAGCTCGCTTGCCACGGCGATCGCCGCCAATGCGTTCTGCACGTAATGCATGCCGGGCAGATTGAGTGTGACGTCGAACTCGGTCACCTTGCCGTTGATGCGGCGCACGGTGAAATGCATCTGGCCAGCCTCGGCGCGCACATTGATCGCGCGTACCAGCGCGTCCTCGCTGAAGCCGTAAGGTGTCACCGGCTTGCTGATGCGCGGCAGGATGGCGCGCACATTGGGATCGTCCACGCACACCACCGCCATGCCCCAGAACGGCAGGCACTGCAGGAACTCGACAAAAGCACCCTTGAGCTTTTCGAAGTCGTGCTCATAGGTATCCATGTGGTCCTGGTCGATGTTGGTGACCACGGAAATCACGGGCGACAGGTGCAGGAAGGAGGCGTCGGATTCGTCTGCCTCAGCCACGATGTATTCGCCCTGCCCCAGACGCGCATTGGTACCGGCCGCTTCGAGGCGCCCCCCAATGACGAAGGTCGGGTCCATGCCGGCCTCGGCCAGAATGCTGGCAATGAGACTGGTCGTCGTGGTCTTGCCGTGAGTACCGGCAATCGCAATGCCCTGGCGGAAGCGCATGAGCTCGGCCAGCATCATCGCGCGCGGGATGATGGGAATCTTGCGTTCACGCGCGGCCACGATTTCCGGATTGGTTTCGTCGATCGCAGTCGACACCACCACGACATCGGCCACCGCGAGATTTTCGGTCGCGTGCCCCTTGCGCACAGTCGCCCCCAGGGTAGCGAGACGACGCGTCACTACGTTTTCCGCGAGGTCGGAACCGCTCACGGAGAAGCCCAGATTGAGCAGCACTTCAGCAATGCCGCTCATGCCTGAACCGCCGATCCCGACGAAATGGATATTCTTTACTTTATGTTTCATCGCGCCATCTCCTTGCAGACGTTCGCCACCGTCGCGGTTGCCTGCGGCTTGCCCAGTGCCCGCGCGCGTTGCGCCATGGCAAACAGCGCTTCTCGGTCGAAGCCTTGTATCTTTTGCGCCAGCTTTTCCGGCGTCATCTCGTTTTGTGGCAGCAGGACAGCCGCACCGTTGTCCGAGAGGTAGCGCGCATTGAAGGTCTGGTGGTCGTCCACCGCATGCGGGAACGGCACCAGCACGCTCGCCACGCCTGCCGCCGAGAGCTCGGCAATCGTGAGTGCGCCTGCCCGGCAGACAACCAGATCGGCCCAGGCATAGGTCGCCGCCATGTCCTCGATGAACGCGCGCGTTTCGGCCTTGACGCCCGCCTTGCGATAATTCGCATTCAGCACGTCAATATGCTTTTCACCGGCCTGATGGATGACTTCGGGACGCATATCCGCGGGAAGCATCGCCAGCGCCTGCGGCACCATTTCGTTGAGCGCCTGCGCTCCCAGACTGCCGCCCACAACCAATAGACGGATCGGCCCGATACGACCCGCAAGACGCTGCTCGGGAGCTAGCACGGCAGCGATTTCGGCCCGTACCGGATTGCCCACCAGCTCGGCCTTTGCACCGAATGCCGACGGGAAGGCCGCCAATACCTTGCCTGCGAAATGCGACAGCACGCGATTGGTCAATCCGGCGATGGAATTCTGTTCATGGATCACTAGCGGGCGGCGCAGCAGCCACGCGGTCACGCCGCCGGGGAATGCGGCAAATCCGCCCATGCCAAGCACAACATTTGGTTTGTGCGCACGCATCGCCTTGAGACTTTGCAGGCACGCCATGAACACCTGTACCGGCGCAAGCAGTTTGCGCAGCAAACCCTTGCCGCGTACGCCGCGCATGCGAATCACTTCGACCGCATAACCCTTGCCTGCGATAAGACGGTTTTCCATGCCGCCCTCAGTCGCGAGCCAGACGATGTTCCAGCCCTCGGCCTTGAGGTGATCGGCAACGGCTACAGCCGGATAAACGTGCCCGCCGGTGCCGCCTGCCATGACCATGAGGGTGCTCATGCGAGAGCCTCCAGTCTGTGATTTTGGCTACGGCCGGCCCGAAGGGCCTTAACCTGCTGAAGCAGGTTAGCCTTCGCCGAAACAGGCGCTTGTCTAACCATCATCATGCAGGCACCCCTTTCGCCAAGCGCCTGTTTTCCCAATCGATCCGCAACAGGATCGCCAGCGCGATGCAGTTCGCCACGATCGCGCTGCCGCCGAATGACAGCAGCGGCAGGGTCAGGCCCTTGGTGGGGAGCAATCCCATGTTCACGCCCATGTTGATGATGGCCTGCACGCCGATCCATACGCCTATGCCTTGTGCCAGCAACGCGGAAAAATGGCGCTCGTAGGCCACGGCTTCCTTGCCGATGGCGAAGGCGCGCATCACGATCCAGGCGAACATCAGCGCTACTGCGGCCACGCCGATGAAGCCGAGCTCTTCGGCGATCACGGCCAGCAGGAAGTCGGTGTGCGCTTCCGGCAGGTAGAGCAGCTTTTCGACGCTGGCGCCCAGTCCGACGCCCAGCCACTCGCCGCGGCCGAAAGCGATCAGCGCATGCGACAACTGGTAACCCTTGCCGAACGGATCGGCCCACGGGTCCATGAAGCCGACAATGCGCTGCAGCCGGTAGGGCGAGCTCAGGATGAGCCCGATCACGCCGATGACCAGCAACACGATGAGGCCTGCAAAAATACGCGCGTTGATGCCGCCCAGCCACAGCACGGAAATCGTGATCGCAGCAATCACTGCGAACGCGCCGAAATCCGGCTCGCGCAGCAGCAGGAAGCCAACCACCAGCATCACCGCCAGCATCGGCAGGAAGCTTTTGGTAAAACTGTCCATGAACGCTGCCTTGCGCACGGTGTAATCGGCGACATAAATAGTTGCGAACAGCTTCATGAGTTCCGATGGCTGCAAATTGGCGAAGCCAAGCGGAATCCATCGCTGACTGCCATTGACCTGCCGGCCGATGCCAGGAATAAGCACCAGCACCAGCACCACCAGGCCAATCAGGAAGAGATACGGGGCTACCTGCTGCCAATAACGCGTCGGCACCTGGAATGTAACCAGGCCTGCAAACAGCGCGATCATGAGATAGACCGCGTGGCGCACGGCGAAATAGGTCGATTGATGGCCTGTCGCCTTGTCGGCCTCGGCCAGCGCGATGGATGCGGAATACACCATCACCAGCCCGAAGCCGAGCAGCATAAGCACGACCCACAGCAAGCCCTGGTCATAGGTCGGTGCGGTAATCTTGTCGCGGTTGCTGAGCATGTACATCAGTTCAGCTCCTTGACCGCGTTGATGAATACTTCGGCGCGATGCGCGTAATTGCGGAACATGTCCCAGCTCGCGCATGCCGGCGACAGCAGGATGACGTCGCCCGGTTCAGACAAGGCGTAGGCCAGTTGTACTGCCTGATCCATGCTCTCGGCACGCTCCACACGGCACGCGCCGGCAATGGCGCCCTCGATCTGGGGACCGTCACGGCCGATTTGCACTACGGCACGCGTTTTCGCCACGGCGTCGCGCAGCGGCGTAAAGTCCTGGCCCTTGCCGTCGCCTCCGGCGATGAGCACCACCGGCTCGGCAAAGCCTTGCAGCGCTGCCGCGGTAGCGCCAACATTAGTGCCCTTGGAGTCGTCGTAGAACTTGCGGCCATCGACCTCGGCGACAAACTCGACGCGATGCGAGAGCCCCTTGAAGGTACGCAATGCCGCTAGCAGCGGCTCATACGGCAGCTCGATGGCCCGGCACAATGCAAGCGCGGCCAATGCGTTGGCGGCGTTGTGCAGACCGGCAATCGGTAGCTCATCGATGGGAAACAGGCGTTCGGCGCCCTTGCCCAGCCAGCGGCGGCCGTCGTGCTCGAGCAGCCCCCACTCGGACGCATTCGCTTGCAGTCCAAAGGTCTGCACTTCGGCATCGTCGTGCCGCATCGCCAGAGTCATGGCATCGTCGCGATTCAGCACCTGCACCTTGCAGCCGGCGAAAATGCGCTCCTTGGCCTTGGCATAGTCTTCAAGCGACGCATAGCGGTCCATGTGATCCGCAGAAATGTTGAGCACGGTCGCGGCATTGGCCTGGAGGCTGCGCGTGGTTTCCAGCTGGAAGCTGGAAAGCTCCAGCACCCAGACGTCCGGCGCCTTGCCGGCGTTCTCGCGCTCCGCAAGCGCGTCCAGCACCGGCAGGCCGATATTTCCCGCAACTACGGTATCGAGGCCGGCACCAGCACACAGATGGCCGACCAGACTGGTTACGGTACTCTTGCCGTTGGAGCCGGTAATCGCGATCACCTTGGCGTCGCTGCCCGCGATTGCCTGAGCGAACAGCTCGACATCGCCCACCACCGGGATGCCGCGCTGGATTGCACTCTGCACTTGCGGCTCAGCCAGAGGCACACCCGGGCTGGCGACTATCAGTTGCGCGCGCTCGAACACTTCGGAGCTGAACGGCCCGAGATGGATGGGCATGCCGTGGAATTCACGCTCCACCGTCTCCAATCCCGGCGGATGCGCACGGGTATCGGCGACGGACAGGCGCGCGCCCTTGCGCTTCAGCCAGCGCAAGGCCGAGAGGCCGGTGTCACCCAGCCCCAGTACCAGCACCTGTTTGTCTTGCAAATCCGGTTTCATCTGAGTTTCAGCGTCGAGAGTCCAAGCAGTACCAGCATCATGGTGATAATCCAGAAACGGACGACCACCTGGGTTTCCTTCCAGCCCTTCTGTTCGTAGTGATGGTGCAGCGGCGCCATGAGGAAGATGCGGCGACCGGTGCCGTATTTCTTTTTGGTGTAGCGGAAATAGCTCACCTGGGCCGCGACCGACAGCGTCTCCACCACGAATACGCCGCCCATGATGAACAGCACGATTTCCTGACGGACAATCACGGCCACCACGCCAAGCGCGGCGCCGAGCGCCAATGCGCCGACGTCGCCCATGAATACTTCCGCCGGATAGGCGTTGAACCACAGAAAGCCGAGCCCGGCCCCCGCCATCGCGGTGCAGAACACTGCGAGTTCACCCGCTCCAGCCACATAGGGAATGCCCAAATACTTGGAGAAATAGAGATGGCCGGCGACATAGGCAAACAGCGCCAGCGCGCTCGCCACAAGGACGGTCGGCATGATCGCGAGGCCGTCCAGACCGTCGGTGAGATTGACCGCATTGCTGCTGCCGACAATGACGAAATAGGTCAGCACGATGAAGCTGACCGCCCCCAAGGGCAGCGCCCAGTGCTTGAAGAACGGGAAGATCAGCGTGGTTTGTGCCGGCAGCGTAGAGGTGTAGAACAGATAGGCCGCGGCGCCCAGGCCGATCAATGATTGCCAGAAGTATTTCTCCTTGGCGGAAAGCCCCTTGGGATTGCGATGCACCACCTTGCGCCAATCGTCCACCCAACCGACGATGCCAAAGCCTAACGTGACGATGAGCACCACCCATACGTAACGGTTGGTGAGATCTGCCCACAGCAACGTGGCAATCGCGATCGAAATCAGGATCAGCGCGCCGCCCATGGTGGGCGTGCCGGCCTTGATCAAATGCGTTTGCGGACCATCGTCGCGTACCGCCTGCCCGACCTTGTACTCGGTCAGCTTGCGGATCATCGTCGGTCCGACCAGGAAGGAAATCCCGAGCGCGGTCAGCGTCGCCAGCATCGCCCGCAAGGTGATGTAGTTGAAAACGTTGAACCCGCGAATGTCGTGCGCCAGCCAGCGCGCCAGTTCAAGCAGCATGCTTGCCTCCCTTGTCGTTGTCGTCCGCGAGCAGCAAATTCACCACACGCTCCATGCGCATGAAGCGCGAGCCTTTCACCAATACGGTGGTGTCCGCGGACAGTTGTTTTGCGAGCGTCTCAACCAATGCCTCGGGCGACTCGAAATGTTGTGCGCCGCCGCCGAAGCCGGATGCCATCTCTTGGCTAAGGTCGCCCAGCACCAGCAGAGTGCCCAGGCCCGCAGCCTTGGCATAGGCTCCGATTTCGCGATGCATTCCAGCTGCATCCGCACCCAGTTCACCCATGTCGCCCAGTACCAATACGCGCTTGCCGGGGCAAGCCGCGAGCACATCGATCGCAGCGCGCATCGATGCCGGGTTGGCGTTATAGGTGTCATCGATGATGGTGGCGCCCTGCTTGCCGGCCTTGCGCTGCAACCGTCCCTTCACGCCGCCATAGGTCTGCAGCCCGGCAACGATGGCGCTGATGGACGCGCCCATAGCAAGCGCTGCCGCGCTTGCGGCCAATGCGTTGCGCACGTTATGCAGGCCCGGCACAGTAAGACGCAGCGAAGCGTTGCCCTGCGGGGTTTTCAATGCAATCTCGCTGCCGTCGGCCTCAAGACGATAGTCGGCACTCACGTCAGCCGAAGCATTCAGGCCGAAGGTCATGATCTTGTGCTGTGCTGCGAGCTGCTTCCACAGCGGGGCAAACGCATCGTCCGCATTGATGATCGCCGTGCCGTCATCCGCGAGGCCTTCGAAGATCTCGCCCTTGGCATGGGCCACGGCCTCGACGCTGCCGAGACCTTCCAGATGCGCCTGCAGCGCGTTGTTGACGAGAGCGACATCCGGTTTGGCGAGACGAGTGAGATAGGAGATTTCGCCCGGGTGATTCATTCCCATCTCGATCACTGCATAGCGATGCAACTCCCGCAGCTTGAACAACGTCAGCGGCAGCCCGATGTCGTTGTTGAGGTTGCCTTGCGTTGCCAACACCGCGTCTTCGGCGCTGTTCGCACGCAGGATCGCGGCGAGCATTTCCTTCACAGTGGTCTTGCCGTTGCTGCCCGTAATGGCTGCGACGGGAATACGGAATTTGCTGCGCCAGTAGGAAGCAAGCGCTCCCAACGCCAGACGCGTATCCTCGACCACCAGCAACGGACCGGCAGTGCCCGCATTCCATTGGGTGTCCACCAGAGCCGCAGCCGCGCCGCGCTGCAGGCAATCAACAACGAAATCGTGACCGTCGAAGCGCTCGCCGCGCAGGGCGACGAACAGGTCGCCGGGCTGGATCGCGCGGCTGTCGCTGGAGACGGCAGCGAAAGCGATGTCGGCGCCGACCACGCGGCCATTCACCGCTTGCGCCGCTTCGGAAAGGCGCAGCATCATTTGCGCCCCTCCAGCACGCGTTTTGCGACCTCGCGGTCGTCGAACGGGTATTTCACTCCTGCAATCTCCTGATAATCCTCATGCCCCTTGCCAGCAATCAGCACAATGTCTCCAGCCAGCGCATCCTGGAGCGCGAGATCGATGGCAGCGGCGCGGTCGAGCTCCGCTTCGTAATGGCCGCTCATACCTACCAGCACCTGATCGATGATGTCCTGGGGATCCTCGTTACGCGGGTTGTCTGAGGTCACTACGACGCGGTCTGCGAGTCGCGAAGCCGCCTCGCCCATGAGTGGGCGCTTGCCCTTGTCGCGATTGCCGCCACAGCCGAACACGCAAATCAGCTTGCCGCGAGCCTGCTCGCGCAAGGCCGCCAGAACTTTTTCCAGCGCGTCAGGCGTATGCGCATAATCGACGACGACCAGCGGCAACTCTCCGCCGCCCAGCGTCTGCATGCGTCCTGCGACCGGTCGCATGTCCTTGAGCACGTCAATCGCATCCTTCAGCGGTACATCGCTGGCCAGCAGAGCCGCCAGCACCGCGAGCAGGTTGTAGGCATTGAAGCGGCCCATAAGGGCGGCCTCAAGCCGTGCATTGCCGGCCGGCGTGACGATATCCATCGCCAAACCGTCGCCGTGCAGTTCCAGGTGATGGCCACGCACATCGCCACTATTCAAACCGTAGGTAATCACCCGCAGGTCGCGTCCTTCGGCATCCTCCGCGAGCTCGGCGCCGAAATCGTCATCGGTATTGACCACCATGCACTCGAGGCCGGGCCAGTAGAACAGCTTGCGCTTGGCATCAGCGTAGGCCTTCATGTCACCGTGGTAGTCGAGATGATCGCGCGACAGATTGGTGAGCACGGCGACATTGAAGGCCACGCCGTTAACACGCCCTTGTACCAGTCCGTGCGACGAGACTTCCATTGCCGCCCCTTGCGCCCCTTGCTTGAGATAGTCGGCCAGCATGCCGTGCAGCAGCACAGGATCGGGCGTGGTATTGACTGCTTCCGACAGCGCTCCGGGGAAACCGTTGCCCAGCGTGCCGATGGCCGCCGTCTTGCGACCAAGCCTGGTCAGCGCCGTTGCGAGCCAATGGCTGCATGAGGTTTTGCCGTTGGTGCCGGTGATGCCGATCATGTGCATCTTTTGCGAAGGCCGGCCGTGAAACTCGCTTGCAATGTTGCCCGCTTCAGCCCGCAGATTCGCCACCGGGACATTGGGCACGGCCCACTCGTCCGTCCAGGAAAAACCTTCCTGCTCCCACAGCACGCCGGACACGCCTTGTGCCACTGCTTGGGGAATGTATTTGCGGCCATCAGAGCTCTCGCCGGGATAGGCGAGGAATATGCTGCCCGGGCCGGCCTTGCGGCTGTCGGTCGTGAGCTTTTCCGCGCGGATGTCGAGTTGTAGGAGTGCGCTCATACGACTTCCTTCACTTCCGGCGCATTCTCGGGCGGAATCACGACGTTGTCGCTCGGCGCATCCTGCGGTACGGCAAGCTGGCGCAGCGCGCCGGACATCACGTTGCTGAATACCGGGGCTGCCACGGTGCCGCCGTAATACTGCCCATTGCTCGGCTCATCGATCATCACGGCGATGATGAGGCGCGGATTGGAGGCTGGCGCCATGCCGACAAAGGACGATACGTAACGGTTCGCGGCATAGCCGCCCACATCCAGCTTGTGCGCGGTACCGGTTTTGCCCGCCACGCGGTAGCCCATGACTTGGGCGCGCGGCGCCGTTCCGCCGGGCTGAGTCACCGTCTCCAGCATGTCGCGTACGCTGCGCGCAGTGTCCGCTGAAAATACCTGCTGCCCCACCGGCGACTCCTTGAGCTTGAGCAGCGACACCGGCTTGATCTCGCCGTCGTTGGCGAACACGGTGTAGGCGCGCGCAAGCTGCAACAGGCTGAGGCTGATCCCGTGGCCATAGGACATGGTCGCCTGCTCGATGGGACGCCAGCTCTTGTAGGGGCGCAGCTTGCCCGCGGCCTCGCCCGGGAAGCCGATGTTGGCCGGGCTACCGAATCCCATTTGGTTGAACACGGTCCACAGATGCTGCGGCGACATGCTGAGCGCCATCTTGGCCGCCCCCACATTGGAAGACTTCTGGATCACTTGCGACACCGTCAGCAGTCCTTGCGGGTGCGCATCGTGAATAGTCGCGCTGCCGATGCGCATGTAGCCCGGCGCGGTTTCGATATGCGTGTCGGGCTTGAACTGGCCGGACTCGATCGCAGCCGCCGCAGTAATGGGCTTGAGCGTCGATCCCGGCTCGAAAATGTCGACAATCGCGCGGTTGCGCGATTTTCCGGCGATCTTGACCGGATTGTTGGGGTTGTAGACCGGTTGGTTGGCCATCGCCAGCACTTCGCCAGTCTTGGCGTCCATGACGACGATAGCGCCCGCCTTGGCCTTGTGCTCTTCGATTGCGCGTGCGAGCTCGCGATGGGCGAGATACTGGATATTGCGGTCGATGGACAGCGCGAGGTCGCGCCCGTCCTGCGGAACCTTGACAGTTTCGAGGTCCTCGATGATGTGTCCGCTACGATCCTTGAGCACATGGCGGCTGCCCGGCCTGCCCGACAGCCAGTTCTGGAACACCAGTTCCATGCCTTCCTGACCCTTGTCTTCGATGCCGGTAAAGCCCACGATGTGAGCCGTCACTTCTGCTGCAGGGTAGTAGCGGCGATACTCCCGCTGCATGAAAATCCCCGGTACATCCAGCTGCATCACCTTCGCCGCATCGGGCGGCGGCAGGCGACGCTTGAGGTAAACGAAGTTACGATCCTTGGACAGTTTTTTCTGCAGATCGGCCTGCTTGACGCCCAGCAGTTCCGACAATTTCTTGAGTTTGCTGCCATCGATTTCGACATCCGGCGGGCTCGCCCAGATGGATTCCACCGGCGTGCTGATCGCAAGCGGCTCGCCGTTACGATCGGTGATCATGCCGCGATGGGCAGGCAACGTGAGTGTGCGGCTATAGCGCGCATCGCCCTCCTGCTGCAGGAAATCGGTATGCATCGCCTGCAAGTAAACCGAGCGCCCAAGCAGCACCGCAAAGCCGCTCAGCACGCTGAGCAGCAGCACCCGGCGGCGCCAGGAGGGAAACTTGATCGGGAGACGGTTAGCGCGGTTCATGGGGCCACGATCTGGATGCGGGCCGGTTCCGGCACCTGCATGTGCAAATGATTGATAGCGATCTGCTCGATGCGCGAATGCATGGCCCAGGTGCTTTGCTCAAGTTGAAGCTGGCCCCACTCGATGTCGTACTGCTTGGCGAGATCCTGCTGTTGCTGCAACTCGATATAGAGCTTGCGCGCCTTGTGCTGGGAGGTGATGGTACCCATGGCGCACGCGAGCAGCGCGGCGAACAGGATCAGGTTAAGCTTGGTCATGCCGCCTCCGTGCGTTCAGCCACGCGCAGGACCGCGCTGCGTGAGCGCGGATTGGCCGCGATTTCAGACTCGGACGGGCGGACGGCCTTGCCGACCGCCATCATGCGGGACGGCGGCAGTTCACTGGCACGCACCGGGAACCGCGACGGCAGGTCGTCACGATCCTGCTGCTCGCGGATGAAGCGCTTGACGATGCGATCCTCCAGCGAATGGAAGGCGATCACGGCCAGACGCCCATGAGGCGCGAGCATGTCGGCGCATTGGGGAAGCGTCAGCGACAATTCCTCAAGCTCCTGATTGACGAAAATCCGTAGAGCTTGAAATGTGCGCGTCGCCGGATCCTGACCTGGCTCGGTTTTATGGACCGCGCCTGCCACGATCTGGGCAAGCTGTCGGGTAGTGCGGATGGCATTCCCCCCATCGCGTGCCGCAACAATCGCCCTTGCAATCTGTTTAGCAAACCGTTCTTCACCATATTCTTTAATGACCTCCCTGATTTGTTGTTCAGTCGCGGTCGCCAGGAAATCCGCCGCGGTTTGCCCCTTGCTCTGATCCATGCGCATATCGAGCGGCCCCTCGAAACGGAAGCTGAAGCCCCGCTCCGCCTCATCGATCTGCGGCGATGAAATGCCGATATCCAGCAGAATGCCGTTCACCTTGCCTACCCCAAGGTCGCCCAGCACATCTTTCATCCGGGAAAAGCCGCTGTGCACCAGCGTGAATCGCGCATCCTGTATCGCCTTGCCCGCTTCGATCGCGGCCAGGTCGCGATCAAGCGAAATCAGCCGCCCATGCGCGCCCAGTTTTGCGAGGATCGCGCGACTGTGGCCGCCCCGGCCGAAGGTACCGTCCACATAAATGCCATCCGGCTGTATGTTCAGCGCGTCGACAGCTTCTTGCAGCAAAACCGGGAGATGGGTGTATTCGGCGGTTGCGGGCGCTTGGCGGTTGCCAGCGCTCACAATGAGAAGCCTTCCAGCTCGGAGGGCAATGCCATGTCATCGCCCGCCATCGCTTGCTCCAGCTGCTTGCGCCAGCCCTCCATGCTCCACAGCTCGAAATGGCTGCCTTGCCCGACCAGCATTGCCTGCTTTTCCAGCCCGGCAAACTCACGCAATACGGAAGAAACCAGCATGCGCCCAGCACTGTCGAGTTCGACGTCTTCCGCATAACCCACCAGCAGACGTTGCATCTTGCTGGACTGCGGATCGAAGCTGGACAGCCCCATGATCTTGGCCTGGATCGGCTCCCAGGCAGGCTGAGGATAGAGCAGGAGGCAACGGTGCGGGTGCGCGGTCAATACCAGATGGCCGGCGCACTGGGACAAAAGGGCGTCGCGATGCTTGCTTGGTACACCAAGCCGGCCCTTTGCATCCAGATTCAGTGATGTCGCACCGCGAAACATGAAGTCCTCTTAATGAAATAGGAGGGGGAATTGCCAGTCGCCCTTAGCATCAACCAGCAATCCCCACAAAAACCCACATTCCTCCACTGCCGCCCACTATAGATAAAAAAAAAGCCAGTTGCAAGGGCTTTTTGGTGATTTTTCCTTTAGAAGTCAAAGAGTTACGTCATTTTATCTGGAAAATTTTTATCCTTTAAAATTAATGAGATAGAAAATTAACTGAAAGTAAGTTGTCAGCAGTCTCCCGCATCCCTTTAAATTGTCTGACCCCACCCATTTGGGGTATACGCTGCTCGCATAAAGTGACTTGCCACACCTCTTTTTCAGCGGTTTAATCGGGACCTTGCCGATGCAACGAGGAGAAGGAAAATGCCGGAAAACGAAACCCTGCGCTGGGGCATCCTCGGGGCCGCTCGCGTCAACGAGCGCCTGCTTCCCGCGATTGTGGAAGCGCGCAACTCCCGCCTTGTCGCGATCGCCAGCCGCCGCCCCGGCGCTGCCGCCGAAACCCTGCGCAAGTATGCCCCCGGCCTTGCTGGAGTGACCGAGCACGATACGCTTGAGGCGTTGCTGGACGACAGCAATGTACAGGCCGTGTATCTGCCGATGGCGAACCATGAGCATGCAGAATGGGCGCTGCGCGCGATCGAAAAAGGCAAGCACGTCCTGATCGAGAAGCCGATGGCATTGTCTGTCGCCGACATCGACAATATCGAACAGGCAGCAAAGAAAGTGAACGTGACCGTGATGGAAGGCTTCATGTACCGCTTCCATCCGCAGCATGCGCGCGTCAGAGAAATCATAGCCTCCGGCCAGATCGGCGAGATTCGCACCGTACACGCGCACTATTCCTTCATGATGCGACCGGCCCGCATGTATCGCCTCGCTCTTGATGCAACGCTGGGCGGCGGCGCGATGTGGGATATCGGCCCTTATGCCGTCCACTCCTCCCGTCTGTGGTTCGACACTCCGCCCCAAGCCGTGACGGCGATCGCAAAATATGTCGACAGTGGCGCCGACATCACCACCAGCGGCATCATCGATTTCGGCGACGGCCGCCACGCACGCTTCGATGTGAGTTTCGAATGCTCGCGCCAGTCCGAATACACCATCATTGGCACCAAGGGCGGCATCAAATGCCATGCGGCATGGCAATTGCCCGGAGACGTGCCCTTCATCTCCTGGTGGACGGATGACGGCCAGAACTGCACCGAGAAGCTGCCGGTGGCGAACCACTTCAACCTGGAGATCGAGCACTTCGGCGACTGCGTTCTGAATGGCGAGGCGCCATTGCTGAGCTTTGACGATGCGAGGGATAATTGCCGCACAATCAATGCAGCGTTGCAATCGGCCAGCGAAGGAAAAACCATTTTCCTTCGCTGATGAACGACATAACATACGCAGCATCAAGGAGCGACTAACGGCATGGACCTGAGCAAAATCTACAGCAAGACCGGCAAGGGTACTCGTGCGTTGTCCGCCAAAGCCAAGGAGTTGCCCAAGCATGCACTCAAGGTGTTGCCGCTTATCGACAGTACCACCAGCGTACGCGACATCCTCGCAAAACTCGGCAAATTCAGCGAAACCGACCTGCACATAGTCCTGACCCAGCTTGAAAGTGGCGGCTACATTCGCGCCCTGCAGGACGACAATTGGGATGCCGACAGCGCCCAGCCCGCCAACGCCTCCTCTATCGTCGTCGAGGAAGTCAGCCACGAAGACTTTTTCCGTATCGCGGATGAGCCGCCTTCCCCAACCCCGACCGAGCCTCCGCAGACCGAACCGGAAGCCGAAGACGCCGCCCTCCAGCAAGCACAACGCGTTTATCAGGAGTTCGCCGAACGCCTCGCCAAGGAAACGCAGAAACAGACCGAACATGAAGCGCAGATAAAAGCGGTGGAAGCCGAGCGCAAAGCGCGGGAAGAAGCTGAAAGGAAGGCGACGGAAGAACGGAGCAGAATGGAAGCGGAAGCCGCCGCTGCGCGTGAGGCAGAGCGGCTCGTCAAGGCTGAAGAAGCACGGCAGGCCGAACTGGCAAAAATCCTGTTCGAAGCGGAACATGCCGCCCGGCTCGAGGCAGAACGCGTCGCACGAGAGAAAGCGGAGCGTGCTGCACGGCTGGCGGAGGAATCCCGACGGCGCATAGAGGCAGAGGCCAAGGAAGCTGCAGAAAAACTTGCGCTGGAAGAAGCGAAACGCAAGCTGCGCGAAGAGGAAGAGGCACGCAAGCAGGCCGAAGCAGAGCGCAAAGCGCGCGAAGCCGCCGAGAAACAAGCAAAAAAGGAAGAAGAGGCACGGCTCAAGGCCGAAGCCAAGGAAAAGGCGCGACTGGAAAAAGCGGCAAAAGAAGAGGCCGAGCGACAAGCGCGCGAAGAAGCGAAACAACGTGCACGAGAAGAAGAGGATGCACGCCGAAAGGCAGAAGCGGAACGCCTAGCCAGAGAGGAAGCCGAACGGCAGGCACGGCAGGAAGAGGAAGCCCGGCTGAAAGCTGAAGCCAAAGAGAAGGCACTGCTTGAGAAAGCGGCACAAGAGGAAGCCGACAGACTGGCGCGCGAAGAGGCAAGGCAGCGCGCGCAGGAAGAAGAGGAAGCTCGCCGCAAAACGGAAGCGGAGCGGATCGCCAAGGAAGAATCCGAACGGCAGGCGCGGCGGGCAGAAGAGGCTCGGCTGAAAGCCGAAGCCGATGCACGCGCCGAAGCGGAAAAGCAGGCACGGCTGGCGGTGGAAGCACAGGCCAGAGCAGAAGCAGAGCAACGCGAACGCGAAGAACGGGAAGCCGCGCGCAAAGCGGAAGCCGAACGCAAAGCGCAACAGGAAGCGGAGCTTCAGGCACGCAGGGCAGAAGAGGCGCAGCGCAAGGCGGAAACCGCCGAAGCCAAGCGGCTGGCCAAGGAAGAGGCGCGCCGCGAAGCAGAAGCTCGCGCTCAATTAAAGTTGGAGCAGAAAGAGCGGGCACGCGCCGATCGAGTTGCAAGGAAAATAGCTGCCTCCCGGCAAAGAAAACGCACTTCAGAAGCAGGCAGCGGCCTCGCCAAGCTGGCCAAAGCAGTCCTGCTCTATCTGCCGCTCACTCTGGTATTGCTGATCGTCGCCTTGCACTTCGTCAACCTCGCCCCTTTTGCCGCTCCCGTCGAGAGGGCTGCGTCCACAAGCCTGGGCGAGCCGGTGCGTTTTGGCGAACTGCATGCCTCGCTGTTGCCGCAGCCCGAACTGCGCCTGACCGATGTACAAGTCGGCCAGGACAACGCGCTCCAATTCGGTACTGTTCACATCGAATTTGCGTTAGCCACCCTGTTCGAACCCA
Source organism: uncultured Methylobacillus sp. (assembly GCA_946478865.1). Next base: position 62,199 of record CAMLDO010000011.1, read on the forward strand.
CCCGCAGCGTGAACCGCCTGGAAATCGAGAATGCCTCCCTGAGCGCGGCCGAGTTCGAACGTCTTCAACGCTGGTTCCACACATCGAGCAAGGCCCGGAAAGTCGAGATTTCCAACATTGCTTTCAAGAACATTACCTTCGCGGTACCCGACCTCAAACTCCCGGCCCTCTCTGGAAAAATCGCGCTCGCGCCGGACGGCAGCTTTGGCACAGCCGATCTGGAAACGCAGGAAGGGAATTTGTCCCTGAAACTGCAACCCGACAACGGTTTCTGGAAATTCTCCATGGATGCGCGCGCATGGCAGCCGCCTCTGCGTACAGCCCTGAAATTCGATGAATTCCGTGCCGAAGGCATACTGCGAGGCCAGACTGCCCAACTGGAAACCATGGAAGGCAGCATTTATGCAGGCACATTCAAGGGCAGCAGCATGATTGCGTGGAAGGATCGTCCTCGCATCACGGGACGTTTCGTCACAGAGAATATACGCCTGGAACAGGTAGTCGCCGCAGATGGCAACCCCCTAGGCATTGAAGGCGCGTTATCCGCCGACGTCACATTCAGCAGCGCCAGCGAGGATGTGCAAGGGCTGGCCGAATCCGTCGTCGCTAATGCGCGATTTACCGTGTCGGACGGCAAGATTCAGGGTATCGACCTGTCCAGCAGCATGCTCCCTGCGAATCGCGAAAGAAGCACGCGCTTCGACAAGCTGACCGGCACGCTACAGTCGGATGCCGTTACGGCGCATCTCCGGCAACTCGTGCTCGAAAGTCCGCAGCTACGCGCACGCGGTCAGCTGGACGTAGGCAACAACTACGAAGTCAACGGCAAGGTGATGGCGGAACTGATGATTCCATCGCGCCGCATGCAGGCCAGTTTCGGCCTTGGCGGCAAGGTGGGAGATATGTGGATTAAATAGAGTAAGAAAGAAGCTGGCCGGTAAGCCGGGTTCTGTCGTGGACAGTCATTCCTCTAGGCCTGCGGTTACCTGCAGGCTCAAGCAACCTACCCGCTGGCAGCGCGAGCCACGCCATTGCCAGCCTATTTGGTCTTGCTCCGGATGGAGGTTACCGCGTTTCACCGTAACTTAATACGCTCGTCTCTGTGGCCCTATTCCTCGCCTCACGGCGTACGGCCGTTAGCCGTCATCCTGCTCTGCGGAGCCCGGACTTTCCTCCCCCCGCTTGCGCGGGCGGCGACTGTCTGGCCAGCTTCGCCGCTATTTTAACAGCTTAGGCAGCAGCGTATGCGCGCTCGGCAGCATTAACCGAAACACCCGCCTCCACTTTGCGGCCCTGTGCGGCCAGCACGGACTCCAGCGCCTTGAGGCAAGCCTTCACGTTTTCCGGTGTGGAGCTGGTGCCCATGAGGCCGATGCGGAAGATCTTGCCCGCGAGATCGCCCAGGCCGGCACCAATTTCGATGCCGTGAATATTCAGCATGTCGGCGCGAACTTGCGGTTCGCTGATGCCCTCCGGCACGACCACGGCATTGAGTTGCGGCAGACGGGATTTCTCCTCGACCAGCAGTTCCAGCCCCAGCGCCTGCAAGCCAGCCACCAGCGCGAGGTAATTGCGGCGGTGGCGCGCCCAGGCAGCCTCCAGCCCCTCCTCGGCCAGCATCACCAGCGACTCGTGCAGCCCATATAGCGCATTGATCGGCGCGGTGTGATGATAAGTGCGCTTGGCATCGGACCAGTAGCCCAGTACCAGATTGAGGTCCATGAACCAGCTTTGTACGGGCGTGCTGCGCGCCTTCAGCTTGGCAACAGCGCGTTCGCCGAACGACACCGGTGACAGGCCAGGCGTACAGGACAAGCCCTTCTGACTGCCGGAGTAGATCGCATCGATACCCCATTCGTCCACCATGAGCGGCACACAGCCCAGTGAAGTCACCGCATCGACGATCACCACTGCACCGTAACGATGCGCGATTTCGGTCAGCAACTTGGCATCGGACTCGACGCCAGTGGAGGTTTCGGCGTGCACGAAAGCGACGATCTTGGTATCCGGGTTCGCCTTGAGCGCATCCTCCAGCCTCTGCGGGTCGACCGCGGTGCCCCAGGCATCCTCGATCAGCACCAGCTCGCCGCGTGTACGTTTGACGTTTTCCACCATGCGGCGGCCGAACACGCCGTTGGAGCAGACGATGACCTTGTCGCCCGGCTCGACCAGATTGACAAAGCAGCTTTCCATGCCTACGGAACCGGGTGCGGAAACCGGGAAGGTCAGTGCATTTTCGGTTTGATAGGCGTAGCGCAGCAGCGTCTTCATTTCCTCCATCATTTCGCCGAAGCGCGGATCGAGGTGGCCGACCGTGGGGCGCGCCATCGCATCGAGCACGCGCTGATGGACGTCGGACGGACCTGGGCCAAGCAGGATGCGCTTGGTCGGCTGGAAGGAAGAGATGCGCGGTGCGCTCATGAAAGACTCCACAAAAGAATTACGCGAAAGTGCAGGATTCTACCGCTTAAATTTTCGGAATCAACTTGAAAACCAATGAGTTATTCCATATCGCGAAAAGGCGTTACGCTTGCAGCTTCCAGGCGATGCTCTGCCCGGCGCGCAACGGCACTAGCACGTCATCGCCGAACGGCATTGTTTCCGGCACCTGCCACGGTGTACGCAGCAGCGTGATTTGTCCGGTATTGCGCGGCAAGCCATAGAAGTCCGCGCCATTGAAACTGGCAAATGCTTCCAGTTTATCCAGCGCTCCCGCTGCCTCGAATGCTTCGGCATACAACTCGATGGCCGCATGCGCGGTATACATCCCGGCACAACCGCAAGCGGCTTCCTTTGCCGATCTCGCATGCGGGGCGCTGTCAGTGCCGAGGAAGAATTTCGGGCTATCGGAAATTGCCGCGGCGACCAGGGCTTTGCGGTGCTCCTCACGTTTTAATACAGGCAGGCAGTAGTGATGGGGACGGATGCCGCCGGTAAACAAGGCGTTGCGATTCATGAGCAGATGGTGCGCGGTAATCGTCGCGCCAATAGTGGCTGGCGCCTCGGCAACGAACTGCGCCGCATCGCGCGTGGTAATGTGCTCGAACACAACCCTGAGCCCCGGAAAATCGCGGGTCAGCGGAATCATGTGGCGATCGATAAATACTTTCTCACGGTCGAACACATCCACATCGGCATCCGTAACCTCGGCGTGCACCAGCAGCGGCATGCCATGTTTTTCCATCGCTGCCAGCGCAAAGCGGCACTTGGCGAGATCGGTCACGCCGGAATCGGAGTTGGTCGTGGCGCCAGCGGGATAGAGTTTCACCCCGTGCACAAAACCGCTGGCCTTGGCATTTGCGATCTCGTCAGGTGACGTGTTATCGGTCAGATACAGCGTCATGAGCGGCTCGAACCGCAAGCCGGCAGGCAAGGCGCCGAGAATGCGCTGGCGATATTCCTGCGCCATGGCGGTTGTCGTTACCGGCGGGCGCAAATTGGGCATGACGATGGCACGCCCAAACTGGCGTGCCGTATCCGGCAGCACGGCATGCATCGTCGCGCCATCGCGCAAATGCAGGTGCCAGTCATCCGGGCGGGTAAGAGTCAAAGTATTCATTCGGATTTCAATTCCAAAGCTAAGTCGTAAAGCGCGTTCTTTTTTGCACCGGTAATCTCGGTAGCCAATTTTACCGCCTGCTTGAGCGGCAACTCACTCAACAGCAGCTTGAGTATGCGCACGGCATCCTCATCAACTTCCGCCGTTTCCAGGGGGGGAGGACCTTCCACCAGCAGTACAAATTCGCCGCGCTGGCGGTTCGCATCTTCCTGCAGCCAAGCCTCGGCCTCCCCCAAGGCGCAGCGATGCAATGTTTCGAACGTTTTGGTCAATTCGCGCGCGATCAGGATCGCACGGCTCTCACCCAACAGCGAGGCCATATCCTGCACGCTCTCGATCACGCGGTGCGGCGCCTCGTAAAAAATCAGCACGGCCGTCTGATCCCGCAGGGATTCCAGCTCTTTCCTGCGCTGAGAGCCGGAAGCGGGAAGAAAGCCGTAGAAGAGGAAATGCGGTTCGGCAAAGCCCGCTGCAGACATCGCCGTCACCGCCGCGCATGCACCGGGCAATGGGACGACGGGAATCTGCGCTTCCCGTGCCAGATTCACCAGCACCGCGCCCGGATCGCTGATGCCCGGGGTGCCCGCATCGGACACCAGCGCCACCGATCGTCCGGCACGTAATTCCTCGATGAGTTTTTCCCCGGCACGGCGCTCGTTGTGCTCGTGCAGCGCCACCAGTTTCGCCTTGATTCCCAGATGCGACAACAGGTGCGCACTATGGCGAGTGTCCTCCGCCGCAACGATATCCGCCCCTTTGAGCACCTCGATGGCGCGCAAGGTAATGTCCTGCAAATTCCCAATCGGCGTGGGGACCACATATAATGTGCCGCTATGACTCAACGCTTGCTTGCCTTCCTGATCCTGTTTTACATGCTGGTGCCCGGCGCCTATGCCGCAGAAACCGCGGCGTCTCCTGCGAGACCGGCACCCATCGCGAAAATGCAGAAATCGCCGGAGGATCGCTATCTGGCCGGGCGGGAATGCCTGAACAAGACGGACATTGCTTGTGCGCAAGTAGCGCTGGCCGGCATCAGCCCCACTTCGCCTTATGCCAAAATCCTGCAGGCCGAAATTGCCGCCGCGCAGCAGGACTTCGACTCGGTACTGCGTCTGCTGATCCCGCTACAGGCGGAAACCAACCTGCATCCCGCGGCGCTTGCGAGTTTACACGCAACCCTCGCCCTCGCCTACGAAAACCAGGGCAACATCCTGCTCGCCGTCGAGCAGCGTTCGCAGGCGGATCTCTTTCTGGAAGACCAGGCCGCGACCTCCAATCAGAAGCGTTTGCTGGACATGCTGGTCGCCCAGCCCCGCGAAGCCTTGCTGGAAATGCGCGGCGAAAGCGCCGATTCGTCGGTGCAAGGGTGGATCGACCTGGCGCTGGCCATGGCCTATGCCCCGCAACGAGGAAGCGCACTGGCTCAATGGCGACAGTCTTACCCGGACCATAATGCGGATGAGAACGCTTTGAGCACAGGCATTGCGCCGCAACCTGCAAGTACCGCCAAATCCGCATTCGGCGGCAAAGTCGCGCTGCTCTTGCCGATCGATACGCCCGCCTTCGCTTTCGCCGCCGAGGCCGTACGCAGCGGATTCATCGCTGCCCAGCATACTTCCGGAAGCACTGCCGAAATCGCCATTTACCCCACGCACGGCGTGAAAGACGATATTCCTGCCATTTACCGCCAGGCCCTTGCTGAAGGCGCGCAACAAGTGGTGGGGCCGCTGACACGTAGCGAGGTTGCCGCATTGATCGAGCCTGGACTGGTCACCGTGCCCACACTGGCATTGAATCTGCTCGACGACCCGGCCGCCGCTCCTAAAAAACTGATCCAGTTCGGCCTGCCCATCGAGGATGAAGCCGTGCAGCTGGCGCGCATTGCGCGCAACCAGGGCATGCAGACAGCCGTGATCGCATCTGCCGATACTCCGCTGGGCAAGCGAATGGCGCAAGCGTTTGCTTCGGAGTGGACGGAACAGGGCGGCGTGGTGGTAATGCAGGCAGAATTCGGCGAAAACTCCAATTTGATCGACTTCAAGTCGCAACTTGCCGCCGAGCGTGCCGACATGATTTTCCTTGCCGCCACGCCGGAACAGGCACGCTGGGTCCGCCCCTACCTGAACCAGGCGACGCCGACTTTCGCGCTTTCGCATATCTACGATGGCAATGCGCACAGTGCTGAAAACAACATGCTCAATGCGATCCATTTCATCGACATGCCATGGCTGCTGGACCGGGACAATCCGGATTACGCAGATTACCGCGCTGCCGCTGCCGATCTCCCCCCCGCCGCCCAACGCTGGTTTGCCGTCGGCGTGGACGCCTGGAAGATCCTGTCATCATTGCCGGCCGATGAGGCTGGCAAGCTGCAGCTGCGCGGCCTGACCGGCGACATCGCACTGCAAAACCAGCGCATCGTACGAGAGCTGCCGCTCGCGCAGTTCCGCGGCACGGGCGTGGCACTGGAATAAACGTGAAAACCGCCGGCGCAGCCGCGGAACAGCTGGCCTCCGCCTATTTGCAGCGTCAGGGACTCCAGTTTCTAGCGGCGAATTACCGGTGCCGGTTTGGCGAAATCGATCTGGTGATGCGCGACGGCAAGCAGACGGTATTCGTTGAAGTGCGGCTGCGCAGCCGAAGCACTTTTGGTGGAGCCGCCGCCAGCATTACCTACGCAAAACAACGAAAGCTGACCCGCACGGCGGAACATTACCTCATGGAGCACGGCACTACCTCCTGCCGTTTTGATGCCGTGCTATTGGACGGCCTCGCTCTCGACAAGATAACCTGGCTGAAAAACGCCTTTGAAGCACAATAGAAAAGATTATGGACCTGATTCCCCGCATCCTCGGCCATTTCGAGGAAAGCGCGCAACTCAAGCTGATGAGCGCCGACCTCCTCGCCACACCCATCGCCGAAGCCGCTGCGCTCAGCGTCGGGACACTTCTCGACGACAAGAAAATCCTGACCTGCGGCAATGGCGGTTCGGCTGCGCTGGCGCAATATTTTGCTGCGCGCATGCTGAACCGTTTCGACATGGAACGCCCGGGGCTGGCTGCAATTGCGCTCTCGGCCGACAACTCGACGCTGACCTCCATCGCCAATGATTCCAATTTTTCGCAGGTATTCGCCAAGCAGATTCTTGCACTAGGCCATCCGGGCGATATCCTGCTGGTCATGAGTACCAGCGGCAATTCGCAAAACGTGCTGGAGAGCATCGTTGCCGCACACGATCGCGGCATGCGCGTGGTTGCGATGAGCGGCGGCGACGGAGGCAGCCTCATGGAACTTTTGGCCGATGATGACATTCATATCGGCGTCCCTCATGAAATGACCGCTCGCGTCCAGGAAATGTATCTGCTCGTCCTGCACTGCCTGTGCGATTCCATCGATTGTCTACTGCTAGGAGTTGAATAAAATGGCACGCTTACTACAACTGATACTCGTGGCTGTATCCCTCACTACCGCATTGAATGGCTGCGTTCCGGTCGTGGCCGGTGGCGCCGTGGCCGGCGGCCTGGCCGCCTCTGATCGCCGCACTTCCGGCGCCTACGTCGACGACGAAGGCATCGAATGGAAGACAGGCGGTGAAATCGGCAAGACACTACGCAACAAGATTCACGTCAACGTGACCAGCTTCAACCGCAACGTACTGCTCACCGGCGAAGCCATCGACGAGGAAACCAAGCAGCAGGCGGAGTCGATCGCCAAGGAAATCCCGAACGTCCGCCACGTTACCAACGAAATCACCATCGGCCTCGCCAGCACGATGTCGGAACGTAGCCAGGACGCCTTGCTCACTTCCAAGGTAAAGGGCCAGATGCTCAAGGAAAACCGCTTTCCGGCAACGTATGTGAAGGTCGTCACCGAAGGCAGCACCGTTTACCTGATGGGCATGGTCACCCGCAAGGAAGCCGATGACGCAGTCGATATCGCCCGCAGCATCGAAGGTGTCGAAAAGGTGGTCAAGGTTTTCGAATACGTGATCGTGGAAGAGTAAACGTTACGACCGCAGCGGGCTCTGAGCGTATAATTCGCCCATCCCGTTTATCCGCTTCCAACCATTATGAGTACCGAAATCATCATTGAAGGCCTGACCCGCGCAGGCAAACCTTTCCGGCCCAGCGACTGGGTGGACCGCATGTGCAGCACATATGCGACATTCGGCCCCGACCGGAAACTGAAATATTCGCCCTATCTCAAGCCGCGCCTGCTGAATGGCGTACGCTGCCTGGCTGTGGATATGAAACTGAAAGACGTCAATCCGGAAGGTTTCGCGCAACTGATGCACTTCGCTGAGGAAAACCAGCTCAGCATGAAGGACGCGGAAGGCAATAGCATTCCGGTTCCGGCCGTTTGAGATGAATCCGCCTACGGGCGGATTTATTTTTTCCCGGAGACCAGTCGCTCGATCTGTTGCCGCGTCATGAGCCCGCGGTGCATCTTGAGAAGCGTCCCCTGGGGTGTAAAGATATAAGTAGTAGGCAGGATTTCCGCCGAACCGAAGTGCCGGATAATGTTGTCATCGCCCAGCACCACCGGATAGGTCATCAGGTTGTCGTCTACGAACCGGCGCACGGCCTTGTCGCTCTCGTATTCGACCGCGACACCGATCACTGCGAGATCCTTGCGCTTTTCATGCAGCACGATGAGGTCGGGGATTTCTTCCAGGCACGGCGGACACCAGGTCGCCCAGAAATTGACCAGGACCCACTTGCCTTTATAGTCGGAGAGCGTATGAATTTTGCCGTCAAGGTCTCGAAGCGTGAAATCGGAAACCGCATGGGCCGGAACGGCAACTAGCACCATGCTGGCAATGAGCAGCCAAGTACGCAGAAATTGCATGGAATCTTTCTCAGGAACTGTTTCGAGACGACGGTTTCAGTTTAACATTGGTGGCTTTACGGACAGGCTTCACTTGGACTTGTTTTTTCGCTAGGATAGCGAGAATACCTTATCCCCGGCTGTTTCAATCCAGGTTTCCTTAAACCCCTGAACGCCTTTAACCACACAGAATCAAATCAACGAGGTTCAACATGAGCGAACATATTGTGCATATTAGCGACGACGCCTTCGAGCAGGAAGTCCTGCAATCCCAGGTACCCGTGTTGGTCGACTACTGGGCAGAATGGTGCGGCCCCTGCAAGATGATCGCCCCGATCCTGGACGAAGTTGCCAAGGAATACACCGGCCGCCTCAAGGTCGCCAAGCTGAACATCGACGAGAACCAGCAGACACCGCCCAAATATGGCATTCGCGGCATTCCGACCCTGATGCTGTTCAAGAACGGCAACGTGGAAGCCACCAAAGTAGGCGCGCTGTCCAAATCCCAGCTCACTGCATTTATTGACAGCAATATTTAAAGTCGAT
>CAMLDO010000012.1 GCA_946478865.1 uncultured Methylobacillus sp.
GCCAGAAGGTGCCCGAGGATCTTCATCTCGCCAATGCGCTCTATCTCGTCGATCGCGCGTTCAAGGGGCAGGACAATCCTGCGCACAAGCTGCGTCCGGAAGAGTGGGCAGTAGCTGCCACTGTCGGGCATGGCATGCCTGGGGATGCTATTGGCTAGCTTGCTGGAAGACCAGGCGGAAGGGCTGCGCCGGCTCTTTGTCGCCGACGCGCGCCGGATGGTAGCGTCGATGACGGCACGTGGCGAGAGCGTGATCGAATGTGTTGCAAGCCTTGCTGGTCTGCTGGCAGAGCAAGGCAGGAAAGTGCTGGTGCTCGACGAGTTCTGGGCGGCGGGAGAACGGCACCCCGTCTTTGGCGTGACGCCGCGTCACGATCTTGCCACTCTGATGCTGTCGTCGGGAGAGCTGGAGAGCGCGGTAGTCAGGAACGGGCACGGCGCCGATCTGCTTGCCGGCGCGATGTCCAGCTTGATGCCCCGGCCCCGGATGGAGGCGCGCATCGGTTTGGTCAACGCTTTTTATCGATTGACCGGCCGCTACGATATTGTGCTGGTCAATGCGTGTATTCATGCTGCCAATCACCGGCTCAGCTTCGCTTGGGCTTGTCACGACGTAATTCTTCTCGCGGACGATGGCGCAGACTCCGCCACCGACGCCTATACCCATATCAAGCTGCTGCATCAGGCCGATACTCGCCGTTTCCATTTGCTGTATCGCGCGGTGGAGCCCGAGCGTGCGGCTGCCTTGTTCAAAGGGCTCGCGACCGTCAGCCGTCGCCATCTGCATCTGATGCCGGAATACCTGGGCGTGCTGCCCGGTTCATCTTCCGGCCGGGATGCCGTTCTGCAGAATCTGGCGCGTTCGCTGCAGGCATGGCCCATGCCCGAAAACAAGGCCGGAAATTTTCCTGATCTCATGCGTCGTCTATTGCGCGGAGCGGATCCGCATGCCTTGCAGACGCTTCTGAAGTGATTCAGTCATGCCGGTGCTCGATAATCGGAAATCGGTGGCCGAATATGCTCAGCTGGTGAAACGGCTGGCTTACCAGCTGGCGGCCAGGCTGCCTTCGAGCGTGGAGGTCGACGATCTGGTTCAGGCGGGGATGATGGGCTTGCTCGATGCCCTGAGTTGCTATGACGAAAGTCATGGCGCGCAATTCGAAACGTATGCCACGCAGCGCATTCGCGGGGCAATGCTGGACGAGTTGCGGGAAGTGGACTGGGTGCCGCGTTCGGTGCGCAAGAATGCGCGGGATATCGAGCACGCGATTCATCGCCTGGAGCAGGAGCTCGGCAAGCCGCCCAGCGAGCAGCAGATTGCCGACAAGATGGAGATTTCTCTCTCCGAATATCAGGAAATGCTGGCCGATGCGCGCGGCCATCAATTGGTGCACTACGAGGATTTCGAGAACGAAGATGGCGAAAGCGTTGCTTTCAATCTGGCCGATGGTCGCCCTACACCTTTCCAGCTGCTGCAGGAGGAAGGCATGCGCACTTCTCTGGTGCAGGCCATTACCGAGTTGCCGGAACGTGAAAAGCTGGTGATGGCGATGTATTACCAGGAAGACCTCAACCTCAAGGAAATCGGCTCGGTGCTGGGCGTAAGCGAATCTCGCGTATGCCAGTTGCACTCGCAAGCCATCATACGTCTGCGCAGCAAGATGAGAGACTGGACTTACGGATGAAGATCGACGTCATCAGCATTGTCGGCCTCACGCTTTCGGTGCTCGCTGTTCTTGGCGGGCAACATCTCGAAGGTGGGCATATCGGATCGCTGATCCAGGTCACGGCGTTTTTGATCGTCATGGGCGGTACTTTCGGTGCGTGCATGCTGCAATTCACCCTGCCGGTATTCCTCGATGGCGTGAAGATGCTGCGCTGGGTCATATTGCCTCCGGCCGTGTCGCTGGAAGAGGTGATTGATCAGGTCATCAGCTGGGGACAGGCTGCGCGCCGCGGCGGGCTGCTTTCGCTGGAGCCATTGATGTCGGAAATCGACGATCCGTTTACCCGCAAGGGACTCCAGTTGCTGGTGGACGGCGCGGAGCCGGAAAAGCTGCGCGAGGCGATGGAAGTGGATATGTATGCCTATGAAGAGCATCACCGCATGGCGGCCAAAGTCTGGGAATCCGCCGGCGGTTATGCGCCGACCATCGGGATTCTGGGCGCTGTGATGGGGCTGATTCACGTCATGGAGAACCTGTCCGATCCATCGAAGCTGGGCAGCGGGATTGCAGTGGCGTTCGTCGCGACCATTTACGGCGTCGGCAGCGCCAATCTTCTGTTCCTCCCGATTGCGAACAAACTCAAGGCGCTAATCGCGAAGGAAATGGTCAAGCGCGAGATGGTGGTGGAAGGGCTGGTGAGCATCGCCAACGGGGAAAATCCCCGCATCATCGAAACCAAATTGCGCGGCTATATCAATTAGGCCGATGAGCGCTGATGGCTAAGCGTCGCGAAAAGCACGAAGAGCACGAGAACCACGAGCGCTGGCTGGTTTCCTACGCGGATTTCATCACGCTGCTGTTTGCTTTTTTCGTGGTGATGTACGCGATTTCCTCGATCAACGAGGGCAAATATCGCGTGATGTCTGATTCCATCGTCGATGCCTTCAAGAATGCGCCGACCAGCGAGAAACCCATCGTGCTGCCCACCCCCATGCCGCAGAACTCGGAACAGGGGACGCTCCAGATGCAGCCGATTCCCACCAAGTCACAACCCAGCCTGGGCCCGCAGGATACGCTAAGGCAGGCCCGCCGTGCCCAGATGAAAGCCGTGGCGAATAATCTGCTGGATGTGATGGACCCTCTGGTCAAGAGCGGTCAGGTCAAGGTGACTGAAAGCAATCGCGGTATTTCCGTCGAAATCAATGCCAGCCTGCTGTTTGCGGAGGGGCAGGCGGTGCTCAATGCGAATACGGTGGGAGTGTTGCGGGCGGTAGCGCAAGTCTTGGCCAAGGATACGCACCAGATACAGATCGAAGGCCACACCGATAGCCTGCCGATAGCATCGACCATTTTTCCCTCCAACTGGGAGCTTTCCAGCGCCCGTGCCAGCAGCGTTACGCGGCTGTTCATCGAGAACGGTGTCGCACCTCAGCGCGTGGTGGTCATCGGCTTTGCCGACAATCGGTCGATCGATACCAACGAGACGGCGGAAGGGCGTGCCCGCAATCGTCGCGTAACGGTCATGATATTGGCTGAGAAAGAAGGCGAGCAGGTAGATACTACGCTCGATCCGGATATCCGCCCGGCGGCGCCATCGATTGCGCCACAACTGGGCGCTCCTTAGTAAATCAGGCCTTGCCGATAATGCGCTGGCTACCGCCCGGCCCGCTACGGGGCTGGCCGTCGGCGCCATAGACATCCAGCCGGTTAGCAGCTCCCAGTAAAACGGCGAGCGCCTGCTGATTGTGCTGCATGTGGGTCTGGATTAATTGGCCATTGGTCTGGTTGAGGTTGCGTGCAGTTTGCGCTGTGGCGAGCAGCTTTTTCCAGGCAGCGGCGACAGTCGGCGACTGCGTTGCCAGCCAGGCGCGCGTACCTGCTGCATCGGCGCTATGGCTGGCGCGCTCTTGCTGCGCGACGCGCTGTTGGGCGAGCGCAGTGAGATGTTCGCTAAGTTGTTGCTTGAGTTCGGACAGGGATTGCAGCTTGTCCACGTCGGCGGCGACCAACGCTGCCTGTTCCTGTTGCAGAAGCTCGATAAACTGGTCGAGTGCCGCCTGCTCCTGCTGTAATACATTCATCGTCGGAAATCAGCCTTGTTGCTGTGCCAGCAATTCCTGAGTGGAAGAGATCAACTTGTTGGCGATGGTTTCGGCATCGATGGTGTAGTTACCGTCGTTGATTGCCTGCGTAATGGCCTCCACCTTGGCCGCATCGAAGCCGCTCGCTTCATTGATGCTGGCTTCAAGTGCCTGGAGTTGAGTGGACATGCTGGACAGCTGGACATTGTCCTGCGCAGCACCGGACTGAGGGGTCTGCTTCGCGCCACGAGCCACGGGAGTAGTGTTCGCGGGGAGCGGGGTGGTCCGGTTGGAACTCTCGATTTTCATGTGCAACCTCAAAGGGCCTTGCTAGTTAGCTTAACATGCTTAACGGCACAAAATCGATAAACTTTAACGGATGAGCGAAACGAAAAAGGCCCGCATTGCTGCGAGCCTTTTGTGTTCTGGTGGGGCATGTAGGGGTCGAACCTACGACAAACGGATTAAGAGTCCGCTGCTCTACCAACTGAGCTAATGCCCCCGAGAGCCGCGCATTATGGAGATGTTCGGGCGACGTGTCAAGCATGAACCGCACATATTCCGATAGGTCAGACACGAGTAATATATTCAGAAACACACTCAGGATAACAAATGACGATACGCACTGTTTCCACCCAGCCTTTCAACGATCAGAAACCCGGTACATCGGGGTTGCGCAAGCGAGTCCCGGTATTCCAGCAGCCGCATTATCTGGAAAATTTTGTGCAGTCCATTTTCGACAGTATTGCTGCACCCCAGGGCTCCGCTCTGGTTCTGGGCGGTGACGGGCGCTACTACAACCGCGAGGCGATCCAGATCATACTCAAGATGGCGGCAGCCAACGGTTTTGGACGCGTGCTGGTCGGACGAGGCGGCATACTTTCGACACCTGCCGCCTCGTGCGTCATACGCAAGCACAAGACCTTCGGCGGCATTATTCTTTCCGCCAGTCATAACCCGGGCGGGCCCGAGGGCGACTTCGGCATCAAGTACAACGTGACCAATGGCGGCCCGGCACCGGAAAAGGTTACAGAGGCAATTTTTGCGCGCAGCAAGCAGATCGCTGAATACCGCATTTTCGATGCGGCGGATGTCGCTCTGGACGAGCTCGGTGTGAGCGATCTGGGCGGCATGCAGGTGGAGGTGATCGATCCAGTTTCGGACTATGCCGAGCTGATGGCCTCCCTGTTCGATTTCGAGGCGATACGTGCGCTGCTTGCAAGCGGCTTCCGCATCAAGTTCGACGCGATGCATGCGGTGACTGGCCCTTATGCGCGTGAAATTCTCGAGCGCCGCTTGAGTGCGCCTGCTGGCAGTGTGATGAACGCCGAGCCGTTGCCCGATTTCGGCAACGGCCACCCCGATCCCAACCTGACCTATGCGCACGAACTGGTGGACATCGTCTATGGCGACAACGCGCCGGATTTCGGTGCTGCTTCGGACGGCGACGGCGACCGCAACATGATTCTTGGCAAGGGTTTCTTCGTGACGCCTTCCGACAGCCTGGCCATTCTCGCGGCCAATGCAACTCTGGTGCCTGGCTACAAATCCGGCCTCGCCGGGGTTGCACGCTCCATGCCGACCAGTGCGGCGGCGGATCGCGTGGCGCAGGCGCTGGGTATCCCATGCTTCGAGACGCCTACCGGCTGGAAATTCTTCGGCAATCTCATGGATGCCGGCAAGGTAACGCTATGCGGCGAAGAGAGCTTTGGCACCGGTTCCGACCACGTGCGCGAAAAGGACGGGTTGTGGGCGGTGCTGTTCTGGCTCAATATCCTGGCGGTTCGCAAGCAGCCGGTGGAAGCCATCGTGCGCGAGCACTGGGCGAAGTTCGGCCGCAATGTCTATTCCCGCCACGATTACGAAGGGCTGCCAACCGAGGCGGCCAATGGGCTCATGAAGCACCTGCACGACAGTTTCGCCGACTTGCAGGGCAAGCAGCTGGGCAGTTACGAGGTATTGTTCTGCGACGATTTCAGCTATACCGATCCCGTGGACGGTAGCATCAGTACCGGGCAGGGCGTGCGCATCGGCTTTACTGATGGTTCGCGTATCGTGTTCCGTCTCTCCGGTACGGGTACGGAGGGTGCCACGCTGCGGATTTATCTGGAGGCTTACGAACCGGACGTTGCGCAGCATCATCTCGATGCCCAAGCTGCGCTTGCGGAGTTGATCGAGATTGCAGGGGGGGTGTCGCAGTTGCGCACGCGCACCGGGCGTGAGCAGCCGACTGTGATTACCTAATGCACTTGCCGGATGGTCATCGTGCCCTGATACAGGCGAATGTCCATCCGGCTTAGAAATGACATGCCGAGCAGGGCATCGCCGTTGAGACCGGGCACGATATTGGCAGACACGTCCTTCGTCACGATGCCGCCGAGGCGCACCTCGTCCAGCCGTACCCGATAGGAAACGGTATCGCCATTGGCAGTCGTCGTCAGCACGGCGACATGGCTCTTGAGGCCGAGATCCTCCGCCAGCTCCTTGGAAATCGCGACGCCGGTCGCGCCCGTATCCACCATGACCCCGACTTTTTTGCCGTTGATGAATGCTTCCGCGCGATAGTGTCCGGTCGGGTCGCGCTGCAGCACGACGACCTCGCCGTTGCCCAGATCTTCCGCCTGATTGGGGTGCAGCAGGTTGTCCGTGATGTAGGCCATGCCCGCAAACAGTATCAGCCAGACGATGGCAATGAGGACCGTATTGCGGGATGGCATCTTCAGAAAGGCAGCGTCAAATGCGGGGCGGCGGCGAGCAGGATGGAGCGGAATTGCTCCTGAATATGGCGCAGTGCAGCCTCGTTGTCGGCTTCGAAGCGCAGCACGATCACGGGAGTGGTATTGGATGGGCGCATGAGGCCGAAGCCGTCCGGATACTCTACGCGTAGCCCGTCGATTGCGATGACGCGGTCGGCACCTTCGAACTTCGCTTCCTGGGCCAGCCGGGCTAGGAGCGCGTGCGGCTCGCCCTCACCCATCCGGATGTGCTGTTCTGGCGTGCTGACGCTGTCGGGCAGAGCGTTCAACACCGTGGAAGGATCACCCGTTCGGCTGAGGATTTCCAGCAGGCGTGCGCCAGTGTAGAGGCCGTCGTCGAAACCGTACCAGCGCTCCTTGAAGAACACGTGCCCGCTCATTTCCCCGGCGAGTTCGGCGCCGGTTTCCTTCATCTTGGCCTTGACCAGCGAATGGCCGGTTTTCCATAGCAGCGGTTCGCCGCCGTGGCGGGCGATCCACGGATGCAGGTTGCGCGTCGATTTCACGTCGTAAATGATGGTGGCGCCCGGTGCGCGGGAGAGTACATCGGCTGAGAACAGCATGAGTTGGCGGTCGGGATAGATGATCTGGCCGTCCTTGGTCACCACACCCAGCCGATCGCCGTCACCGTCGAAGGCGAGCCCCAGCTCTGCCTCGCCGGCTTGCAGCGCAGCTATCAGGTCGTGCAGGTTCTCCGGTACGGAAGGGTCGGGGTGGTGGTTGGGGAAATGGCCGTCCACGTCGCAGAACAGTTCCTGCACTTCGCAGCCGAGCGCACGGTAGAGATCTCCGGCGATCGCTCCGGCCACGCCGTTGCCGCAGTCCACTGCAATCTTCATTGGCCGTGCCAGGCGGATGTCGGAAGCGATGCGGTCGATATACTCCTGTGCGATGTCGTGCCGGCTGTAAGTACCTTCGCCCTCGAATAACTCGCCCAATTCGATGCGATTGCGCAATCCCTGGATGGCTTCGCCCGAAAGCGTCTCTCCGCCCAGCACCATCTTGAGACCATTGTATTCAGGAGGGTTGTGACTGCCGGTAACCATGACGCCGCAAGCGGTGCCCAGATGATGTGCGGCGAAATAGACCATGGGCGTGGCGACCATGCCGAGATCGATCACGTGGATGCCGGCCTTGCGGATGCCGCGGGATAGCGCTGCAGCCAACTCAGGCCCGGAAAGCCGTCCGTCATAGCCTATGCAGATCTGGGTCTGGCGGCGCGCTGTCGCTTCCGAGCCGATGGCCTGCCCGATGGCCTCGACGATTTCCGGCGTCAGGGTTTTGCCGACGATGCCGCGGATGTCGTAGGCCTTGAAGATTTCTTTTGGTAATTGCATGTTCAGTTCTATTCGGATTGTTGCAGGATGTCGTGCAGCATCTGGTTACCCCAGGCGATGGAGGCGGTTTGCATCTCCATCAGCGCACGTACCGGAATACCGAGCGATTCTACTATCTCGGCGACTTCCTCGAATTCGCCGTCTCCAAGTTTTTCGCAAATATGCAGTAGCAGTCCCATCGGCCCTTTGCGATCGAGCAAGGCAATGCGAATGTCCTCGACGATATTGAGATGCCGGATGATGTCCTCCATGGAAACACCCAGCGCGCTGTCGGCAAGCGAAAGCATGCCGGTGACATACGCCTGCTCCGGTGGCAGGCCAGCAGCCCCGGCAATCAGTTCCATGAGGCGCGCCCGATGCACGGCCAGCTCGAGCAGGGACAGGCATTTCGCCCGGCTGGCGTTCCCCTGCGTATAGAGCAGTACCTGCAACCAGCGTTCCAGCTGCCGCATGCCCAGAATCTGGAGCGCCTCGCGTATCGAGGAAATCTTTCTCGACGTATAGAACGCGGGGGAACTGATCAGCCGCAGCAGGCTGTAAGTGAGGCCGGGATTCGCCTTGAACGCGGCCTCGACGTCTTCCAGTTCCGCCTCGTTGCTGACTTTGGACAAGAGATCCAGCACGGCGATACGAGCGGGATCCGCGATCCGGCCCCCATGCAGCATGGGGTGAGCGAAGAAATAGCCTTGAAACAGGTCGAAGCCGGCTTTCAGGCAGGCCTGATGCACGTCCTCGTTTTCGACTTTTTCTGCGAGCAGCTGGAATGGCCATTGACGCAGGTAGGCGACCAGTTCGTCCAGGGCTTGCAGGTCCGCGTGCAGGATATCCACCTTGACGATATCCACCAGGTCGAACAGCGGGTTGGGCGCAAAATGGAAAATATAATCGTCGAGTGCGAATTCGTAGCCCATCGCCTTCAGTTCGCGTACGCGGGCGAGGATTTGATCGGTGATTTCGATGTGTTCCAGCAGTTCCAGGGTCACCTTGTCCTTGGGGAGGAGGGTGATGGTGTCGCTGAGCAGGAGGTCCTCCGCGACATTGATGAACAGCTTGCGCCTGCCCATAAGGTCTATCATGCCAAGATGATTGCATACGTTGATGATGACATTGGCCGTGGCGGTGGTGTCGTCGAACGCATGCCCTGCTTCCGGCCGAGCATCGCGATAAAGCAGTTCTATCGCAACGGTATTGCCGTTGGGGTCCAGAATGGGCTGGTGGGCAAAACAGTAATCTTTGAGCTGTACGACTGGCATACTCGTGTTTTCAGGATTTCTTGTTCTTGATGAAGAAAGGAAACCTGCCAGGACGCTAACGGGAACCAACTTCCCGGCAGCCCCGCTGTCATAACCGACAAGTTTTAGACCGGATAGCTTTGCGTCCTCGCCTTTCGGCTGAGTTTGCCCTTCAGAGAACGACATTCTGGATGCTGCCGTGGGGAAGTCAATAGCCCCTTGGTCTAGGTCGGCCTCATTATTGCACTAAAAAGATATTTATGTCTGATATAATCGGCGACATGGAATTCTCGACCCAACTACTGCACAAATACTGCAAGGCCGGCCCGCGCTACACTTCGTATCCGACCGCGCCTTATTTCCACGAAAGCTTCGGCCCCGCACAGTGGGAGGAAGAATTGCGCGCGACGCAGGACAAGGGACGCGACATTTCGCTTTACGCTCATATCCCGTTCTGCGACACGCTGTGCTACTACTGCGGCTGCAACATGATCGCGACCAAGGACTACAGCAAGGCCACCGCCTACCTGGAAGTGCTGTTCCGCGAGATCGACCGCGTTGCCGCCCTGACCAACCCGCAGCGCAAGGTGCGGCAGCTGCATTGGGGCGGCGGTACCCCCACATATTTGCATCCCGACGACATGCGCCGCCTTTACGATTACCTCGCGAGCAAATTCACGATTGCGCCCGATGCCGAAATTGGCTGCGAGATGGACCCGCGCGAACTCACGCATGAGCATCTGCGCGCATTGCGCCAGAGCGGCTTCAATCGCGTCAGCCTGGGTGTGCAGGATCTGGAGGACAAGGTGCAGCATGCGGTGAACCGCGTGCAGCCGGAAGCGCTGATCCGCGAAGTCTACGGCTGGATCAAGGAAGAGGGCTTCGAGAGCGTCAATTTCGACCTTATGGTCGGCCTGCCGCATCAGACCGTGGACAGTTTCTCGCGCACGCTGGACAAGGTGATCGCGATGGAGCCCGACCGCTTCGCGGTATTCAACTATGCCCACGTGCCGTGGATGAAGAAGCACCAGAAGCTGATTCAGGAAGAAACCCTGCCGCAACTGGAGCAACGTCTGGCGCTGCAAAAGCTGACGCTGGAAAAACTGACCGAAGCCGGTTACGTCTACATCGGCATGGACCATTTCGCGCGGCCAGACGACGAACTGGTCAAGGCACAGCAGGCCAAGACGCTATACCGCAATTTCCAGGGCTACACCACCCACAAGAACTGTGACATCCTCGCCTTCGGCGCTTCCGCGATCTCACAGACGGACGATGTCTATGCGCAGAATGTGAAAGTGCTTTCCGAGTACCGCGAGATGGTAGACGAAGGGAAGCTGCCGGTGGAGCGTGGCCTGCGCATCTCTCGCGAGGACAAGCTGCGCCGCGAGGCGATCACCCAGGTCATGTGCGATCTGGAACTGGACAAGGCGGCCTTCGGGCGCGAGTGGGGCATCGATTTCGACGCCCACTTCGCCGATGCGCTGGAAGAGCTCAAGGATATGCAGGCCGACGGCCTGGTGGAACTGGAGCCGGCGACCATACGCGTCACCAACGCCGGTCGCGTATTCCTGCGCAATATCGCGATGGCCTTCGACGGTTATCTGCGCCAGCCGGCAACCGAAACCAAGCCGCGCTACTCGCGTACGCTTTGATTCAGGGGCGGGCCAGGCGCCCGCGCTCTGTGGTTATTCCGTTTCAGCGATCCACGCGGCCTGGATCGCTTCCAGCACACGCTCGCCGCCGCGGCTGTGGTCGTCGTCGAAATCTTCCAGTTCCACTACGTAGTTATGCAGATCCACGAAGCGAACCTTGCGTGGATCCACGTCCGGATGCTGGTCGTAGAGCTCTTCCGCGATTTGTTGTACGTCAGTCCATTTCATTTCATATACCCCGTTGTTTATCGTTTGGCTCTTGCATATTGGTCGGGCCATGGAATATCCACGCCCAGGTATTTGGCGGCATGAAGCGGCCAGTATGGGTCGCGCAGCAGTTCGCGCGCGAGGAAAATCAGGTCGGCATCGCCGTCTGCCAGGATTTTTTCCGCCTGCTCCGCCTTGGTGATGATGCCCACGGCGCCACTGGCAATGCCTGCTTGCTTGCGCACACCTGAAGCAAAGGGTACCTGATAGCCAGGGCCCGCCGGTATTTTCGCATCCGGCACCATGCCCCCGGTAGAACAATCGATGAGATCGATGCCGATTTCCTTGAGCCATTTTGCGAACTGGATGGATTGCGCCAGATCCCAGCCGCCCTCGACCCAGTCGGTGGCCGAAATCCGGACAAATACTGGCCATTGGGCCGGCCACAGTTCGCGAATCGCACTAGCGACGCGTAGCGGCAGGCGGCAGCGGTTTTCCAGGCTGCCGCCGTACTCGTCGTTGCGCCGGTTGGCGATCGGCGACAGGAATTCATTGAGCAGATAACCGTGCGCACAATGCACTTCTGCGACCTCGAATCCTGCTGCGAGGGCGCGGTTGGCGGCATCGACAAACAGTTCGACGATGCTGTCGATCTCATTCGCGTTGAGTGCGTGCGGGACTCCGTGTGCCGGGCTGAATGGCACAGCCGAAGGCGCGACAGTTTGCCAGCCGCCGGCGCCTATGGGAATGAACTTCCCGCCGGTCCATGGCTGGGTGGTCGAAGCCTTGCGACCGGCATGTGCGATCTGAATGCCAGGCACCGCACCTTGAGCGCGGATGAAGTCGGTGATGCGCTGATAGGCCGGAATATGTTCCTGCGACCAGATGCCCAGGTCCCACGGCGTGATGCGTCCTTCCGGGCAGACGGCGGTAGCTTCGACCATGACGAGGCCCGCGCCGCCAACGGCACGGCTGCCGTAATTCACGAGGTGCCAGTCGTTGGGATAGCCGCCGTCGGCCGAGTACTGGCACATCGGCGAGACAACAATGCGATTCTTCAGCTCAAGCTCGCGCAGCTTGAGCGGGGTAAACAGTTGCGCCATGAGTGGCTTACTCCGAGAAGACGGGGATGGTGGCGATCTTGCCGCGCCATTCGGCGGGGCCGGTCTGATGCACGGAGTGTCCCTGCGCATCCACAGCCACCGTGACCGGCATGTCCTGGACTTCGAATTCGTAGATGGCTTCCATGCCGAGATCGGCAAAAGCGACGACCTTGGCGGATTTGATCGCCTTGGAAACCAGATAGGCCGCACCGCCTACCGCGATGAGGTAGACAGAACGATGGCGGCGGATGGAGGCGATGGTCGCCTCGCCGCGCTCGGCCTTGCCTATCATGCCGAGCAGGCCGGTCTGGTCCAGCATGAAGTCGGTGTAGCGGTCCATGCGCGTCGCCGTGGTCGGGCCGGCCGGGCCGACGGCTTCGTCGCGTACCGGGTCGACGGGGCCGACGTAATAGATGAAGCGGTTGGTGAAGTCCACCGGAAGCGGTTCGCCGCGCGCAACCATTTCGGACAAGCGACGATGCGCCGCATCGCGCCCGGTGAGGAGCTTGCCCGAGAGCAGCAGCTTTTCGCCGGGCTGCCACTGCGCGATATCCTCCGGCGTGAGTCCATCAAGGTTCACCCGCCGCATCGGTGCACTGCCGTCGAGCGCAATCTGCGGCCAGTCCTCCAGCCGGGGCGCGGGCAAATGAGCCGGGCCGCTGCCGTCGAGAGTGAAATGCACATGGCGCGTCGCCGCGCAATTGGGAATCATTGCGACCGGCAGCGAGGTGGCGTGGGTCGGATAGTCCAGGACCTTGACGTCGAGCACGGTGGTCAGGCCGCCCAGCCCTTGCGCGCCAATGCCGAGGCGATTCACCTTCTCGTAGAGTTCCAGGCGGAGTTCCTCCGCGCGGTTTTGCGCTCCGCGCGCTTTTAGTTCCTGAATGTCGATTGGTGCCATGAGGGATTCTTTGGCGAGCAGCGTAGCCTTCTCTGCGGTTCCGCCAATGCCGATGCCAAGCACGCCGGGCGGGCACCAGCCGGCGCCCATCTTGGGTACCGTGTTCAGCACCCACTGCACGATGTCGTCCGAAGGTTCCAGCATTGCCAGTTGTGCCTTGTTCTCCGAGCCGCCACCCTTGGCTGCGATGAGGATATCGATCTGGTCGCCGGGTACGAGTTCCACATGCACAACGGCGGGCGCGTTGTCTCGCGTATTCTTTCGGCTGCCCGCAGGGTCGGTCACGATGGAGGCACGCAGCACGTTATCCGGATGGCGGTAGGCGCGCCGCACGCCTTCGTCCACCATCTCTTGCAGGCTCTTGTTTGTATCCCAGCCCACCTGCATGCCGACCTTTACGAACACGGTGACGATGCCCGTGTCCTGGCACAGCGGGCGCTGGCCTTCGGCGCACAGGTAGGAATTCACCAGGATTTGCGCGATTGCGTCGCGCGCGGCCGGCGAGGGCTCGCGCTCCCATGCATCATGCATGGCATGCAGGAAGTCGGGCGAGTGGTAATACGAGATGTATTGCAGGGCGTCGGCGATGCTGTCGACGAAATCCCGTTCGCGGATAAGATTCATGCTGGAGGCCGCTGATTCAATTAAAAGATTATAGCGCGCATGCAGCAAAAAGAGACCGGATAGCGAGTGGGAGGTTACAGAGGAGCAGGTGCGGCAGCAGGGCTTAACATGCTAGAATTGCAACATTTTTTGCACCCGGAAATCGACTCATGTTCAGCTACTCCCAAACCCTCAACTCGTGTGACCCGGACCTGTGGCAAGCCATCGAAGGCGAGCGTAAGCGTCAGGAGCATCACATCGAGCTGATCGCGTCCGAAAACTACACCAGCCCGGCTGTCATGCAGGCGCAGGGTTCGCAACTGACCAACAAGTACGCCGAAGGTTATCCGGGCAAGCGTTTCTACGGCGGTTGCGAGTACGTGGACCAGGTCGAGCAGATCGCGATCGACCGCGTGAAGAAGCTGTTCGGCGCCGAGTATGCCAACGTGCAGCCGCATTCCGGCTCGCAGGCCAACCAGGCAGTGTATTTCTCCATCCTCAAGCCGGGCGACACGGTGATGGGCATGAACCTGGGCCACGGCGGCCACCTGACGCACGGCTCCCCGGCCAACCTGTCCGGCAAGCTGTTCAATATCGTCGCCTATGGCGTGAACGACAAGGAAGAAATCGACTACGACGAGATGGAACGCGTGGCGATCGAGAAGCAGCCCAAGCTGCTGATCGGCGGTGCCTCTGCGTATGCGTTGCGCTTCGATTGGGCGCGCATGGCCGAGATCGCGAAGAAGGTCGGGGCCTATTTCATGGTCGACATGGCGCACTATTCCGGCCTCATCGCTGCCGGCGTGTATCCCAACCCGGTGCCGCATGCCGACTTCGTAACTTCCACGACCCACAAGACACTGCGCGGTCCACGCGGCGGCATTATCCTGGCACGCGCTGAACACGAGAAGATGCTGAATTCCAACGTGTTCCCGTCGCTGCAAGGCGGCCCGCTCATGCACGTGATCGCTGGCAAGGCAGTTGCATTTGCCGAAGCGATGAAGCCCGAATTCAAGACCTATCAGGAGCAGGTGCTGAAGAATGCATCCGCGATGGCGCAGACGCTGGCCGAGCGCGGCGTGCGCATCATCTCCGGCCGCACCGAATCGCACATGTTCCTGGTCGACCTGCGCCCCAAGGGCCTGACCGGCAAAGCGGCCGACGCGGCGCTGGGCAAGGCTGACATCACCGTCAACAAGAACGCGATCCCGAACGATCCGGAAAGCCCGTTCGTCACCTCCGGCATCCGCATCGGCTCGCCGGCGATCACCACTCGCGGCTTCAAGGAAGAAGAAGCCCGCCAGGTGGCGCACTTCATTGCCGACGTGCTGGACGCGCCGGAAGACGAAGCCAAGATCGCCGCGGTGCGCGAGAAGGTGCATGCGCTGACCGCACGCTTCCCGGTGTACGGAGCGTAATGCCTTGAAATGCCCGTTCTGCGGTGCCGCCGATACCCAGGTGATCGATTCCCGCGTCAATGACGAGGGCGATACCATACGACGGCGTCGGCGCTGTGCCTCGTGCGAGAAGCGTTTTACCACCTATGAGACGGCGGAACTGCACATGCCGCAGGTGGTCAAGCAGAACGGGACGCGTGAGGAGTTTTCGCGCGACAAGCTGCGCCTGTCGTTCACGCGTCCGCTGCATAAGCGGCCGGTGTCGATGGAGCTGGTAGACCGTGCAGTGGACAACATCATGCAGAAGATCCTTGGCCGCGGCGAACGCGAAATCCAGTCGCGCGAGTTGGGCGAGGCAGTGATGCAGGAGTTGCGCCGCCTGGACAAGGTGGCGTATATCCGTTTTGCTTCGATCTACCGCAGCTTCCAGGACGTGGACGACTTCCATGACGTGATCCGCGATCTGGACACGACCGTCACCAAACGCCGCAGTACAAAAATCACGGAGGAGTAGGGTGGACCAACAGCCGCAAAAATTGCTCACCGGCCTTGCCATTGGGTTTGCGGTTATGACCCTGATCATCACCATCGTGTTTTTCAGCTGGTGGGTTTTCAAGGAGCGCGTCATGTTCGACGACCAGCCCTTCGACGCGGTACGCTGGATGAACCCCGAGCCGAATCATTCTTGCGAACGCGGCGACATGGTGCTCGACGTCAAGCGCCGGCTGCTCCGGCCCGGCATGACCAAGTCCGACGTGATGATGCAACTCGGCCGCCCGACCTGGGAGGATGCCACCCAGATTGAATACGACCTCGGCGTTTGCCTGTGGGTGGTGCATGGCCTGCGCCTCTACTTCGATCCGAGCGAACGGCTGACTCATACTGCCATCGTCCAGCATTAACTCACCTACTTACTGCATGTTTTCCGCTGACGATCACCGCTTCATGACGCAGGCGCTGCGTCTGGCCGAACGCGGTTTATACACCACCTCCCCCAATCCTCGCGTCGGCTGCGTCATCGTCAAGGACGGCTGCGTCATCGGCGAAGGCTGGCACGAGCGTGCCGGCGAACCGCACGCGGAGGTTCATGCCCTGCGCCAGGCCGGAGAAGCCGCACGCGGCGCGGATGTATATGTGACGCTGGAGCCATGCAGCCATTACGGGCGCACTCCGCCTTGCGCCAATGCGCTGATCGAAGCCGGTGTCGCCAATGTTATCGCCGCCATGACGGACCCGAATCCGCTGGTGGCCGGGCAGGGGCTGCGTCTGCTGCAAGCGCAGGGCATATCCAGCCGCAGCGGCTTGCTGGAAAACGAAGCGCGCGAGCTGAATCGCGGTTTCGTTTCCAGGATGACGCGCCAGCGCCCTTGGGTCACCGTCAAGGTGGCTGCCAGCCTCGACGGACGCACCGCGCTCTCCAACGGCGTCAGTCAATGGATTACCGGTCCCGCCGCCCGCAGCGACGTGCAGCGCTGGCGTGCGCGCTCATGTGCGATCCTGACCGGAATCGGCACCGTGCTGGCGGACAACCCGCAGATGACGGTGCGTGAGTTCGATGTCGGTCGACAGCCTTTGCGCGTGGTGGTCGACAGCCTTTTGCGCATTCCCCTCGACCGCCAGATTCTGCAAGGCGGCAACACACTGATTGCCTGCCTGGCCGGCTTGCCCGCAGCCGAACCCTTGCGCGCAATGGGCGTTACCGTGCTGGAACTGCCGGAAGCGAAAGGGCAGGTATGCCTGAGCAGCTTGATGCAGGTTCTGGCAGCGCGCGGCATCAATGAAATTCTGGTTGAGGCGGGCGGCATACTCAACGGTGCGCTGCTGGAAGCCGGCCTCGCGGATGAGTTGCTGTTTTATTTCGCCCCCATGCTGCTCGGGAGCGATGCGCGCGGCATGTTTGGAATGGAGGCGCTGACAGAAATGTCGCAGCGGATCGATCTCGAGCTGCTGGCGCTGGATCGGGTAGGACAGGATATTCGTGTCCGCGCGCGGCCTCGTCGATAGCCATTGCCATCTCGACGCATCCGAGTTCGACGCGGACCGGGATGCGGTGGTCCAGGCTGCGCTGGACGGCGGCGTGGAGAAAATCGTCGTCCCCGCGATTGCACGCTGGAATTTCGATACTGTGCTCGCGCTGCCGCAACGCTATCCCTGCTGCGTTCCCGCGCTCGGGATTCATCCGCTCTTTGTCGGGCAGGCGCAGCCGGACGACATCGAAATTCTGCGCGACAAAGTACGGGAAACCCGCCCGGCTGCGGTAGGGGAAATCGGCTTGGACTTCTTCGTCGAGCCGTATGACCAGCCCAGGCAGGAATACTATTTTGTCGAACAGCTCAGGATGGCGCGCGAGTTTGGGTTGCCGGTGTTGATGCATGTGCGCAAGTCGGTGGACCATATCCTCAAGCATCTGCGACGCATCGAAGTGCCCGGCGGCATTGCACACGCCTTCAATGGCAGCAGACAGCAGGCAGAGATACTCGCAGCGATGGGCTTCAAGCTCGGCTTCGGCGGCGCGATGACATGGTCGCGTGCGCATCACCTGCGAGAACTGGCCGCGACTCTGCCTCTGGAAAGCATAGTGCTGGAAACCGATGCGCCCGATATCCCGCCGGAATGGTTGGGGAGGAAAGGGCGCAACAGTCCGGAACATCTGCCGAGAATTGCAGCGGTACTGGCCGAGCTCCGGGACGTGGAAGTTGCGGAAATCATTGCGAAAACCACCCAAAACATGGCCGAAATACTACCCCATATGGGTTAATTATTCACACGACCTCATAAAGCACTTTAACAATCGCTCCAAACCCTTGATGTTTATTGGGGTGTGAGTTAACTTATTGAAAATAAATAGTTTTATAAAAAGTTCATTTTTTGGGCGATTGTAAAAAAGTGTTACAGGCAATTAAGTTACGTTTTTTAGTCACAGCTATTCACAGATTTATCCACAGATTTTGTGGATAGCGGTAAGAAAGAGACTACAGAGTGAAAGTACGCGGTCATCACTATCGCACCCTATGGCCTTCGACGGATTCGATGGCCATCGAAATCATCGACCAGACCCTGTTGCCGCACGCATTTGAGGTCCGCCGTCTGGCGACTGTGAGCGAAGTGGCACAGGCGATCAAGACCATGCAGGTGCGCGGGGCTCCGCTGATCGGGGCCACCGCCGCTTATGGGGTGGCGCTGGCGATGCAGGAGTCCGGTGACGACGACCGCTTGCAGCAGGTAGCGCGTATCCTGATCGCGACAAGGCCGACAGCGGTGAATCTGCGATGGGCGGTGGAGCGTATGGTGACCCGTTTGCAGGCGATGCCCAAAGCGCAACGGGCGGAGGTGGCGTGGCAGGAAGCGGCCGCGATCTGCGACGAGGACGTGGTCGCGAATCAAACACTGGGGCAGCATGGGCTGGAAATGCTGCGCGGATTGCACGAGAAGCATCAGCGCCCGCTCAACATTCTCACGCATTGCAATGCGGGCTGGCTCGCGGCGGTGGATTGGGGCACGGCGCTTGCGCCGATCTATGCCGCATTCGATGCCGGTATTCCCTTGCATGTGTGGGTGGACGAGACCCGTCCGCGCAACCAGGGTGCGAGCCTTACGGCATGGGAGCTGCGGCAGCATGGCGTGCCGCACACGGTGATCGCGGATAACGCGGGCGGACACCTCATGCAGCACGGGCAGGTCGATGTCGCCATCGTCGGCGCGGATCGGGTAACCGCGACCGGCGATGTCTGCAACAAGATCGGAACCTATCTCAAGGCGCTTGCGGCTTATGATAATGGCGTGCCGTTCTACGCTGCCGTGCCTTCGCCGACGATAGACTGGGAGATTCGCGATGGGCTGCGCGAAATTCCCATCGAGGAGCGCAGCGAAGAAGAAGTGGCGTGGATGCAGGGCCGAACCCGCGATGGTCGCCTGGAAAGCGTGAATATCCTGCCGGAAGGCAGCAGGGCGGCGAACCCGGCTTTCGATGTTACGCCAGCGCGTTTCGTTACCGGCATCATCACCGAGCGCGGCGTATGTGCGCCCGACAAATTGCGGAGCCTGTTCCCCCTATGAGTGCGCTGCGCGAACAATTGCTTGCCATTACCCTGAAGCTGAATGAGCTCGGCCTCAATCGCGGCACATCCGGCAATGTCAGCGTGTGCGACGGCGACGGCTTCCTCGTCACGCCGACTGGCCTCGCGGCCGAACAGATGATGCCGGGCGACATGGTGCGCATGCATTTCGACGGCGACCATGAGGGCGAGCGCAAGCCTTCCAGCGAGTGGCGCTTTCATCGCGATATTCTGGCCGCACGTCCGGAAATCGGCGCCGTGATCCACACTCATTCCATGTTCGCGACCACGCTGGCTTGTTTGCACCGGGAAATCCCGCCGTTCCACTACATGATCGCCGTCGCCGGCGGCGACAGCATCCGCTGCGCGCCTTACGCGCTTTTCGGCAGCCAGGCATTGTCCGATGCGGCCCTCATTGCGCTGGAAGACCGCCGTGCCTGCCTGCTCGCCAATCACGGCATGATCGCTTTGGGGCGTGACCTCGATCAGGCCTTGGCAGTGGCGGTCGAGGTGGAAACGCTGTGCGAGCAGTATTGGCGCGTCTTGCAAGCCGGGGAGCCGAAGCTGCTCACACCTGAACAGATGAGCGAAGTGATGGAGCAGTTCAAGGGCTATGGGAACTGGAGGCAGCTATAGTCTGCGCAGCGTAACGGCCGCGGCTATCGTGGCCGGCATCGCTTCTACCTTGGCGCAGCTGGGACTATGGTGGCTGGCGGGCGAGCATGCCATGGCGTTGCTGTTGCGCGATGCACGCCTCACGGCCGCGCTGGTGCTGGGCCGCGAGGCGCTACCGCCTCCAGTCGATTTCGATATGACGATCATGCTCGTCGCGAGCCTGATTCATTTCGGCCTCTCGCTGCTTTATGCGGCGCTCTTGTTTCCTCTAAGCCGCTTGCACCGAATCGAGACTCTGATTATCGGTAGCGTGTTCGGAGCCACCCTGTATGCCGTCAATCTGCACGGCTTTACGCTGCTGTTTCCCTGGTTTGTAGAGGCGCGCGGCGGAATTACATTTGCAGCGCACATCGCGTTCGGCGTGGCGGCGATGGAAACCTTGCGCCACATGCGGGCGCGTGATCACTCCTGACGAATGTCGAGCAGGCGGGTGTTCAATCGCCGCGCCAGCCCTTCGCCGCCCTCGCGCATGAGCACGTCGTGATTCCAGCGAAAGACCGGACTTGCCACCGGGCTGAGCAGGCGCATCCAGCTGCGAGCGGGCCGTACCTTCCACTCGTAGCGCACCAGGGTGTTGTCACCTTCGGTGGCGAAATGCCAGCACCCGACTCCTTCCACATCGCCGCTGGCGATGCCTTCGACCATGCGCCGCCGCAGGGCGCGAGTCACCAGGATGTCGAATGTGAGCCGGTAAGGCAGCCGACCCTTCCAGGTGTAGCGGCGTATGCTGCCGATCCCTTCCTCGTCACCTGGATCCAGTTCCTCGACCTGTTCCACTCCCGGCCACCATTGCGGCCAGGCGAGCGAATCCTCGATGGCCTGGCACACTGCCGCCTGAGGTGCCGCCAGTTTCCACAAGGTCAGAAAATGGTAGTCGCGCATCAATCCGCGGGGGCGAACAAAGAATCAGGCAGGGCCGGATCGATTTCCGTATCCTCGAAGCGCACGGTTTCGAGCACGGCATCGCGCACATCATGACTCACGACCTTGACCGGAAAGAACGTATCGGCCGCGAGCCAGACTTCGTAACGATGCACACCGGAGACCGTATATTCGCTGTTGCCGACTACATCCAGCTTGCGTACGGGGCGTAGCTCCAGTTGTTCCTCCGTTTCACGCAAACTGCCGTGCTCCTCTAGCGCTCGCACGTTTTCCAGCAGTGCCCCAATGTCGGACTTGTCCACCTGCTGCCCGCGCGGACTGCGGATGAGGCGGCTTTCCGGGCTGAGGTTCAGTTCAGGGAAACGTCCCGCGCCGAAAGGCCACAGCCGCACGCGGCGCGAGGTCGGGTCGTAGACCAGGGCGGCCCCGGCGTGGGGCTGGATGAATTCCATGCGGATCTGGCCGGGCTTGCGGTAGAAATAGCGCAAATGCTCCTCGCCGTCTGCATGAGTAGAGTGGAGGGTGGTGCGATAGCTCTGGATACTGCGGTAGCGTTCCAGCGCGGTATCCAGCGTTCCCGGTTCCGCAACAGCAAGCGTTGCCGCAGCAAGCAGGATTTCCAGCATTACTCGACCACTTCCAGTATGCCTTCCATGCCTTTTTCGCGATGGCTCTTGAGGAACAGCAGCTTGTTCTTGCAATAGAAGGTGTAGCGGCCGGTCGCGGTAGGCGTGAAGCGGATGGCTTTGACTTCTGTACTCAGTTTTTCATCGACCGCGATCCCGGCGTCCGGCGCATCGATGACCATGCTGTGCGGCACCAGGCCGCGCTCAAGGCTGACGCCGAGCTCGACCGGGACGTTGGCGCGTACGATGATATGGTTGGGTCGGAAGAAGTAGTTGCCGCCAATGATCGCGACATGCTGGATGCCGTCGGGTGCAACGAAAGCGCGATAGACGTCTTCGCCGCCGGCGAGCATGGGGGAGGGCGCTTCCGCCAGGCTGGGCGAAACGGCGAGCGCCGCGAGTAAGATCAGGCAAAAAATGACGAATTTCATGATGCCCTCCTTTGCATAAGCCCGTTTTCAAGGGTCGGCATGCGAGCTGGGGACGCGATTTTCGGGGCCTGCTGGAAAGATTCAGTGTACTCCTTTTGGCACTCGTTGACGGCCGAGGTTTCGTTGTGACCCCATGCCGTTTCCGGTAAAATGGCACCCCGTCCGCCTCATCCAAAAAGCAATCCTCATGACCAAATACGTATTCGTCACCGGCGGCGTGGTTTCTTCCCTGGGCAAGGGCATTGCCGCCGCATCGCTCGGCGCGATCCTCGAGTCCCGCGGCATCCGGGTCACCATGCTCAAACTGGATCCCTACATCAACGTGGATCCGGGCACCATGAGTCCGTTCCAGCACGGCGAAGTGTTCGTCACCGACGACGGCGCCGAGACCGATCTCGACCTGGGCCACTACGAACGCTTCATCAGCGCCCGAATGGGTAAACGCAACAACTTTACCACCGGCCAGGTTTACGAGTCCGTGATCCGCAAGGAGCGGCGCGGCGAATACCTCGGCAAGACGGTGCAGGTGATTCCGCACATCACCGACGAGATCAAGGCCAAGGTCAAGAAGGGCGCCGAAGGTGCCGACGTGGCCATCGTCGAAGTCGGCGGTACCGTGGGCGACATCGAGTCGCTGCCGTTTCTCGAAGCCATTCGTCAGATGGGCATCGAAGAGGGCAAGAACAATACCTGCTACGTGCACCTCACGCTGCTGCCGTGGATTCCCACTGCGGGCGAGCTCAAGACCAAACCGACGCAGCATTCGGTGAAGGAGCTGCGCGAGATCGGTATCCAGCCGGACATTCTGCTGTGCCGCGCCGACCGCGAGATTCCCGAGGACGAAAAGCGCAAGATCGCGCTGTTCACCAATGTCGCGGCCGAGGCCGTCATTTCCTGTGTCGACGCGGATTCCATCTACAAGATTCCCGCGCTGCTGCACGACCAGATGCTGGACGAGATCGTGTGCCACAAGCTCGGCATCCTCGCCAAGGCAGCCGACCTCTCGCCGTGGAAGAAGCTTATCGATGCCTGGGAGCATCCTGAGCATTTCATCGATATCGCGTTCGTCGGCAAATATGTCGATCTCACCGAATCCTACAAGTCGCTGACCGAGGCGCTGATCCATGCCGGCATGCATACACGTGCCAAGGTGAAGATTCACTTCATGGATTCCGAGGATATCGAGAAGAGCGGCGTCGGCCCGCTCAAGAAGATGGATGCCATTCTCGTGCCGGGCGGTTTCGGCAAGCGCGGCACTGAAGGCAAGATCGCCGCGATCCGCTATGCCCGCGAGAACAAGGTGCCTTACCTCGGCATCTGTCTCGGCATGCAGTTGGCCGTGATCGAGTTCGCGCGCGACGTCGCCGGGCTGGAAAAAGCCAACAGCACCGAATTCGATGCCGACTCTCCGCACCACGTGGTCGGTCTTATCACCGAGTGGAAGGACGCCTCAGGCAAGGTCGAGAAGCGCGACGAGAACTCCGATCTCGGCGGCACGATGCGTCTCGGCGCCCAGAAGTGCCCCATCGTGCCCGGTACGCTCGCGGAAAAGATTTACGGCAGCGAAGTGAACGAACGTCACCGCCACCGCTACGAAGTCAACAACCACTACGTCGAGCAACTGAAAAAGGCTGGCCTGGTGATCTCTGCACGTACTCCGACCGAGGAGTTGTGCGAGATGATCGAACTGCCGCAGGACGTGCATCCGTGGTTCGTCGCCTGTCAGTTCCACCCCGAATTCACCTCCAACCCGCGCGCCGGCCATCCGCTGTTCAAGGCGTATGTCGAAGCCGCGATCAAACAGAAGGAAGCCAAGTAATGAAGCTGTGCGGTTTTGAAGTCGGCCTGGATCAGCCGCTGTTCCTCATCGCCGGCCCGTGTGTGATCGAATCCGAGCAGATGGCGCTGGATACCGCCGGCCAGCTCAAGGAAATGACTGCCGCGCTGGGCGTGAATTTCATCTACAAGTCGTCCTACGACAAGGCCAATCGCAGTTCGACCAAGACTTTCCGCGGCCTCGGCATGCAGGAAGGCCTGCGCATCCTGTCCGAAGTGCGCAAGCAGATCGGCGTGCCGGTGCTGACCGACGTGCACAACGAAATGGAAGTGCCGGAAGTGGCCGCCGTTGTCGACGTGCTGCAGACTCCGGCGTTCCTGTGCCGTCAGACCGACTTCATCCAGGCCTGTGCCGCGACCGGCAAGCCGGTGAACATCAAGAAGGGCCAGTTCATGGCGCCGTGGGACATGAAGAACGTCGTCGACAAGGCCAAGCAGGCCAACGGCGGCGCGGACACCATCATGGTGTGCGAACGCGGCGCTTCCTTCGGCTACAACACGCTGGTATCCGACATGCGCGGCCTGGCTGTTATGCGCAATACCAATTGCCCGGTAGTGTTCGACGCCACCCATTCGGTGCAGCAGCCGGGGGGCCAAGGGGACAAGAGCGGCGGCCAGCGCGAACATGTGCCGGTGCTGGCGCGCGCGGCCGTAGCTTCCGGCATCGCCGGCGTGTTCATGGAAACGCATCCGAACCCGGCCGTGGCATTGTCCGACGGCCCTAACGCGTGGCCGCTGCCCAAGATGAAGGAACTGCTGACGACGCTGGTCGAGCTCGATCGCCTGGTGAAGAAGCACGGATTCATCGAACAGACGCTGTAATCACGCTGCATTAATAAGAGGAAAACCACATGAGTGCCATCGTCGACATCATCGCGCGTGAGATTCTCGACTCCCGCGGCAACCCGACCGTGGAGGCCGACATCCTGCTGGAGTCCGGCATCATCGGCCGTGCCGCCGTGCCTTCCGGTGCTTCTACCGGCAGCAAGGAAGCCATCGAATTGCGCGATGGCGATGACGATCGCTATCTTGGCAAAGGCGTGCTGAATGCGGTGGAAAGCATCAATACCGAAATCGCCGAGGCGATTGTCGGGCTCGATGTCGAAGAGCAGAGCTTCATCGATACCACGCTGATCGACCTGGACGGCACCGACAACAAGGGCCGGCTCGGCGCCAATGCGCTGCTGGCGGTATCCATGGCCTGCGCCCGCGCTGCCGCCGAGGAAGCCGGGCTGCCGCTGTACCGTTATCTGGGCGGTTCCGGCCGCATGAAATTGCCGGTGCCGATGATGAACATCATCAACGGCGGCGCGCATGCGCAGAACAGCATCGACATGCAGGAATTCATGGTGATCCCGGCTGGCCGCCCGACCTTCCGCGAAGCGATCCGCTGCGGCGCCGAAGTGTTCCATGCGCTCAAGAAAATCCTGCACAAGAAGGGTCTCGCTACCACTGTCGGTGACGAAGGCGGCTTCGCCCCCGACCTGCCGAACAACGAGGCGGCACTGCAATACATCATGGAAGCGATCTCCGCCGCCGGCTATGAGCCGGGCAGTGACGTGCTGATCGGCCTCGACTGTGCGAGCACCGAGTTCTATAAGAACGGTATGTATCACATCGAGTCCGAGGGGTTGCAACTCAATTCCGAGCAATTCGGCGACTACCTCGCGACCTGGTGCGACAAGTATCCCATCATCAGCATCGAAGACGGTATGAGCGAGTTCGACTGGGATGGCTGGAGCATGC
This sequence comes from uncultured Methylobacillus sp., assembly GCA_946478865.1. Next base: position 25,190 of record CAMLDO010000012.1, read on the forward strand.
TGACCCAGCGTCTGGGCGATTCCGTGCAGCTCGTGGGCGACGACCTGTTCGTCACCAATGCCAGAATCCTTAAGGAAGGCATCCAGCGCGGCGTCGCCAACTCCATTCTCATCAAGGTCAACCAGATCGGCACGCTGACCGAGACCTTCGATGCGATCGAGACCGCCAAGCGCGCCGGTTACACCTCCATCATCTCGCACCGTTCGGGTGAGACCGAGGACACGACCATCGCCGATATCGCGGTCGCGACCAACGCGCTGCAAATCAAGACCGGTTCGTTGTCGCGTTCCGAGCGCATCGCCAAGTACAACCAGCTGCTGCGCATCGAGGAAGAGCTGGGCGACGGCAGCTATCCCGGCCGCGACGCGTTCTATCAGCTGATCGGCTAAGGCTCTCTGCGCGCCATGCGCTGGCTCACCCTGCTGTTCGTCGCGCTTATCGCGCTGCTGCAATACCCTTTATGGCTAGGCAAGGGTAGCTGGCTGCGGGTGTGGGATTTGAGCCAGCAGATCGACAAGCAGAAGGAATCGAACACCGTCCTCAAGGCGCGTAACGACACGCTGGATGCGGAAGTACGCGACCTCAAGCAAGGCTATGCCGCGATCGAGGAGCGTGCCCGCAGCGAGTTGGGCATGGTCAAGCAGGACGAAGTGTTCTATCAGGTCATGGACGGAAGCAGTGCCCTGCCAGCCGCGCCTCAAGCACCGAAAACTCCGACGGCTTCCCCGTCGCCCGCACCCAAGCAGAATCCGCCGGCACTGGCCGGGGATTAATCCCGCTTGTCAGCCAGCCTTGGCTGGCGCAACTCCCGCAGCATCAACGCGACAATCGCGACATTCAGGATCAGGGCCGCAGCAGCGAGCCCGGAGTGGGTCGAAACGAGTTCGGCGATTTCGAACGGAATGTAGATGCCTCCGCTCACGGCTGCAAACTGCTTGGCCCAGCGTTTCCCGTACCACAGCCCGTAAGCTTCCACAAAACGTACCAGCGCATACAGAGCTGCGCCGACGGCCAATATCCAGAGCCTGATGCTGGCCGTTTCCTGCGCAAGATCGAGAAAGACGCGCGGGACGGTTTTGGCCGGATTGAGGTGCAGGTGCGCGACGAGTTGCTCCGCCAGATGCTGGGCTTCCTGATGGGAAAATGCCGCAATGCCGAAGCCGGCCAGCAGGACAAGGCCGCCTTTCGCGGCCTCGAGCAACGCAATCGAGCGGAGTGAAGCGGACAATCGCAGGGGTTAGAGCACGTAAGGCAGCGTCAGCGGCTGAATTTCCGGGCCACTCGTCGCTCCGAGCCGGACCGGGCCTGCCTCCAGGCTTTCCAGTCTAACTTCATAAAGAAAATCGAAGCCGCCCTGCGGTCCCGGGGCGGCGCGTACCACCATGCCCACCGGCTCCGCACCGTCCGTACCATGGATGGCTTCGCCCGGCTGAGGAGCTTCGGGCGTTTCGGCATGGCCGAGATAGGTACGGCGCTTGACCTTGCCGAGGTAATGGGTGCGGGCGACGATTTCCTGGCCGGTGTAGCAGCCTTTCTTGAAGCTGATGCCGCCGATCACGTCGAGGTTGAGCATCTGCGGTACGAAGGCTTCCTGTGTCGGAGGGACGATATCGGGAATGCCGGCGTGGATTTCGTGCCATTCCCAGCCGGCGCTGCCCACGGGCGTGCATTTCTTGCTGAGAAGGGCCCAGATCTCCTGTGCGTATTCCGGGCGGGTGAAAATCTCGAAGCGCATGGCTTGGCCGGGCAAACGCAGCAGTGTCGCGGTCTCGTGCTCCAACAGCTGGAAATGCTCTTCCGGCACGCTGCCGAAATGCTCTTTGAGTGCGATAGCCGCTTCCGTGCCGGCAATGCCGAAGCGGATGATCTCGTCGGTCTTGTCCTCGATCACGACCTTGGAGCGCATCACGTACATCTTGAGACGCTTCAGCATCGCATCCTTGAGCGTGCCGTTCACTTGCAGATGGAAGTGTCCCTGATGCGCGAAGGTGAGGAAGATCGCGAGCATTCGGCCTTTGGGATTGCAGTAGGCGGCGTACTGCGCATTGCTGCCGGTCAGCAGCTTCATGTCGTTGGTGACCTGTCCCTGAAGGAAAGTCTGGGCATCTTCGCCGCTGACCTGCAACAAGCCGAAATGGGACAGATCGGCGATAATGTTGCGGTTGCCGGCGAACTGCGGCTCCTGGTCGGGATGACCGAAATGGACGACGCGGCCGTCAGCAATGCTGGCGCCCTGGGAAGCGAGAAACTCTTGCCAAGCGGAATGCATAAAAACTCCAATAAAAACCAATGAACCATTATAGCGCCAAGCCCATACGCCTCGACCTGCGGTCGTCACGGCTACTCGGCAGCATTCTTGTGGTGGCTGCGATGATGGCGTGCGCCGCCATTGCCGTGCTGCCGTTGCCGATCTGGTTCAGGCTGGCGATCATGCTGCCTATCCTCGCGGCAGCGGCGTTTCATGTCATGCGGGATGCCCAGCTCCGGTTGCGCACTTCGATACTCGCGCTGGAAGTCGGCAACGACGGTACTCTCCGATATCTCACACGTGCCCATGGATGGTGCGAGGCGACCGTGCGCGGCGACAGCTTTGTGATGCCTGCGCTGACCGTTCTTGTCCTGACGTCGGAGGGCAGGTATTTCCCCCGATATGCAGTTCTCCTTTCGGACAGCGCCGACTCTGAGATGTTTCGCCGCTTGCGCGTATGGCTGCGCTGGGGCAGTCAGTCCTTGCCTGCGGAAAACTGAAGCCGGCTGCTCAGCCGTTGCACGATCTGCAGGGAATGGCGCGGAAGATAGGCGCCGACCAGCAGCATTCCGGCCAAGGTTGCCAGCAACCAGTCGACACCGAACGGCGCGCGGTCGCGACGAGCAGGAGGCTGCTCGCGAATGGCGCTCAGGACGGGAGGAATGCTGTCGCCGCGTACATAGCGCCCCTTGATCTCTTTCGCCAGTGCTTGCAGGTATTTCTCGTCCAGTACCGACAGATAGCGTTCGTAATCCTGCGTCGCCACGCCATCGTCGCGCCTGCCGCGCGTTTCATCCGAAACCTGCGCGATGCCGGGCTCCAGCTGGTAAGTGTTTTCCGACCAGTAGCCGATGATCTTGTTGTTTTCGTCCATTTTAGGAATCGGCGTCGGGGTATCGCTGCCGATTCCGACCAGCAGCCAGCCGCTGCCGCCTTGCCAGTTGGAGAGATCGGCCCGGTTGAAGGCATGCAGCATCGGCGCCTCTTCGCCGTCAGTGAAGAACACCACGCGCGCGGGTTCCGAGAGCGCCTTGAGCGCGGCCGAGGCTGAGAGCATGCCGAAGCCGAGGCGGCTGTTGCCATGCCATGCCTGGCGCCATTCGATGTGCTCTACCGTGTCCTGGATCGCATCGAAGTTGCCGCAAACCTCAACCGGATGAAAGATGGTGGAGACGACGACTCCCGCGAACAGGGCGATGCCGACACGGGTACCGCACGGCATCGAGGCAATGGTGTCGTGCATGAGCTGGCGCGTGTAGACCATGCGGCTCGCCTTCTTGCCGTTGAGGCGCATGTCTTCGGCATTCATGCTCTGAGTGATGTCCACGACCAGCAGATAGGTATGAATGTCGCGCTGTACCGGCACGCTGGGCCGAAGCAGTGCGAGCATGAGCAACAACAGCGCGGCAGTAAGAAACACAATTTCCCGACGCTGCTGCAATGCGGAACGCAACTTGTGCAGTCGCGTTTTCATATCAGAGATGAGCGGCATGACTCAGGATTTAACCACAATGCCGCAGGCGGTGAGAACGGCTGGCGGTTCAGCCCGGATGCGAGCGCAGTATGCCGTAGCGATGCAGCAGGCGGCGCAGCAGACGCCACGGATGATGGCTGAAATAGGCCGCGATCAGCAGCAGCCCGGCAATGCCTGCGAGGATGCGGTTGATCTCCATGGGCGCAATGTCGCGGCGAGCGGGTTTGAGGCTGGTGATCGCATTTTGCACACGGGCGATGCTGTCGCCGCGGATGTAGCTGCTGCCGATCTCTTCGGAATATTTCTTGAGGTAGTCCTCATCCAGCTTGGAGTATTGGCGCGAACTGTCGAGCAGGGCGACACCGTCGTCGCGCGCGCCGAAATTCTGCTGGGAAATCTCTGCCACACCGGGCTGCACCTGGAAGCTCTCGGCAGACCAGTAGCCCAGCAGCTTGTTGTTTTCGTCGTACTTGGGGATGGGCGCACCTTTTTCGCTGCCGATGCCGACGATGAGCCAGCCCTTACCGCCCTGAAAGCCGGTGAGGTCCAGCGTGTTGAAGGCATGCAGTCGAGGCGCTTCTTCGCCGTCGGTGAAAAAAACGACCTGCGACGGTTCACCCAATGTGCGCGTGAGGTGGGCGATGGACTGTGCTCCCTGGCGCAAACGGCTGTTGCCCGACCAGGCCATGCGCCATTCCAGGTGCTCGATGTTGTCCTGGATAGCGTCGAAATTGGCGCACACTTCGATCGGGCTATACTGCAGCGCGGCATTGGTCCCGGCGAAGAAGGCCACGCTCACGCGCGTGCCGCACGGCATGCCGGCGATGAGGTTGTTGAGCAGCCGGCGCGTGTAGGCATTGCGGCTCGCGGGCTTGCCGTCCACCATCATGTCCGCTGTATTCATGCTCTGCGTGATATCCACGACCAGCAGATAGGTGTAGATGTCGCGCTGAACCTGCAGGGTTGGGCGCAGCAGCGCCGCGAGCAGCAACAGCACCGCGCCGCCCAGCAGCGCGAAATCGCGGTGATGCCTGAGGTAGTCCAGCAGTTGGCGCAGCTTGCTCACGTATTCGTCCTCGACTTCAACATGCCATCAAGGCAGCCCGACCGGGATATTGCCCATGATGAGGCCGGGCGAGTCGGATTCGCCCACGCCCGGCGTCGGTTCGGCGGGCAGCATGGTAATGATGCGGTCCAGGTTGTGGCGCGCATCCCAATGCTCGCTATCCAGCCGCAGCGACTGCATGTAGGCAGTCTTGGCCTGTGTCAGCAGATAAACCGCCTCGTCGCGCACGGTGAGGTCGCGGCCATTGATCGCCAGCCCGCGCAGGAAAAAGATATTGCCGAGGTTGTACTGCACCGCCGAGCGCTGGCTGGGCGTGCCTTTTTCCGCCAGTTGCAGGAACAGCAGGGTGGAATCCTGGTAGCGTCCGCCCTTGCCCAGCCAGTAGGCGGCGGAGAACTTGGCCTCGTAGGATTGCGTATCCGTTACCGGTGTTTTTCCAGACTGTACCGCGCGGTTGAAGTTCTCGATCTGCCGGACGCGGTTGGCTTCATAAACGGCAGCGACCCCGGCAGTAATCGCGGTCAGCGTCAATATTGCGGTCAGTTTCTTGGCACTCAGCGCCATCATGGGACCTCTTTCGACAGGAAACAACTGTGCGACAGCCCTGTTTTGCGCGTAGGGCTAGGTGCGAGTTGTGCGGTTTGGTTATTCCAAATAAGCAACGAGTAACAACGCCCTGCGCGCAAAGCAAGGCTATCCCTTCGGGTTGTCATGCAAAAGGGCGTCTGCGTTGTTGCGGCGCTTGCCCATGGAATAACCATGAGCTTCGCACCGCGCCTACCATCCATCCCTTTTGTATGACAACGCATCATTTGTTTCCTGTCGCAAGAGGTCCCCTTACCTCCAGCAGTTTGATGCCCAGCAACGTGCCGATCAGCAGCGCGGCGATCGCAAAGCAATGCGTCGTGAAATCGTGGCCTGGAATCTGTTCCAGATAACGGATGGGCTTCTTTTCCTTGCTGTTGATGTCCTCGATTGCCAGCGCCAGCGACTTCGGATCGTCCGCCTCATACGGCTGATAACCGGAACGCAGCGTCTTGAAATACTGGTGCAGTTCGATCGACGGCGGCAGCGGTTGATCCTCGGGCGGCTTGTATTCCTCGTCGAAGATACTGATCGCGCCCGGCTGGCGCAGCACGATCCAGTACAGCGTCACATGCTGGCGGTCGAGCCAGTCTCGAATCTTTTGCTGCGCATCCGCGCCCATGCGACCGGCGCCGTCCGACAGCAGCACGATGGCGCGTGAGCCCGAGTCCGGCGTGCGCGCGAACATGCTGAGCGCCGTGGTGAGGCCGCTGCCGATGTTGGTCTGGAACAGCCCCGGTCCTCCGGCGGCGTCGATCGCGGCACGGATCGCCTCGCGGCTTTGCGTGAGCGGCATCACGTACATCGCCGAGTTACTGAAGGTCACCATGCCGAACATGTCGTTCTTGCGCTGATTGACGAAGTCGGTGATGAGGCGGCGTGCCGCACCCGATTTGGATTCGCCTGCGCGTCCGCTGATCATGGCGCCGGAAAACGGTTCGTCCATGCTCGCGCTGCGGTCGATGGTGAGCACGATCTGGGCGCCTTCGCCCACGCGTTCCACCTTCTGCGCGGCGGTATGCGGCCCGGCTATGCCGAGGATGATGAACAGCAGCGCGAGCGCGGCCAGGATCTTGAGCAACAGGCCCATGAGCTCGGACAGCGCGTCGCGAGGCAGCAGTCCTATCCACGAATAGGTGCGGCTGTGCGTACGTTCGAGCAGCAGCGGCAGCACTGCCAGCGGCAGCAGGAACAGGACCCAATAGGTATTGAACAGCATGGTCGTGCCTTACTTCAGCCCGCGTTCGCAATCGCGGCAGCGGCGGCAGAACTGGCGCAGCCATGTCAACGGCTCGCCGGCGATGCCGTGCGGCGCGCTCGGTTCGAAGAACACCGTGCGCGAGAGGCCGAAGAACTGCTCCAGCTCGGGAGCGACCGGTGCGAAACCAGGCTTGCGCTTCAATAGCCCGGCCGTATCGAACACGCTGTTACCGGCGGTGGAGTTGAGTGCCTGGTGCATGCGCGTTACGCCTTGCGACAAACCTTCAGGTGTCGCGGGCAGTTTCTTGAGATCGCGATAGGCACGCGCGAACGGGCCTCCCATGCGCGGCAGCCAGGAGGAAGTACCCAGCACGTACAGCAGGCCGATCAGCGCCAGCCCGAGCACGGCGAGCGCCGCCCATAGTCCTTGATAATGGCGCGTCGCGTCCAGCTTGAGCGGACCGCGGAAGCCGCTCATGTCGCGTTCGACCACGACCGAGCCATACACGGCCAACGGGGAGATGCGGAAGCTCCAGCTCGGGATGCGAATCTCGAAATTCTTGCCTTCGCCGCCGAATTTCACCATCTCCGCCGGCAGCACGGCGGGCTTGGCCACGATGTTGTTGGTGAACACCTGATAGGAAAGGTGCAGAGTGTAGATGTTCTTGTCGATGCCCGTCGATTTTTCCAGGCGCACCTCGCGCACCTCGATGCCGCTGCCCTTGCCGCGGCGCTTCTTGTCGTTGCCCGCAATGGGCAGCGAGGTTTCCAGCAGTTGGTAGGGCTTCTTCGCTTCCAGGATCACGGTGCGTTCGATGATGTCGCCGACCGTGTAGCCGACGTCGCGCTTAGGCTCGATGGTGCGCACGCTCACGCGCGGGTCGGTGACCACACCGTCTTCGGCATGGGCGCCGAGCAGCCAGAACAGGGAAATCGCGGCAATGAGGATTCTCATATCAGGCAACCACAAACTGGTAAAAGTATTCGGTCAAATCATCAGCTTCGAAGCGGTCCTCGATGAAGAGGGGCGGCATGTCGACGCTCATGAACAGTTTTTCGAGCGCGCTGCGACGGTCCTCGAAGGCTTGCAGGATGCGTTCGCGGTAATTCTTCCGCAGGAACAGCGTGCGTCGCGCCCCGGTTTCGCAATCGGTGACGCTGGCGATGCCGAATTCCGGCAGATTGCGATATTCGGCTGCATCCCACAGCACCAGCGGCACCACGTGATGGCGCATGAGCGTGGTGAGTTGGTCGCCCAGCAGGTCCAGCGGCGTGTGGAAGTCGGACACCAGCAGTACCAGCGAGCGCTCGCGCGGCAGGAACTGCGCGACATCGCCCAGCGCAGTCGCGGCGACATGGCCGGGACGGTGCGCCGCAAGGCGGTCGGTGAGTTCAAAAGCGCCATGCACCTTGGTGGTCGAGGTGAACATCCAGTCGTCGCGCACCTTCTCATCGAAGCCGACGAAGCCGAACGGGTCGTTGACGCGGAAGGCGGAATAGGCGGCAGAGGCGGTGATCTCGGCCGCGATCTCCAGCTTGCGCATCTGCCCGGAAAAGCCCATCGAGCCGGACAGGTCGCACACCACATAGACCGGCACCGAGCTCTTCTGATTGAAGATACGCACCCACACCTGGTCGAACGGGTCGCGTATGGTCTGGCGCAGATCGATGCGGCGCGGGTCGGGGTAGGAAATCAGCGGCGCATGCCCGCGGAACTCCATGCCGAGGCCGCGCTGCATGCTGGAGTGGCGTCCCGGATGGCGGCCGCGCGTGCGCCAGCCGATCTGGTAGGTGAATTCCTTGATCTGACCTTCGGCCATGGGGCGTTCCCGGATCAGGGAGCGGAAACGGCGTTGACGATGCCGGACAGCAGGTCGCGCGCGATTTCCGTGCGGCGCATTTCATAGACCGGGCTGAACACCAGGCGGTGCGCCACGGTTTCATGGAACACGGCGTGGATATCTTCGGGCAGTACCGCGTCGCGGTTGTTGAGCCAGGCGTTGACGCGCGCGGCACGCAGCATCATGGACACGCCGCGCGGGCTCGCGCCGGCGAGCACGAGACGGTTCATGTCCACGCCTTCGATCTTCACGCCGTACTGCGACGGGTTGCGGGTTGCGAGCCACAAGTCGAGCGCGTATTTGCGGAGCGTGGGGCTGGCTTGCACATGGTCCTGCAGCGTGACGGCGATGTCGTTGAGCTTGTCGTAATGCAGCACGTCCGGCTGCACACCTTCCACCAGTTTGTCGGCGTTGTGGAAGCGCGTATTGAAAATCAGCGACTCCATGATGTCCGGGTCGCCCGGCACCGCGATCGGGATTTCCATCATGAAGCGGTCGCGCGCGGCGGAGGGGATGTCGAAGGTTTCTTCCTTTTCCACCTGGTTGCGGTCGGCGAACACCAGCATGTGCGGGAAGTAGTGTTCCTTGTTGAACGCCGACAGGGTGCGTTCCGCCATCACGCGCAGCAGCAGCGAGTGCACCTGCGGACGGGCGCGGTTGATTTCGTTGAAGAAGAACACCGCGAGGCTTTCGCCGCAACGCAGCAGCGGGCCGGCATCCACGTGCGGGCGGCCGTCTTCGCCGAGGTAGGTGTGGTAGACGAGGTCGTTCGGCATGAGGTCGATGGTGCCTTCGATACGCTCGTAGCCGCCGCCGATGCCGCGAGTGAATGCGCGCAGCAGGGTGGTCTTGCCGACGCCGACGTCGCCTTCCAGCAGCACGTGGCCGCGCGCGAAAATCGCGGTGGTGATGAGGCGAACCGGCCGTTGCTGACCGACGACGACCTTGTTGATTTCGGATTCCAGTTTCAGCGCGTGCTCGCGCCAGTCGACCAGCTGGTTGTCGGCGGTTGAACTCACTCTCGTCTCTCCTGCTCGCTATCGCTTGATGGGTTGGTTTAGATGGCTGGCATGCCAGTCTACACAAAGTTCAGACATCAGTATGCCATGAAAAGCATACTAACTAGTAAGTATTTTGTCGGGATGGGGGAGCGGCGGATGCGGAGAGTTTCCCGCAGCCTTGCCTGCCTGTTTTGTCTGATAATGTGGATATCGGCGTGTCCCATCGCCTTTTGGTTTTTATGACCAGATGGGGAAGATGGCGAAGCCACGCTGATTTTTATTGCATCGTCATTGCAGATTCCGGAGTGATCCCGCTTGTTTCCGTCGCCCACGCTCATGCCGCGCCGCATTGCCCATCTCGATATGGACATGTTTTTTGCCGGCGTCGAGCTGCTGCACTACCCCGAGTTGCGTGGGCAGCCGATGGTGGTGGGCGGACGTTCGGTCGATGCTCCCGAAGTGCTGCCGGACGGTACGCGCCGCTTCCATCGATTGAAGGAATACGCCGGACGGGGCGTGGTGACTACTTCGACCTATGAGGCGCGCGCGTTCGGCGTATTCTCGGCGATGAGCATGATGCAGGCTGCAAAGCTTGCGCCCGAAGCTATTCTGCTGCCGGCGAACTTCGAGGCGTACCGGCATTATTCGCGCCTGTTCAAGCAGGCAGTGGCCGCGCTTGCCCCCGCGGTCGAAGACCGGGGGATCGACGAGATATACATCGACCTGACCGGCCACGCGGAGGATAGCCGCGAACTGGCGATGCGCCTCAAGCAGGCGGTGAAGGAAGCGACCGGGCTCACCTGCTCGATCTGCATCGCTCCCAACAAGCTGCTGGCCAAGATCGGTTCGGAGCTGGACAAGCCGGATGGGCTCACGCTGCTCGACGATACCAGCATTCCCGAACGCATCTGGCCGCTGAAGGTGAGCAAGATCAACGGGATCGGGCCCAAGGCGGCGAAGAAGCTGGCCGAGCTTGGCATCCTAACGATCCGCGACCTCGCGCACGCCGAACTTGCATTGCTGCAGCAAAATTTCGGCCTGAGCTACGCGAGCTGGCTCATCGACGTGGCGCACGGGCGGGATGAGCGCCCGGTAGTGACGGAATCGGAACCCAAATCGCTTAGCCGCGAAACCACGTTCGAGCGCGACCTGCACGTGAAGCGTGACCGGGCCAAGCTCTCCGCGATATTCACCACGCTGTGCGAGCGCGTTGCGGACGACCTCCAGCGTAAAGGCTATGCCGGGCGCACCATAGGCATCAAGCTGCGCTTCGAGGACTTTCGCACGGTGACGCGCGATATCAGCCTGACGGTACCGACCCAGGACTCGACCACCATCCGGGGGGCGGCAGGGGAATGCCTCAAGCGCGTACCGTTCGACAGCCGCATCCGCTTGCTGGGCGTACGCGTCGGCACGCTGGTGCCGGAGGCCGAAGTGCGTGCCTTCCAAGTGCCGGAGCAAGGAGAGCTTTCATTCGATCTCTAGCACCGCCTACTGCTCGGCCAGGATGAGACCTTCGTTCGGGCGCAAGCGAATGCGCGCGCCGGATTTTTCTTCCTGCCGGTCGAGAGCGGTGGAAAGCAGTACCTGATGGTTGGCGGAAGAAAGCGGATATTCGATCTCTTCGTGCCCCAGGTTCAGCAGGATGGTTAGCGCAGTCTCCTCATGGCAGCGCCGATAGGCCAGCACGTGTCCCATGACCGGCAGCAGCTCCAGCCTGCCGGCTGTGAGTGCTGACTCCTGGCGGCGCAGGGCGAGCAGCCGGCGATACAGGCTGAGCAGCGAATGCTCCTCCCGGCTCATCGCTTCCACATTGCGTTCCGGCCAGTCCGGGCCGAGGCGCAGCCACGGCAGTGCATTCGAAAAACCGGCATAGTCCGAAGTGTTCCACTGCATCGGCGTGCGCTGCGGATCGCGCCCCAGCCCTTTGCCCGGCTCGTTGCGCTCGAAGGGGTCCTGCACTTCGTCTACCGGAATATTTACATTTTCCATGCCGATTTCGTCGCCGTAGTACATCGTCGGCGTTCCGCGCAGTGTCAGCAGCAGCATCGCGGCTACCCGCGCCTGTGCCTGACCGATGCGGGAGGCGATGCGCGGCTTGTCGTGATTTCCCAGCACCCAGTTGGGCCAGCCGCCGGCAGGCAGGGCCGTTTCGTAGTCATGGACAAGGCGCGCGATTTGCTGCGCGTCCCAGGATGCGCCGATCAGCAGGAAGTTGAAGGGTAGATGCGCTCCGCGCAAGTCATGGCCGTAGTAGGCGATGAGCCGTTCGAGCGGCAGGTAGATTTCGCCGATGAGCAGCCGGTCGTCGAATTCCTCTACCACGGCGCGCATTTCGGCCAGGATGTCATGCACTTCCGGCTGGTCGATGGAGTAGAGGGGAATCACCCGATGCGATGACTCTTCGTTTTCGTCATAAGCCGGGTTGACGGGATTGTCGCGGAATTCCGCATCCTTGAGGATGTGGTAGATCACGTCCACGCGGAAGCCGTCCACGCCGCGCTTCATCCAGAAGCGCAATACGTCGTACATGGCTGCCCGCACCTCGGGATTACGCCAGTTGAGGTCGGGCTGTTCCTTGAGGAAGGCGTGGTAGTAGTACTGCCCGCTGGCCGCGTCGAACTCCCAGGCGCAGCCGCCGAAATTGCTAAGCCAGTTATTGGGCGGCGCTCCGCCCGGCGCAGGTTCGCGCCACAGATACCAGTCGCGCTTTGGGCTGCTGCGCGAACTGCGGCTTTCGACGAACCAGGGATGCTGGTCGGACGTGTGGTTGGGAACGAAATCGAGTATCACCTTCAGTCCGCGTGTATGGGCTTCATCGATAAGCCGATCGAAATCCTGCAGGGTGCCGAAGCGTGGGTCGATATCGCAGTAATCCGAAACGTCGTAGCCGAAATCGGCCATCGGCGAGGGGTAGATCGGCGAAATCCAGATCGCGTCTATGCCGAGGCTTTGCAGATAAGGCAGTTTCTCGGCGATGCCGGCCAGGTCGCCGACACCATCGCCGCTGCAATCGCGGAAGGAACGGGGGTAAATCTGGTAAATCACGCCGTACTGCCACCATCGCATGGCTGACATGGACATCTCCTGTAAGCATTGTTGAGGGCCAATCGACTTTGTGACCGCCTCGCCGTGGCGGTGTTCCGACCGGGGGTAGGCTGTTTTTCCTAAGGAAATTCCGACATGGAGAAAAGCCGGGCGCCGATGGTGTGGGCCGAAACTGCTCGCTACGCTGGCGCTTTACCCCTGCGAGGACTTTCGCCATGCGCGCATTGACTTATCACGGCAGCAAGGACGTACGCGTCGAAACCGTGCCGGACCCGGTATTGCAGAATGACGACGACATCGTGGTGCGCATCACCGCCACGGCGATCTGCGGCTCGGACCTGCATATCTATCGCGGCAAGATCCCGATGATGCATGACGGCGATATCCTCGGACACGAGTTCATGGGGATTGTGGAAGAGGCGGGCTCAGGCGTTACACAGGTGCGCAAGGGCGATCGCGTGGTGGTGCCTTTCGTGATCGCTTGCGGCGACTGCTTCTTCTGCCAGAAGCAGTTGTATGCCGCCTGCGAGACCACCAATGTCGATCGCGGCGCCATCCTCAACAAGAAAACCATTCCGCCCGGCGCGGCCTTGTTCGGATACAGCCACCTTTACGGCGGGGTGCCCGGCGGGCAAGCCGAATTCGTGCGCGTGCCACGGGCCAACAGCGGGCCGTTCAGGATCGAGGGCAGCCTGCCCGACGAGCAGGTGCTGTTCCTGAGCGATATTCTGCCCACCGGTTATCAGGCAGTACTCAATGCGGGGATCGTGCCGGGCTTATCGGTCGCGATCTTCGGCGCCGGCCCGGTCGGCCTTATGTCGGCAGCCTGCGCCCGGCTCATGGGGGCGGAGAAGATCTTCATGGTCGACCATCATGCCTACCGCCTGGCCTATGCCCAGCAGGAATACGACACCTTCAGTGTCAATTTCGACGAATGCGACGACGGTGATGCCGCCCAGATCATTCTCGACCAGACCGCGCAGCGCGGCGTCGACGCTGTCATCGATGCGGTAGGTTTCGAGGCCAAGGGCAGCGCGCTCGAAACGATAATGACCGATCTCAAGCTGGAAGGCAGCAGCGGCAAGGCCTTGCGCCAGTGCATGGCGGCCGTGCGCCGGGGCGGTGTGGTGAGCGTGCCGGGCGTGTATGCCGGCTTCATCCACGGCTTCCTGTTCGGCGATGCATTCGACAAGGGGCTGACCTTCAAGATGGGGCAGACGCACGTTCAGCGCTACTTGCCGGAATTGCTGGAGCACATCGAGAGTGGGCGCTTGCGGCCGGCCGACATCATCACCCATCGCCTGCCGCTGGAAGAAGCCGCGCGTGGTTATCGGATATTCAACGACAAGCAGGAAAACTGCCGCAAGGTAGTGCTGATTCCTGGCCTGAATGCCTAGCGCAGGCAGCGGCCATCCTCGACCGCTGCAATCGCCTCGCCGATCGTGGAGGCAGAAAACTTGGCGACGCAGCACGACCCCATCTGGGCTGCATGGGCCTGCACCGCGGCAATCACGGTTTCCAGCAACACCTTCTCGCCAGTGAAAACGGGGCTGACGCGGCCTTCTGCTCTGCGGTCGAGCGCATAAACACGGCCTTCCACGTCGATTAATGTGTCGGCCGGCAGATAATGTGCGGCATGCAGATGCGGGTCGCTTTCCCATTGCAACGCGTCGTGCACGACCTGCAACTCGGCATCCCCGCTCAAGCGCAACAGCGCAGGCCAGACGATCTCCATGTCACCCTGCTTTCCTGAAAGTTAGATTGATGCGAACGCCGCCAAGTGCTGGATGCCGGCCTTCGCCCAGCGGCATTACGCCGTGAAAACGCAGTCTGTCTTCTCCGCCCCACACAACGACATCGCCGTGCTGCAACGGCAGGCGCTGTGCCTTGTCGGCGCGTTGCAAGCCCCCGAAGAGAAAGGTTGCCGGCAGCCCGAGCGATACGGACACGATGGGCTGGGTGAAGTCGCGCTCGTCCTTGTCCTGGTGCAGGCTGAGACGTGTGCCGGGAGCATAGCGGTTGATGAGGCAGGCATCCGGGCGGAAGTGCGCGAACCCGGCCGCTTCCGCTGCCTGCGCGGCCAGTTGGGACAATGCTTGCGGCATGGCAGGCCATGGAAGGCCGCTCAAGGGATCGACCGGCGAATACCGATATCCACGACGGTCGGAAGTCCAGCCCAGCGTTCCGCAATTCGTCATGGCTACCGACATCTCGAATCCGCCCGGCGTCACCATGTGGCGAAAAGGGGCGGTGGCAGCAACCTGCGTGATCCCGGCTAGAATCTCCGCTTCGCGCGGGAGCGCGTATCCATGCAGCAGCACTGCACCGCCGCTCAATCGCAACTCACTTTGTGCGGCGAACAGCGGCAGCGTGCTCATGGGCTTCTTTTTCCAACAAGGCCTGCTTGCGCTCCACGCCCCAGCGATAGCCGGACAGCGATCCGTCGGTGCGCACCACCCGGTGACAGGGGATGGCGACGGCGAGCGTATTGGCGGCGCAGGCGCTGGCAACGGCACGCGACGCACTGGGTCTGCCGATACGGGCGGCGAGTTCTGTATAGCTTAGAGTCGTCCCGGGCGGGATTTCCTGCAAGGCTTGCCAGACGCGCTGCTGGAATGCCGTGCCCCGGATATCCAGCGGCAAGTCGAAACCTTGTCCGGGGGTATCTATGAGGCCGACGACCTGGGCAATCACGCGTTCATAATCGCTGTCTCCTCCGATCAGCTTGGCGTGAGGCAGCCTGTCCTGCAACTCGCGCACCAGGGCATCGGGATCGTCTCCCAGCGATATCGCGCAAATCCCGCGCCCACTGCTGGCGACCAGCAGGGAACCCAGCGAGCATTCGCCCAGCGCGAAACGGATTTCTACTTCGGCCCCGCCTTGCTTGTAGCGCGTGGGCGTCATGCCCAGCAGGCTGTCGGAGTGCTCGTAGAAACGGCTGTTGGAGCCGTAGCCGGCCTCGAAGATCGCATCGGTGATGCTGTCCTGCTGTTGCAGATGTTCGCGCAGCTTATTGGCCCGCTGAGCCGCGGCATAAGCGCGTGGGGTGACGCCGGTAATCGATTTGAACACCCGATGGAAATGATGCGGACTCATTCCCGCTCGGCGTGCCAGTTCTGCGAGCGGCAGCGGCGTTTCCTCTTTTTCCATGAGTCGGCACGCTTCGGCAATCAGCGATACATGCCTTACCGCCAGCGCCGGCTGGTCCGGCCGGCAGCGTTTGCAGGGACGAAACCCGGCCTGCTCGGCTTCTTCGCGCGTGGCATGAAAGCGTACGTTTTTCGGCAGGGCCGTTTTCGAAGCGCAGGAGGGGAGGCAATAGACGCCGGTGGTGGCTACCGAGTAATAAAAATGCCCGTCCGCCGAAGCATCCCTCGCCACGACCGCGGCCCAGCGCGGGTCCTGTTCCGTAGGAGTGAAGTTCGATGCGGTATTCATTGCAGTCATGATGGTCCCTTGGCGGAAGCGATACGACATTAACGCATCACGAGCGCCATGAAACACTCCGATCCTTGCTTTCGAATACCGTTTGGAGCGTGTCGAACCGAAGAGGTTGCAGCCGCTATCTCAGCGCGCAGCCTCGATAAGGGTTTTGGCCATTTCCTTGGCATGACTCACCGCGTCGGAGCCACGGCTCATGCGTTCAGTGATCGCGGTGCCCTCGATTACCAGCGAGAGTTGCAAGGCAAGCGTGTCGGCAGACTTGATCCCGGCCTCGGCAGCGAGCCGGGCGAGGGTTTTGCGCAGGGTTTGGGCGAACTCCACCGAGGTCTGGTGTACCGGGCTCTCGTCCTCGGGAAACTCGGCGGTGGCATTGGTAAAGGCGAAGCCCTTGAATTCAGGATCGGCAATCCAGTCCATGACGCCATTGACCAGCGCGAGAAGCTGCTCGCGCGGCGCAGCTTCTCGCGCAGTCATCCGTTCGGTGAGCCTCTTCCAGAGCCGGTCGTCGTACTGGCGCAAGTATTCCAGGATCAGCTGTTCCTTGGATTTGAAATACTTGTAAAGCGTGACTTTCGCCACGCCAGCCTCGGCGACAATGGTATCGACGCTGGTGGCATTGATGCCACGGGTAGTGAAAAGCTCGGATGCGACGCCGAGGATGTATTCGCGCATTTGGGTTGCCATGGTTGCCTCCTCAGCCCTTGACCCAGGCGACGTTGGTATGGCCGTTGGAAGGCGGCTGATAGCATTCGCTGGCGCGCGTCTGCTCGAACCACGCGAGGAAGGCGCGCAAGTTCTTGCGATCGGCGGCGGGATCGTCCGGCGTACGGAAATTGATTGCGTTCATGTAAGCCGTCACCTGCCCCTGCGGCAGTGCGAGCAGTTGAGGAGCAGGGCACACGCCCTTTGCAATCTGCTCTTGCAGGGCGAGCACGGCTTCGACGCTGTCCGGGTTGTAGGGCAATTGCTGCGCTCCTGCGAAAGCAGGAGCAGAAATGGGAGCCGTTTCCGGTACCCAGGACAGCTGCGCGGAGGGGTAAAGGAAAACGGCGGCGATGAGCGCGGCGGCCATGCCTCCCATTGTCCAGTGCCATGCTGTGCGGCGATTCGGGCATGCTTCGATGATGATCGCTTGCGCGGCCTTGCCAGCTTCGCTGACCGCACCCGATTTCGGGTTGCGCAAATCTTCGGCGATGGCGCCTTGCAGCAGGATCGTCAACTGATTGACCAGGCTGGCGGGATGCCGGGCACGGGCGGCGACCGCAATCCGTGTCAGAAAATCCTTGAAAGGCTGATTCTGGTAAAGGAAGAAATCGCCGCGTTGCGTTGCCCGCAGTTGCTCACGCATGCCGGGGGCGGCAAGCCAGGTATCGATTACGCTGAATACGGCGAGCAGGCGTTGCCGAGGGTTCCGGCCTTGCTGTTCCACCATCTTGAAAAACCACGGACTTTCCAGCAGTTCCATGACTTCGCCTCTTGCATACGAACTAGTACGTATTCTTTCACAGAATGCAGGAGGATGACAGGAGATTTTCTGTTCAGAGGATGAGCGCGGCCGCGACATGCCGACCTTCCGCCATCAGGATGTTGTAGGTGCGGCAAGCCGCGGCGGTATCCATGCTTTCCAGACTCACGCCGATGTCGAGCAGCGGCTTGGCGATGCGGGGATGGGCGAAACGATGGGTGACGCCCGTGCCCAGCAGTACGACTTCAGGCTTGAGCGCGGCAATGCGAGCGATATGGTCGGCGCTCAGGCTTTCGAAATCGGGAACCTCCCAATCGGTCTGCAGCAGGTTGGGCAGCACGACAAGGCTGGAGGTGTGACGCGTTTCATTGATCTCGACCCAGCCGGGACCGTATCCGGTAATCAGTTGCTGGCCTGCAGCGCGGGTAAGGTGGAGTTTCATCGGGTTATCCTGTTAGGCGGTTGTTTACATGATAGGGCAGGAGGTCGCGCAGGCAAAAACCTATGGACGATATTGATAATACTAATGATAATAGTTATCATTTAATATCAATTCTCCAATAAAAGGTTTTACGATGCGACATATGAAATTGGGCGCCTTCGCGCTGGCAATGTTTTCCGTTTCACAGGTTTCTTTCGCGGACGAAAGTTTGCTTGGCTATATCAAAGGGGCTGAAACGCTACCGAAAGGTTCCCTCGAGCTGGACCAGACCTTCACTTACCGCGACGACAAGGGAGCGGGAGACTACAGCGCCTGGGACTCCAAGACTGAACTCGAATACGGCGTGACCGACCGCTTTACCGCGGCGGCTTATCTGAAAATGCAGTCCGTCGATATGCAGAATATCGTGGTCGATGGTTATCTGCCGGGCGACGAAGACTACGGGTTGCGTCCTTCCGGCGTCGAAGCCTCCTTCAAGTACATGTTCCTCAGTCCGGCCAAGGACGATTTCGGGCTCGCGGGCTACCTCTCCCTGGGTTACGACTGGCTGGACAAGCACTCGGGCCAGGACAAGGACAAGTACTCCATCGAGCTTGAACTGCTGGCGCAGAAGTACTTCATGGAAGGCCAACTGGTATGGGCCGCCAATATCGGCACGGAGGCCGCATATGCCAAGCGCGATGCGCTGTCCGCAAGCCGCCTGGCAAGCCTGCCGGCCGATTTCGACTGGCCGACCGATCCCGAAATGGAAATCGAGATGAAGGCGGGTACCGGCCTCAGCTATCGTTTCGCTCCCGGCTGGTTCGTTGGCGCCGAAACGCTGTACGAAACCGAATTCGAAACCGAAGTCGGGCAGGAGCGCTGGTCCTGGTTCGCCGGCCCCAGCCTGCATTACGGCGGCAAGGAGTGGTGGGCGACGGTGACATGGTTCCATCAGCTGAAGGGTGGCGGCGAGAAGTTTGAAGGTCAGGACGACAACGACCTGCACTTGATCGAGAAGACCAAGGACGAAGTGCGCATCAAGTTCGGTTACGAGTTTTAAGGGGCGGGCATGAAGCAAAGCGATTGGAGTGCACTCTTGCTTCTGCCGGTAGCGGCGATTGCCGCTCCGGCATACGCCATCGATTACTTCACTGCCGATCAGACGATGAAGCAGTTGTTTCCCGAGGCCGAGGGCTTCAAGCCCATGCTGGTAAAGCTCGGCAGCGCGCAAAAGGACAAGATCAAATCCTTGTCCGGGCTGCGGCAGCGCTGGGACGAGCAAAAGGTCTGGCGCGTCGAAAAGGACGGCAAGCTCGCTGGCTGGTTCATTGTCGACGATGTGGTAGGCAAGCACGAGTTCATCACCTACGGCACGGGAATCACGCCGGATGGCCGTGTCGTCGGCGTCGAAATCATGAGCTATCGCGAAACCAAGGGCGATCAGGTGCGTGATGCCGGATGGCGCAAGCACTTCGCGGGCAAGACCCTGGCCGATCCTTTCCATCTGGACGAGGATATTCCCAATATCAGCGGCGCCACACTTTCCAGCCGCAATCTGACCGACGGCGTGAAACGTCTGCTGGCATTGCAGAAGGTGGCGCTGTCGGGTGAATAAGGCGAAACGCATGCGCCCCCTGCTGGGGACGTTTGTCGAGGTGGGCGCGCATTCGACGACGGATGTCGCGCCTGCGCTCGATGCCGCATTTCATGCCATCGAGAAAATTCAGGCGCTGCTGAGTTTTCACGACCCTGGCAGCGATCTTTCGAGACTCAATGCCGCGCAAGGCCGCGAGGTCGTACTCCATCCCTTGAGCGCACGCATGCTGCGGCTGGCCCAGGCGATGACGCGCGCCAGCGGCGGCAGATTCAACTGCACCGTGGGCGGTACCCTGGTGCAGAAGCAACTTCTCCCGGACCATGGATTCGCGCCGTATCTGAGCCGCGGCGAGGCCGACGACCTGATCGTGCAAGGGCGCAAGGCGAAACTCCGCCGGCCGGTTCTGGTTACGCTGGATGGGTTGGCCAAGGGCTACGCCGTGGACTGCGCAATTCGCGCCCTGCAGCAACGGGGAGCGTCGGCCGGCTGGGTCAACGCGGGAGGCGATTTGCGCGTATTCGGAGACCTCGTGCTGCCCGTGCAGCGTCGTGAAGAGGATGGCAGAATGACGCTGCTCGGCGGTCTGCGGAATGCCGCGCTGGCAAGCTCGGGCGCCCGCTCCAAGCCTAGTGCCGATTTCCCGGGCTGGATCGTCGGCGAGGCGGGCGCCCCCGCTATCGGCATGTGGAGCGTGATGGCGCGCACCGCCTGGCGGGCCGATGCGCTGACCAAGGTGGCGTGCGTGGCGGCACATGAAGAGCGAGAGGGTGTCGTCCGCCGCCTGGGCGGCAGGTTGGTTGAAGGAGTTGCAACTTGAAAGGTTATCCCGGCTGGTTTTATCCGGCCTTGCTGCTGACGGTGCTGGTATTGGCTGCGAGCGGCGCCCTGCTGACGCCCACGCTGTTCGACATGCGCCTGGAATGGGATGTGCCCTGGCGCTTGCAGGGTGACGGCCAGATCGGGGTGGGTGCGCTGCATGCGGCGTCCTCCTTCTGGATGATGACGATGCTGGGGTCGCTCTGGAATATACATATGCGAGCCGGCTGGCGGCATCGCATGCACTGGCGCAGCGGTATCGGCCTCGCGGTGCTGATGCTGTTTCTGCTGACCACGGCCATTGGCATTTATTACCTTGCAAACGAAGGGCTGGCGCTGGTTGCCGCGGTGTCGCATCTCGTTGCAGGCGTGCTGGTGTTTGTGCTCTTCGTCTACCACGCGATCATCGGGTATCGACGCGCGACACCGCATAAATCCCATCAGCATCCCCCGTGACGAAAACCCTCGTACTTTGAATTGCTTGCGCGCGCTTGGGCAAGGTAAAATCGCGCCTTTACCCAACACGAAAAAACGGCCGTGCAACCCATACTCAAATCCTCCAAGCTCAATAACGTCTGCTACGACATCCGCGGGCCGGTGCTGCAGCGAGCGCGGGAGATGGAAGACGAGGGCCATCGCATCATCAAGCTGAACATTGGCAATCCCGCGCCGTTCGGCTTCGAGGCGCCGGAAGAGATTGTGCAGGACGTGATCCATAATCTCGGTGACGCTTCAGGCTACAGCGACTCCAAAGGTCTGTTCGCTGCGCGCCGCGCGATCGTGCACTACACCCAGCAGAAGAACGTCAAGGGCGTGACCACCGACGATGTGATCGTCGGCAACGGCGTGTCCGAGCTTATCGTGATGGCGATGAACGCGCTGCTTGATAATGGCGACCAGATTCTCGTGCCGGCGCCCGATTATCCGCTGTGGACCGCGGCAGTGAGCCTGTCTGGCGGCACACCGCGCCACTATCTGTGTGACGAGGAATCCGGCTGGCTGCCCGATCTCAAGGATATTGAGGCCAAGATCACGCCGACCACGCGCGGCATTGTCATCATCAACCCGAACAATCCGACCGGCGCGCTGTATCCGCAGGAAATCCTCGAAGGCATCATCGACATCGCGCGCAAGCACGACCTCATCATCTTCGCCGACGAGATCTACGACAAGGTGCTGTACGACGGCAACGAACATACGTCCATCGCCTCGCTCGCGGACGATGTGCTGTTCGTCACCTTCAACGGCCTGTCCAAGAACTACCGCTCCTGCGGCTACCGCGCCGGCTGGCTGGTGGTGTCGGGCGAGAAGCGCCACGCCAAGGACTACATCGAGGGCCTCAATATGCTGGCCTCGATGCGCCTCTGCGCCAACGTGCCCGGCCAATTCGCGATCCAGACCGCGCTCGGCGGCTATCAGAGCATCAACGAGCTGGTCGCGCCTGGCGGCCGACTGTGCCGTCAACGCGATGTAGCCTACGAAATGCTGACTGCGATCCCCGGTGTCACCTGCGTCAAGCCCAAGGCGGCCATGTATCTGTTCCCCAGGCTCGATCCCAAGCTGTACCCCATCGACGACGACCAGCAATTCATTCTCGACCTGCTGCTCGAGGAGAAGGTGCTACTGGTACAAGGCACGGGCTTCAACTGGCCGCACCCGGACCACTTCCGCGTGGTGTTCCTGCCCAGCGCGGACGACCTCACCGAAGCGATCGGCCGTATTGCGCGCTTCCTGGAAAGCTTCCGCAAGCGTCACGGCGCAGCCAGCTGAAACCATCGATTAACGAATAGCGACTGAGTTTGATATGAAACCCATGAATGTAGGCCTGTTAGGCATCGGCACCGTCGGCGGCGGCACCTTCACCGTGCTCACCCGCAACGAGCAGGAAATCACCCGGCGTGCAGGCCGCCCCATCCGCATCCTCAAGGTGGCGGACCGTAATCTGGCGCTCGCCAAGGAAGTGACCAAGGGCGCAGTGGATGTCACTGATGACGCTTTCAGCGTGGTGACTGACCCCAACATCGACATTGTTGTCGAGCTAATCGGCGGCACCACCATCGCCAAGGAACTCGTGCTCAAGGCCATCGAAAACGGCAAGCACGTGGTCACCGCCAACAAGGCGCTGCTCGCACACTATGGCACCGAGATTTTCGCGGCTGCGCAGAAGAAAGGCGTGATGGTCGCGTTCGAAGCGGCCGTGGCGGGCGGCATTCCCATCATCAAGGCGGTGCGCGAGGGCCTGTCCGCGAACCGCATCGAGTGGATCGCCGGCATCATCAACGGCACTACCAACTTCATCCTCACCGAGATGCGCGAGAAGGGCCTTGCGTTCGAGGACGTGCTCAAGGAAGCGCAGCGCCTCGGCTACGCCGAAGCCGACCCGACCTTCGACGTCGAGGGTGTGGACGCTGCGCACAAGCTCACCATCCTGGCCGCGATCGGCTTCGGTATCCCGATGCAGTTCGACAAGGCCTATACCGAAGGCATCACCAAGCTCACGCGCGAGGACATCCGCTACGCTGAGCAGCTTGGCTATCGTGTCAAGCTGCTGGGCGTGACCAAGCGCACCGACAAGGGCGTGGAACTGCGCGTGCACCCCACGCTGATCCCGGAAAAGCGTCTCATCGCCAACGTCAACGGCGCGATGAACGCGGTGGTGGTCAAGGGCGACGCCGTCGGACCGACGCTGTACTACGGTGCCGGCGCCGGCGCCGAGCCGACCGCGAGCGCGGTAGTGGCCGACCTCGTGGACGTGACGCGTATGCACACCGCCGACCCGCAGCACCGCGTGCCGCACCTCGCATTCCAGCCGGACCAATTGTCCGACCTGCCCATCCTGCCCATGTCCGAAGTGCGTACCGCCTACTACCTGCGCCTGCGCGCGCAGGACAAGCCGGGCGTGCTCGCGGATGTCACGCGCATCCTCGCCGATCTGGAAATCTCCATCGACGCGGTAATCCAGAAGGAACCGGAAGAGGGCGAGTCCGAAGCGGACGTGATCCTTTTGACGCATATCACGGTCGAAAAGAATATCGATCAGGCCATCACCAGGATCGAAGCGCTGCCCGCGATCACCGGCAAGGTCACCCGCATTCGCATGGAAGAACTCGGTAAATGAAATACATCAGCACGCGCGGCAATTCGCCCGCGCAAACCTTCAGCGAAATCCTGCTGGGCGGCCTCGCCCCGGACGGCGGCCTCTACCTGCCGGAAAGCTATCCGCAATTCAGCGACACCGACCTCGCTGCGATGCGCGGCATGAATTACCGTGAGCTGGCCTTCACCATCCTGTCGCGCTTTGCAACCGATATCCCGGCGGCAGACCTGCGCCGCATCATCGACAAGACCTACACCGCCGAGGTGTACTGCCACGTGCGTGAGGGCCAGAATCCGGACGACATCACGCCGACCGTGAAGCTGGAAGAAGGCCTGTTCCTGTTGTCGCTGTCGAATGGCCCGACGCTCGCGTTCAAGGACATGGCGATGCAGCTGCTCGGCAACCTGTTCGAGTATGTGCTGGACAAGGCGGGGCGCGAGATTAATATCCTCGGCGCGACTTCGGGCGATACCGGCTCCTCGGCCGAATACGCGATGCGCGGCAAGCATAACGTGCGCGTGTTCATGTTGTCGCCGCACCAGAAGATGAGCCGCTTCCAGACCGCGCAGATGTTCAGTCTGCAAGATGAGAACATCTACAACATCGCGATCAAGGGTGTGTTCGACAACGCGCAGGATATCGTCAAGGCGGTCTCCAACGATCATGCGTTCAAGGCGCAGCACAAGATCGGTGCCGTCAATTCGATCAACTGGGCGCGCGTCGCGGCGCAGATCGT
Organism: uncultured Methylobacillus sp.; assembly: GCA_946478865.1. The sequence goes on from CAMLDO010000012.1 coordinate 49,232, forward strand.
GTACTACTTCAAGGGCTATTTCGCCGTCACGCGCAGCAACGACGAGAAGGTCAGCTTCTCCGTGCCATCCGGCAACTTCGGCAACGTTTGCGCGGGCCATATCGCACGCATGATGGGCCTGCCAATCGCCAAGCTGGTGGTCGCCACCAACGAGAACGACGTGCTGGACGAGTTTTTCCGCACCGGTATCTATCGTCCGCGTGATTCTGCGCATACTTACCACACCAGCAGCCCGTCGATGGACATCTCCAAGGCGTCCAACTTCGAGCGCTTCGTGTTCGATCTGGTCGGCCGCGATAGCGCCAAGATGCGCGAGCTGTGGGGCAAGGTGGACCAGGGCGGTGCATTCGACCTCAACGAGGGCGGCTACTTTGCCAAGGTGGGCGATTACGGCTTCGTTTCCGGCGCGAGCAATCATGCCTTCCGTATGCAGACCATACGTGCGACGCAGGAGAAGTACGGCGTCACCATCGATACCCACACCGCGGATGGCCTCAAGGTGGCGCTGGAGCAACGCGAAGCCGGCGTCCCCATGGTGGTTCTGGAAACTGCGCTGCCGGCCAAGTTCGAGGAAGCGATTCAGGAAGCCTTGGGTCGCGCGCCCGAGCGTCCGGCCGACCTCGTCGGCTTGGAGGACCTGCCCCAGCGCTTCGAGGTGATGGAAGCCGATGCGGTCGCAGTCAAGCAGTTCATCGTCGATCATACTTAAACGATAAAACGATATCCCGGCTCAGGCCGGGTCAGCAGAGAGGCCTTGCGATGAAGCAATACCAGGATCTGATGCGCCATGTGCTCGAACACGGCCACAAGAAGGAAGACCGTACCGGTACCGGCACGATTTCCGTGTTCGGCTACCAGATGCGCTTCGACCTGGAAGAAGGCTTCCCGCTGCTGACCACCAAGAAGGTCCACCTCAAGTCCATCATCCACGAGCTGCTGTGGTTCCTGCAGGGAAGCACCAACATCAAGTATTTGAAGGATAACGGCGTTTCCATCTGGGACGAATGGGCTGACGAGAACGGCAACCTCGGCCCGGTGTACGGCTATCAGTGGCGCAACTGGCCAAAGCCGGATGGCACGCATATCGACCAGATCACGCAGGTGGTGAACAGCATCAAGAAGAACCCGGATTCGCGCCGGCTCATCGTCTCTGCGTGGAACGTGGCCGACGTGGACCAGATGAAACTGCCGCCGTGCCACGCCTTCTTCCAGTTCTATGTCGCCGATGGCAAGCTCAGTTGCCAGCTTTACCAGCGCAGTGCCGATATCTTCCTCGGCGTGCCATTCAATATCGCTTCCTACGCGCTGCTGACGATGATGGTGGCGCAGGTATGCGGCCTCAAGGCGGGCGATTTCGTGCACACGCTGGGCGACGCGCACATCTACCTCAACCATCTTGAGCAGACGCGCGAGCAGCTGTCGCGCGAGCCGCGTCATCTCCCGACGATGCGCATCAATCCGGATGTGCAAGACATCTTCGGGTTCAAGTTCGAGGATTTCACGCTGGAAAATTACGATCCGCACCCGGCCATCAAGGCACCCGTCGCGGTCTAGCTTCTAAAATTTACGAAAGTAACAGGCAAAAAAAAGCGAACCGCCCGGGGTTGGAAGACGGCCCGCCTGGAAAAAGAATTTGTTGTAGGGAAGGTCAGGCGGTAGTGACCGCTCCGCTGATCACCCTGACGTAATCGCCAACCGCATATTCGGGTTGTGTCGGTTGATTGACGACACGGATGGTTCCATCGGTCATGCGCACCTTCACTTCAAATAGCGGCGCATGCTTTTTCGATCCGCCGGCCGTCGCCGGTGCGACTATCCAGCGCTCTTTCGTCAACAGCAGGTTGCCGCGGCTTTTGCCTTGAGGCTTCGCGACGTCTTCCATCGCGCTTTCGCTGTCCGGTTCCAGAGCCAGTCCGTCATGTACCGTCAGGCTGATCGACTCTACAACGCCACAAATGCTGCAGTTGCGCTTGCCGGTGGCGATTTCAGTCGGATTGCTGATGGGAATGACCCGTAGCTGGCGCGTTTCCGCGCTCATGGTCTTGCCGGAGCGGGCTGGGTCGATAATGGTGGAGCGGAACTGCATGCTTTCCACGGCGCCATTCGGCACGCCTACCAGTTTTTGGGCGAATTCGAGATCCTGGGCATGGGCTGTCGTCAGCCATCCGCCGGCAGCTGCCAGGCTGGTCACAAAAAAAGCGCCGCTGGCAACAGTTCGGATTCCGCGCAGTTTGTGCATGTTCATGATTTCTCCCTTTCTTGTGTTTGCCGAATCAAATCGGTAATGCCCTGCCTTGGCCTCCTGTTCGCCGCGGTTCGTCGCGTTCGAACATGCGCTGTTTCCCATGTGGCCGTGTCTTCAGTTGGCTGCACGTAGCAAGAGGCCGTTGTTCTTCTTTTTTTGTTTCTGTTTCGGACGAGGCGAAGATGCGGCTCGGCTGAAACGGATGGTCTTCATATTCAAAGGCTACGCTATGCGTCACATGGGTAGGCGTTTCCTTTGCTTTGAATCCCATTTTGCTATCCCTTCACGACAAGACTGTTTTTCACCGCGAGTACGCCGCGAACACCGGCGGCAATTTCAATGGCGCGCTGCGCCTGGGCTTCCGTATCGACAAAACCGCTCAGAATGACCTGTCCATGATGCGTCTGAACCTTGATCGCCAGCGCTTTGATGCCGTCATCCTTCAGCAATTCGGCTTTGACCTTGGCCGTTACCGAACTGTCATCCAGGAACGATTCGACACGTGCCTGCTGGAGACCGCTTTTGTAGTCGCCATACTCCGAGGCGCTGAGGCTGCCATTCTTGTCTGCATCGGCCTTGTCGAAGCGGGCAGCGATGTCCTTGTCGCGAATGCCTTCCTGACGGGTTAGTTTGCCGTCGCTGTTGCGATCCAGCTTCTTGAACTCGCTATACAGCGGGGTCTCAACCTGGTCATCACCGGTGCCGAATGCATAAGCTGTCGGAATCGCAACGATATAAGCCGCGGCAATGAGAGCCTGGAGCAAACCGCTAATGGATTTTTTCGGAGCGAGCATTCATTTATTCCTGTCCTTGTTGGTCAGAAATGAATATCGCAAGGGGTGTGCCAACTTTGGCTTGTATATTTAAAACAACAACTTAAGGAGTTTTTTGGAGGGCGGTCGATGAAAAGGAGTGTCTCCGTTTACAGACACTCCTTTGGAGTTCTAACTAAGTGATTGATAACACACCAAATTCACTGTCTCCAAATGGAGACATATTCAGGTTTGCTCTTCGTTCTTGAACAGCGCCGGTGTCAGTTGATGCCTATCCAGAAGCTTGTAGAACTCGGTGCGATTGCGCTGTGCCAGGCGGGCGGCCTGCGTGACGTTACCGTTGGTGGCCTTCAGCAGGCGGGCAAGGTAATCGCGCTCGAAATTTCGCCGTGCCGTTTCGAAGGGTAGGATACCGCCGACGTCGTCGCGCAGTGCTTTCTGCACTAGCGTCGCCGGAATCAGCGGCGTTGTGCAAAGCACGACCGTCTGTTCGACGATGTTTTGCAACTGGCGTACATTGCCCGGCCAGGGGGCGCTGATGAGCAATTCCATGGCGTCCGGCGAGAATCCATTGACCGCCTTGTCGTACTTGCCGCTGATGGTAGTCAGAAAGTGATTGGCCAGCGGCGGAATGTCTTCGCGTCGCGCGGAAAGCGCCGGAATTTCCAGTCCGACCACATTGATGCGGTAATACAGGTCCTCGCGGAAGCGTGAGGCCTTCATTTCCTCGGCAAGGTCGCGGTGCGTCGCGGAAATGATACGCACATTGACCGGAATGCTGGCTGTGGCGCCCACGGGACGTATCGTCCTTTCCTGCAAGGCGCGTAGCAGCTTGATCTGCAGCGTGAGCGGCATGTCCCCGATTTCATCCAGGAACAGCGTCCCGCCATCAGCCGCCTGGAACAGGCCCTTGTGGTCGCGCATGGCGCCGGTGAACGCGCCCTTGGTGTGGCCGAACAGCTCGGACTCCAGCAATGGTTCCGGGATCGCGCCGCAATTGATCGCAACGAACGGCTTGTCGCGCCTTGGGCTGGCTTTGTGAATGGCCTGCGCCAGCAACTCCTTGCCGGTGCCGCTTTCGCCGTGGATCAGCACGCTGGCGCCGCTCGCGGCCGCGAGCTTGGCCTGCTGCAGCATGGATTCGATAGCCGGGCTGCGGCTGATGAATTCGCTGCGCCATTCTTCGCCATCGCCTTCGGCATGCTTGATGTCCGGCTGGGAAAGGCGGAGTGCGGCATTCACTTGCCGCAACAGCTCCTTGCTGTCGAAGGGCTTGGTCAGAAAGCCGAACACGCCGCGCCGCGTCGCCTCGACCGCATCGGGAATGGAGCCGTGAGCCGTCAGGATGATCACGGGCAACCCCGGGTCAGTGCGATGCAGGGTGTCGAACAGCGCCAAGCCGTCCATGCCGGGCATGCGCAGGTCGGTAATGACCAGTTGGGGCTTGCTTACGGACGCAAGTGCGAGGGCTTCCTCGGCGCTGGATGCCGTTTCTACCTGGTAGCTTGCTGCCTGCAAGCGCATGGAGATGAGCCTGACGATATCCGCATCGTCGTCGACGACGAGAATCTTGTGGGCGTTGTCGTTCATTTCTGTTTACCTTGACCTCGTGTATTCAAGGTCTTTTCAATGTTTTTGAGTTCATCCAGCTTCTGTTGCAGCGTGTCGGCCCGAATTTGCAAGGCATCCGACTTGCCTTGCAACAGTTCGATGCGTTTCTGATCGTCTGCGACCTTTTGCGTCAGCTTGGCTGCGTTCTCCTCGAGTTTCTGCCGCTCGGCGACATACTCGCGCAACAGCGCTGCAATCGCGCGCGCATCCTGATCGGCGGACGGTTCGCGCTGGATTTCATCCAGCAGGGCAAGCGCCTTGGGATTGTCGCGCTGACGGCTGCCGGGAAGCGCCATGACCAGTGCCGCCTTGATCCTGTTGGACAAGTTCTCCTTGTTGTGGTTGTACGCTTGCATTACCTGAGCGTACTCCTTGCGCTGGTCTTCGGCGGACAGTCCGCTGTAGCGCAATGCGTAGGCGAGAATTTCGTTCTCCGCCCTGACCACGACCACCTGCGGGGCTGGTGGCGCGGAAGAGGCGGGAGCCTCGACGATGGCGGGCTGCTGTACGCATCCGGCCAGAATTGCCACTGAAGCGCCCAATAAAATAGCGGGCCAGTTTCTGATCTTTGTCATGTATTTGTCTGTTGAAGGAATGGGAGGGTTATACGGAAGCATGCGCCTTTTTCGGAAGGCATTAAACTGATTTTACCCCCATGGGCTTCCACATACTCGCGGGCGATGGAAAGGCCAAGCCCGCTGCCGCTGATATGACTGTCATAGGTACCGCTGCCACGATAGAAAGGCTCGAAGAGACGGTCGCGGTCCGACAGGGTGATGCCGGGGCCGCTGTCCGAGACCTCCAGAATCGCCTTGTCGTGCTCGCGCGCGAGACGAATAGTGACGCTGCCGCCACGGGGAGTGTACTTGATGGCGTTGGAGATCAGGTTGTCGAACACGGTCAGCAGTTGCTCGCGATCGCCTTCCAGCGAAAGGTCGATCAGTGCCGGCACGACGGTCAGGTTCTTGGTGTCGATGGTGAGCGTGTACGAGGAAATCGCTTCCTCGATCAGCGGCTTCAATTCGATGCGCTCCACCTGCAATACCGGCTTCTGGTACTGCACGGCCGTGTAGTAGAGCAGATTCTCGATCATCTTCTGCAGGCGCAGGCTGTTCTCATGCAGGATGGAGGCGATCTCGCGCTGTTGCGGCGATAGCGTGCCGCCCACTTCCTCGGTCAGCAGTTCGCTGCCTTCGCGAATCGAGGTCAGCGGGGTTTTGAGTTCGTGCGATACGTTGCGCAGGAAGCGTTTTTTCTGTTCTTCCAGGTCGCACAGCTGTACACGCAGCCATTCCAGCCGCTCGCCGAGGCGGCGCAGGTCGCGCGGGCCTTCGATCTCAATCGGATCGTTGTATTCCCCGCGACCGAGCCGGCGGATCGCCACATCCATGCGGCGTATGGGCCGGGTCAGCAGAAAGGTGATGGCGACCGCAACCAGGATCGCGATCGGAATCAGCGGCAGCGTCTGCCATAACAGCATGTGCTGTGCGCGTTCTGCCGTCGCGACCAGAATCGAGGATTCACGGTCGATGAGACGATTGTTGGCGTCGAGGATGGCCTTGGCGAGTTCGGACAGATGGAAGAACTCCGTCACCACGGCCTCCGGATTCTGCAAGGCCGAGCCGCTCATCACGTTCTGGTAGAGCGAATTTTCGCGTTTGCTGAGCTCGTTCAGCTGCGTGCGCAGCGTCGTGTCCAGCGGAAGCTGGGCAAGCTCATTCACCGTGGCGCCGAATTTCTCGTGCGCGCCCTGGAAGCTTTCCAGCAGCGTGGTATCTCCCAGCACCAGGTATTGTCGTGTGCCGCGTTCGATAACGGTGAGCTGTTCGGTCAGGACGCGGCTGGCGCGCGTCGCTTCCACTGCGCGGCGCACGGTCTTGTGGCTCTGGTCGGCCAGCCGATCGAGATAGAGCGCGGCGTTCGCGAAGGCGAACAGCAGCGGCAGTATCGTGAGCACGAAACCGATGGAAAGCAGTTTGAGAAAAGAGTTGGGGTAGAAAACCCGTAAGCGCTTCATTGGCAGTGTCGGAGGCTTATAATTTCAGGCATTCCTATTGTTGAGCAATATCATGTCCTGTCTTTCTGTCATCGCGGCTGTGGCCGACAACAATGCCATCGGTCTCGACAACGGTCTTCCCTGGCATTTGCCCGAAGACCTCAAGCACTTCCGCAGCCTGACGATGGGGCATCATATTATCATGGGTCGCAAGACCTACGAGTCACTGGGCCGGCTGTTACCCGGCCGTACTACCGTGATTGTGACGCGCCAAACGGACTATTGCGTGACAGGTGCGCTTGTGGCGGGTTCACTGGAAGAGGCTGTTTCACTATGCGGAAACGATGATGAGGTGTTCGTGATCGGGGGCGCAGAGCTTTACAAACTGGCCTTGCCGATGGCCGATCGGCTGTACCTGACGGAAGTGAGCGGCGAGTTTCCCGCAGACACCTTTTTCCCCGAATACGACAAAGCTGCCTGGCACGAAGTCGCGCGTGAGCGGCTAGTGAGCGAGAGCGGGCTGGCGTTCAGCTTCGTCGTGTACGAACGCCAGCCGCGCTGATCGCAGCAGGGCGGCTTAGCCTCCTGCCACGCAGTCCACGTAGTAACCCACCTTGCCATCCGGCGAGATTTCCTTGACGAGGCCGTGGATGTCGGTCTCGAAGCCGGGGAAACGCTCATTGAATTCGCGTGCGAACTTGAGATAGCGCACGATGGTGGCGTTGAAGCGCTCGCCCGGGATCAGCAGCGGGATGCCCGGCGGGTAAGGCGTCAGCAGCACGCTCGTGACGCGGCCTTCCAGCCGGTCGATTTCGATACGCTCGATTTCCTTGTGCGCCATCTTGGCGAAGGCATCCGCGGGCTTCATCGCCGGCACCATGTTCGACAAATACATCTCGGTCGTGAGGCGCGCGATGTCGTTGGACTTGTAGATGTTGTGGATCTGCGTGCACAGCTCGCGCAGGCCGATCTTCTCGTAACGCGGTTGCTTGGCGACGAATTCCGGCAGCACGCGCCACAGCGGCTGGTTCTTGTCGTAATCGTCCTTGAACTGTTGCAGCGCGGTCACCAGCGTGTTCCAGCGGCCCTTGGTGATGCCGATGGTGAACATGATGAAGAACGAGTAGAGGCCGGTTTTCTCGACAATGACGCCGTGCTCAGCGAGGTATTTGGTCACGATTGCAGCGGGAATGCCGATGTCGTCGGAGAACGAGCCGTCCACGTCCAGGCCGGGGGTGATCACGGTAGCCTTGATCGGGTCCAGCATATTGAAGCCGGTGGCGAGGTTACTGAAGCCGTGCCAGCGCTCGGAATCGCGCAGCATCCAGTCTTCGCGCTCGCCGATACCTTCCTCTGCGAGGTAGTCCGGGCCCCATACCTTGAACCACCAGTCGGTGCCCCATTCCTCATCCACCTTGCGCATCGCGCGGCGGAAATCCAGTGCTTCGGCGATGGATTCCTCGACAAGCGCGGTGCCGCCCGGCGATTCCATCATGGCCGCGGCCACGTCGCACGAGGCGATGATGGAATACTGCGGGCTGGTGGAAGTGTGCATGAGATAAGCTTCGTTGAACACATCGCGGTCCAGCTTGCTTGCGGTCGCATCCTGCACCAGGATCTGCGACGCCTGCGACAGGCCTGCCAGCAGCTTGTGCGTGGACTGCGTGGAGAAAATCATCGATTCCTCGCAGCGCGGGCGGTCTTTGCCGATCGCGTGCATGCTGCGGTAGAAATCGTGGAAGGTCGCATGCGGCAGCCAGGCTTCGTCGAAGTGTAGCGTGTCGATCTTGCCGTCCAGCATCTGCTTGATGGTATCGACGTTGTACAGCACACCGTCATAGGTGGACTGCGTGATCGTCAGCACGCGCGGCTTGGCGCTCTTGTCGGTGATGAACGGGTTGGCATCGATCTTCTTCTGGATGCTTTCCCACGAGAACTCGCTTTTCGGGATCGGCCCGATGATGCCGAAATTGTTGCGCGTCGGCATGAGGAACACGGGGACCGCGCCGGTCATCATGATGGAATGCAGGATGGACTTGTGGCAGTTGCGGTCCACGACCACGATGTCGCCCGGCGCAACGGTCGAGTGCCACACGATCTTGTTCGAGGTCGAGGTGCCGTTGGTGACGAAATACAAATGATCGCAGTTGAAGATGCGCGCGGCATTGCGCTCGGAAGCCGCCACCGGGCCGGTGTGGTCCAGCAGCTGGCCGAGTTCCTCGACCGCGTTGCACACGTCGGCGCGCAGCATGTTTTCGCCGAAAAACTGGTGGAACATCTGACCCACGGGCGACTTGAGGAACGCCACGCCGCCGGAGTGGCCGGGGCAGTGCCAGGAATACGAGCCGTCTGCGGCGTAATGGGTCAGTGCGCGGAAGAACGGCGGCGGCAGCGAATCGAGGTAGGTGCGGGCTTCGCGCACGATGTAGCGCGCGATGAATTCCGGCGTGTCCTCGAACATGTGAATGAAGCCGTTCAGCTCGCGCAGGATCTCGTTCGGAATATGACGCGAAGTGCGGGTTTCGCCGTGCAGGAAGATCGGGATCTCGGCATTGCGGAAGCGGATTTCCTCGACGAAGCCGCGCAGCTTTTCCAGCGCTTCCGGTACTTCCTCCACGAATTCCTCGTCGTCGATGGACAGGATGAAGGCCGAGGCACGGCTCTGCTGCTGCGCGAACGAGGTCAGGTCGCCGTAGCTGGTCACCCCCAGCACTTCGTAGCCTTCGTCCTCGATCGCCTTCGCCAGCGCGCGGATGCCGAGGCCGGAGGTGTTCTCGGAACGGAAGTCTTCGTCAATGATGACGACGGGGAAGCGGAATTTCATGGCAATTCCTCACGAAAAAGAGGATGTGAAAAAAGAAGCACGGGCACGACGGCGCGCGCTATTCGCGATGGGGATAGGGGTTGATCAGACTCAGCATCAGGTCGGCCAATGCCTGGCGTACCTGGTGCTCATCGCAGCCCATGAGGACGGCATCTTCCAGCGCGTCCTGGGCCATCTGGTGCAGTTCCTCGAGGTTCTCGCGCATCACCTTGTTCTTCTCGGTGCATGCGATGATTTCGCCCTGAGGGCCGCGCCAGACGATCTTGTCGATGTTCAGTTGTGGTTCCATGGCCTTTAGATCTTGGGCAGCGTCACGCCGTGCTGTCCTTGGTATTTGCCGCCGCGATCCTTGTACGAGGTTTCGCAGATGTCGTCGTCATCCGCTTCGAAGAACAGCACTTGCGCGCAGCCTTCGTTGGCGTAAATCTTCGCCGGAAGCGGTGTGGTATTGCTGAATTCCAGTGTCACGTAGCCTTCCCATTCCGGCTCGAACGGCGTCACGTTGACGATGATGCCGCAGCGCGCGTAGGTCGATTTGCCGAGGCACACGGTCAGCACGTTGCGCGGGATGCGGAAGTATTCGACGGTGCGGGCCAGCGCGAACGAGTTCGGCGGGATGATGCAGTAATCGGCATTCACTTCGACAAACGAATTCGGGTCGAAATTCTTCGGATCGACGATGGTGCTGTTCAGATTGGTAAACAGCTTGAACTCGCTGGAGCAGCGAATATCGTAGCCGTAGCTGGAGGTGCCGTAGGATACCAGTCTGTGTCCATTGGCTTCCTTGACCTGGCGCGGCTCGAAAGGTTCGATCATGCCATGCTCTTCCGCCATGCGGCGTATCCATCGATCGGATTTGATGCTCATCGTTGTTATGCGCTAAGTGACTGAAAATGAGGGGGCATTATACGGCGCATGACGCCGGATGGGTATGAAAAATATGAGTCTCGCAGCGGGGTGTTTCACCCGTGTGAAATCACTCTACTTCCTTGTCCTCAAACACCTTGCGTCGCGCACGCACGCCTTGTGCCAGCGTGTCGAGCAGGGTGATGGTGTCTTCCCAGCCAAGGCAGGCATCCGTGATGGACTTGCCGTATTCCAGGGTGCAGCCTGCTTCCAGTTCCTGGCGGCCTTCGTTGAGGTGCGATTCCACCATGAGGCCGAAGATGCGCTGATCGCCTGCGGCAAGCTGGTTGGCGACGTCCTGCGCCACGTCGATCTGGCGCTTGAACTGTTTGCTGCTGTTGGCATGCGAGCAGTCGATCATGACGCGAGGCGCAAGACCGGCCTTGCCCAGTTCCTTGCAGGCGTCATCCACGTTTGCGGCGTCGTAGTTGGGTTGCTTGCCGCCGCGCAGGATCACGTGGCAATCCTCGTTGCCGGCGGTCGAGACAATGGCGGAGTGACCGGCCTTGGTGACGGCGAGGAAATGGTGCGGGCAGGCGGCGGCCTTGATCGCGTCTACAGCGATCTTGATGTTGCCGTCGGTCCCGTTCTTGAAGCCGACCGCGCAGGACAGACCGGAAGCGAGTTCGCGGTGGATCTGGCTTTCGGTGGTACGTGCACCGATTGCGCCCCACGACACGAGGTCAGCCGTGTATTGCGGCGTGATCACGTCGAGAAATTCGGTGCCGGCCGGCATGCCGAGTTCGTTGATTTCGAGCAGGATGCGGCGTGCGAGGCGCAAGCCTTCGTTGATGCTGAAGCTGCCGTCGAGGTGCGGGTCGTTGATGAGACCCTTCCAGCCCACGGTGGTGCGCGGTTTCTCGAAATACACGCGCATTACGATGAGCAGGTCGGAAGCAAGGCGCTTTTTCTGCTCCATAAGACGTTGCGCATACTCCAGTGCGGCCTTGGGGTCGTGGATGGAGCAAGGGCCGATGATGACCAGCAGGCGGTCGTCCGCGCCGTGCAGGATACGATGGATATCGGCCCTGGTGGCGACGATGTTGTCCGAGGTGCCGTTGCTTGCCGCGAGTTCTGCCAGGATGCGGGAAGGCGGAACGACTTCCTTGATTTCCTTGACGCGGACATCGTCCGTGGCCGGTTTGTGCGGAGTATTCATACGCAATCTTAAGCAGGCTTCAGCCCGCAATTAAAAATCAATGATTCTACCGTTACAAACGGTAAAAGTCTGCTTCGGCTTGAGGTTGCAAAGATGGGCGCCGCGAAGGGCGCCCGTGTGCGATCAGGTGTTCTGGATCACGATGTTGGGGAATTTGCTGCTGTGGTCCAGTCCGTATTCGGAAAGCTTGACCGCGGTACGGCGAGCGATCTGGCGATACACGGCCGCGATCTTGCCGTCCGGTTCGGCCACGACGGTCGGCATGCCGCTATCAGCCTGTTCGCGAATCTTGATGTCCAGTGGCAGCGAGCCCAGCAACTCGACGTTGTAGTCCTTGCACATCTGTTCGCCGCCGCCGGCGCCGAAAATATGTTCTTCATGGCCGCACTTGGAGCAAATATGGGTGCTCATGTTCTCCACGATGCCGACGATGGGAACGCCGACCTTTTCAAACATTTTCAATCCCTTGCGCGCATCCAGCAGCGCGATGTCTTGCGGCGTGGTCACGATGACCGCGCCGGTGACCGGGACCTTCTGCGACAGCGTGAGCTGGATATCGCCGGTGCCGGGCGGCAGATCGATCACAAGATAATCCAGCGCGCGCCAGTTGGTTTCACGCAGCAATTGTTCCAGCGCGCCGGTGACCATGGGGCCGCGCCATACCATGGGCGTGTCCATATCGATGAGGAAGCCGATGGACATGGCCTGGATGCCATAGCGTTCCAGCGGCTCCATACTCTTGCCGTCCTTGCTTTCGGGGCGTGCGGTGATGCCCAGCATCTGCGGCTGCGACGGGCCGTAGATATCGGCATCCAGGATACCGACCTGCGCGCCTTCGGCAGCCAATGCCAGCGCGAGGTTGACCGCGGTGGTGGATTTGCCGACGCCGCCCTTGCCGGAAGCGACAGCAATGATGTTCTTCACGTTGGGGATCAATTGCACACCGCGCTGCACGCTATGCGCCACGATCTTGGACGTGACATTGACGGACACGCTGCCGACCTCGGGCAGGGTTCTCAGCTTGTCGGCCACCAGCGCCTGGATTTCGGCGGTAACGGTCTTGGCTGGATAACCCAGGACGATGTCGAGCGCGACGCTGTTGCCGTCGATGCGGATGTTGCGTGCGGACTTGGTTGCGATGAAATCCTTGCCGGTATTGGGATCGACGATTTCCTTGAGCGCAGTTTGTACTTGCAGTTCAGAGAGCGACATGATGCGGAGGGAATTCCTGACTAATGGGATCAACTTTAAATTTTAGCGCATGTGCAGGGGCGCGTCATTTGCTAAAATGCCCCTCTTTCACAAGTATTTAAGCCTGTTTCCATGACCCGCAAAATCCTCGTCACCTCTGCCTTGCCGTATGCGAATGGCAGCATCCACCTCGGCCACCTGGTCGAGTACATCCAGACCGATATCTGGGTGCGCTTCCAGAAGATGCAGGGCCACACGGTGCACTACGTGTGCGCCGACGATACGCACGGCACGCCCATCATGCTGCGTGCGGAGAAGGAGGGCATCACCCCGGAACAGCTCATCGACAAGGTCCATGCGGAGCACGCGGCGGATTTCGCCGATTTCCTGGTCGCGTTCGACAATTACCATTCGACCAATTCCAGCGAAAACAAGGAACTGGCGCAGGGCATCTACCGTGCGCTCAAGGCCAACGGCAAGATCGCGACCAGGACCATCGAGCAGTACTACGACCCGGTCAAGAACATGTTTCTGCCGGACCGCTTCATCAAGGGCGAGTGCCCCAAGTGCCACGCCAAGGACCAGTACGGCGATTCCTGCGAAGTATGCGGCGCGACCTACAGCCCGACCGAATTGATCAATCCGTTCTCGGCAGTGTCCGGCGCGACGCCGGTGCGCAAGGAAACCGAGCACTACTTCTTCAAGCTGT
>CAMLDO010000013.1 GCA_946478865.1 uncultured Methylobacillus sp.
GCCCCCTGTTACGCGGCGGCGAGCACCTCTCCGTCTTTTTCTTCAACGAAATCAACCGCGCCCGTCCGCAAGTGCACGCACTGTTGCTGCGTGTGATGGCCGAACGCAGCCTGCATGCCTTCAAACGCGAACATCGCCTGCCGCACATGCTGGTGTTCGCTGACCGCAATCAGGTGGAAAAGGAAGAAACCTTCGAGATTCCTTCCGCCGCGCGCGATCGCTTCATGATGGAAATCCCCATTCTTGCTCCGGCGGAACGCGATTTGCGGCGCGCACTGGTATTCGACACGCGCTTCCATGACACCGACCAGCTTACCGAGCAGGTGGAGCCGGATATCCTCGCTTTCGACCAGATCAATCATTTCGGCGCACGCCTGCAACAGCACATCCAGGCCAGCCCGATGCTGGAAAACTACGCGATGGATTTATGGGAGGCGACTCAGAAGCCCGCCGACTTCGGCATCCGGCTGGAAGGCGTCGATGTCGCCCGGCTCGTGCGCTCCGGCGCCAGCCCGCGCGGCATGGGCATGCTGCTCAAGGCGGCTCGCGTGCATGCCTGGCTGTCCGGGCGCGAGCACGTGCAGCCGGAAGATTTGCATGCGGTGTTCCACGAAGTGGTCGCGCACCGGCTGGTGTTCAACCCGATGTATGACGCGCGTCGCACGGTGCTGGCACGCGAACTCACCGCCCATATCCTGCGCACCGTCGCCGTACCATGATCGACGCGGCGACCTTCAGTTATTACATTCCCTGGCGCTCCCGCAGCCTGCACGATGGGTCGCATCGTGGGCTGCAAACCGGGCTGGGCATGGAATTCCGCGCCAATGTACCGCTGATCGATTATCCGGACGCACGCCGCATCGACTTGCGCGAATCGCTGCGCGATCCGACGGAGCAGCTGCATGTGCGCACCTTCAACCAGAAAACGCCTACAACGGTTTTTGCCGCTTGCGACCTTTCCGGTTCGATGCGATTCGGCTCGGGGCAGGCCAAGCTGACACGTGCCGCCGATATTGCGGCCTCGATTGCTACCTCCGTCCATGAAGTCGGTGACCGCTTCGGATTGGTGGGCTTCGACGACGGCCTGCCGGAGGACTGGCAGCTTCTCCCGAGTCCGCACCTTCCCGACGCGATGCTACACATCCAGCGATTACGTGGCCACATGCCTCGAGATACCGATGCGGCCGGGCTGTTGCATCTCGCGGAAGTGCTCGGCAGTCAGCGCACTCTGGTCTTCCTGATATCTGATTTCCACCTGCCGTTGGCGCAACTCGAAGCCGCACTCAATACCTTGGCCCGTCACCAGGTCGTGCCGCTCGTGCTCTGGGACGAAGCGGAATATCGTCGTTTGCCGCGCTTCGGTATCGGCTCCATTATCGATCCGGAAAACGGCGTGCGGCGCATCCTGCTGTTCCGCGAAACGCTGCGGGCACGCTTCGAAGCCGTCTTTGCCGATCGCCGCGCGCAGCTGGAAACACTGTTTCTGCGTTACGACATGCCACCGCTGTTCATCGAAGGAGCGTTCGACCCGGCGACGCTCACCGAATACTTCCAGCAGTTTGCCGCGCCATGAAATCGCTGCTCGCACTTCTGCTGCTTGCGTTTACGCTGCCATTGGCCGCAGCCGATGCACGCTATACGCTGGATATCCGCAATCCCGGGCGCGACAGCGGTATCCAGGTGGGCGAGGTGCTGACGCGCACCATTGTGTTAGATGCCATTCCACCCTATAGCCTGATGCCGTCCTCGCTGCCCGCAAAAGGTATCAGCCGGCAAGGTATCGAGCTGCGCGAGATCGACATCACTCACAGCGGCAACCGCACCACTTTGCAACTTGCCTATCAGGTGTTCACCAGCGCGGATTCGCCGAAAAAAGTCGTCCTGCCGGCAGAACACCTGCAATTGACAGGTGACGGGCAAACAGTACGCGTAACTATCCCCGCCTGGATCTTCCGCATTTCCCCTTTGGCCGCTAGCGACAGCACGCGCATCGAGGACGATATGCGTCCGTTTCGCGGCCCGCTGCTGCGCGAGGAGTCACGGCCGCAAGCGCTGCTGCTCGGCTTTGCCATACTCTCTGTGCTGGCGGTTTTGGCGTTGTTGTACGTAAACGGTAGCCGGCGTTGGCTTCCCGGTATGGGTGGCCCATTTGCGACCGCCTGCCGACAGATGCGCCGCTTAGGGCAGGATAAAGCGCAAAAAGCAGCGGCCGCCCTGCATCACGCGTTCAACCAGACCTTCGGCAGCACTCTGTTCGCCGCGGAGATCCCGCGCTTTCTCGCCGAACACCCGCGCTTTCTGCCCGTAAAAACCGACATCGAGGAATTCTTCCGTACCTCGGACCAACTCCGTTTCGCGCAGATGCCGCCCGATCGCTACACGCTGCACAAGCTGCAATATTTCGGCACGCTGTGCCGCGATTGCGAGCGTGAGCCATTCGCGCTGCCGCCGCTGACCGCCGTGACCATGAGCAGCATCGTGCTGACCGCGGTTATCGTGCTGCTGATGCAGCAGATCGCCGTGCTGCCAATGTGGCCACTGGTGATTGCCTGGGCGTGCTTCTTCCACCTTGGCGGTGCGGAGGATGCCGGCTCGGCGATGCGCTCGGTGTTCATCAGTACTGTGTTCGGCGTACTCATGGGCTGGCTGTCGGCGCTGATCATCATGATCAATCCGGCCCCCGAACTGGTGCCAGGCAACCTGTGGGCCGCCGGCGTGATCGCGATTGCCGTCGGCATCATCAGTGTCTGCGCCTACTGGAAAACACTCTCCATCACCCCGGTCTGCATCTACGGCTACGCCGCGACCTGGGGTTTTCTCGACGTTCCCGGCCGCTTCGACTGGTCGGTGCTGACCGCCTTCAGCTGGCAGAACGTGATACTGGTACTGCCGGCTGCCATCGCGATCGGTTGCGCCTTCGCCTGGGTCAACGCGCGTATGGTCGGCATGCTGGTGAGAAGCGCACCATGAGTTTCGACGCGCCGTGGTTCCTGCTGCTGTTGCCGCTTGCGCTGTTGCCGCTGTGGCTGGAACGCCGCGAAGGCAGGCTGTATTCCTGGGTAGCCCTCGCGCCGCAGGACAAGCTGTCCGACCTCGCGGGTTGGCTGCTGCGGCTGCTTTCCGTCATGACCATTGCCTTGCTGGTGCTCGCCCTGGCCGGGCCGCGAGGGCCGGAACAGCAAATCGCACGACTCGGCAAGGGAGCACAGACCGTGCTTGTCATCGACCGCAGCGCAAGCATGGACGACCCTTTCGCTGGCAGCGAAGGCAGCGGCCGCGCGGGTGAGAGCAAGTCCGCCGCGGCGCGCCGGCTTATCGCGCAATTCGTCGACCGGCGGCCGGACGACATGGTGGGCGTGGTCGCCTTCAGCAATTCGGCGATGCACGCGATCCCGCTTACGCAAAGCCGGGAAGCTATCCATGCCGCGATCGATGCCGCCACCGGCTCCGGTCTGCTGCAGACCAATATCGGCGCCGGCCTCACCACCGGCGTCGCGATGTTCGAAAAGATGCCGGACTCCGGCTCGCGCGCCATCGTGCTGTTGTCCGACGGTGCCGGGCGCATCAGTCCCAAGGCCAAGCAGAAGATCGCGGACTGGCTCGCGCGTGAGCGTGTCAATCTGTACTGGATCGTGCTGCGCCAGCCTGACGGCATCAGCATTTTCACCCCCCATACCCAACTCGCCAACGACGGTCTGGAACCCGCTGAAATCGAGCTGCACAAGTTTTTCCAGACGTTGCGCACGCAATACCGCGCCTATGAGGCAGATAATCCAGGCGCTTTGGAATCAGCGATGCATGACATCGACCGCCGCGAGAAAAAGCCGATCCGCTACACCGAGCGCATTCCTGGCCGCGACTATACCGATGCCTGCACAATGCTGGCCGCGCTGCTGATCGTCTTGCTGCTGGCTGCGAAACATCTGGGAGCGCGCACATGGCAAGCCGCCTGAGCACCAAAAACCGCGTACTGTCGGCACTGCTGGTTCTCGGCCTCGCCGGTTCGTCTATCACCGCCTATCAATTGCATGGCGTGCGTACGTTCAATCGCGCCATTGTGGCCGGGCAGACACCGGCCGGCGAAGCGCAGCGCTACGAGGCGAAATTCTCCTCCGCCTGGCGGCTCGCGAATGAAGGCCGCTATCTCGACGCCACGCAGTTGTTCAACCAGTTGCTGGAAGCCGACACCGACCCAGAACGCCAGTCCGCGGTGCAATACAACCTCGGCAATATCTTTTTCCGCCGCGGCCTGATGGTGCATCGCAACGGCGGTGAAGTGCGCGACGAGGCGCTCTACCTGATGACCCAGGCCAGAATCGCCTACCAGCAATCGCTGCGCCTGGACCCCGATCGCATGGACGCCCGCTACAACCTCGACCGCGTGCTGCGCATGCTGCCGCAGGATGCACGCAGCGGTGAGGAAGAAGACCAGCTCGGCATCGTCATGGGCAACATTCCGACCGGGCTGCCATGAAGCGCGACAGCTTGCTGCACATGGCAGCCCTGCTGCTGATCCTCGCCGCGCTGTTCCACCCCGCCATTCCGATGCAGCGCGAGCTGCACAATGTCGTACTTGTCGCCGACGTAACACAGAGCATGAATGTGGAGGATATTGTCACAGGCAAGCAGCGCATCAGCCGCCTTGCCCATGTTCACCATCTCATGCAGCAAGCGGTGCGGCAGCTCCCCTGCGGCAGCCGCGTGAGCATCGGCGTGTTCAGTGCCGAAGCGATCGCGTTGCTGTATCGCCCCATCGAAGTTTGCGCGAATTTCGACGTTATCCAGGACAGCATCGCCCATCTCGAATGGCGCATGGCGTGGCGCGGCAATAGCCGATTGCGTTTCGGCCTCAAGGCTGCGGCCGCCACGCTGGATGCGCTTCCGGTACCCGCGCAGCTGGTACTCTTCACCGACGGCGACGAGGCGCCCAAGCTCAATGCGGTCAATACGCTCGACCTGAGCCACTGGCAAGGCGGCCTTGGCTGGGTATTAGTGGGCGTTGGTGGCGATACCCCCATGCCTATTCCCAAATACGACAGCGAAAACCGCATCCTCGGCTACTGGGCTACAACCAACATGATCCTCGCCCCGTCGCAGGTGCAATCGGAAGAATCACTGGGCACGCGCGACGACAGCATCGCCAGCGATGATTACAACCGCTATCTGTCCAAGCTGGAAGACAAATACCTGCACGACCTTGCACAAGAGATCGGCGCGCGCTATGTCCGTTCGGATTCGACGCCTGCGGTACTGAAGGCGCTGCGCGAGCAACCTTCCGCAGGGAAAGCAGTGCAGAAAGTCCCATTGACCCGCCTTTTGCTCAGTCTCGCCCTGCTGTCACTGCTCGCCGTGTATTTCGATACGGCAATTCAGATCCTCAAATTGCACCTCAAGACACGCCGTCCCTATTTACAGTAGGCTCATAAATTCCCGTATTTTCATTGACGCGCGAGGTTTTCACGGCTATATTTTTTAGAATATAGCGAAACTTTTCTTCCCTCTGTTGAGGGATATTTTTGCGACATCGCTATATACGAACATATACATTGAATGAACCCTCGACCATCTTCCAGCGATGAGATCATGACACCGCCCGACCACTACCAGCAGGTTGTCGCTACCGCGATCGCCCAAAACAAAACCAGACCCGGGGCTTTGCTGCCCATTCTCCACGCGATCCAGGACACGATAGGTCATATCCCGCCCGATGCGGTATCGGCCATCGCATCCGAGCTCAACCTGTCGCGCGCCGAAGTGCATGGGGTCATTACCTTCTATCACTACTTCCGCCAGACTCCGCCGGGACGCCATACCGTGCAGATCTGTCAGGCCGAATCCTGTCAGGCGATGGGCAGCGCAAAACTGACCGCCTTTGCCAAGGAAACGCTGGGCATCGATTTCCACCAAACTACCGGCAATGAAGAATTCTCGCTGGAGCCGGTTTACTGCCTGGGCAATTGCGCCTGTTCGCCGGCGGTGATGATCGATGACGAGGTCTACGGCCGCGTCAGCAACGAACGCCTGGCCGCGCTGCTGGAGCATGCGCGCAAGGAGGTGGCATGAGCATCAAGGTTTACGTTCCGCGTGATTCCAGCGCACTCTCCTTGGGCGCTAACCAGGTCGCGATGAGCATCGTGGTCGAGGCCGCCAGGCGTGGCGCGAATATCCAGATCGTGCGCAACGGCTCGCGCGGCATGTTCTGGCTGGAAACCATGGTCGAAGTAGCGACGGCGGAAGGCCGCGTGGCCTACGGCCCGGTAATGCCGGAAGATGTCCCCGGCCTGTTCGAGAATAATTTTCTGTATGGCGGCGAGCACCACCTGCGCCTTGGCCTCACCGAGGAAATCCCGTTCCTGAAGAAGCAGGAACGCCTGACTTTCGCCCGCGTCGGCATTACCGACCCGATGGCGCTGGATGATTACCTCGCGCATGACGGCTATCGCGGCCTGAAGAATGCGCTAGGCATGAGCGGCGCCGACATCGTCAAACAGGTCACCGATTCCGGCCTGCGCGGACGCGGCGGCGCGGCCTTCCCCACCGGCATCAAGTGGAACACCGTCCTGAACACGGCAGCCGACCAGAAATACATCGTCTGCAACGCCGATGAAGGCGACTCCGGCACCTATTCCGACCGCATGATCATGGAAGGCGACCCTTTCGTGCTGATCGAAGGCATGACCATCGCCGGTGTCGCGGTCGGCGCAACGCAGGGCTACATCTACCTGCGCTCGGAATACCCGCATGCACTGCAAACGCTGAACGAAGCCATCAAAGCCGCAGTCTCTGCCGGCTACCTGGGCGACAACATCCTCGGCAGCGGCAAGACCTTCCACCTCGAAGTGCGCCGCGGCGCGGGCGCCTATGTTTGCGGCGAGGAAACCTCGCTGCTGGAAAGCCTGGAAGGCAAGCGCGGCATCGTGCGCTTCAAGCCACCACTGCCGGCAATCGAAGGCCTGTTCGGCCAGCCGACCATCATCAACAACGTGATCTCGCTGGCCTCGGTACCCATCATCCTCGACAAGGGCGGCGAGTTCTATCGCGACTACGGCATGGGCCGCTCGCGCGGCACGCTGCCGATCCAACTCGCGGGCAATCTCAAGCAGTGCGGCCTGGTGGAAAAGGCCTTCGGCATCACGCTGCGCGAACTGCTGTACGACTACGGTGGAGGTTCGGCCACCGGCAAGCCTATTCGTGCAGTACAGGTCGGCGGCCCATTGGGTTCCTTCCTGCCGGAATCGCAATTCGACACCCCGCTCGATTACGAAGCCTTCACCGCGATCTGGGCCGTGCTCGGCCACGGCGGCATCGTCGCCTTCGACGACACGGTGGACATGGCGCATATGGCCCGCTACGCGATGGAGTTCTGTGCGATCGAATCCTGCGGCAAGTGTACGCCCTGCCGCATCGGCTCCACGCGCGGCGTTGAAGTCGTGGACAAGATCATCGTGGGCAAGGATCACGCGGCCAATGTGCAACTACTGCGCGACCTGTCCGACACCATGCTCAACGGTTCGCTGTGCGCATTGGGCGGCATGACGCCCTACCCGGTGCTGTCGGCACTCAATCATTTCCCGGAAGATTTCGGCCTGCCGCACAAGCAGCAAGCCGCGTAAAGAAAGGTCACGATCATGGCATGCAATTGCGGCAGCGGCGGCTGCGGAACCAGCACCGATTACGGCACCCCCGCCCGGGTTTCCGAAAAACTCGTCACGCTGGATATCGACGGCATCGAAGTCTCGGTGCCCGAGGGGACCTCGGTCATGCGCGCCGCCGCCGAAGCCGGCGTGGAAATCCCCAAGCTGTGCGCGACCGACAGCCTGGAACCGTTCGGCTCCTGCCGCCTGTGCCTGGTCGAAGTCGAAGGCCGTCGCGGCTATCCGGCGTCCTGCACCACGCTCGCCGACAACGGCATGAAGGTGAAGACGCAGACGCCCAAGCTCGCGGACATTCGTCGCGGCGTGATGGAACTCTATATCTCCGATCACCCGCTCGACTGCCTCACCTGTTCCGCCAACGGCAACTGCGAGCTGCAAGACATGGCCGGCGCGGTCGGCTTGCGCGAAGTGCGTTACGGCTACGAGGGCGAAAACCACCTGAAGAGCGTCAAGGACGAATCCAACCCCTACTTCAGCTACGACCCGTCCAAATGCATCGTATGCAATCGCTGCGTGCGTGCTTGCGAGGAAACCCAAGGCACTTTCGCGCTCACCATCGATGGCCGCGGTTTCGATTCACGTGTGTCGCCGGGCCAGATGGAAAACTTCATGGATTCCGAATGCGTGTCCTGCGGCGCCTGCGTGCAGGCCTGCCCGACCGCGACGCTCATGGAAAAGACCATCACGCGGCACGGCCAGCCGGAACATAGCGTCATTACCACCTGTGCCTACTGCGGCGTCGGCTGCTCGTTCAAGGCGGAAATGAAGGGCAGCCAGGTGGTCAACATGGTGCCCAACAAGGACGGCCACGCCAACCACGGCCACAGCTGCGTCAAGGGCCGCTTCGCCTGGGGCTATGCAACGCACGCCGACCGAATCACTACACCGATGATACGCAACAGCATCAACGACCCGTGGCAAGTCGTCAGTTGGGAAGATGCAATCGCCCATGCCGCCAAGCGGCTCAAAGAGCTTCAGGCCAGATACGGCAAGGGCTCCGTCGGCGGCATCACCTCTTCGCGCTGCACCAATGAGGAAACCTATCTGGTGCAGAAGCTGGTGCGCGCCGCTTTCGGCAACAACAACGTCGATACCTGCGCCCGCGTCTGCCACTCCCCGACCGGCTATGGCCTCAAGCAGACCCTGGGTGAATCTGCCGGTACGCAAACCTTCGATTCCGTGATGTTCTCCGACGTGATCATGGTCATCGGCGCCAATCCGACCGACGGCCACCCGGTGTTCGGCTCGCAGATGAAGCGCCGCCTGCGCGCAGGTGCCAAGCTGATCGTCGTCGACCCGCGCGCCACCGATCTGGTGAAGTCGCCGCATATCAAGGCCGACTACCACCTCAAGCTGCGCCCCGGTACTAACGTCGCCGTTGCCAATGCACTGGCGCACGTGATCGTCACCGAAGGGCTGGTCAACGAGGCTTTTGTCGCCGAGCGCTGCGAAGCCAAGGCATTTAATGAGTGGCGCGAATTCGTCGCACGCGAGGAAAATTCTCCGGAAGCACTGGAAGCCGCAAGCGGCGTGTCCGCAGCCGATGTTCGCGCTGCTGCCCGCCTGTATGCGACCGGTGGCAATGCCGCGATCTACTACGGCCTAGGCGTCACCGAGCACAGCCAGGGCTCGACCATGGTCATGGCCATCGCCAACCTCGCGATGGCCACCGGCAACATCGGCCGCGAAGGCGTGGGCGTCAATCCGTTGCGCGGCCAGAACAACGTGCAGGGCTCGTGCGACATGGGCTCCTTCCCGCACGAGCTGCCGGGCTATCGCCACGTGTCCGATGATGCCACCCGTGCGCTGTTCGAGTCGGTCTGGGGCGTGACACTCGACAACGAGCCCGGCCTGCGCATTCCCAACATGTTCGAAGCCGCGATAGATGGCAGTTTCAAGGGTCTGTATGTGGAAGGCGAGGACATCGCCCAGTCCGACCCCGATACGCAGCACGTCACCGCCGCACTGGAAGCAATGGAATGCGTGATCGTGCAGGATATGTTCCTCAACGAAACCGCCAAGTTCGCGCACGTATTCCTCCCCGGTTCGTCCTTCCTCGAGAAGAACGGTACCTTCACCAACGCCGAACGCCGCATTTCGCCAGTGCGCAAGGTGATGCCGCCGCTGGCCGGCAAGGAAGACTGGGAAGTCACGCAGATGCTGTCGAATGCACTGGGCTACCCGATGAACTACAGCCATCCGTCCGAGATCATGGACGAAATCGCGCGCCTCACCCCGACTTTCCACGGTGTCAGCTACCAGAAGATCGACGAATTGGGCAGCGTACAGTGGCCGTGCAACGAGAAAGCGCCGGAAGGCACGCCCATTATGCACATCGAGGAATTCGTGCGCGGCAAAGGCAAGTTCTTTGTCACGCGCTACGTGCCGACCGACGAAAAGATTACACAGAAATTCCCGCTGATCCTGACCACTGGCCGCATCCTGTCGCACTATAACGTCGGCGCGCAGACCCGCCGTACCGCCAACACCGCATGGCACCCGGAAGACGTGCTGGAAATCCATCCGCACGATGCCGAGGAGCGCGGCATCCAGAACGGCGACTGGGTCGGCATCCAGAGCCGTGCCGGCGAAACCGTGCTGCACGCGAAGATTACCGAGCGCATGCAGCCCGGCGTGGTCTACACTACCTTCCACCATCCGTTCTCGGGCGCCAACGTCATCACTACGGACAACTCCGACTGGGCGACCAACTGCCCCGAATACAAGGTGACCGCGGTACAGGTGATGAAGGTGACGCAGCCGTCCGAATGGCAGCAGCGCTACCGCAAGTTCAGCGAAGTGCAGGAGGAATTGCTGCAAAAGCGCGAAATCGCGAAAGCGCAGTGATGGAGCCTGTGCTGCGCTGCGATTTTCCCGAAGAGGTCGAGCATGTCACCCAGCACACGCGTGCCGTGGAGCGCTGGCAGCATAACAGGCCGGTGAATGCCCTCGATCGCGTGGCCGACGAAGTGCCGGTGGCCATGGTGTATAACGGCATCTCACACGCGGTGATGATGGCGACACCGGCCAGCCTCGAAGCCTTCGGGTTGGGTTTCAGCCTCGCGGAAGGCATTCTGCAAGACCGCCGCGAACTGTACGATCTGGAAGTGGTGCAGCGCCGTGAAGGCATCGAACTGCACATGACCATTACGCAGGAACGCTTCGCCGAACTCAAATCACGTCGGCGCAACCTGGCCGGCCGTACCGGCTGCGGACTGTGTGGAACGGAAAGCCTGCAGCAGGTCATGCGCCCGTTACGCATGATCAAATCCGGACTTCGACTCTCACCTTCTGTCGTATGCATTGCGCTGGCGCAACTGCCCGAGCACCAGAAACTCCAGGCCATTACCGGTGCGGCCCATGCGGCTGCATGGGTATCGCCGCAAGGGGAAATCATCTATTGCGAAGAAGACATCGGCCGTCACAATGCACTGGACAAGCTGATCGGCACGCTGGCGAGCCATGCCATGGATACACACGTTGGCTTTGCGCTGGTAACCAGCCGGGCGAGCTACGAGATGGTGCAGAAAAGCGTCAGCGCCGGCATTGCCGTGCTGGTCGCTGTTTCGGCTCCCACCGGCCTCGCCATCGACCTGGCCCAGGAAAGCGGCATGACGCTGGCCGGCTTCGCCCGCGGCGACTCGATGGTGATCTACACGCATCCCCAACGCTTCAAAGATATTGATACGCAGGAAACGCAATGAACATCGAACATCTCGTCAAAATGGCAAACCAGATCGGCCAGTTTTTTGAAGCGGAGCCGGACCAGGCACAGGCTGCCAATGATGTAGCCTCCCACCTCAAGCGCTTCTGGGACCCGCGCATGCGCAAGGCCATCGTAGACCATGTCGGCAACGGCGGCGCCGGCCTCATGCCTTTCGTGCAGCTGGCGATCAGCACGCACCGCCAGCTTCTGGTTTAACCCTCGCCTTTCTCCAGCGTATAGCTCGCGCCCTCCTCCCCGAGGGCGTTCGCCAGCCAGGGCATGACAGCCTGTAACTCGGCATGCAGCGTCCACGGCGGATTGAGAATGAACAGCCCGCTGCCATGCATGCCAAAGCCGTCCGGGCTGGGTTCATGCACGTCCAGCGCGACATGCAGCCAATCCTTCGCCGGCAGTTTTTTCAGCTGATCCACCATGATGCGTATCTCGCCGCGCTGCAGGCGCGGATACCACACGGCATAGGTGCCGGTGGCAAAGCGCTGCAACGCTTCCTTGAGCGCCGTCACGACGTGGCGGTAATCTTCCTTTACCTCATACGGCGGATCGATGAGGACCAACGCCCGACGCGTCGGCGGCGGCAGTAGCGCTTTTAGCCCGGCAAAACCGTCGGCCTGCTGGATTTGCACGCGGCGTCCGCCTCGCTCAAAGGTCTGCTGCAGCAACTTCACATCAGCCGGGTGCAGTTCGAACAGGCGCAGCTTGTCCTCCGGCCGCAAGAGCTTCCAGGCAATCAGCGGAGAGCCGGGATAGAGCTTGCGCTCTCCCTCATCATTGGTGCCCTGCACCAATTCGACATAGCGCCGCAGCATTTCGGGCAGATCGTCGCGAGCCCACAGCTTGCCGATTCCTGTTTCATACTCCGCGTTCTTGGCAGCGAAGCCGGTATCGAGCTGGTAGCAGCCTGCACCGGCGTGGGTGTCGATTACCCAGTACGGTTTGTCCTTCTGGTTGTAATAATCCAGCATGGCAGCCAGCACCGCGTGTTTGAGCACGTCGGCATGGTTCCCGGCATGGAAGGCGTGGCGGTAACTCAGCATGGAGAGGTCGTCCGATAGGGTTGAGGCACGGCGTTCTGTATATGCAGTGCCATGATTACATTCATGAAATCATCCGCCAACGGCGACACTAGCGTCAACGGCAGGCCGGTCGCAGGGTGGTTAAGCGTCAGCGATACGCTCGCGAGCAGCATTCGATGACAGCCAAAGGCCTGCTGGAAGAAGCGGTTGTGCCGCCCTTTGCCGTAGGTCGAGTCACCGATGATGGGATGCGAAATATGCTTGAGATGGCGCCGCAGCTGATGGCGCCGGCCTGTTTGCGGTTCGAGTTCGAGCAAGGCGTAACGGCTGGTCGGGTACTTGTCGACAGCTTCTTCCATCTCCACCGTCGCGAGCCGCGTGTAACGCGTTACCGCAGCCTGCGCCTCGGTTCGCATCTGCTCGCCCTTCCACTCGTAATCGTCACGGATACGCACCAGCGGGTGATCGATTTCGCCCTGCTCCGCCGGATGTCCGCGCACCAGCGCCAGATAGTTTTTATCGATCTGCTGCGTTTCGAACTGCACCGTCAGCACTTGCGCCGCTTCAGGTCGCAATGCGAATACCAGCACGCCCGACGTCCCCTTGTCCAGGCGGTGTACTGGATGCACCTTGCAGCCCAACTGATCGCGCACGATCTGTACTGCGAAGCGCGTTTCGTGCCGATCGAGATCGGTGCGATGTACCAGCAGACCGGAAGGCTTGTGCACCGCGACCAGTGTTTCGTCGCGGTAGAGTATGGGCAACGATTCCACTAGATGAGATGGCCGAGAATAAAGCCGATGATGATGCCGACGATAAGCGCAATCGTCAGTCCCCGATAAGTCAGCACATCCTTGGAGTAACCGCGCTTGATGGCGATAAACGACAGCAGGTAGCCGATAGCGTTGAGCAACCAGATCAGCGGGATCGCGAGCACCTTGACGATGAGCGGCCCAATGATCGGGATCAGGCCCAGCACCCCCACCACCCAGGCAAACAGACTGGATACCACCCCGAACAGTAACGCCCCACCGACGATGATGCGGTCGTCCACATTGAAACGGAATCCCAGCCATACCAGAAAAACCAGTACCGCCAGCAGCGGCACCATGACTTTCCAGTTTTTCAGCGAGACGCGGGGGAAAAGCGCTTCCTCGGTGAAGGGCTGTTCCGGAGTTTCCTTTTTGCGGGACCTGCGTGTGGCCATCTTTTTATTCTCCTGTGGGAACGGCAACGTTAAGAACAAAGAGCCGGCATCACCGGCTCTTCGTCTACATCACTCGAACATTACAGCGTTTCGAATTACGCCAACACCTCGGCAATCGGAATGATTTTCTTGGTGTATTCCGGCATTTGATCGAAATTCAGGTACCGATAGATATCGCCTGCATTCTTGCTCAGCTTGTCGCCTACCATCGCGAGGTATTCCTCCGGCGTCGGGATGCGGGCGAGGCGTGCACAAACCGCTGCCAGCTCGGCTGAGCCCAAATACACCCGTGCGTCTTTGCCCATGCGGTTGTCGAAGTTGCGCGTAGAGGTCGAGAACACCGTGGCACGATCGGCCACGCGTGCCTGATTGCCCATGCACAGCGAGCAGCCGGGCACTTCGGTACGTGCACCGGCACGGCCGAACACCGAATAGGCACCCTCTTCGCGCAGTTCGGCCTCGTCCATGCGGGTCGGCGGCGCGATCCACAAACGCGTCGGGATGATGCCTGCGTCGTCGAGCACCTTGGCGGCAGCACGATAATGGCCGATGTTGGTCATGCACGAACCGATGAACACCTCGTCGATCTTGTCGCCGACCACCGCGGACAAAGGCTTGATGTCGTCCGGGTCGTTGGGGCACGCCAATAGCGGCTCTTTGATCTCGTTGAGGTCGATTTCCAGCACGTAGGCGTACTCGGCGTCGGTATCGGGCTCCAGCAACTCCGGCTTGGCCAGCCATGATTTCATCGCATCGATACGACGACGCAGCGTGCGCGCGTCCTCGTAACCGTCGGCGATCATGCTTTCCATGAGCACGATGTTGGAGTTGAGGAACTCGATCACCGGCTCCTTGTTGAGGCGCACCGTGCAGCCGTTGGCGGAACGCTCGGCGGAAGCATCGGCGAATTCGAATGCCTGTTCCACCTTGAGGTCCGGCAGGCCTTCGATTTCGAGGATGCGGCCGTTGAAGACGTTCTTCTTGCCCTGCTTGCCGACGGTCAACTCGCCCTTCTGAATCGCGGCATAGGGGATCGCGTTGACCAGGTCGCGCAACGTGATGCCGGGTTGCATTTCGCCCTTGAAGCGCACCAGCACGGATTCCGGCATATCGAGCGGCATCGCGCCCATCGCCGCGGCAAACGCGACCAGGCCGGAACCGGCCGGGAAGGAAATGCCGATCGGGAAGCGGGTATGCGAGTCGCCGCCAGTGCCGACGGTATCCGGCAGAATCATGCGATTGAGCCAGGAGTGGATCACGCCATCGCCCGGGCGCAAGGATACGCCGCCGCGGCTGGACATGAACTCGGGCAGCGTATGCTGCAGCTTGATGTCGACAGGTTTCGGATAAGCCGCGGTATGGCAGAAGCTCTGCATCACTAGATCGGACGAGAAGCCCAGGCAGGCCAGCTCCTTCAACTCGTCGCGCGTCATCGCGCCGGTAGTGTCCTGCGAACCGACAGTAGTGATCTTGGGCTCGCAATAGGTGCCGGGGCGCACGCCAGTCACGCCGCAGGCGCGGCCGACCATCTTCTGCGCGAGCGTGTAGCCCTTGCCGGTGTCCTTGGGCGCGACCGGCTTGATGAACAGATCGGACGGCGGCAGACCCAGTGCTTCGCGCGCCTTGGTGGTGAGGCCGCGGCCGATAATCAAGGGGATGCGGCCACCTGCGCACACTTCGTCCGGCATCGTGAGTGGTGCCAGTTCGAAAGTGCTGATGGTCTCGCCTGCCTCGTTGGTGATCTTGCCCGCGAACGGGTGGATCACGATCACGTCGCCGGTGTCGAGCTTGCTCACGTCGCACTGTATTGGCAGTGCGCCGGAATCCTCGGCAGTGTTAAAGAAAATCGGCGCAATCTTGCCGCCCAGCACGATACCGGCAGTGCGCTTGTTCGGAATGTAAGGAATGTCCTCACCCATGTGCCATTGCACCGAATTGATCGCAGACTTGCGCGAGGAGCCTGTACCGACCACATCGCCGACATAAGCGAGCGGCAGGCCTTTTTGCTTCAAGGTCGCAATCGTATTGAGGCCATCCGGCATCTTGGCGGTCAGCATCGCCTTGGCATGCAGCGGGATATCCGGGCGCGACCAGGCTTCCTGCGCCGGGGAAAGGTCGTCGGTATTGGTTTCGCCCGGCACCTTGAACACCACGGCGCGGATTTCCTTGGGCAGTTCCGGACGCGACGTAAACCAGTCGCCGGCCGCCCAGGATTCGATGAGCTTCTTCGCATGCGCGTTGCCGGCCTGCATCTTTTCCTGCACATCATGGAAAGCGTCGAACATCAGCGTGGTATGCGACAGCGCCGCGGCGGCTTCCGCACCGAGCGGCGTATCGAGCAGCGCCACCAGCGCCTGCACGTTATAGCCACCCAGCATGGTGCCCAGCAGCTTGACGGCGTGCGACGGCGAGACCAGCGGCGACACGGCCTTGCCCAGCGCTACATCAGACAGGAAGGCTGCCTTGACGTAAGCCGCCTGGTCCACGCCCGCCGGGACGCGGTTTTCCAGCAGGTCGACGAGCGTCGCTTCCTCGCCGGCCGGCGGCTGCTTCAGAAGATCGACCAGCGCGGCGGTCTGCTCGGCGGAAAGGGGAAGCGGAGGCAAGCCCAGCGCAGCGCGCTCGGCCACGTGGTCACGGTAGGCGTTCAGCATGGCAATATCAAGAGTGAAAAGGGAATCCGGAAATTATACAGGCCGCACAGCAGCGGCGAAACGACGACGTTCAATAGAAGGAACGGCTGAATGGCGATGAACAGCTGCGTCCATCGGCCTTCGCAGTCATCTCGTCCAGCAATTCGCTGCGGTAGCCCTTGCCGTTCTGGGCTTCGAGATGGGCGCGAATCTCGCTCATGGAGACCATGCCGTCGTGGTCCTTGTCCATGCTGCGGATGTTGTCCTCGACGCTGAGCGCAGGCGCATCGTTTTCCACCGCCCATACGGAAGCGGGAAGCAGCAAGCTCAGCAACAGAAGGAAGCGTAGGCTCATGAAGGCATTATATAAGCAAATTCTGATAATTTCAGCGGCGAATAACTGTAAGGAATTCAAGCAGATTTTCCAGTCGTATAGACTCCGCCAACATCCTTAATGTCGCATTCCCAAGACAAAAGTTTGCCTGAAAAGGTAAAATAATGAATTACTTCTAAACATCCCGGTTTTTGTCTCATGGATCTCACCGCACTCAACGCCCTTTCCCCGCTCGACGGCCGCTATCAATCCAAGCTGGACGCACTGCGCCCGTTTTTCAGCGAATATGCGCTGATTCGTCATCGCGCACTGGTGGAAGTCGAGTGGCTGAAAGCGTTGGCAGCGGATTCTGCCATCGGTGAGGTCGCGCCGTTCTCCGCCGCAACGATCAAGGAGCTCGACGATGCGATCGCCGCGTTCGGCGAGACCGAAGCGGCCGAGGTCAAGGCCATCGAATCGCGCACCAACCACGACGTGAAAGCGCTCGAATACTGGCTCAAGGAGCGCTTCTACGGCAATCCGGAAATCCGCAAGGCGAGCGAGTTCATCCATTTCGCATGCACCTCCGAGGACATCAACAACCTGTCGCATGCGCTCATGCTGAAATCCGCGCGCGACAGCGTGCTGCTGCCGATGCTGGACAAGGTCATCGCCAACCTGGTCGCGCAAGCGCACGATCTCGCCGATGCGGCGATGCTCTCCCATACCCACGGCCAGCCCGCTTCCCCCACCACGCTGGGCAAGGAGCTCGCGAACGTGGTGTATCGCCTGCGTCGTCAGCGCCAGCAGATCGCAGGAGTGGAAGTTCTCGGCAAGATCAATGGCGCAGTCGGCAATTTCAACGCGCATCTGTCCGCCTACCCGCAATTCGACTGGGAAGGCTTCGCACAGAAGTTCGTCACCGGCCTCGGCCTGGCCTACAACCCCTACACCATCCAGATCGAACCGCACGACTACATGGCCGAGCTGTACAACGCGATTGCTCGCATCAACACCATCCTTATCGACCTCGACCGCGACGTCTGGGGCTATATCTCGATGGGTTACTTCAAGCAGAAGGTCAAGGAAGGCGAAGTCGGCTCTTCCACGATGCCGCACAAGGTCAACCCGATCGACTTCGAAAACTCCGAGGGCAATCTGGGCGTTGCGAATGCGCTGCTGGGCCACCTCGCCGAGAAGCTGCCGATCTCCCGCTGGCAGCGCGACCTCACCGATTCCACCGTGCTGCGCAACATGGGCGTCGCTTTCGGCTACTCGCTGCTGGGCTACGATTCCTGCCTCAAGGGCCTGGGCAAGCTGGAGGCCAACCGCGCCCGTCTCGCGGAAGACCTCGACGCTTCGTGGGAAGTGCTGGCCGAACCGATCCAGACCGTGATGCGCCGCTACGGCGTGGAAAACCCCTACGAGCAGCTCAAGGCGCTCACGCGCGGCAAGGGCGGCATCACCAAGGAAGCGCTGCACGATTTCATCGCCAGTCTCGCAATTCCGCAGGAAGCGAAGCAACTGCTGCTGGACATGACGCCGGCGAGCTATATCGGTAAGGCAACCGAGCTGGCAAAGCGTATCTGACGACGTCGGACGGAAAACAAAAACGCCGGGCTTGTCCCGGCGTTTTTGTTGGGCACTCCAGTTAGAAAATCATCAGGAAGCGGAAGCCGTCGCATCCATCAAGGCCAGCATTCCGCTCATTTCCACGCGGTCGCGTCCGCCGACCTTGGCTCGGTAAAGCGCCTCATCCGCACGGATGAACAGTGCGTTGGCCGTTTCGTTAGGCATGTACTCTGCAACACCGCCGCTCAGGGTCACGCGAACGGTCGCCTTGGGCAGGACAATCTCGGTTTCCGCCACAATGCGGCGGATATCCTGCGCGATCCGCAAGGCCTCATCCGCCGGACAGTTGCGCAACAACAGCAGAAACTCCTCGCCGCCCCAGCGCGCCACGATATCGTTCTGGCGCAACCGGGACTTCAGCAGTTCGGCAATCGCTCCGATCACGATATCGCCGGCAGCGTGCCCATGCTTGTCGTTGATCTCCTTGAAGCGGTCGATATCCATCACGACAATGGAGAGCGTGCCGCCATTGCGTTTCACATCCTTGACAGCCTGCTCCAGCAGCGCATCCAGTGCCTGACGGTTGTAAAGACCGGTGAGCTTGTCGGTGGAGGCCAGCTGCTCCAGCCGGCGCTGATAGTAACGAATGGCATACCAGGTCATGCCCAACACCGCCAATGTGACCAGCACGCTGATCAAGCCATGGAGCATCGCCATCTGGCGCAGCGGCGACAGTGCGGCCGTTTCATCCTGCTCCACTACCAGATGCCAGCCCAATTCCGGAATAAAGCGTGAGTTGACATGAACGACCGAGCCGTTGCGCTCATATTGCAACTGCACTTGCCCATTGCCGGAGGCGAGAATTTGCGGGGCGATGGTGCGCAGGCCGGGCATATCGTCCAGCGAAAGATGGCTGCGCTCGACGCCGGTCGAGCCACGCAGCATGACTTCACCGCTCGAAGATACGAAGAAAATGCGGCGTTGAAAACGTGCCTGGTAGCTGTCGATGAGCTGCGACACTTTTTCCAGCGTGAGCCCAACCCCGGTCACGCCAATGAAATTGTCGTGGTAGTCGAGGACGCGGTGATTGATGAACACGGTCATCGTGTCGCGATTGGCCAGGTCGGGATCGACATTCGTCTCGTAAGGCTGCTTCATGTCACGGACGCGGAAATACCAGCGGTCGCGCGGTTCGTCCTCGCGCACTTGCTTGAGGTGCCCGCCGTAATAATAGTAAGTACGGGTGCGCTCGGAGACGAAGAAACTGGTAATGGTGCCGTACTGCGTACGGATTTCATTGAGATAGCGCACCATCGCATCGGAGTCCTGCTCGCCCGCGATCACCCAGTCGCGCAGGAAAGTGTCGCGAGCCATGAGCGAGGAAATGAACACCGGGCGCAGCAGATCCTTCTGCAATTCCGAGTAGATGTTGTCGCCCGTCAGCGGCAGCTCCTGTGCCAGGATACTTTCGCGAATCTTGTCGCGCGCCATCATGTAATTGACCATGGCCGTGGTGAGGAACCCGGCGGCCAAGATCAGTGCCAGCCAGGCCAGGAGGTGCGTGCGGTGGGGTTGTTGCGCCTTGAATCGGAACATGCGGAAATCCGGGTGTGTAGAGCGATAAGCTACGAAACTACTTGCCGATCATGGATCCGCGATTGAAATCCTTGTCAGTGGGCGGCACGCAACGGCCAATGCCCATCAAGCCGCCACGCCATCCGGGCGGGCAGACCTGATTTTCGGGATACTGCTGGGCGATTTCCTTGGCCGCTTTCGCCTTATCGGCATCCATATACTCCCAGCGCCCATTGGGATGCAAAACGACCTTCTCTCCCGTCGCCGTGGTGGCCTCGATCTTCTCGCCCGGCAATTCGTCCGCTGCGATGACAGCGGAGCACAGCGACCACAGGATCGCGCAAACAGACAGGCGGACAGATAACGTCATGATGAGCCTCGAAGGGAAAGATTCGAAATTCTATCGCCATTCGCGGCAGATGCGCATCGGGGATTCCAGTAAAATATCGCCATGACTGAAATTCTCGTCCTTTATTACTCCCATGGCGGTGCTGTCCGCGACATGGCACAACTGGTGGCACGCGGCATCGAAAGCGTACCGGGTACGGCAGCGCGACTAAGAACGGTGCCCCGCGTTTCCACGGTGTGTGAAGCCATCGAATCCGACATCCCCGATCAGGGCGCGCCCTATGCGGAACTGCGCGACCTGGAAGAATGCGCAGGACTTGCGCTCGGCAGCCCGACGCGCTTCGGCAATATGGCGGCACCGCTCAAGTATTTTCTCGATGGCACTTCGGGGCTGTGGCTGAAAGGAGCGCTGGTCGGCAAGCCCGCCGCTGTTTTCACTTCCACGTCCTCCATGCACGGCGGCCAGGAATCGACGCTGCTGTCGATGATGCTGCCGCTCATGCACCACGGCATGCTGATCCTGGGGCTTCCCTATTCGCAGCCGGAACTGGCGAATACTTCGTCCGGCGGCACGCCCTATGGCGCAAGCCATGTGGCCGGCCCCATGAGCGACCGCCCGATCACTGAGGAAGAACGCAAGCTGTGCATCGCTCTGGGCAAGCGCCTTGCGGAGACCGCGCTCAAGCTGGCAAAGGAATCGACATGAGCGCTGCCACGGAAGCCCGACAGTTTCTCTCTGCCACGCATAGCGGCGTACTTTCCACGATTTCCGCGCGGCTGGAAGGCTATCCTTTCGGCTCGATCGCGCCATTCGTGCTGGATCACGACGGCAATCCGCTGATTCTGATCTCGACGATTGCCGAACACACCAAAAACATCCAGGCCGACGCTCGCGTTTCGCTGATCGCATTCGATCCCGGCGCTTCCGACATGCAGGCCGGTGCGCGATTGACCGTGATTGGCAAAGCCATACCGATGGATAAGGACGAGGCTCTGCGGGCACGCTACCTGCGCTACTTCCCGCAGGCAGAAGGCTATTTCGACATGCACGATTTCCTGTTTCACCGCATCGAGGTGGAACAGGCGCGCTTTATCGGAGGATTCGGCAAGATACACTGGGTTCCGGGCGATGAACTGCGGGCGCCGGCCAACCGGCTGGCTGCACAGGAGGCTGCCATCCTGGACCACATGAATGCCGACCATGCCGAGAACCTGAGCGCCTACTGCCGCCATGTACATGGGATAGAAGCTGCACAAGCCATCATGATTGGTATCGATACCGCAGGCTTCGACGTTCGGGCGAACGACAAACTGCTGCGTTTCGCCTTCGACACGCCGGTGACCGATGCGCAGGAAGCGCGACAAGCGCTGGTGGCTCTGGCAAAGGCTTGCCGGACATGATTCGCTCCCTGCACCTCTCCGCTTGCGCCAGCCTGGTCGCGCTGATCCTGCTATGCCTTGCATGGGAAGGCTGGCTTGCCCCGCTCCGCTCTGGCGGTTCGCTGCTGATTCTCAAGGCGGTACCCTTGCTGTTTCCGCTGTTCGGCATCCTGCGCGGCAAGCGCTATACCTATCAGTGGTCGTCGATGTTCATCCTGCTTTGGTTCACCGAAGGCGCCGTGCGCGCCTGGTCGGATGATGGCCTTTCCGCAGGGCTGGCCTTGGCCGAAATCGCCCTCTCGCTGACCTTCTTTTTCAGCGCCATTTTTTACGCCCGTCTCACCGCCCGCCCCACCTGATATTTCACATTGCGGAATTATGACAACTCCGCAATACCCACACTGCATAAAGCATTGTTTGTAAATATTAT
Organism: uncultured Methylobacillus sp.; assembly: GCA_946478865.1. Next base: position 21,854 of record CAMLDO010000013.1, read on the forward strand.
TTATCAAATGATCGTGGTATGCTAACCACGTAGTCCGGCTGCTGAACTCTGGCGGCCTCATTGAACGAACAGAGCATCCATTCGTCTTGCCAACAAGAAGAACACGAATGAGCAGTTTCAAAACGTTCATAGGCGGGAAACCGCACGCCTTATGGGTATGGGCGAGCCAGACTAGGTTATTACCTGGGTCGAGGGTTGCTGTATTCCTGAATTCCCCGTTTTTCTCCAATCTCCTTCCCTTGCACGTAAGCCGCGCCCGGCTTTCTGGAGGGCGTGCATGATCTCGTTGCTCGCCTTCACCATCGAGCACTGGCATTGCGCATTACCGCTTACATCGGTAGAACGCAGCTATCGGGCAGTAGCCGTTACGCCGTTGCCGGAGGCGCCCGAGAAGGTGATGGGCATCGTCAACGTGCATGGCGTCGTCCACCCTGTCATCGACCTGCGGCACTGCTTCCGCCTGCCCTCCCGTCCCGTGGCTCCAACCGATCACCTCGTGATCGGCCACACCGGAAGACGCAGCGTCGGGCTGATGGTGGATAACGTCGCCGGCGTCATCGAATGCACACAGAGCGACATCATCGCGGCAGACACGGTGCTTCCCGGCATGGAGTATCTCAGCGGCATCGTCCGGCTCAAGGACGGCATGATATTGATCAACGATCTGGATCGCTTTCTTTCCCTGGAGGAAGAACAGGCGCTGGATCGGATACTGGAGGCGTGAAGTGAAAAACGCCGACCTTCAATCATTGCTCCCCGCCTTCGCCGACTTGCTTGCGCGGCAGATCGGACTGCATTTTCTCCCGGAACGGTGGGGAGACCTGATGCGCGGCCTGCAAAACATGTCGCGCGAACTGCAGTATGAAAGTACGGAGGCGTGCATCGCTCACCTGCTTTCAGCGCCGCTGGACCGCCAGCAGATCGAGAGCCTGGCACGCCATCTCACGATAGGCGAAACCTATTTCTTCCGCGAACCATTGGTATTCAAGGCGTTGCAGGAGCATGTCCTGCCGGCACTCATTTCGGCGCGACGCGTGACGGGGCAGCGCTTGAGACTATGGAGCGCAGGCTGCTCGACCGGCGAGGAAGCCTATTCGCTTGCCATTCTGCTGCAACGGACTATTCCCGACTTTCGCGATTGGGATATTTCCATCCTCGGCACCGACATCAACCCGGAGGCGCTGAAGAAGGCCGAGGCCGGTATTTACGGTGACTGGTCCTTCCGCAACGCCGCGGCCTGGCTGCGCGAAGGTTACTTCCACGACCTGGGCAATGGCCGTTATGAAGTCCTGCCCGAAATTCGTGAGATGGTGCGGTTTACCCACCTTAATCTGGCACAGGATAGCCATCTCTCGCCAGCGGATAACGCTCCTCCGATGGATATCGTGTTCTGCCGCAATGTGCTGATGTATTTCGAGCCAGACCTGGCTGCCCGGGTAGTGGCCCGGCTCCATAAATCCCTCGCCGAAGATGGATGGCTGGTCGTCAGCCCTTCGGAGATCACCCAGGCATCGTTCGCACTGTTCGATGCCGCCCATCTGCCCGGAGCCATACTGCATCGCAAGGGCGGCACGGCAAAAACCATCCGGCCATCCCCCGAGATCAAACACGGCTCGCTGTCGCGGAAAACCGCTGCCGGCAAAGAGTCTAAAAACAAAACGGCTCGCCATTCCTCCGCACCTGCCCTGTCCGAGCCCCTACCAGACGCGAGGTACGCGCAAGCCCTGGAACTCTATCAGCAAGGACACTACAGCAAGGCAGCCACCCTGGTCTCCGGCCTGCTCGAATCCGCCAGACGCGACGCGCCCTCCATGATGCTGATGGCTCGTATTCATGCCAATCTGGGCGAATTGTCCGCCGCTCTTTACTGGTGTGAGCAGACGGTGAACGCGGATCGACTGACGCCGACGGGGCACTATCTGCTCGGGACCATCCTGCAAGAGTCCGACCGCAAGGCCGAAGCCATGCTGGCATACCGGCGTGCGCTATACCTCGACCCCGGCTTCACGCTGGCCCACTTCTCGCTCGGCAACCTGTGCCGCGACCAGAATCAGCCGCGCCAGGCCGCGAAGCATTTCGCCAACGCCCTGCTGGTACTGGAAGCGCAGAAGCCCGATGACGTCATTCCCGAATCGAGCGGACTGACTGCGGGCAGACTGACCGAAATCATCCGCAGCGCCCTGCAGCATGAGGAGCGAGCCGCATGACCAAGCCGCAAGCTCCCGGACGCACCAGAAGAAAAAAGACGACGGCCATACCCGATGCGGTTCCGCCGGCAATGTGGGAAAGCATATTGCGTGAACGAGCGCGGATGCTGGCGCAAGCTCCGGAAGAAGCCGGAACGGAAGAGACCATCGAAGTCGTCACGATGCTGCTCGCATACGAGAACTATGCCATCGAAACGGCCTACGTACGGGAAGTCTATCCGCTGAGGGATCTGACCCCGCTGCCCTGCACTCCGCCCTTCGTGGCAGGCATCGTCAACGTGCGCGGCCAGGTGATGTCGGTCATCGACCTCAAGAAGCTGTTCGAGCTTCCAACGCAAGGCCTGACCGATCTGAACAAAGTGGTGATCCTCTCGGATGGCGATATGGAATTCGGCATCCTGGCGGACGCGATACTCGGCGTGCAGGATATTCCTCTGCACAGCCTGCAGACAAAACTGCCGACACTGACCGGCATACGCGAAGACTATCTCAAGGGCATCACTGCCGAACGGCTAGTCGTACTGGATGCAGCGAAGATGCTGCATCACGACGGCATCGTGGTGCATGAAGAGGTGGCATAAAGCAGTGACGTAACCATCTGGTGAAAGGCGGGTTGGGGGGGAGCAGCACCGTCTTTCGAAGGAGAAAACGTGAAACTACAGGGCACTCGTTTCATCCGTTGCCGGCAGGCGGGCATTGCGCGGCGGCTTGCCGGCTGGCTGTTGCTGACGCCATGTATCGCATACGCAGCCCCGGCGGAACAAATGGTCGATTTCTCGCATATGAGTATCGAGGAGCTGGCCAACATCGAGATTTCTTCGGTTTCGAAGAAAAAGGAATCGCTCAGCGACGCGGCGGCGGCCGTGTTCGTCATCACGCAGGAAGACATTCGCCGCTCGGGCTATACCAGCCTGCCCGAAGTGCTGCGGCTGGCGCCCAACCTGCAAGTGGCGCGTGTCGACTCCAGCCAGTACGCCATTACCGCCCGCGGCTTCAACACGACCACCGCCAATGAACTGCTGGTGCTGATCGACGGCCGCACGGTATATACCCCGCTGTTCTCGGGCGTGTTCTGGGATGCGCAGGACGTCATGCTGCAGGACGTGGAACGCATCGAGGTCATCAGCGGCCCTGGCGGGACATTGTGGGGGTCGAACGCAGTCAATGGCGTCATCAACATCATCACCCGCTCGGCGACGGACACGCAGGGAACGCTGCTCAGCGCGGGCGTAGGCACCGAAGAGCGCGGCGGCGCGGCGCGCTACGGCGGCAAGGTGGACGAAGACACTTCTTTCCGCGTGTATGCCAAGGGATTCGAGCGCGACCATACCGAACACGCCAACGGCACGGACGCCCATGACCGCTGGACACGACAGCAAGCAGGCTTCCGGTTGGATTCCGGCACCCATGGCGACAAGTTCACCCTGCAAGGCGACCTCTATGACGGTGAATCCGACCAACTCAGGGGCAGCGACAAGACGCTCTCGGGCGTCAACCTGCTCGGCCGCTGGAATCATGCCCTCGGAGGAGACGACAGCGTACAGGTGCAGGCCTATTTCGACCGTACCCGGCGCAACTATCCCGGACTTTTCCAGGAGCAGCTGGATACCTACGACCTCGACATCCAGCACCGCTTCCGCTGGAGCAAAAGCCAGGACATCGTCTGGGGCGGCGGCTATCGGGTGATGGAAGACCATGTCACGAACTCGGCAGCCCTGGCGTTCCTGCCCGAGCGGCGCAGCCTCAAGCTCGCGAACATGTTCGTGCAGGACAGCATTGCCCTCAGTGAAGCGCTCAAGCTCACACTGGGCATTAAATTCGAACATAACAGCTATACCGGGACGGAAACCCAGCCCAGCGCCAGAATTGCCTGGAAGCTGAATGAAAAGTCCCTGCTCTGGTCGGCGGTCTCGCGTTCGGTGCGTACGCCATCGCGCATCGATACGGAGTTTCTCGTTCCCGGCCAGGCCCCGTTCCTGCTCGTGGGAAACAAGGATTTCGACTCCGAAGAACTCATCGCCTATGAAGTCGGCTATCGCGCCGACCTGACGAAAAATCTCTCGTTCTCGGTTTCCGCCTTCTACAACGACTACGACAAGCTGCGCAGCATCGAAACCTTGCCCAGCGGTGTCCTCATGATCGGCAACAATCTGCAAGGCAACACCTACGGCGCCGAAATCTGGGGCAATTACCGCATCAACGACTGGTGGCGGCTGAGCGCGGGATACAACTACCTGAGGAAAGACCTCGAACTTGCCTCTGGCAGCACCGATGTTACCAGCCTGGACGCGCTGAAAACCGACCCGCGTTACCAGTTCTCATTGCGTTCGTCGATGAATCTGCCGCGCAATCTGGAGCTGGACATGACATTACGCTCCGTCGGGAGCCTGTCCGCCTCGGACGTGCCTTCATACACCGAACTGGATGCCCGTCTGGGCTGGAAAGTCAGCAAAAACATGAGCCTGTCCGTGACCGGGTTCAACCTGCTCGACCGCCAGCATCCGGAATTCGGCTCGCTTCCCAACCGCAGCGAATTCCGCCGCAGCGTGTACATGGAGGCTGCATGGCAATTCTGATGCGCGCACCCCTCATGCGACTCCTGGCCTGCCATGCGCTGCTGGGCATGCTGGCCACCGCGGCTATCGCCGAGCCGGTCGAATATGCGGTCAAGGCCGCCTATCTCACCAAGTTCGGCATTTATGTCGACTGGCCGGGCATCGCTCCCGAAACGCCGCTCAATCTGTGCCTGGCGGGTGCCGATCCGTTCGGCAAGGCGCTGGATTCTGCCGCGACGAGTCAGCAGCCCGGAAACCGGCCTATCGTGGTGCGCCGCCTGCCGGCCATCACGCCCGAATCCAACTGCCAGATCGCCTTCTTCTCCAATACCGATCCGAATGCCTCGCAAGCCATCGACAGTTTGCGCGGCAGTCCGGTGCTGACCGTCAGCGACAGCGGCGGCAAGGGAGCCATCGTCAACTTCGTGCTCAAGGACAATCGGGTGCGTTTTGAAATCGACGAAGGTGCAGCCGCGAAGAACAACCTGGTGCTGAGCTCGAAACTGCTCGGCCTTGCCGTCAACGTCAAGCCGAGGCCGCAACCATGAACATGAACTGGCTGCTCAACATTCCCATCCAGCGCAAGCTCACGCTGATCACCTTCATGACAAGCGCCGTGGCTCTTCTGGTAGCCGGCATCATCATCGTGGCCTATGACAGCGTTTCCTATCGTACGGAACAGCGCGAAGGCGTGGCCGTACGCGCCGGCATTGTCGCCTCCAACATTTCCGCGTCGCTGGTATTCGGCGATGCAAAGACGGCGCAGGAATACCTTCACGCATTGCGCTCCAGCCCGGATGTGAGCGCAGCGGCGGTATACGACACCCAGGGCTTGCTGTTCACCTCTTACCTGCGCGATGGCGACTCCGCCGCCCCGCCTCATCGCGCCCTGCCGAAACGCACTTATTTCGAAGGCAGCGAGCTATCCGTCTTCTGGCCCATCATGGAGAAAACGCAGCAGATCGGCACCGTGTACATGCGGGTACAAACCGAGCCTCTGTTAAAGCGCATAGGGCGCTACGGCAGCATCATCCTGCTGGTGATGCTGGGTTCGCTGCTGATCACGCTGCCGGTATCGCGGCGGCTGCATGGCGTGATCGCCGAGCCGCTGCGTGCGATCACGGAAGACGCCCGGCAGATCGCCGCCGGCGAGATCGTGGTGAGGCCCATCATGCAGTCGCGCGCCGACGAGATTGGCTTCCTGGAAGAAAAATTCCGCGAGATGGCCGCGTCATTGCAGGAAAAAGCCGCCGTGGGCCATCAGATCGCCCAGGGAGACCTCACTCTGGAGATTACCCCCCGCTCGGACCGCGATGCGCTCGGCAACACATTCGCCGCGATGGTGAGCAGCCTGCGCTCCAAGGCGGAAGTGGCACGGCGGATTGCCAATGGCGACCTGACCGTGCAGATCCCCACTCCGTCGGAGCGAGACGTGCTCGGGCAGGCGTTTTCCGCAATGGTGGAAAACCTGCGCGCCATCAACCGCGAGCTGGTCGAGGGCGTCAGCGTGCTGACCGCCTCCACCAACGCCATCATGACCGGCACCTCGCAGATCGCGGCCGGGGCCACGGAAAACGCGACCGTGGTCGCCCAGACCGTTTCCACCGTGGAAGAAATGAAGCAGACGGTGCAGCTGTCCAGCCAGAAGGCCAAGCATGTGGCGGATGCGGCACAGAATGCCGTCGCGATTTCCCAGACCGGCCGTCAATCGGTGGAGGACGTGATCGATGGCATGAACCTTATTCAGCAGCAGATGGAATCCATCGCCCAGAGCATCGTGCGTCTCAGCGAGCAAAGCCAGGCCATAGGCGAGATCGTCAACACGGTCAAGGATCTGGCCGAACAGTCCAACCTGCTCGCGGTGAATGCCGCCATCGAAGCCAACAAGGCCGGCGAGCACGGTCGCGGGTTTGCGGTCGTGGCGCAAGAAGTGAAGAACCTTGCCGAGCAGTCGAAGAAGGCCACCGCGCAGATTCGCAGCCTGCTCGGCGACATCCAGAAAGGCACGCATCTCGCCGTGCTCGCGACAGAACAAGGGTCCAAGGTGGTGGAGAACGGCGTGCGGCAATCGCAGGATGCCGGCGAATCGATCCGATTGCTGGCGGAACGTATCGGCGAGAACGCCGCAGCGGCCAATCAGATTGCGGTTTCGGCCCAGCAGCAGATGGTCGGCATGGACCAGTTGGCGCTGGCGACGGCCAACATCAAGGAAACGACTTCACAAAACATCGAAAGCACCCGCCAGGCTGAAATCGCGGCGCATGACCTGCATGCGCTGGGCATACGGCTGAAGCAACTGGTGGAGCGCTACAAGGTATGAGGCCCATGAACGGGCGCTATGGGGGGACAACATGACCATAAGCAACAAGATTTTCGCCGGCTATGCCGTCGTGCTTCTGATGTTCCTGCTGGTCGCAGGGGGCGCATTTTATGCACGCGACCTGGAGCAGCGACAGTACGAACGCTTCATCGATACGCGGGAGATCCTGACTGAGGGCGCGAGTGAACTCAGGATCGCCATCAGTTCCCAGATACAGCATTACCGGGGGCTCTTCCTGTTTTCCGAACAGCAGCAATACTATATTCGCGAAGTAGAACAGGACTCCCGGCGCTTCGCCGCAGCGCTCCAGCGCATGCGGCACTCCCTGTCCGACCGGCATCTCGAGGAACTGAACGAGATTGCCGCGCTCCAGCAAGAACTCGAACGCTATGTGCAGAACGCCATCGTGCTCGTCCAGCGCGGAAAAACCGCGGAGGCAATTGCCATGAGCGAGCAGGAAATGCTGCCGAGGGCGAGAATCCTGACCGACAAGGCCGAGCAATTCCGGAGCGCGCAACTGAGCCGGATCGCCCAGCAGAAGGAACAGCTGAACGCGACCACCGACCGTATCGTGCTCGCGATCCTCCTCCTATCGACCGTCGGTTTCATTCTGTGCGTCGTGCTCAGCATATTGCTGACCCGCACCATCGACCGCCAGCTGCGCGAGACGATCACCCAGCTGGCGAGTTCCTCCGCGCAAATTCTGGCCACGACCACGCAGGTTGCAAGCGGCGCCGTGGAGACCGCCACCGCCGTCAACCAGACCACTACGACGGTGGAAGAAGTGAAGCAGACCGTCAAGATCAGCACCGAGAAGGCCCGGCAGGTTTCGGATATGGCACAGGCCACCGCCCAGATCTCGAAGTCCGGGCAACAGGCGGTCGAGGCCCTGATCGACGGGATCGACCGCATACGCACGCAGACGGTTTCCACCGCTGGCACCATCACGCGTCTCAGCGAACAGAGCCAGGTGATCGGCGAGATCATCGCCACCGTCAACGATCTGGCCGAGCAATCCAACCTGCTCGCGGTGAATGCCGCCATCGAGGCCGCCAAGGCTGGTGATCATGGCAAGGGATTTGCCGTCGTGGCGCAGGAAGTGAGATCGCTCGCGGAACAATCGCGGCAGGCGACGGCGCAGGTGCGCGCAATCCTCAACGACATCCAGAAAGTCACCGGCCTGGCCGTGATGGCAACCGACCTCAGCGGCAAGGCAGTAGAAGATGGGGCCAGACAGTCGGATGCGGCGGGCGGCACGATCCAGGCCCTGACGCAAAACATCGAGGATGCGGCCCAGGCCGCGCTGCAGATTGCTGCATCGAGCCAGCAGCAGCTGGTCGGCATGGATCAGGTGGCGCTGGCGATGGAAAACATCAGACAAGCCAGCGTTCAGAACATGGCTGGCACCAAACAGGCCGAAATGGCCGCGCAGAGCCTGCACGAAATCGGAGTGCGCCTCAAGCGGCTGGTCGAACATCAATAAAGGGGCAATAGCAACAAGACGGAGAAGCAGATGGGAATCCTAGGCAAGTTGTTACCCTGGAACTGGAGTTTCATCGCGCCCGGCGTAGGTTCGGGCATTTTCCGCGATATCGTGGAAGCCGCGCCGAACGCAATCGTGCTGGTGGAAAGCCACGGCAAGATCGTGCTGGTCAATGCCCAGACCGAGAAGCTGTTCGGCTATCCCCGCAGGGAGCTCATAGGAAAACCGATCGAGATACTCGTGCCGGAGCGCTTCCGGGCTGCGCACCCCGCCTACCGGACCGGTTTTTTCGCCCAGCCCAGCGTACGCAATATGGGCGCCGGACGCGATCTGTTCGGCCTGCATCGCGACGGTCGCGAGATTCCGGTGGAAATCGGCCTCAACCCCATCCGCGGCAACAGGGAAAACCTGGTGCTCGCGAGCATCATCGACATCAGCGAGCGCAAACGCGCCGAGGAACGCCTGCGCCGGGTGATCGAATCGGCGCCCAATGCCATCATCCTGGTGGGTCAGGGAGGCCGCATCACGCTGATCAATGCGCAGACGGAAAAGCTCTTCGGCTATACGCGGGAGGAACTGGTCGGCCAATCCGTCGAAACCCTGGTCCCGGAACGCTTCCGCGGAATGCATGGAGGCTACCGCACTTCGTTCTTCGCCAGTCCCAGCATGCGCAGCATGGGCGCAGGCCGCGACCTCTTCGGCCTGCGCAAGGACGGCCAGGAAGTACCGGTCGAAATCGGGCTCAATCCGATCCAGACCGAGGAAGGCGGCCTGGTGCTCGCCAGCATCATCGACATTACCGAGCGCAAGCGTGCGGAAGCCGGCATGAATCGCCTGCTGCAGGAGATACAGGAAACGGCAAGCGTCCTCGCCGAATCCACCAGCGACATCCTGGAAGCAGCAGGCCAAGTGGCTTCCGGCTCGACCGAAACGGCCACGGCCGTCGCCCAGACGACCTCGACCGTGGAAGAGGTCAAGCAGACGGCGATGATCGCTGCGGACAAGGCGCGCAAAGTCTCGGAAACCTCGCAGCGCACGGCCGAAATCTCGCAACATGGCAGGAAGTCGGTCGAGGAAGTGATGGAAGCGATGCGGAATATCCAGGCGCAGATGGAATCCGTGGCGCAAAGCATCATCCGCCTGTCGGAACAAAGCCAGACCATCGGCGAGATTATCGCCACCGTCAACGATCTGGCTGAACAGTCCAACCTGCTCGCCGTGAATGCCGCCATCGAAGCCGCCAAGGCCGGTGAACAAGGCAAGGGCTTCGCGGTCGTGGCGCAGGAAGTGAAAAGCCTGGCCGGGCAGTCGAAACAGGCGACCAACCAGGTGCGCGCCATCCTCGGCGACATCCAGAAAGCCACCAATGCCGCCGCGATGGCGACCGAGCACGGCAACAAGGCCGTCGAATCCGGCGTGCGGCTATCGGGAGAAGTCGGGCAATCGATCAACACGCTTGCGGACAGCATCCAGGAAGCAGCGCAGGCGGCCACCCAGATCGCCGTTTCCGCGCAGCAACAGCTGATAGGCATGGATCAGGCCGTACTTGCGATCAAGGGCATCAGCGAGGCCGCTCACCAGAATGCCGACAGCGCCGGCCGGACCAAGGCGACCGTGGAGAACCTGCACGCGCTCGGTCTGAAATTGAAGCGACTCATGGAAAAGACATGACGGACAGCGATCAGGAATTCCTCAGGCGCCTGCTCGCCACTTTCCGGGTGGAGGCGAAAGAGCACATCGATGCCCTGTTCCATGGCATATCGGAACTGGAACAGCTGAAGGACGCGGGCAGCCGGGCCGCGCTCGTGGAGCAGGTGTTCCGGGAAGCGCACAGCCTGAAAGGCGCGGCACGCTCGGTAGACCAGATCGCCATCGAAAGCATCTGCCAGTCGCTGGAAGATACGTTTGCGGCGATGAAGCGCAATGAGCTGGCCGAGACGCCCGCCCTGTACGAAAACCTGCTCCTCACCCTGAAGCAGCTCAGCGCCCTGCTCGGCGAAACAGATACCGCCCTTACCCCCGCTCCGGCACGGGAAGCCTCACCCCCACCTGCTGCGGACACGCCGGCTTCGAAAGCTGCACCCGGCATCGATAAAGCAGCGACGGCAAGCACGGTGCGCATCCCCATCGCCAAGCTCGATTCGATCTTCCTGCAGGTGGAAGAAATGCTGTCCGCCAAGCTGCTGGCCCAGCAGCGGCGCCAGGAGTTGTCTGCCATGCAAACCCTGGTCGTGAACTGGAACAAGGAGTGGTCGAACTTCGACAGCCAGGCGCTGGAGATGCCGCACCCCTCGGCCGCGCAGGCGGAATTGCAGGTGCTGCTCGACCAGAACAATACCTTCATCAGGACGCTCAATCACCAGATCAACACGCTGGTCCGGGCCACCGAGCAGGATCAGCGCATGATAGGCCGCATGGTGGACGAGTTGCTGGAGGATATGAAGAAGGTGCTCATGCTGCCCTTCTCCACGGTGCTGGAAGTCTTCCCGCGCCTCGTGCGCGATCTCGCCCGGCAGTACGACAAGGACATCGAACTGACCATGCAGGGCGCCGAGCTCGAGGCCGACCGCCGTATCCTGGAAGCCATCAAGGACCCGCTGATCCATCTGGTGCGCAACGCCATCGATCACGGCATCGAGAAACCCGAGGAGCGCGTGCGCAAGGGGAAACCCGGCCGCGGCAAAGTCATCATCGCCGTCCAGCCGCACAACGGCAACCGTGTGAACGTCACCGTTTCGGACGATGGCGCGGGCATCGATACCGGCAAGGTGATTTCCCATGCCGAGCGTCTCGGCCTGCTGAATCGCGACGATGCCGCGAACATGAGCGAGAGCGAGGTGATGGACCTGATCTACCATTCCGGCGTCTCGACCAGTCCCATCATCACGGAAATTTCCGGCCGGGGCCTGGGGCTCGCCATCGTGCGCGAGAAAATCGATACGATGGGCGGCTCCGTCCATGTGACGACACACACGGATATCGGCACCAGCTTCCGCATCCTGTTGCCGCTGACGCTGGCCACTTACCGCGGCATCATCATACGCATCGCCGAGCAGATCTTTGTCCTGCCCACCAGCCATGTCGAACAGACCACGCGGGTTCTCAAGACCGAGATTCTCACCGCACAGAGCCGCGCGACGGTACGCCTCAACGATGTCACCTTCTCGCTGGTATACATGGGCGACGTGCTGGGGATTGCGCACGAAGCAAGCGCGGACAGCCCCTTCGTCCAGGTGGTGCTGCTGGCGGCAAGCGGCCGGCAAATGGCTTTCGTGGTGGATGAGGTTCTCAACGAGCAGGAAGTACTGGTCAAGAGCCTGGGCAGGCAGCTATCCCGCGTGCGCAACATCGCCGCCGCCACCATACTCGGTTCCGGCAAGGCGGTGCCCATCCTGAATGTGCTGGACATGATGAAATCCGCCGTGCTGGCGCCTGCCGGCAGATCGGCGGCGATCGCCGAACAGGGGCAGACTCGCCCTGCGCAGCAAAAGCATGTGCTGGTGGTGGAAGATTCGATCACGGCACGCGGCCTGCTGAAAGGCATCCTCGAACTCGCGGGCTACAAGGTCACCACCGCGGTGGACGGGGTCGACGGTTATACGCAATTGCGCAGCGGCAGCTTCGATATCGTGGTGTCCGATGTCGAAATGCCGCGCATGGACGGCTTCGACCTCACCGCCAAGATACGCGCCGACAAGAAGCTCGCGGAATTGCCGGTGATACTGGTAACCGCGCTGGAATCGCGCGAAGACCGCGAACGGGGCATCGATGTCGGCGCCGATGCCTACATCGTCAAACGCAGCTTCGAGCAAAGCAATCTGCTCGAAACCATCGGGCGGCTGATATAGGAGAGCATGCCGATGCGTAGCCCGATCTCCGACAAAGACTGGCAGGTGCGCCATGGCCGATAGCCCTCGCAGCAAGCGCTCGCCCATCCGCCTGCTGGTCGTCGAGGACTCGCCCTCGGTCAGGGAGTTTCTGGTGTATCTGTTCGCGTCGGACCAGAGCATTCGCGTTATCGCGACCGCAAGCAACGGCGAAGAGGCGCTGGAAGCGGTACGCACCCACAAGCCCGACATCATCGCCATGGACCTGCACATGCCGAAAATGGACGGTTACGCGGCAACGCGCGCGATTATGGAAAACTACCCGACGCCCATCGTCATCGTGACCGGCAGCAGCACTTCCCGCGACGACACCTCCGCCACGCTCACGGCATTGGAGGCCGGCGCGCTCGCCGTGATGAAGCGACCGCCGGGCATCGGCCATCCCGATCACATCGCGACCGCCCGCGAGCTGATCCAGACCGTCAAGCTGATGTCGGAAATCAAGGTGGTCAAGCGTTGGGCCAAGCCCAAATCCGCTGCGACAGCCGCACCGGATTCGACATGCGCGGTACCCGAGGCTGCCCAGACCGCACGCATCGTCGCCATCGGCTCATCGACCGGCGGGCCGCTGGTGCTGCAGCAAATACTGTCCGGACTGCCGCGCCGCTTTCCGCTTCCCATCGTCATTGTCCAGCACATTGCGGATGGGTTTTCCGAAGGGTTTGCGGAATGGCTGGGCTCGACCACCGGCTTTCCCACCCATATCGCGGAGCACGGCATGCTCATCCAGCCAGGGCATGCCTACGTGATTCCCAGCGGCGTACACGGCGGCGTGGACCGGAATGGACGGGTGGCCCTGAAAGACAACAGCTCGGAAAACGGCCATTGTCCTTCGGTGTCCTACCTGTTCCGTGAAGTCGCACAGGCTTACGGGAACGAGGCAATCGGAATTCTGCTCACAGGGATGGGGCACGACGGCGCGGCCGAGCTGGGGCTGATGCGTAGTCTCGGCGCGCTGACCATCGCCCAGGACAAGCAGAGTTCGGTGGTCCATGGCATGCCGGGCGCGGCCATTGCGCAGGGCGCAGCCACGCATGTGCTGAGCCCGGAAAAGATGATTGCACTGCTGGCCGAGAGCGCCAGAAAGCTGACATCCCCTTGAGGACAACAACTATGGCGGAAGAACCTAGCGAGGAAGTGACAAGACAGGATGCCTGCGTCCTGATCGTCGAGGACAGCCCGACGCAGGCGGAGCACCTGCAGTACCTGCTGGAACGCAACGGCTTCCAGGTGGCGGTCGCGACCAACGGCCGCCAGGCCATGGAGCTGCTGGACAAGCTCAACGTCGCAATGGTCATCAGCGATATCGTGATGCCGGAAATGAGCGGCTACGACCTGTGCTCCGCGATTCGCGCCGATCCCCGCCATGCGGCGCTGCCGGTCATGCTGGTCACCTCGCTGGTCGATGTGCAGGACGTGCTGCGCGGCCTCGAGTGCGGCGCCGACAACTTCATTCGCAAGCCCTATGACGAGAAATACCTGTTGTCGCGCGTGGACTACCTGCTCATGAACCACGAGATGCGCCAGAACCGCAAGATGCAGGTGGGCCTGGAAATCTATCTCTCCGGCCAGAAGCATTTCGTCAATGCCGAGCGGCAGCAGATACTCGACCTGCTGATCTCCACCTTCGAAGAAGCGGTACGCGTCAAGGAAGACCTGGAAGTCCGCCAGCAGGAGATCATGATCGCCGCGCTGTACGAGCGCACCCACGGCGATGTGCTGCGCCTGTTCAACTCGACGCTGGAACGGGAAAAGCTGCTGAAAGGCATGCTGGAAACCCTGAGCCGCAACCACGCCTACCCATTCTCGGCTGTTTACCACTTTGACGAGTGGAATGGCCTGTACCGCCAGGAAGCGCGGCACAACGCCTCCGGCATGCCGCTCGCCGAACTGCTGCTTCCCGATGACTTGCTGCGCGAAGTAGCCCGTGAACAGCGTACCCGCGTGCTGCGCGATTTCGATCCGACCCACCTGTTCGGGCCGGAAGGCGCGGCCAAGAACATCCGCCCGTCGGTCATCGTGCTATGCCCTGCGCTGCATTTCGACAAGCTGCTCGCCATCCTCGTGGTCGTGTCCAGCCGCCCCTTGAGCGATCGCGACCTGACTTTCCTGGAGCGCATCGCGGCGCAACTGGGCGTCGCCCTCAACAATGTGCGGCAGTACGACGATCTGCGGCTGCTCGCGCAGCAACTACGCATGCGCAGCGAGGAAATCAATCGCCAGAACATGCAGCTGGAAGAAGCCAACCGCATGAAGTCGGAGTTCCTCGCCAACATGTCGCATGAGCTGCGCACGCCGCTCAATGCCATCATCGGCTTCTCGGAAGTCATGCGCGACGGCCTCGTAGGCGAGATTTCCGAGCAGCAGCGCGAATACATCAACGATATCTTCGAAAGCGGACAGCACCTGCTGTACCTCATCAACGACGTGCTCGACCTGTCCAAGATCGAAGCCGGCAAGATGATGCTCGAAGCGGAGGAAACCGATGTAGCGGCGCTGCTGCATGGCTCTCTCTCCATCATTCGCGAGCGGGCGCTGGCACATCGCATCCATCTCCTCATCGACGCGCCGGAGAACCTCGGCACGGCCTGGCTGGATCCGCGCAAGGTGAAGCAGATCATCTACAACCTGCTATCCAACGCAGTGAAGTTCACGCCGGAAAACGGCAGCGTGACGCTGACCGCCTCTCGCCGCAGTCGCGAAGAGGTGACGGCCCATACCGACACGCGGCCGGAAATGCATTCCGGCTTCACCAGCGAGGCGGCGGAATTCATCGAAATCGCCGTGACCGATACCGGCATCGGCATTGCGGAAACCGATCTCGCCCGCCTGTTCCAGCCATTCGTCCAGCTCGACAGCTCGCTGTCGCGGCGCTTCGACGGCACCGGCCTCGGACTGGTCATGGTGAAGAAGCTCATCGACCTGCATGGCGGAGCGGTTTCGGTTGCGAGCGTACAGGACCAGGGCAGCACGTTCACCGTCTGGCTGCCCTATCGCGAAGCCCCTTCTTTCGCGGCGGCGGAGCCGGATATCGTGATGTCATCCCACCCTTCCGCTGCCCAGTCACCCTTGGTACTGATCATCGAAGACGAATACCGGGCCGCGGACCTGATCCGGCTGCAACTGGAAAGAGCCGGCTGCCGTACGACGTCCGCCCCCAGCGCCGAGATCGCGCTGGAGATGCTGCGCGGCGACTGCAAGCCCGACCTGATCACACTGGACATCCTGCTGCCCGGCATGGATGGCTGGGACTTTCTCTCCCGGCTCAAGCTGGAGGCGACACTCGCGCATATCCCGGTGGTCATCGTCTCCATCGTCGCGGACGGCAGCAAGGGCCTGGCCCTCGGCGCGGCGGATGTGCTGCAGAAACCGATCACCGCCGACGAATTGTTGGCGGCACTCGGCAAGCTGGGATTTGTCCAACCCGGCGGCAAGGCAACGGTACTGGTGGTCGATGACGATCCGCGTTCGGTGGAAATCATCGCCGCCTATCTGGAGAAAGGAGGCTACAACGTACTGCGCACTTATAGCGGCGGCGAAGGCCTGCAAGTGGCGCAATCCCATCTGCCGGACCTGATCGTGCTCGACCTGATGATGCCGGAAGTCAGCGGTTTCGACATCGTGGAAACGCTGAAAGCCTCCTCGCGCACATCGGGCATCCCGCTCGTCGTCCTGACTGCCAAGCACCTTTCGGCTGAAGACCGCCAGATGTTGCATGGGCAGGTGCTACAGATCGTGGAGAAATCAGAGTTCAACCCCGGGGAATTCATCGGCGAAGTGCGTCGCGCACTGGGCAGAGCATGGCAAAAATCCTGATCATCGAAGACAACGTGCAGAACATGAAACTGGCCGCATTCCTGCTGAACAGCGCCGGGCATACGGTGATTCAGGCCAGCCATGCGCAGGGCGGCATCGCCATCGCCCGCGAGCACCATCCCGACCTGATCCTCATGGATATTCAGCTGCCGGGCATGGATGGTCTGGCAGCAACCCGCATCCTGAAGAGCGATGCGTTGACACGCGACATCAAGATTTACGCACTCACCGCCTTTGCGATGAAAGGCGATGAGGAAAAGATTTACGCCGCCGGTTGCGACGGCTATATCCCCAAACCCATACGCTATCAGGCTTTCCTGCAAACCGTACTTGCAGCCCTCGGCCAGGATGCGGCGGGGGAAGAAAACAACCAGACAAGGGAATAAAAAAAGTAATGACCCGCCCTGACATGCAAGACATCCTGATCGCTGCCGAGCGGCTCGCCAATGGCGAGCTTGCGGCGCGTACCGGCGTACCCCACGACGAGAGCGATGCAGGGCGCCTCGCTCTCGCTCTCGACTCGGTCGCCGACAACATCCAGGCGCACCGCCGCCATATCGAACAGCTCACCCGCCAGCATCGCCGCAGCCTGCGCGCTCACCATGTGCTGAGCGCAAGCAACCGCGCCCTGCTTCGGGCCGAGGAAGAACAGGACGAACTGCAGGAGGTGTGCCGACTCATCGTGGAAGTCGGCAACTATCCCTTCGCCTGGATCGGCTACGCGGAGCAGGACGAGCAAAAAACGCTACGCCCGATGGCGCACTATGGACTGCCCGGCACACATCTGTATGAGGATGGAATGACCTGGGACGACAGAGGCACCGGCATGGGTGCCGCCGGCATGACCATCCGTAGCGGAGAAGCCATATTGATCCGCGATGCCCAACATGACACGCGCATGGAACCCTGGTGGGAAACCATTCGCCAGCACAACCTGACGACCGTACTGGCTCTGCCGTTGCAACTGGACGACGATGTGCGCGGCGTACTGGTCATCTGGTCTGCCGAAGCGGATGCCTTCGACCAGGAAGAAATCAAGCTGCTGACCGAAACCGGCGACGATCTGACCTTTGCCGTGCGCATCGTGCGTGCACGCCAGCGGCAGCAGCAGATGGAAGCGGCCTTCCGTCGCGTCAGTCACCAGAACGCGCTGATCCTGCAAGCCGCCGCAGAAGGTATTTACGTGGTGGATAACACCGGCACCATTCAGTTCGTAAATCCGGCCGCCACAGTCATGCTCGGCTATACCGAATCCGAGCTGCTCGGGCAGAACTCGCACCACACGATTCACCATACCCGCGCCAATGGCCAGCCCTACCCGATCGAAGACTGCCCCGTCTCCGCCGCCATCACCATGGGCAGTACGATCCGGCGCGTTCAGGAAGTCTTCTGGCGCAAGGACGGGACGCCCATTCAGGTCGAGGTTTCCAGCACGCCGATCATGGATCAGGGCGAATTGCTGGGCGCGGTAGTAATGGTCACGGATATCAGCGAACGCGCACGCTACATGGCGCAGATCGAGCGCAAATCCAATTTCGACGATCTGACCGGCCTGCCCAACCGCAACCTGCTCAACGACCGTCTGCGGCAGGCCATCGACCGCAGCCGTCAGGACAAGTCCCTGCTCGCGATCCTCGTGATCAACCTCAACCACTTCCGCAACATCATCGACAGCCTGGGCCACGCCAGTGGCGATGAAGTCCTGCACGCCGTGGCCCAGCGGCTCACGGCACTCGAAGGCGAAACCGACACTCTGGCACGAGCTGGCGGCGATGAATTCGTATGGTCTATCGAAATCCGCAACGAGGATCAGGCCGCGATGGCAGCGCGTAATGCACTCGAAGCCCTCACCGAGCCGCTCCAGATTGCCGGACGCGAGGTTTTCATCAGCGCCAGCATCGGCATCGGCATCTATCCGCGCGACGGCGAAGACGGCGACACCTTGCTGAAGAATGCGACCACAGCGATGCATCGCGCCAAGAAGATGGTGGACCAGCGCTACAACTTCTATGCCACCGAAATGAATGCCCGCTCGCTGGAGCGGCTGGATATGGAAAACGCGCTGCGGCGCGCGCTCGAC
Source organism: uncultured Methylobacillus sp. (assembly GCA_946478865.1). Next base: position 40,202 of record CAMLDO010000013.1, read on the forward strand.
AACGAGGAATTGATACTGTATTACCAGCCCCAGGTCGACCTCACGACCGGCGAGGTAATCGGTGCCGAAACACTGGTACGCTGGCGTCATCCGCAACGCGGCATGGTCCCGCCGAACGAATTCGTGCCGCTTGCGGAAGTGACCGGCATGATCGTCCCCATCGGCGAATGGGTGCTGCGCACCGCCTGCACGCAGAACCGGAAATGGCAGGAAGCCGGGCTGCCGCCGATTACGGTGGCGGTCAATATTTCGGCTCGCCAACTGGATGCCTACGACATCGCCTGGCTCGCCGACCAGGTACTGTCGGAAACCGGCCTGGACCCGCGCTACCTGGAGCTTGAACTGACCGAAAGCATGATCATGTCGGACCCCGATGCCTTCATCAAGTCCACGCGGCGGCTCAAGGAAATGGGCGCGTCACTCTCCGTGGACGACTTCGGCACCGGCTACTCGTCGCTCAACCATCTCAAGCGTTTCGCGATCAATCGCCTCAAGATAGACCAGTCCTTTGTGCGCGACATCACCTACGATCCCAATGCGGCCGCGATTACGCTGGCCATCATGGCGCTGGCCCGCAGCCTCAAGATGTACACCATTGCCGAGGGCGTGGAAACCGCGGCGCAACTGGCCTTCCTCCGCCGACAAGGCTGTAACGAAATTCAAGGCTATTACTTCAGCCGCCCGCTTCCCCCGGCGGAATTCGAAGCCCTGCTGCGCGAAGGCCGGCGCCTGGAATTTCCTCTCACCCAGCACAATCCGGACAACCTGCTCGTCGTGGTCGGCGGCGGTCCCGATCTGTTGAAAAGCTTGCATCAGATACATTGCAATGCCGACAACGCATTGCTCTCGGCAGAAAACTGTATCGACGGCATGAATATGTTGGCGAGCAACGAGGCCGGCGTGGTGGTAGCGGATGCGCGCGGGTCGCAAACCAATGCGATCGAGTTCCTGTCCAAGGTCAAGGAGATGTATCCGGAAGCGGTGCGCATCGCGGTCGTCCATGAAGGCGATCTGCCTGCGGTGTCCGAAACTCTCAAGGCAGGGGAAGCCCATATCTTCGTCACCCACCCTTGGGAAATGGACGCGTTGCGAGGCACCATCGATATGGCTTTCCGCCATTTTTCGTCGCAGCACTATCGAAGCGGACAATGAAAGGATTGCATATGAGTGCCTCCAGCCCACGCATACTGATTGTCGATGACGATACGCGCAACGTACGGGTACTCGAAGCGATGCTGCGTGCCGAAAAATACGCGACCATGGCCGCGCACAATGGCCAGGAAGCGCTCAACCTCGCGATGGAACATCTGCCTGAGCTGATTCTGCTCGATGTCATGATGCCCGACATGAACGGCTTCGAAGTGATCGAAAAACTCAAGGCGGATTCGGCCACGATGCGTATTCCCGTCATCATGATCACCGCGCTGGACGACCGGGAATCCCGCCTGTACGCCCTCCAGGCTGGCGCGGACGAGTTCATCACAAAACCGGTGGACCGTATTGAGCTCAGCGTGCGCGTCAAGAACCTGCTGGCATTGCGCTGCTACCGGCAGCAGCAGTCCGAAAACCGGCCGCAGCCCTGATCGGCATCTGTCCTGCCACCTGAGAAAGTCGTGCAACGGCGTCCGCGAAACGCCGCGGTGTACGCTATAATCCCGAGGGTCCGCTTCACCAGAATTTACATAAGATGCGCCTGAACTCAACCGGGATGGATGTTCGCAACCGCACAACCGCCTACCGATCTTTTCCGATTTCGATAGCCGCCTTCGCCGCCTCGGCCCGGCATTCCGGGGGAAACTGATGCGTATCCTGCTTTCCAACGACGACGGTTACTTCGCTCCCGGACTGGCCGCCCTGGCCAAAGCACTCGCTCCCCTTGCAGATATCACCGTGGTCGCGCCCGAGCGCAACCGCAGCGGCGCCAGCAACTCGCTGACTCTCGATCGCCCGCTCTCGGTACGCAAGGCCGCCAACGGCTTCTACTTCGTCAACGGTACCCCTACCGACTGCGTCCACCTCGCTGTCACCGGCTTGCTGGATGACATGCCCGACATGGTGATTTCCGGCATCAACGACGGCGCCAACATGGGCGACGACACCATCTATTCCGGCACCGTCGCGGCTGCGATGGAAGGCTACCTGCTGGGCCTGCCCTCGATGGCGGTTTCCATGTCCCGGCATCAGCCGCAATATTTCGACACGGCCGCCCAGGTGGTGGTGGAAATGGTCAAGCGCTTCCAGGAAAACGCCTTCCCGCCGCCGGTGCTGCTCAATATCAATGTGCCGGATGTCCCTTTCGATCAGATCAAGGGCATGAAAGTCGTGCGCCTCGGCAAACGCCACAAGGCCGAGCCGGTAGTCAAATGGGTCACGCCGCGCGGCGAGACCGTGTACTGGGTCGGCGCTGCTGGGTCCGCACAGGATGCCGGCGAAGGCACCGACTTTCATGCGGCCGAACACGGCATGGTATCGATCACGCCATTGCAGATCGACCTCACGCAATACGCGCAACTCGATGCGCTGACTGGCTGGCTGGGTTTATGAGTTCAACGCTGCACGGTATCGGCATGACCTCGCAACGCACGCGCGACCGCATGGTGCAGCGCCTGCGCGAGCAAGGCATCAAGGACGAGGTGGTGCTGGGCGCGATGAATGCCATTCCGCGCCATATTTTCGTGGACGAAGCGCTCTCGATCCGTGCCTACGAGGATGTTTCCCTGCCTATCGGTTACGGCCAGACCATCTCCCAGCCGTACATCGTCGCACGCATGACCGAAATCCTGCGTTGCGGCCGTCCGTTGGGCCGCGTGCTGGAAATCGGCACCGGCTGCGGTTACCAGACCGCCGTGCTGTCGAAAGTGGCGCAGGAAGTCTATTCGGTCGAGCGCATCAGCCCGCTGCTCATGAAGGCACGCGCCAACCTGCGCGAACTGCGTACCCGCAATGTCAAGGTCAAGCACGCGGACGGGCATTACGGCCTGTCCGACATGGCCCCGTTCGACGGCATTATCGTGACTGCCGGGGCGACGCATATTCCCAACGAACTGCTGGATCAGCTCGCCATCGGCGGACGCATGGTGATTCCGGTCGGCACCCAGGAACAGACGCTGGTACTGGTCGAGCGCCTGCCGGAGGAATTCCGCCAGACCAAGCTGGAAGCGGTGAAATTCGTGCCGTTGCTCGGAGGAACAAGTTGAAGTTTTACCCCTGGATTATCATCCTGTTGCTGGCGGGTTGCGCCACGGCACCACAAACCTCCGCTCCGGTCATCGAACGCGCCCCCGTCCCTTCCAAGAAAACCCAGCCTGCACCTGCCGGAAAGAAAGCGGTCACCTCCGAAAAGGACTGGCGTCCGGACACGTATACCGTCAAGAAGGGCGACACGCTGTACAGTCTGGGCCTGGAATTCGGCTACGACCACAAGGAAATCGCGCAGTGGAACAACATTCCGCCGCCCTATCGCATCTATGTGGGGCAGGTGCTGAAGCTCAAGGACCCGAAGGCCGCCATGGCCCCTTCCGCCGTTCAGCCGGCTCCGGCAGCTCCTGTCGATAGCGATGCAGCCGTCGCCACGCCACTCAAGATGGAATCAGCTCCGGTCGCCCGTCCGCTCGATGGTAGCGCTCCCGCCCCGGAAGCCGCTCCTGTCGTCAAATCCGATGTAATCCCGGTGCTGACCGAGCCCAAGGCGATCAAGGAGCCCTACAGCGCCAAGGCGATGACGGTCGAACCTGCGCCCAAGACCACCACGGCAAAACCGGCTGCGCCTGCCGCGCAGGAAAAAAAGACTGTCGCCGAAGCCGCCAAGGATGCTCCCAAAACTGACACAACTAGCCCGGAAACTGCCAAACCGGAAACCGCCCCGGACAAGCCAGCCGCTCCCGCGGATGACGAAGCCGTCGACTGGTCCTGGCCGGCCAAGGGCAAGATACTCGCGGGATTCAGCGATGGCGGCAGCAAGGGCATCGACATCGCCGGAGAGCAAGGTCAGGCGGTCCATGCCGCAGCGCCGGGCAAGGTGGTCTACAGCGGAACCGGCTTGCGCGGCTACGGCAAACTGATCATCATTAAGCACAACAAGACCTACCTTTCGGCCTATGCGCACAACAGCCAGCTTCTCGTGAAGGAAGGTCAGGCGATCGCCAAGGGGCAGAAAATCGCGGAGATGGGCAACAGCGATACGGATCGAGTCAAACTGCACTTCGAGATTCGCCGGCTGGGCCGTCCGGTCGATCCGGAAAGATATTTGCCGGAAGGATCGAATTAACCATCGCAATCTGGGGGAGAAAGCATGGCAAGACGCGTTATCAAGAAGAAGGAAGAGATCGCCAAGGGCAGTCCGGAATCGCTCATGAACATCCTCAAGGCAGGAGCGATGTTTGTGCTGGTCGTGCTGGGCATCATCGGCGTGGCGGTATCGGTATTCTCGGAAGGCGGCTGGCTCGGCATCTTCTTCGACAAGCTGACCAACCTGGATACCGACCTGCTGGTCATCGTGCCGCTCGTGCTGATCGTTCTCTACGTCGTCAAGGTGTGGTTCGAGAAGACCACAGGCAAGAGTTCGGCAGAGGTCATGGGCAATATGGCTCTGTTTATCATGATGGCATTCGGCCTGTTCTTCCTCTACCGCCTGCTCACTCTCGGTTCATTCACAGGCTGATTTATCGCGTTGCCATACAAAAAAATCGGGCGCTTGAAGCGCCCGATTTCATTTACGGTAAAACAGATAATCAACCGGCCTTTTGCTGGTCGGCGTAATACTCGCGTACCGTCGTCATGTCGTAGTTACGAGCCCAGGTAATGATTTCTTCCAGCGCCGGAGCACCGAGCTCGCCCACCTGTGCGAGCAGGCCGGCCTGTTCGCGCACCACGAGAATGCCGGGAATCTTCTCGACGTTGAAGTATTCGGCGATCTCGTTGTCAGTCTCAGTGTTGACCATGCCGAACACGATGTCCGGATGGTTCTCGGCCACCTGCTTGAAAGTTTCGCTGAAAGTCAGGCAGGGATCGCACCACGGCGCCCAGAAGTCCACGATGACCATCTCGTTGTTCTCGATGGTTTCCTTGAAGTTGGCTTTGGTGAGTTCTACAACGGCCATGTGCTGCATCCCGGTTGAGTCATTGAAAACGGCATTCTATCAGATGACGGGCTTGTCCCACGCGCCCGCGAAAAACAGCTCGCCCAGTTCACGGCGCTTGCGCGGCGCGATTTCGCGTTCGCGTACCTCGTCGCTGAAAGTAGCCGGGTCGGCCGGGTAGCCAACCGCAATCATGGACATCGGAATGTATTGCTCCGGCACGCCGAATTCGCTGCGCGCCTTGTCCGCATCGAAACCACCCATCTGGTGCGCCATGAGGCCCATCGCCTCGGCCTGCAGGCACAGGTTTTCGGCAGCCGCGCCGGTATCGTACTGCCCCCAACGGTTGGGCTTGCCGTTGTGGTTGAACAGAGTATCCGCGGTGACCAGCAGCAGTACCTGCGCATTTTTCACCCAGTCCTGGTTGCCGGGTACCAGGCACTCGAAGGCACGCTGCCATCCGGCTGCATCCTCGCTGCGATTCCATACTACGAAGCGCCACGGCTGGTCACCAAAGCACGAAGGCGCCCAACGCGCAGCTTCGAGCAGTGAAATCACCTGTTCACGCGAAACGGATTTGTTTACGTCGTAAGCACGTCCGCTCCAGCGCGCGGCCAGCAAATCATGGATGGGAGCCTGGGTGATGGCGGGTTTCTTCATGGTTTCTCCTTGTTATTAATTCCGAGACACAAGCAATTCGCGTGCGCTCGAGACGTATGGTTACAGGGGGCGCCGCAAATCCTCGGGGCTGTCGATATCGTAAAGAATGCCCGGATTGTCGGTTTCGATGGGATGCAGCCATTCCGCATCGCGCACCAGAATCCGGCGCGCGCCGGTATCGCCCTCCAGCGCCAGCAAATCCTCCAGGTAATGCGCCGAAAATCCCACCGGATGGCCGCGCTTGCCGTGAAAATAGGGAGCTGCAAGCAGCGCCCCGCCAGCAATGGCCGAGCCGACAGTGGCAATCACCTCGGGTGGAACCGCCGGCATGTCTGCGAGACCTACCAGCCAGCCGGCGGCTTGCAAATGCGCGGATACGCCTTCAACAAGGCTGGCGGACATGCCGAGGTCGGAATCCGGACAGGGCTGCCAATGGATGCGCGCCGCACGCTCGGGCCCTAGCGCCTGCGCCACTGCATCTTGCAACCGTTCGCTGTCTTCGCGCACGACCACCGTCACCTGATTGAAGGTCTGCAGCCATGGCAACAAGCTGCGCGCGGCCAATGGCATGGCCTCCTGGCCCTGGCCTAGCGAATGCAGCAGCTTGTCCGTGCCGAAACGGCGGGATGAGCCGGCTGCGAGAACGATGGCGGCGATATGGTGCATGAGCGTCTGATCAGATTGGCGAAGCGAAAACGAGTCCGCCGAAACCGGCGGGATACCGATCATTGTCCACAAGGAACCGGGCGGCTGCAATCCATGCACCGCCCGGCATGCACCGGTGCAGCTTTTATCAGGCCAAGGTTTCCGAATCGAACGGCATACGACGCAGACGCTTGCCCGTCAACGCAAATACCGCATTGGCCACCGCCGGAGCAATCGGCGGCGTTCCGGGTTCGCCGATACCGGTCGGGGGTGCATCGCTGGGAACGATATGCACCTCAACCTGCGGCATGCGCGACATGCGCAGCGGCGGGTAATCGTTGAAGTTGGACTGCTGCACGCGGCCGTTCTCCAGCGTAATCTCGCCCTGCAAGGCAGCCGACAGACCGTAGACCACGGCGCTTTCCAGTTGCTGGCGCACGCCATCCGGGTTGACCACCATGCCGCAATCCACGGCACACACGACCTTGTGCACCCGAACCTTGCCTTCTTCCAGCGAAATCTCGGCCACTTCCGCGACAAAACTTTCGAACGATTCATGGACCGCAACGCCATAAGCATGGCCCGCCGGTAGTTTCTTGCCCCAACCCGCCTTTTCCGCCGCGAGCTTGAGCACGCCGGCGTGGCGCGGGGCCTTCTGCAACAGCGCCAGGCGGTACTGCACCGGATCCTGGCCCGCCATGTGCGCGAGTTCGTCGATCATGGTTTCGACAACGAAGGCTGTATGCGAATGGCCGACCGAACGCCACCACTGCACCGTCACCGGGTTCTTCGGGCTATGGATATCGACCTGAAGATTGGGAATCGCATACGGCATGGTCGCGGCACCCTCGATCGAAGTCTGGTCGATGCCGTTCTTGGTCAGGAAGGGCTCGAACGGCGTATCAGCGACGATGGACTGGCCGACGATGGTGTGCTGCCACGCCACCGGCTTGCCGTCCTTGTCGACAGCGGCCGAGATGCGGTCCGCCCACATCGGGCGATAATAGCCGCCGCGCGTGTCGTCCTCGCGCGTCCACACCACCTTGATCGGCCGGCCGATCACCTTGGCGGCTTGCACGGCATCGATCACGAAATCGGAACGGGGATTGGCGCGACGACCGAAACCGCCGCCAAGATAAGTGGTATGGATCTTCACCTGCTCGGGCTTGAGACCAGTGATCTTGACTGCAGCGGCATGGTCCATGGTCTGCGACTGGGTGCCGCTCCAGATCGTGCATTGATCCGGCTTGAGATCGACCGCAACATTGAGCGGTTCCATCGCGGCGTGTGCGAGATACGGTACCTCGTACTCGGCGGTCACCGTTTTGGCACCCTTGCCCAACGCCGCGGCCGGATCGCCATCCTTGCGCGCCACGACGCCCGGCTTTTTCGCCGCCTCCAGGTAATCCGCACGCATCTTGGGTGTGGAAAGCGTTGCGCCCGGACCTTCTTCCCATTCGATCTTGAGCAGATCGCGCGCCGTTTTGGCCGGCCAGAAGCCCGTAGCCGCCACGGCCACGCCGGTAGGCACCAGATAAATCCCCTCGACGCCCTTGACCTGCATCGCCTCGTTCGCGTCGAAGCTCTTCACCTTGCCGCCGAATACCGGGCTGCGCGCGATGAGCACGGTCAGCATGCCCGGCGGGTAAACGTCCAGGCCGAACTGCGCCGTGCCATTAACCTTCTCCGGCGTGTCGATGCGCTTGATCGACTGGCCGATCACCTTGAAATCCTTGGGATTCTTGAGCGCGACGTTTTCCGGCATCGGCAGCTTGCCGGCCGCATCGGCGAGTTCACCATAGCGCAAAGTCTTGCCGCTGGAGTGCTTGACCACGCCATGCTCGGCGCGGCATTCGCTTGCCGGCACGCCCCACTGCTGCGCCGCGGCCTGCACCAGCATCACGCGCGCGGTGGCGCCGACGCGACGCAGTTGCTCCCACGACGACGAAATACTGGAACTGCCGCCGGTGATCTGCATGCCGAAGCCGGTATGGTTGTAAACCGCGCCCACCGGCGCCGCCTCGACGCGAATCTTGCTCCAGTCGGCCTCCAGTTCTTCGGCGATCAGCATCGGCAGCGAGGTATACACCCCCTGCCCCATTTCGGATTTGTTGACGATCACGGTAATGGTGTCGTCCGGCGCGATGCGGATGAACGCGTTCGGCGGAAACACCTTGGGCGCAGCCGCAGCGTCGGCGGCATAGGCGCGCCCCCCTTTCATGGGAAGATAGAAACCGATCATCAGTCCGCCAACCAGCGCGGCGGAACTCTTGAAGAAATTGCGACGGCTCGGATTATGTTCGATCGCGCTCATTATGCGTCTCCCAATTCTGCAGCCTTGTGGATCGCGGCGCGAATACGGTTATAGGTGCCGCAACGGCAGATATTCCCATCCATGGCCGCCGTGATGTCGGCATCGCTGGGCTTGGGATTCTGCTTGAGCAGCGCGGTCGCCGCCATGATCTGGCCGGACTGACAGTAGCCGCATTGCGGCACGTCGATTTCCTGCCAGGCCTTCTGCACGTTGCGGCCTAGCGTCTGTTCCGCGAGGCCTTCGATGGTGGTGATCTGCTTGCCGCTCGCCATCGAAACCGGCGTCACGCACGAGCGGATTGCCTGCCCGTCCAGATGCACGGTACAGGCGCCGCACTGAGCCATGCCGCAGCCGTACTTGGTGCCGGTGAGATGGAGATGGTCACGCAATACCCAGAGCAGCGGCGTATTGGGATCGGCATCGACCTCGACAGTTTTGTTGTTGACGTTCAGGGCAATCATGGCGCCTCCCTTGTTGTGATTGATCTTGAGTTATGCGGCACAGGCCGCGCTTGGTTGGTCTTGCTTGCGATGCAGTCCCGAACGCACCTCGATCAGGTGCCCCAGGATGGAAACGGCGATTTCAGGCGGTGTGCGGCTGCCGATGGAGAGTCCGACCGGGCCGTGCAGGCGACCGATTTCCTCGGACGTCAGGTCGAACAGTGCGAGACGTTCGCGCCGCTTGGCATTGTTCGCGCGCGAACCGAGCGCGCCGATATAGAAAGCATTCGATTTCAAGGCTTCCAGCAGCGCCATGTCGTCCAGTTTGGGATCGTGCGTGAGGGCGATGATGGCGGTGCGGCCATCGATATTGAGCGCGAGCACGGCGTCGTCCGGCATGTCGGCGATGACTTGCGTATCCGGGACATTCCAGGTCGCGCGGAACTCCTCGCGCGGATCGCATACGAGCACCTCGTAGTCGAGCGCCTGTGCCATGCGTGCCAGGTATTCAGAAGTCTGACCCGCGCCGATGATAAGCAGACGCCAGCGCGGGCCGTGAATAGTCACCAGGCTGTCGCCGTCATACTCCACGGCGGCATCGCGCTCGGCATCGCTCAAAGATACCTGCAACGTCGCGAGATGCAGACGGCGCTGCACCAAACGGTGGGCGAGAATATGTTCCAGCAGCTCGCCCACCCACGCGCCCTCGCGTACCGGCTCGATCACGAGTCGCAAGGCGCCGCCGCATGGCAGGCCGAAACGGCGCGCCTCCTCGCGCGTGACGCCGTACACCACCATCTCGGCGCGGTCAGTCGCGAGTTCGCCGTTCTGCGCACGCAGGATGAGGTCGTCCTCGATGCAGCCGCCGGAAACCGAACCGACCGAGTGACCGTCCGCGCGCAATACCAGCATCGCACCGGGCGGACGCGGGCTGGAGCCGAACGTCTCGACCACGGTGACCAGCCATACCGGCTGCGTCTCCCGACGCCACGCGTCCAGCGTTTTCAGCACGGAAAGATCGACGCTATCCAAGAGTTTCCTTTCTTCGCTCAATCGGTTACGTGATCATCCCACTTTCAGGCCAGCGCCGGATAATCGGTGTAACCCTTTTCGGTACCGCCGTAAAAAGTGCTCTGATCGGCCTGATTGAGCGATGCATTGGCATGGAAACGCTCCACCAGATCGGGGTTTGCAATGAAAGGCACGCCGTAGGCGACGCAGTCCGCACGACCGCTGGCGATGGCTGCATTGCCGCGTTCCTTGTCGTAGGAGCCGTTAGCCATGTAGTTGCCTTGGTAGCTGCGGCGCAGCTCTTCAAAATCAAACGGCTGCGGCGCTTCGTCGGCCATGCCGACCTCGACCACATGCAGATAAGCGAGATCATATGGACTCAACGCCTCCGCGACGTGGTTGAACAGCGCCTGCGGATCGGAGTCTCGAATGTCATTGAAAGGGTTGATCGGCGAAATCCGCACACCGACGCGATCCGCACCCCAGACCTCGCATACCGTGGAAACGACCTTGAGCAGCAAGCGCGCGCGGTTGGCAATGGAACCGCCGTACTGGTCCGTGCGCTGGTTGGTGCCGTCGCGCAGGAACTGATCGAGCAGATAGCCGTTGGCGGCGTGCACTTCCACACCATCGAATCCAGCTTCCAGCGCATTCTGCGCCGCCTTGCGGTAGTCCTCGATAATGCCCGGGATTTCGCCGGTTTCCAGCGCGCGCGGCGTCACGAAATCCTGTAAGCCGCTGTAGGTAAATGCCTGTCCGGCCGGCTTGAGCGCGGAAGGCGCGACTGGCAATGCGTTATTCGGCAACAGGGAAGGATGCGAAATACGACCCACATGCCACAACTGTAGATATATCTTGCCGCCGCGCGCATGCACGGCCTCGACCACCTTTTTCCAGCCGGCAACCTGCTCCTGGGTATGCACGCCCGGCGTCGCCGGATAGCCATGCCCCATGTCGGAAATGGGCGTCGCTTCGGTAACGATGAGGCCGGCGGAAGCGCGCTGCGCGTAGTACTCGACATTGAGCGGCGTCGGAACATTGCCCTCGCCCGCACGATTACGCGTCAGCGGCGCCATCACGATACGGTTGCGCAACTCGGTGCGCCCCAGTTTGATCGGGGTAAACAGGTCGGTCATAAGCACTCCTCTTTGTAAACTGTCCAAGAACTTCCGGCCGCAGCCGGCTCTCGCATTACTGATTCATGTTCCCGGCCGAACCGGGCGGCCAGAAAGCATAGGTGTCCATCACGAGAATCTCGTGGTCGATGCCGGCATGCACCACCTCGGACTCGAACTTCTCGCCTGCGGCTCCCAGCGCCACGAAAAACGGCAGCAGATGCTCCTCGGTGGGATGCGCCTCCTGCGCACCCGGCGCCTGGCGGCGGTAATCCAGCAAGGCCTCGACATCCCGCGCCTCGACGCGCTCGCGCCACCAGGTTTGGAAGTCTTGGACATAATCGAGCGATACGCCCATGCCGTGCCGCAGCCCGAAATGGCCCAGGTTGTGCGTCAGATTGCCCGAGGCGAGGATCATCACGCCCGCATCGCGCAAAGGAGCCAGCGCCTGGCCCAGCCGGTAGTGGTGCTCCGGCCCCAATCGCGTTTGCAACGAAATGGCGGCGACCGGAACCGAAGCATCCGGATATATGAGACGCAAGGGCACCCAGGCGCCATGATCCAGTCCGCGCTTGGGATCGACGCCGACCTCGAATCCGGCTTCTTCCAGCAAGGCGCGCCCTTCCATCGCCCATTTCACCGCCCCGCACACCGGGTAGCGGATCGCATAGAGCGCCTGGGGAAAACCATAAAAATCATGGATGGTTTCCGGCTTGCAGGCGGCACTGAAGGTGGGGATGGCAGTATTCCAGTGTGCCGAAATCACAAGGATCGCTGGCGGGCGCGGAATACGGGTTGCGAACGCAGACAAAGCCGCGCCCGCTTCGCCGGGCTCCAGCGCCATGGTAGGAGCACCGTGCGGAACGAAAAGCACAGGCCCTCGTTTCTTGCGATCCGAAATCATGAGCGGCAGTTTGACAATTTCTAAAACCGGGATAAATATGAAAACAATAAATTATTTATCCCGATTTTCGGCACAAAGGAATTCAACATGGACAGATTGCAGGCAATGCGCGTGTTCACCACCGTCGTGGAGACCGGCTCCTTCGCGCGTGCAGCCGAACAGCTCCACCTTTCCCCCACGGCAGCTTCGCGCCATGTGGCCGAACTGGAAAAGCATCTTGGCGCGCAATTGTTACAACGCTCCACGCGCCGCATCAATCTCACCGAGATCGGCACCAACTATTACGACCGTTGCCGCTCCATCCTTGCCGACGTGGAAGAAGCCGAAGCCCAGGCCGCGACCAGCGAAAGCCAGCCGCGCGGCATGCTGCGCATCAGCCTGCCCACCAGTTTCGGCCTGCAATACATCGCTCCTGCGATTCCGGAATTCTGCAAGCGCTACCCGGACCTGCAGCTGGAACTCAGCTTCAGCGACCGTATCGTCGACCTTATCGAAGAAGGTATCGACATGGCGGTGCGCATTACTGGCGACCTCAAGACCAATCTGGTTGCGCGCAAGCTCGCGGAAGTCCAGCTCGTCTGCTGCGCATCGCCCGCCTACCTGGAGCAGTACGGCACCCCGCAACATCCGGAAGACCTGCGCCACCACAACTGCCTCACCTACAGCTACTCGGCCAGCGTCAATATCTGGAAGTTCCAGCGCGACGGCCGGGAATACCATATCCCGGTCAAGGGCCGCATCGGCACCAACAGCGGCGACATGAGCCGTCTCGCCGCCGTCCATGGTCTGGGCATCGACATGCTGCCCACCTTCATGATCTGCGAGGAACTGCGCTCAGGAAAACTGGTACCCATCCTGCAGGATTACCCGATGCCGCCCATCAATGTTTATGCGGTGTACCTGCCCGGAGCCCGCCGTGCGGCCCGCATCAAGGCGATGGTGGAACATCTGTGGGAGGTGATGGGGCAAGGCAATCCGCCCTGGAACAATTGCGCCGCCGAACTTCAAGCCTGTTCCTCGGCCATACCCTGACTTACAATCACTTCAGATCAACAACAAGCGCAACGACATGCCACAAGATCATTTTCCCGAAGAGCTGAGCGGCATCAATCGATTCACCATCAAGGCGATGATGTGGCTCAATGGCATCGCCCACATCATTATCGGCCTCGCCCTCGCGGCCTCGGTGCTGATGTTCACCTGGCTGTTCTGGCAGGACGTGTGGCAGGCCGCCAATGCGAACAATCTCATTCACGGTTTTCTGCACGCACTCGGCACATTGATGCTGCTATGGATCATCTCGGCGCTCATCACCGCGGAGATCCGCTACTTGCGCGGCAACAAGCTGGAAGTGGAAACCTTTGTCGAGGTCGCGCTGGTCGTCATGGTGCGGCGCATCATCGTCATGCCGGTGCAGGATGCCTCGCCGACCGTCACGGAGCTCATGATGTGGGTGGGTGGGGCATTGATGCTGGCGGTGACCTATTTCATCGTGCGCTACGCGCAGAATATCGGTACCGACCGCAGAAATTAATCCATGCAGCCCATCTACCGCACTGCCGGGATACGCGCGATCGAAACAGCACATGGCACGGCCGGGCTCATGGAAAAAGCCGGTCTTGCAGTCGCCGCGCTGGCAAAGGAGCTACTGCCGGAAGATGCCTATTCCGTCCTCATCGTCGCGGGTCCTGGAAACAACGGCGGCGACGCCCTTGTCGCAGCTCGGCATTTGAAAGACTCGTGGCTGCAGGTGGACGTGGTATTCGCAGGCGATGCTGCCAGGCTTCCGCCGGATGCAGCGCAGGCACATGCCGCCTGGCTGAAGGCGGATGGCACACTGCTAGACGCCATCCCGGAGAAAAGCTACGACCTCGTCATTGACGGCCTGTTCGGCATCGGCCTCTCCAAGCCGCTGCAAGGCCGCTATTCCGACCTCATCCGTACAATCAACGCACTCGGTGCGCTGGTGCTCGCCATCGACATCCCCAGCGGACTGGATGCGGATACCGGGCGCGTGCTGGGCGAAGCTGTTGTCGCCGACCACACGCTGACTTTCCTCGGCCTCAAGCCCGGACTGTTCACGCTCGATGGCGTGGACCATGCAGGCCTCGTGCATGAAAGCGACCTGGGCGTGGAAGTCGCGCAGCCTGCGGACGGCTGGCTGATCAACGACATCCCCGCCCTGCCCGCGCCGCGCTCACGCAACAGCCACAAGGGCACATACGGCAGCATCGGCATCCTCGGCGGCGACCATGGCATGGTCGGGGCGCCACTGCTCGCTGCTCGCGCGGCGCTGCTCATGGGAGCCGGTCGGGTTTACGCAGGCCTGCTTGCCGAACATGCTCCTGCCGTCGATCATGGGCAGCCGGAATTGATGCTGCGCTCGGCGCGTGAGGTACTGGACATGAATCACCTCACCGCGCTGGTCGTCGGCCCCGGCCTCGGCCGCTCCACTCATGCCGAATCCGTGTTGCAGCGTGCCCTGCGCTATCCCGCGCCGCTGGTGCTGGACGCAGATGCGCTCGCGCTGCTGGCGGAACATGCCAACTTGCGCCAACTGCTCGCGGAACGCACGCATTCCACGCTGCTGACGCCGCATCCGGGCGAGGCCGCCACTCTGCTCGCTTGCAGCAACGCCGAAATACAGTCTGACCGCATCGCCAGAGCCCATGACATATCCGAGAAATACTGGGCGATCACGCTACTGAAAGGCGCCGGCACCGTTATCGCCACGCCGGAAGGCCCCTGGTACATCAACGCCAGCGGCAATCCGGGACTCGCCACTGCCGGCATGGGCGATACCTTGGCCGGCATCATCGGCGCATTGGCGGCTCAAGGCATGGCGCTGGATCATGCCGCACTGCTCGGCACCTACCTGCACGGTGCGGCGGCTGACGCGCTGGTCGAGGAAGGGATCGGCCCGCTCGGGCTGACCGCGAGCGAAGTCGCGCTCAAGGCGCGCGAACTTATCAATCTCTGGATCACTCAAGAATACGCATGAACCCCACCACCGAAAGCATCCTCGCCGCTGCGGGCCGCATCATTCTTGGCAAGGAACACCAGCTGCGGCTTGCCTTGGCCTGCATCCTCGCACGCGGGCATCTGCTGATCGAAGACTTGCCGGGCATGGGCAAGACCACGCTGTCGCATGTAATCGCACAGGTACTGGGCCTGGAATTCCGACGTGTCCAGTTCACGAGCGACCTGCTGCCAGCGGACATCCTTGGCGTATCCGTGTACGACCGCAACGAGGCCGCGTTCAAGTTTCATCCCGGCCCGGTGTTCACCAACGTACTGCTGGCCGACGAAGTCAATCGCGCCACGCCCAAGACGCAAAGCGCCTTGCTGGAAGTCATGGAAGAACGTCAGGCCACCATCGAGGGTGAAACGCGTACTCTGCCCGACCCGTTTTTCGTGATCGCGACGCAGAACCCCGTGAGCCACATCGGCACCTTTCCGCTTCCCGAATCGCAGCTCGACCGCTTCCTCATGCGCATCGAGCTCGGCTATCCGGATGCGCGTTCCGAACGCAACCTGCTCATGAGTCGCGGCGGCCGCGAGCATTTCGGCGAATTGCAGCCTGTCATCGACGCTGCGGCACTGCTCAAGCTGCAGGAAGCAGTGCACGGCATACACGTCTCCGACGCCTTGCTCGACTACTTGCAGGCCTTACTCGACCACACCCGCAAATCCGCACGTTTCGTGAGCGGTCTTTCGCCGCGTGCCGGCCTCGCACTCAAGCAGTGCGCGCAAGCCTGGGCACTCATGCAAGGGCGCGATTACGCCATTCCCGAAGACGTGCAGGCCGTATTTCCCGGTGTCGCGGGTCACCGCCTGCACGCGACCTCCTCGCAGGATGCGGGGAAAAACTTTTCCTCCGAAATCCTTCAAGCCGTTCCGGTTTCCTGACTTCAAAAATTAACTTGACACAAATAACTATATGACTAATTATTTAGTCATATGTTAAACGAACACCTGCAAGCCATCCCGGAAGAATGGAGCGCAACCTCCAAACTGTTCGTCGCATTGGGCGACGAACAGCGCCAGCGCCTGCTGCTCGCTTTCGAACCGGGCGAGCGGCTCAACATCACCCAGATCGTCTCCACCTCGAAACTTAGCCGTACCGCCGTGAACCATCATCTCAAGGTTTTGCGCGATGCCGGCGTGTTGAGTAGCGAGAAAGTCGGCAAGGAGGTGTATTTCCGGATCGAGAAGGACAACATCGTCGATGCGCTGCAGCGCGTGCTCGCTTATGTAAAAGAAAAGATATAACGCCGGGGACTTCGGCCGGTAACAAACGCAGTCAACAACAAAAATTAAAGGGGACTACATGCTGAAAAAACTACTGCAACTGCTGTTCCGAGCGCTGTTTCGCATCACCGTTCAGGGCGAACTTCCCCAGAAGGAAGAACGTCTGCTGGTCGTCGCCAACCACGAATCCTTTCTCGACGGCCTGCTGCTCGGCCTGTTCCTGCCCTTTCGCGCCACCTTCGTGGTGCATACCACCGTGCTGCAGAATATCTGGTTCCGCCTCATTCTCTCGCAAGTGCCGCATCTGGCCGTGGACCCGACCAGTCCGCTGGCGATGAAAAAGGTCATCAAGCTGCTGGAATCCGGCGAGCCGGTAGTGATCTTCCCGGAAGGCCGCATCACACTCACCGGCAGCCTCATGAAGGTATACGACGGGCCGGGTTTCGTCGCAGCCAAGACCGGCGCGACCGTCCTGCCCGTCCGCCTCGACGGCCCTGCCCGCTCCTACTTCAGCCGCCTGTCCGGCAACTATCCGCGTCGCCTGTTTCCCAAGGTCACGCTGTCCGTGTTGCCGACCACTGCGATTGTCATGCCGGAAGCACCCACGGCCAAGCAACGTCGACGCATGGCGGGCGAGGCGATGCGCCGCGTGATGCAGGAAATGCTGTTCAAGTCGCAACCGGTGCAGACGCTGTGGAGTGCCTTCGTCGATGCTGTGGGCATTCACGGCCGCGGCACGCATCTCATGGAAGACATGAAGCAGGTCGAGGAAACCTACGGCCAGCTGCTGACACGCAGCCTCGCACTGGGGCGCATGGTGGAGAAAATCTCAACGCTGGGCGAGGCTGTGGGCGTCCTGATGCCCAATGTTTCCAATACTGTTTGCCTGATTTTCGGCATGAGCGCCGTCGGACGCGTTCCTGCCATGCTCAACTACACGGCAGGCACCGCCGGCATGCAGAACGCCTGTATCGCCGCCAAAGTCCGCACCATCCTGACCTCGCGTCAGTTTCTCGAAGCAGCCAAGCTCGGACCGCAAGTCGCCGCGCTGCAAGGCGTGGAAATCGTCTATCTGGAAGACCTGCGCAGCCGCTTCAGCCTATGGGACAAGCTGTGGCTGCTGGGCTACGCTCGCTGGCTGCCGAAATGCGCTGCCAAGCCGGCCTCGCCCGACGCGCCCGCCGTCGTGCTGTTCACGAGCGGCTCGGAAGGCAAGCCCAAGGGCGTGGTGCACAGCCATCGCGGCATTCTCGCCAACATCGCGCAGATCCGCGCGGTGATCGACTTCAGCCCATCCGACAAATTCATGATCGCGTTGCCGCTGTTCCATGCATTCGGCTTTACTTGCGGTGCGATCATGCCGCTGGTGACGGGTTCCAAGATTTTCCTCTACCCCTCGCCGCTGCACTACCGCATCATTCCCGAGATCATCTACGACCGCGGCTGCACCGTACTCTTCGGCACCAGCACTTTCCTCGGCAACTATGCCAGGTTCGCGCACCCCTACGACTTCTACAAGCTGCGCTATGTCGTCGCCGGTGCGGAAAAACTCAACGAAGAAGTACGCAAGACCTGGATGGAGAAATTCGGCATCCGTATCCTCGAGGGTTACGGCGCCACCGAATGTGCACCGGTCCTCGCCGTCAATACGCCCATGGCCTGCCGCAACGGCACCGTCGGCCCGCTGCTTCCGGGGCTGGAAGCAAAACTGGAAGAAATCCCGGGCATCACACAAGGCGGACTACTCAGCGTACGCGGCCCCAACGTGATGCTGGGCTACTATCTCTATGACAACCCCGGCGTACTGAAAGCCCCGGAAAGCGGCTGGTACAGTACCGGCGACATCGTCGATATCGACGCCGATGGTTTCGTACGCATCCTCGGCCGCGTCAAGCGCTTCGCCAAAATCGCCGGCGAGATGGTGTCGCTGGAAACCGTCGAACAGATCGCCAACCGCGCCTCTCCCAACCTTCAGCATGCGGCAACCACGCAAACAGACCCGCAACGCGGCGAAAACATCCTGCTGTTCACCACCGACCCCGCTCTCGCCCGCGATGCGCTGCAAGCCGCCGCACGCGACCTCGGCGCGCCGGAACTCGCCATCCCGCGCAAGATAGTCGTAGTCAAGGAGCTGCCGTTGCTGGGCACGGGCAAGACGGACTACGTCAGGCTGAAGCAACTCGCGGAAGAAGCCTGACTATGAATCGCCGCCAATTCCTCAGAACCCTGCCTGTCCTGGGCGTGGGTGCGGCCGGAGTCGCAGCCGCGCAATACTGGCCGGAACAAGGCTTCCTCAATCAATGCCTGAGCGATCTGCCGGAAACGGCGATGCGCAATCCCTGGATGCAGCGCGTGTGGCATGGCATCGACCCGACACAGGTCTGGGATTGCCACACGCATCTTGTCGGCGCGGGCGATTCCGGCAGCGGGGCCTGGTTCAGCCCGGACATGGACAGCTTGTGGCATCCCCTGCTGCGATTGCAAAAACTGTTCTACATGAATGCCGGCTGCGTGCACGAAGCTCCCGGCAAGCTGGACGCCAGCTACATCGAACGGCTGCATAACCTGCTTGATGGCATGCAGCCGGGATGCAAGGCGATGCTGCTGGCTTTCGACTGGCGTCACGACGAGAACGGCAAGCCTGTCCCGGAGCATTCCATCTTCCATATTCCGAATGCCTACGCTTCCGCCATGGCGCATCAGCATCCCGGCTATTTCGAATGGATCGCCTCGATCCACCCTTATCGCTCCGATGCGGTAGACGCGTTGCATCAGGCTGTCGATGCAGGCGCACGCGCCATCAAGTGGCTGCCTTCCGCAATGGGAATAGACCCGGCCTCCCCGCGCTGCGACCGCTTTTATGAGGCGCTGGCAGGTACGGGCCTACCCATCATCAGCCACGCCGGTCGCGAGCTGGCAGTACAGGGCGGCGATCAAAACGACGGCAATCCGCTCAATCTGCGCAGAGCCATGGACAAAGGCGCCCGCGTCGTCATCGCCCACTGCGCTTCCGACGGGGACGATATCGATCTCGACAAAGGAAAAAACGCCCCGCGCGTAAAGAGCTTCGAGCTCTTCGCCCGCCTCATGGACGATTCTCGCTACGATGGTCTGCTGTATGCGGACATTTCCGCCTTGACCCAATTCAACCGCGCCTGGGCACTCAAAACCGTGCTGCAACGGAAGGAGTGGCATGCGCGCCTGCTCAATGGGTCGGATTATCCGCTGCCGGGCGTCATGCCGCTGTTTTCCGCCGGAGACATGGCGGATATGGGACTGTTGGACGAGGCGGCCGTACCTTGGTTGAAAGAAGTGCGCGCGCATAACCCGCTGCTGTTCGATTTTGCATTGAAACGCTTGCTCACACTGGATGGAGCCGGCTTCCCCACCTCCGTGTTCCATACGCGGGCATTCTTCGAAAATCGCCTGATCGCCTAGCCTTTTACAATGAGAGCCAAGAAATGACCAACAACTCCCTCCTCTCGCGCGGCATGATTGCCGTTCTGGTCGCGCAATTCCTTTCCGCGCTCGCCGATAACGCCCTGCTGTTCGCCGCGATCGCGATGCTGCGCGAGCACCATGCGCCCTCCTGGCAAACGCCGTTGCTACAGGCATTCTTTGTGATCGCGTTCGTAGTGCTGGCCCCGTTCGTCGGACCTTTTGCCGATACCTGGTCCAAAGGGCGCGTGATGCTGGCCGCCAATGCGATGAAATTTGCCGGAGCCGCCGCCATGCTGTCCGGCCTGCATCCGCTGCTCGCCTACTGTCTGGCCGGCATAGGCGCTGCCGCCTACTCTCCAGCCAAGTACGGCATTCTGAGCGAACTGGTAAGCCCGGATAAACTCGTCAAGGCCAATGGCATGATCGAGGGCTCGACCATCGTCGCCATTCTGCTGGGCGCGATCCTGGGAGGAAAGCTCGCCGACATTTCCCCGGCCACCGCATTAATCGGCATCAGCGGCTGCTATCTGCTGGCCGCTGCCGCCAACCTGCTGATCCCCAAACTGCCACCCGCACACCCGCTCGCGCACTTTTCTCCCGCGATCCTGCTGCGCGACTTCGCGATAGCAGTAAAAGTGTTGTTCAACATCCGGGACGCCCGCTTCTCGCTTCTCGGCACCAGTGTCTTCTGGGGCGCCGGATCGACGCTTCGCCTGCTGCTGGTCGCCTGGGTTCCCGTAGCGCTCGGTATCGCCGACCTCAGCATGCCGGCCAACATGAGCGGCGCTGTCGCCATCGGTATCGCGTTTGGCGCAGCGGCGGCTGCCAGCTTCGTCAGCCTGGACAAGGTCAACCGCGCCCTTCCCGCCGGCATTGCGCTCGGCGTCGTCATCCTGGTATTCGCGCACGTCACGAATCTGTACGCCGCTCTTGCCCTGCTGGTGCTGCTCGGCCTCTGCGGCGGCTTCTACGTCGTACCGCTAAACGCTTTGCTGCAGGAGCGCGGCCATGAAACCGTAGGCGCCGGCCATGCGGTCGCGGTACAAAACTTTGTGGAGAATCTCGTGATGCTGTCCCTGGTCGCTCTGTATACGCTGATGGATAAAGGCGGAATGCCTGTCGTGCAATCCGCATCGATTTTCGGAGGTGTGGTGTTGGCTGCGATCACGGCATTGGCGGTGTATCGAGTCAAACGCTGAAGTGAAAATACAAAAACCCGCAAAAGCGGGTTTTTGTACCTTGAGATGGTGGAGCCGGGGGGAATCGAACCCCCGTCCGCAAGCCCTCCACAGACAGTTCT
>CAMLDO010000014.1 GCA_946478865.1 uncultured Methylobacillus sp.
TGGACTGATCTTCGATGAAGTCGCCGAGATGGGAATCGTCGTCGTCGCCGATCGGTGTTTCCATGGAGATCGGCTCCTTGGAAATCTTGAGGATCTTGCGAATCTTCTCTTCCGGCATCTCCATCTTTTCAGCCAAGGTTGCCGGGTCGGGCTCAAGACCGGTTTCTTGCAGGATCTGGCGCGAGATGCGGTTCATCTTGTTGATGGTTTCGATCATGTGCACCGGGATACGGATGGTGCGCGCCTGGTCCGCGATGGAACGCGTGATGGCCTGACGAATCCACCACGTGGCGTAGGTCGAGAACTTGTAACCACGACGGTATTCGAACTTGTCCACGGCCTTCATGAGACCGATGTTGCCTTCCTGGATCAGATCGAGGAATTGCAGGCCGCGGTTGGTGTACTTCTTGGCGATGGAGATCACGAGACGCAGATTGGCCTCGATCATCTCGCGCTTGGCACGACGCGCACGCGCTTCACCCGTGGACATCTGCTTGTTGATTTCCTTGAGTTCCTTGATCGGCAATCCGACCTTGTCCTGGAGATCAAGCAGACGTTGCTGACGATCTTGAACGTTATGGCGATGGCGCTGGAGTCGCTCGACATACGGCTTGCTGGAAGCGAGCTCGCTATCAAACCACTCGAGATTGCCTTCGTTGCCCGGGAACACCTTGATGAAGTGCTGGCGCGGCATGCCCGACTGCTCAACACAGAAATCCATGATCTTGCGCTCGTGGGAACGCACTTCTTCCACAATGTTGCGCACTTGGTCGCACAGCGCTTCCACCTGCTTTGCAGAGAAGCGGAACGCCATCAGTTCATTGAGAATTTCATCCTGATAGCTCTTGTAGCTCTTGTGCTGCGAACCGTGCTTCTTGAGCACGTCCTGCTGCTTGGCGAATACTTCGCGAATCACGGCAAAGCGCTTGAGCACTTCTTCCTTCAACTGCGCCAGCGCAGCAGCGGAAACAGCGGAGGCCTTGGAACCGTCTTCGTCCTCTTCGTCCTCTTCATCTTCCGGCTCTTCGTCCTCGGCGCCTTCTTCGTCCTCCGTCATCGCCTCATCCAGGCCGACATCGGCATCGATAAGACCATCGACCACTTCGTCCACGCGCAGCTCATCCTTCTCGACCTTGTCGATCATGGAGAGCAATTCGGAAATCGTGGTCGGACAGGCGGCAATTGCCTGCACCATGTGCTTGAGGCCGTCTTCGATGCGCTTGGCGATTTCGATTTCGCCCTCGCGGGTCAACAGGTCGACGGTACCCATTTCGCGCATGTACATACGCACCGGGTCGGTGGTACGGCCGAATTCGGAATCCACCGTGGACAGTGCTTGTTCGGCCTCTTCCACGGCGTCTTCGTCAGCCACGGCCGGCGTCACATCGGACATCAGCAGCGATTCGGCATCCGGAGCTTCCTCGTACACCTGGATGCCCATGTCGTTGATCATGCCGATGATGCCGTCGATCTGCTCGCTGTCCTGAACATCGTCAGGCAGGTGATCGTTGATTTCGGCGTAGGTCAGGTAACCGCGCTCCTTGCCGAGGACGATCAGCGACTTCAGACGCGTGCGGCGATCTTCGCTACTGACTCCAGCCTGAACTTCCGACTTCTCGTTTTGATGCTCGCTAGCCATATTTTCGACCCCAAATCCGGTTAACGGGAAAACCGTACATTATACCTCATTTTGCCTACTTCTTTGGACCGCCTACCTACGGAACTGTTGCAGAAGCACTTTTTGCTCCGGCGTCAGCGCCTGTAAACCTTTTTCCTGCGCAATCCTCAAAATAGCTTCCATTTCGCGCTGCCCCACAACTGCACGCAACTGTTGCAGCGCTCCTTCGAATTCTTCTTCGATTCCGAAGTCTTCATCCACCTCTATCGCCTCGGCGCTGACTTCCTTGAGCAGTTCCGGCGGCACCCGCCCTCTCAGCATTTCCAGCATGGTGACCGTCGTAAGCGCGGAATTGCCCTCCGCGAGGCCCAACACTACCCTAAGAAACTCGAATTCGACGCCGTTGCCTTCCACCCACCCCTGAGGCAACCGCTGTGCCAGCATGGGACGCAGCAACACCATCCTGATCAATCTACGCGCCAAGGTAGGAGGCTTACGGGAGGCACGAGCAGGAGCTTGCGGCTGGCGAGCCTCAGGCCGCGGCAGCTTCATCACGGACTCCAACTCGCCCGGCGCCATTTGCGCCAATTCGGCAACGCGTTTTCGCAGCAGCAGACCCAATTTGGGGGCGAGTATCTGTTTTAACAAGGGCTCGGCATCGTTAAGGAAACGCACACGCCCTTCCTGCGACTGCATGTCGTTTTCTTCTGCCAGCGTCTGCACCAGATACTGCGACAGCGGCAGCGTTTCTTTCAAGGCAGCTTCGAATCCTTCCTTGCCGTACTCACGGATGTAGCTGTCTGGGTCATGCTCGGGGGGCAGAAAAAGGAAACTCAATTGCAGCCCGTCCGTGAGCGCCGGCAAGCTGTTCACTGCCGCGCGCCATGCTGCTTTGCGGCCGGCCGCATCACCGTCGAAACAGAAGATGATGTTGTCGGTCTGGCGCATCAGTTTGGTGATGTGCGATGGCGTGGTCGCAGTACCCAGCGTGGCCACGGCATATTCGACGCCATGCTGCGCCAGCGCCACCACGTCCATGTAGCCCTCGACCACCAGTACCTGGCCCGCTTCGCGGATCGCGCGGCGCGCGAGGAAAAGGCCGTACAGTTCGTGACCCTTCTGAAACAGCGGGGTTTCCGGCGAATTCAAATATTTCGGGCCGGCGTCGTCGCCCTCGGTTCCCAGTACGCGGCCGCCAAAACCAATGACCTGTCCACGCTGATCGTGAATAGGAAACATGACGCGGTCGCGAAACCGATCGTAGCGGCGCCCCTGGTCATTGGTAATCACCAAGCCTGCCGCACCCAGAGACTCGGACTGGTAATCCTTGATCACGGCAGCCAGATTCTGCCAGCCAGCCGGTGCATAGCCCATCTGAAATCGCGCGGCAATTTCACCGCTCAGGCCGCGCCCCTTGAGATAATTGATCGCCTTCTCGGATTTCTTCAGCTCGGCACGGTAGTAACCCAATGCCAGTTGCAGCGCCTCCTGCATTCCCAGCGCCGCTTGCTCGGCCGCCTTGTCGACAATGCGCGTTTCCTGCGGCACGGTCATGCCGACGCGCTTCGCCAGTTCGTGCACCGCTTCTACGAAGCCCAGCCCCTGATACTCCATGAGAAAGCCCAGCGCAGTTCCGTGCGCACCGCATCCGAAGCAGTGATAGAACTGCTTGGTGGGACTGACGGTAAAGGACGGGGTTTTCTCGTTATGGAAGGGGCAGCAGGCGTGGTAATTGGAGCCTGCCTTCTTGAGGGGAACGCTGGCGTCGATGACCTCTACGACATCGACGCGATTCAGCAACTCCTGGATGAACGATTCCGGGATTGCCATGCGTCAGTCCGCAAAAAACAAAAAAGGAGCTTCACGCTCCTTTTCGTTGAGGCCGGAAAGCTTGGCGAAACGGCTAACCACCCAGCCTCGCCTTGATCAAACCGGACACCTTGCCCATGTCGGCGCGACCGACCACCTGCGGTTTCACGGCGGCGACTACCTTGCCCATGTCCTTGACTCCGCTGGCGCCGGTTTCGGCAATCGCCTTGTCGAGCAGTTCCGCGATTTCCGCTTCGCTGAGCGGCTGCGGCAGGTACTCCTGCAATACCGACACCTCGTACTTTTCCACATCAGCCAGATCGGCGCGATTGGCCGCTTCGTACTGACTGATGGAATCGCGGCGCTGCTTGAGCATCTTCTCGATGACTTCGATGACGTGCGTATCTTCCAGTTCGATACGCTCATCGACCTCGCGCTGCTTGATGGCAGCCTGCAGAAGCCGGATCGTGCCCAGACGCGGAGCGTCCTTGGCACGCATCGCGGACTTCATGTCCTCGGTGATGCGGGATTTCAGCGACACTGCGAAACTTCTTAGTAGAGCTTCGGCGGCAGGGTCTGGCTGCGAATGCGGCGATAGTGACGCTTGACAGCAGCAGCAGCCTTACGCTTGCGCTCCCAGGTCGGCTTTTCGTAGAACTCGCGAGCGCGCAGCTCGGTCAGCAGGCCGGTCTTTTCCATGATGCGCTTGAAACGACGCAGCGCAACGTCAAACGGTTCGTTTTCTTTAACACGTACGGTAGTCATTGAAACCTTCTCTCCTTGAGAGACATCGAAAAAGTTTGCTATTCTAGCCAGCGATTCGCATTTTATCAATCACTTCCGACGTTTCAACCCCACTTCATGATCGTTCTCGGCATCGAAACCTCCTGCGACGAAACCGGCATCGCCCTCTATGACACCGAAAAGGGACTGCTGGCGCATGCGCTGCACTCACAAATCAAGATGCACGCGGAATACGGCGGCGTGGTACCGGAACTCGCTTCGCGCGACCATATCCGGCGCGTATTGCCATTGACCGAAACCGTGTTGCGCGACGCCGGAAAAACGCTGCAGGACATCGACGCGGTTGCCTACACCCAAGGTCCAGGCCTTGCCGGTGCTTTGCTGGTCGGCACCAGCGTGGCCGAATCGCTCGCCTTCACGCTCGGCGTTCCCTCCATCGGCGTTCATCACCTGGAAGGCCATTTGCTCGCACCGCTGCTGGAAGAAAACCCGCCACCCTTCCCTTTCGTCGCCTTGCTGGTCTCAGGCGGACATACCCAGCTCATGCGTGTTTCCGGGATCGGGGAATACGAACTGCTTGGCGATACATTGGACGACGCGGCGGGAGAAGCGTTCGACAAGACTGCCAAGCTGCTCGGCCTGCCTTATCCCGGCGGCCCGGCAGTCTCGCGCCTGGCCGAAAGCGGAAGTGCCGGAAAATTGAAACTGCCGCGGCCGATGCTCAATAGCGGCGACCTCAATTTCAGCTTCAGCGGCCTCAAGACCGCCGTGTTGACCGCTGCAAACAATTCGACGATGGACGAAACGAGCAAGGCCGATATCGCTTATGCATTCCAGGAAGCCGTGGTCGAAGTCCTGACCGCCAAATGCATGGCGGCATTGAAACAATGTCGAATGAAGCGATTGATCGTTTCAGGCGGTGTAGGAGCGAACAAGCGGCTGCGCGAATCGCTGGGTGCCGCTGCTCAGAAACGCGGTTTCGAAGTGTTCTACCCGCGCCTGGAATTCTGTACGGACAATGGCGCGATGATTGCCTTTGCCGGCGCCATGCGTCTGAAAAACCAGGAAGCCGGAAATCACGGATTCACGGTGCGGCCGCGCTGGGATCTTGCGGAACTGACCGCGCCCTGAAAACGGATTACTGCGGCGGTTGATCGCCCGGCTTGGGCTTGCTGAAACCGGCCTCGGTGCCGTCCAGCAGCTTGCGGATGTTGGAGCGATGGCGCCATACCAGCATCGCGGACAGCACCACGACGGTAATAAAGATATAACCGAAGCCGAAGAATGCCGCCGCAAAGATCGGCGCAAATCCGGCAGCAATAAGCGCAGAAAGCGACGAAACACGCCACATCGCGAACGCGAGTATCCAGGTCGCCAGTACGCACAGGCCCAGCCACGGCCAGATCGCGAGCAGGATACCGGCAGCCGTCGCCACGCCTTTGCCACCCTTGAATCCGTAGAACACCGGATACAGGTGACCGGCGAACACGCTGATCGCCACGACGCATACCCAGCCTTCGGTCAGGCCGTAACGCTTGGCCAACCACACCATGAGCCAGCCCTTGCCTGCGTCTCCCAGCAAGGTCAGAATCGCCGCGGCCTTCTTGCCGCTGCGCATCACGTTCGTGGCGCCCGGATTACCAGAGCCCACGGTACGCGGGTCCGGCAGGCCGAACAGCTTGCTGACGATAATTCCGAAGGCCACGGAACCCAGCAGGTACGCAGCAATGACAAAAGTCCACTCGTTCATGGGAGATGCTCTAAAATTCGGGAAAAACCGGATTCTAAGCGATATGGATATTATTTTCCTGCAGGAAGTAAAAGTCGAAACCCGTCTCGGCGTACCTGAGTGGGAGCGCATGCTGCCACAAACCATCGTGCTGGATATCGAACTGGCGATGCCGCACAGCCGCTCGTGCGAGACGGATGCGATCGAGGATACGATCGATTATGGTCAGATCGTCGCGCGGATACGCGAGACGCTGGCCGAAAAAAGCTTTCAGCTCGTGGAAGCGCTGGCAGAACATGTCTGCCAGCTGATCTTGAAGGAATTCGGAACGCCCTGGGTCAAGGTGAAAGTCGGCAAGCCGGGCATCCTGCCAGGACTGAAACAGCTCGGCGTCATTATCGAGCGCGGCAGCAAGCCCGGCTGAAACGCCGGGCACATGCCTAGGGCTGGGGCTGTGTTTCCCCGGCCTTCCATCCTCCGCCTAGCGCCTTGAACAGCGTGACCACCGCCGCGCGCTGTGCATTTTCCGCATCCACGCGCGCCAGCTGCGCCTGCAGCAATTGGCGATCCGCATCCAGAACTTCCAGGCGACTCGACACACCACCCTCGTAACGCATATTCGCCAGACGCTGCGCTTCGGCCAGCGCGACGATACGCTCGGACTCTGCCTGCAAGGTGGCGCGTGCTGCGGTCTGGTTGCTCAGCGCCGTACGCACATCGCCGAAGGCATTGGCCACGGCTTTGCGGTAAGAGGCCAACGCCTGCTCGCGCCGCGCCTCAGCCGCCTTGAT
This sequence comes from uncultured Methylobacillus sp., assembly GCA_946478865.1. The sequence continues at coordinate 6,692 of CAMLDO010000014.1, forward strand.
GTTGAACGACAAACGCCCTGCATTGAAGATCGGCTGTGCCAGCCCCAACGCAAACTGGAAAATCCCGGCCGGGCCGGAGAACAGCTTGCCCAGCGTCGCGCTCTCCGAACCGAGATAGGCGGTCAGCGAGATCGATGGGAAGTATTCCGTCCGCGCAACGTCGATGCGCGCTTCCTGCGCCAGCAGGTTCTGCTCGGCCTCGCGGATATCCGGACGGCGCAGCAGCATATCGGACGGCAAGCCTTCCGGCACCCACAGCGTCTGCAGCGGCGCGGTATTGCCGCGCTCGACCACATCCTCCATCACGGCGCGTGGCGAACGACCCAGCAGTATCGACAACCCGGTCTGCAGGTTTTCCTGCGCCTTGAGCGCATTCGCCAGTTGCGAACGTGCAGCCGCTTCTTCGGCTTCCGCCTGACGCACTTCATACTCGGACACGAGCCCGGAACTGCCACGCAGCTTGAGCAAGGCAAGACTGTCCGCCCGCGTTTTCAGCACGTTGCGAATAACTTCGACCTGCGTATCGGCGGCCAGCAGATTGAAATACTGCTGCGCCACCTCCGAAGTCAGCGTGAGCTTCACGGTATCGCGTCCGGCTTCCGAGGCGAGCAGCTGCGCGCGCGCGGCGTCACTGGCCCGACGGTATTTGCCCCAGACATCCAGCTCGTAGCTCGCGTTCAATGTCAGACGAACGTTGTTGGTGACCGTCGGCATACCAGGCTGGAACATGCCGGTCGCTTGCGAAGTACGCGTACGGTCCCCGCTGCCATTGGCCGTCACGACCGGATAGCGATCCGCTTCGGTGACACCCAGTACCGCTTCGGCCTCAAGTACGCGCGCGGCGGCTACGGCGATATCGTGGTTGTGCGCGAGCGCCTCATCGACCAGCTTGTCCAGCACCGGATCGTTGAACAGCGTCCACCAGCGTTCGCCGGCGGCACTAGCCTTCTGCCCTTGTGCATCGGTCTGCCAGCTTTGCGGCAGTTCCGGCGCAGGCTTTTCGTATGTCTTGTTCAAAAAGCTGCATGCCGGCAGCAGTGCGACTAGCGCGACGGCAAGTAGCGTTTTACGCATGTTGAACCTCTTTCTTTTTATCGTTGCGCGCAATCAGGCGATAGAACAGCGGCACGAAGAAGATCGCCAGGAAGGTCGCGGCCATCATGCCGCCCATGACCCCGGTACCCACCGATTGCCGTGCGCCCGCACCCGCGCCGGTGGAAATCGCCAGCGGCAGCACACCCAGGATGAACGCAAGCGACGTCATGAGGATGGGGCGGAAACGCAGGCGCGCAGCTTCCAGCACCGCATCCCAGGCCGACATGCCGTCCTCGTGTTGTTTCATGATCGCAAACTCGACGATCAGGATCGCGTTCTTGGCGGCGAGACCGAGCAGCGTCACCAGACCGATCTGGAAATACACGTCGTTCGCGAGCGGCGGAATCGGCAGCCCCATCAGGTGGAACACGAAGTTGCGCAGCCACACCGCGGCCAGCGCGCCGAACAGGCCGAACGGCAGCGCCAGCAGCACCGCGAACGGCAGCGTCCAGCGTTCATACAGCGCCGACAGAATCAGGAATACCATGATGGCGGCCATCGCGAGCGCCATGCTGGAAGCACCGCTCGAACGCTTTTCCTGAAAGGATGCGCCGGTCCACTCGTAGCTGAAATCGGGCGGCAGCACTTCCTTCATGATGCGCTCCACGTTGGCGAGCGCCTCGCCGGAGCTCACGCCCGGCGCACCGGAACCCATGAGCTTCACCGCCGGCAAGTTGTTGAAGCGATCCAGCGTGTCCGGGCCGGTGCTGTACTTGACGGTGGTGAACGCCGACAGCGGCACCATCTGATTATTCGCACCACGCACGTGCAGTGCGGAGATGTCTTCAGGCTTGTGGCGATACTCCGAATCCGCCGACATCAGCACCTGCCAGGTGCGGCCGAACTTGTTGAAGTCGTTGATGTAGAGCGTACCCAGCGTCGCGGAAAGCGTCGTGAATGCCTCGCTCAAATTCACGCCCAGTGCGGCCGCGCGCTGGCGGTCCACATCGATGTAAATCTGCGGCGTCTGCGGACGCCACAAGGTCTGAACGAAGGCGAAATTCTTGTCCTGCGACGCCTTGGCGATGAACGCCTGCACGACTTCGTTCATCTTCTCCGGCCCGCCTTCGCCGCGGTTCTGGATATAGACTTCGAAGCCGCCTGCGTTTCCGAGGCCGAAGATCGCGGGCGGATTGAAGGCCAGCACCAGCGCCTCCTTGATCCCCGCCGTCTTGCCGAAGAATTCGCCCACCAGTGCTTGCGAAGGCAACGCGCGCTCGTCCCACGGCTTCATCGAGGCGAAAATCGTCGCCGCGCTGTTCTTGAACGAGCCGCCGAGGAAGTCCATGCCGGTGAAGGCTACGGAATATTCGTTGGCCGGATTGGACTTGATCGCTGCGGTCACATCCTGCACCACCTTGTCGGTACGGCCGAGGCTGGAACCGTCCGGCAGGAACACCGCGGCGATGTAGTAACCCTGATCCTCGTCTGGAACGAGCGCAGTCGGCGTGGTCCGCCACAACTGTGCGGTGATCGCCACCATGCCGAGGAACAGCAGCACACCCACGATCGAGCGCTTGAGCATCCATGCCACGCCGCCGGTATAGCGCCGCGTCATCCACTCGAAGAAGCGGTTGAAGCCGCGGAAGAAGGCATTGATCTGCTTGTGCTCGGGACGCAGGATGGTCGCGCACAAAGCCGGTGTCAGCGTCAGCGCAACCAGGCCGGAGATGGAAACGGCAATCGCGATGGTGATGGCAAACTGGCGATACAGCTCACCCGCCAGGCCGCCGATGAAGGCGATCGGCACGAACACCGAAATCAGTACCAGCACGATGGCGATCACCGGGCCAGTCACTTCGCGCATGGCTTCCGCAGTCGCCTCCGCGGGTGTCATGTCGCGCTCATGAATGAGACGCTCGGCGTTTTCCAGCACCACGATCGCATCATCCACCACGATACCGATGGACAGCACCATCCCGAACAATGTCAGCGTGTTGATCGAATAGCCGAGCAGGTACAAGCCGGCAAAAGTACCGATCAGAGAGACAGGGACCGCAAGGGTCGGGATCAAGGTGGCGCGCAGGTTCTGCAGGAACAGCAGCACCACGAGGAACACCAGCACCATGGCTTCGACCAGGGTCTTCACCACTTCCTTGATGGATACCTCGACGAAGCGCGTAGTGTCGTACACCACGCTTTGCTCCAGCCCCTTGGGGAACTTCTCGGCCATTTCGGCCACCGTCTTGTTGACCTCTTCCGCCACGCCCAGCGCGTTGGCTCCCGGCTGCAGGAACACACCGACCAGCGTCGCCGGCTTGCCGTTGACGCGCCCGATGAAGTCGTAATCCTTGGAGCCTAGCTGGATGCGTGCCACATCCTTGAGACGCACCTCGGCGCCATCAGAGCGTGCACGGACAATGATGTCCTCGAACGCCTTGGGATCGGACAAACGCCCCTGCGTGGTGATGGTGTATACCAGTTCCTGATCGTTGCCGTTCGGGTTCTGGCCGATCTTGCCGGGCGCGAATTGCGCATTCTGGCTATTGATCGCGCTGACCACTTCAGCGACGGACACGCCCATCTGCGCCATGCGATCCGGCTTCAGCCAGATTCGCATCGCGTAATCCTTGGCGCCGAAGATCTGGACGTTGGTCGTGCCGGGAATCCGCTTGATACGGTCCAGCACGTTCAAGGTTACATAATTACTCGTGTAGAGGTCATCGAAAGTCCCATCCGGCGAATAGAACGCAATCACCTGCAAGAAAGACGATGAGCCCTTCTCAACGGTCACGCCCTGGCGCCGCACCTCTTCCGGCAAACGCGCCTCGACCTGCTTGATGCGGTTGTTGACGTTAAGCGCCGCCTTGTCGGCGTCGGCCCCGATGTTGAATGTCACCTGTACTTCGAGCACGCCGCTCGACGATGAGGTCGAGCTCATGTACATCATGTCTTCGACGCCGTTGATCTGCGCCTCGATGGGTGCTGCCACGGTCTGCTCCAGCACCTGCGCTGAAGCGCCCGGATAAACGGCGCGTACGGTGACGACCGGCGGCGCGATTTCGGGATATTGCGCAATCGGCAGGCTGCGCATGGCCGCAAGCCCGGCCAGCACAATGAAGATCGATAGAACCGCCGCAAAAATGGGGCGATTGATGAAGAAACGAGAGAAATTCATGTCAGCTCCCGCTTACTTCGCTGCCGCAGCAGGCGCAGCCGGTTGCTTTTGTGCAGCCTGGCCGAGGCTAATGGGCGCTCCGGGGCGCAGCTTCATCAGCCCTTCATAGATCACCTGATCGCCTGCATTAAGGCCGCTGCGTACCACCCATGCTTTCTCCGCATCGGGCGTAGCCACCCATTCACCGACAGTGATGGGACGAGGCTCAGCGACCAGTTTTCCTTCCTTGTTTTTCACCGCCACCATGACCATCTTGCTGGTCGGTCCCTCCAGTACGGCACGTTGAGGAACGGTCAGTGCATTGGGTCGCGTGGCGCCTTCCAGCAGCACTCGCACGAACAGGCCGCTCTTCAGTTTGTAACCCGGATTCGGCAATTGACCGCGCATTTCAAGCGTGCCGGTCTGATTACTGACAGTGGAGGAGACAAAATTGATCTTCCCGATCTGGCCGACCTGGGTACCATCGCGTTGCAACAGACGCACATTGAAACCACCCTTGGGCAATTGCAGGGTACCGTCTGCGACTTCCTTGTCCATGCGCTGACGCTCGTTATCGGCCACATTGAATGCGACATAGAGCGGATCAAGCTGCACCAGCGTAGTCAGCAGACTGTCTCCGGTCGCACTGACCAGAGAGCCCTCTTGACGCAGCGCGCGTCCGGCCATGCCGGTAATCGGTGCAGTAATGGTTGCATATTCGAGATCAAGCTGCGCCTCGCGCAACTGGGCCTTGGCCTGCTCGAGGCGAGCCTGAGCAGCCTTCACTTCAGCCTGGGAAATCTGCTCCAGTGACGTCGCATCGTCCGCTTCCTTGCGGCTGATCGCGTGCGCTTCAGCCAAAGGGGTAAGGCGATCCCGCTCACGCCGTGCCTGTGCCACTGTCGCTTCCGCGCGGGCGATATCTGCTTCCGCCGTAGCCACGGCCGCCTTGCCGGCGGCTACTGCCATCGCCAGAGGGCGCGCATCCAGCTGGAATAGCGGCTGCCCGGCCTTTACCAAGGCGCCCTCTTCGTACAGACGCTTTTCTACGTGTCCGGTCACGCGGGCGCGCACTTCAACCTCACGGGAGCCTATGGTCTGGCCGATGTATTCGAAACTTACCGGCACGTCTGCGGGTTTGATGTCCATGACGCTCACCTCGGGAGGTGGCATATTGGCCATGGGATTGCCTTCCTGCGATTTGGAGCAGGCCGCAAGAATGGCCAGTGGAAGAAGAGTCAGGACGAGGCGGCGGCTGAACATGTATTAATTCCCTATTCTTGATATATACATTCACTGATGCATGTTAACTTTACCTACATACTTGTATGTATGTCAACACTTCATTAAAATCAGGGTTGTCGTTATGCGAATTGGATGCCCATAGCCTTATGGCACGTAAAACCAAGGAAGAAGCTCTGCAAACCCGCGCCCTCCTGCTGGATGCTGCGGAACAGCTTTTCAGCGAACGCGGCGTTGCCCGCACCACGCTGAATGATATTGCGACCGCAGCTGGCGTCACGCGCGGCGCAGTTTATTGGCATTTCCAGAACAAGACCGATCTGATCCATGCACTCTGGGATCAGGCCGTCTTACCTCTCGAGGCCTCGTTCGAAGAATTGATTCAAACGATGCCGGACGACCCTTTGGGCCGCGTGCGCGCCAAGGCTATTACTGTACTCAAGCAGATGGTACACGACGAGCGTTGCCGAAACTTGATGAGTATCATTCTGCACAAATGCGAGTACGTCGAAGAGGCTGGTGGCTGGCGCGAGGGCTATCTGGCAAAACGCTCCGAATGCCTGACCGAAATTACCGATGATTTCCGCCAAGCCATCGCACTTGGACAATTGCCGTCCGGCCTTGATCCGCAATTCGCCGCCATCGGTATTTTTGCCGCCATCGACGGACTCTGTTTCCACTGGCTGCTGAATCCCGGCCTGTTCTCCATGGAAGAGAAAGCCCAGTTTTACGTCGACAACTATCTCGCCGGGCTGGCCTCGACGCGCTAGCCTCTTGGATGATGCGCGGCATGGAGCTGCTTGAGCCGCTCCCGTGCAACGTGGGTATAAATCTGCGTCGTTGAAATATCCGAATGCCCGAGCAGCATCTGCACCACGCGCAGATCGGCCCCATGATTCAATAGATGCGTCGCAAAAGCATGCCGCATCACGTGCGGCGAAAGATGCTTGGTAATACCCGCATATCTCGCATAGCGCTTGATCAGATACCAGAACGCCTGGCGCGTCATTCCATCGCCGCGCTGCGTGACGAACATCGCATCCGCCAATTGGCCGCGCATGAGTTCCGGGCGCGCTTCCCGCAGATAGCGCGTTATCCAGTCCAGCGCTTCTTCACCCAATGGAACCAGCCGCGTCTTGCTGCCTTTGCCTGTCACACGGACGACACCCATATCCAGACTGACTTCGCTTATCTTGAGCGCCACCAGTTCGGAAACGCGCAATCCCGTCGCATACAAAGTCTCCAGCATCGCCCGGTCGCGCAGCCCCAATCGCTCATTGATATCGGGAGCATGCAGCAGCTTTTCGACTTCGTCCTCGCTCAGGCTTTTCGGGAGACTGCGCGGCAGCTTGGGGGAACCAAGTTGCAGGGTCGGGTCGATCTCAATACGCCCCTCCCTTAAAGCAAAACGATAAAGGCGGCGCAGGCTGGCTACCAGACGACTGATAGTACGCGGCTGGCTGGCTGGAGCCCGCTTGCCGAGATAATTCTCGATATCGCTCCGCTCCGCCTTCAGCAACGGCTTCGCGGCATGCTTCTGCAGCCACTCCCCGAACTGCGCCAGATCGCGGCGATAGCTTTCCAGTGTATTGCGCGACAATCCCTCTTCCAGCCATAGCCGGTCGGTGAATTCATCCAGCAGTGCGAGATTCGCCTCGTTCATGCGCCAAAAGCCATTGCTTGATCGATAAAGAACCCTGCTCGCGCCCCTGCATGAATCCGCCAAGGCCGCCTCGAGCCAGGACGCGGTGACAAGGAATGATCACCGGAACAGGATTGGCGCCACATGCATTCGCCACGGCGCGCGGTCCGGAGCCCACCTTTTCCGCAAGTTCTGAATAAGTAATCGTTTCCCCGACAGGGATCGCTGCAATAGCCTGCCAGACTCGCTGCTGGAATGGAGTGCCACCAAGTTCGAGCGGCAGGTCGAAAGGTTGATGCGGATCCTCGAAATAATGCTGGAGAGTTGCACTGACCTTCCGAGCGAATACACCCTGCGGAGGAATCGGTGGGACGGATGCTGGCAGGAAATCTATCCCGGTCAGCGTATCTTGTTCGATACGCAAGCCGAGAGCACCGAAGGGCACGGGCAGTACCGCCTGATAGACATGGTTCATCGCGGTATGCTACCCCAAAGCGGCAATGATCGGAATCGGCAATAAAAAACCCCACAGTCCGAAGAGTGTGGGGTTTTCGCTCGAAGGGCCGCGATTATTCTGCGGAAACGTCCTTTTCGCGTGCTTGCAGCTTTTCCTTGATACGTGCGGACTTGCCGGAACGTTCGCGGAGGTAGTACAGCTTGGCGCGACGAACGTCACCGCGACGCTTCACTTCGATGCTGGCGATCAGCGGGGAGTAGGTCTGGAACGTACGCTCCACGCCTTCACCGGAAGAGATCTTGCGCACGATGAAGGAGGAGTTCAGGCCACGGTTACGCTTGGCGATGACAACGCCTTCGTAAGCCTGTACACGCTTGCGGTTACCTTCGACCACGTTCACGCCGACGATGACGGTGTCACCAGGGGCGAAGTCGGGGATGTTCTTGCCGAGGCGGGCGATTTCTTCCTGCTCCAGCTGTTGAATGATGTTAGCCATTTCACAGTTCCTTTTAATTGTGAGGATCTTGTTCCTGCTCGTACTCTGCAAGCAGCCGAGATTCCTCTTTCGTCAACGGCCTTGCGGCCAGTAAATCCGGGCGCTTGTCCCGGGTTCGCCCCAGCGATTGTTTCAATCGCCAGCGCTTGATGAGCGCATGGTTGCCGGACATCAATACTTCCGGCACCTTCACGCCATCGTATACTTCAGGGCGCGTGTAGTGCGGGCAATCCAGCAGGCCGTCCACGAAGGAATCCTCGGCCGCCGAATCGGCATCGCCCAGCGTACCAGGCAAGTGCCGCACAATCGCATCGATCAGCACCATCGCCGGCAACTCGCCGCCCGACAGCACGTAATCGCCTATCGAAATCTCTTCATCCACCTCGCGCTGCAGCAGGCGTTCATCCACGCCTTCATAGCGGCTCGCCAGCAGGATCAATCCCGGCTGCGCCGCCAGTTCGACGACCTTCTCATGCGTCAGCGGCTTGCCTTGCGGCGAAAGGTGTATCACTTTCGGATGCTCCACCCCGGCTTCGCGCTGCCGTGCTTTCGCGGCGCGAATCGCCTTTTCCAGCGGCTCGACCAGCATCACCATGCCAGGGCCGCCGCCATAGGGACGGTCATCCACCGTCTTGTAGTTGTCAGTCGTGAAATCGCGCGGATTCCATAACGACAGCTCGTAAATCTTTTTTTCCAGCGCCCGGGAGGTCACCCCTTGCGCAGAAATCGCCTCGAACATCGGCGGGAACAGCGTAATGACGTCGAACTGCACGGCCTCAGAAATCCGCGTCCCAGTCGACCACCATGCGCTTACCGGCGATATCGACCTCCTGCACCACTTGCCCGATAAACGGAATCAGGCGTTCCTGCTCGCCCTTCACGACCATGACGTCATTGGCGCCGGTCTCGAACAGGTTGGCGATACGGCCGAACTTTTCGCCTTGCAGATTCTCGACTTCCAGTCCGATCAGATCGGACCAGTAGTACTCGCCTTCATCCGGCTCCGGCAATTCTTCGCGAGGTACCGCGATGGTCTTGCCCTTGAGCTTGAAAGCCTGATCGCGATCGATCACACCCTCAAGTTTGGCGACCAGATGATCGCCATGCACCTTGGCATCCTCGACGGAAAATTCCTTCCAGACACCCTCAGCCTGTATCCACCACACCGGGTAGTCGAACAGGCTGTCGAGGTATTCCGTGTCAGGCTGGATATTGATCCAGCCGCGCACTCCATACGGGACGGTAATCCGTCCCATCACCACCAGGTGCTCGGGCGGCGATTGCGTCAACTTGCTTAGGCAGCCTTGACAGCTTGCTTGACCAGCAGAGCCACGCGATCGGACAGTTGTGCACCCTTGCCTTGCCAGTAAGCGATGCGCTCGCTATCCAGACGCACGGATTCACGGCCTTCGCCGGCGATCGGGTTGTAAAAGCCGACGCGCTCGATGAACCGGCCATCGCGACGGTTGCGGGAATCAGCCACAACGACGCTGTAGAACGGGGACTTCTTCGCGCCACCACGGGCGAGACGGATCACTACCATAATAAGGTCTCTTGTCGAATTAACAGAAAGAGCGGGATTTTACGTTATTTTTTAGAGTGTTGGCAAGATAAACCTTGCCTCACCGGGAAAGCCGGTAATGCGTGGGGTCGGGAATGCCCGCAGCGGCGAAACCCGCCTGACGGAAACGGCAGGAATCGCAGACTCCACATGCGTTGCCTTCGGCATCCGCCTGGTAGCAGGATACCGTGATGCCGTAGTCCAGACCTAGCGCATGACCGCGCTGGATGATTTGCGCCTTGTTCAAATCGATCAAAGGAGCGTGCACTTTAAGACGCCGCCCCTCGACGCCGGCCTTGGTCGCAAGATTCGCCATGCGCTCGAACGCCTCGACATACTCCTGCCGGCAATCCGGATAGCCGGAATAGTCCAGTGCATTGACGCCGATGAAGATATCCTGCGCGCCGAGCACTTCCGCCCAGGCCAGCGAAAGCGAAAGCATGATGGTGTTGCGCGCCGGCACGTAGGTGACCGGAATGCCTTCGCTCGGCGCCTCGGGAACGGCAATGCTCACATCGGTAAGCGCCGAACCGCCGAAATTGGCGAGGTCGAATTGCACCACGCGATGCTCTTTTGCGCCGAGCGCTTGCGCTACGCGTTTCGCCGCTTCGAGTTCGGCGATGTGGCGCTGGTGATAATCGAGACTGAGGCAATAGCACTCGTAGCCTTCACTGCGCGCAATAGCCAAAACAGTGGCAGAATCGAGACCGCCGGAGAGCAGGACGACAGCCTTCTTCATCACTTCCCCGGCGTTTCGCCCCAGAGTATCTTGTGCAGTTGCACCTGCATGCGGACCGGCAAGCGGTCCTGCAATACCCAGTCGGCCAGATCCGTGGGATTGAGCTGACTGTACACAGGCGAGAACAGCACTGTGCATTTGGCGGCGATGCCGCGCTCAGCCAGCACCTGCCTCGCCCAGTCGTAATCCTCGCGGCCGCACAATACGAACTTCACCTCATCCGTGGACTTGAGACGGTCGAGATTACTCCAGAGATTCTTCTTTTCTTCGCCCGAACCCGGCGTCTTGATGTCGAGAATCACGGACACGCGCGCATCTACCTTGCTTGTATCCATCGCGCCACTGGTTTCCAGCGACACGCTGTAGCCGGCATCGCATAGCTTTTCTAACAGCGGGATACATTCCTTTTGTGCCAGCGGCTCGCCGCCAGTGACCGTCACGTACTTCGCGCCGTAACTCGCGACTTTTTCCAGGATCTGCTCCAGGCTCATATTCTCGCCGCCCTGGAAGGCATAAGCGGTATCGCAATAGCCGCAGCGCAACGGACAGCCAGTCAAGCGCACAAAAACCGTGGGCAAGCCGACACGCGTCGACTCCCCCTGCAGGGAGTGGAAGATTTCGTGGATTTTGAGCACGGACTACTGCTTCTTGACCGATTCGAGTACGGTCAAGCGTTTCTTGGCGAGCGGAGCCGCATCGCTGTTGGGGTACTTGTCGAGCAACTCACGCAGCGTCTTTTTTGCGCCATCGAGATCGGCAAGCTGAATCTGGCTGTTGGCGATATTGAACATGGCATCCGGCACCTTGACGTTGTCCGGATACTTTTGAATCAGGGATTGCTGGCTCGCGATGGCGCCCTTGTAGTTTTTCTGCGAGAAATTCGCGTACCCGATCCAGTACTGCGCGCTCGGCGCGTACTTGCTGTTCGGATAGCTTTGCACAAACTTGTCGAAGGCTTCGGCGGATTCCTTGTATTTGCCGGACTTGAACAACTCGTGCGCGGATTCGTAGGCTTTAAGCTCCGCCGCCGCATCGACTGCAGCTGGAGGAGGATTCACGTTCCCGGCAGGTGCAGCCGCCATGGGGGCGCCGCTTTCCAGCTTGCGCAAACGTGCATCGAGATCGGTATAGAACTGTTGCTGTCGCTGTTGCGACTGCTCGATTTCATGGGCATTGACTTCCAACTGCCCACGCAATCGGCTGACTTCGAGGTTGAGGCGATCCAATTGCCCCATCCAGTCCATCATCTGCGATTTCTGGCCGGACTCCATGTCCGCCAGACGCTTTTCCAGCGCCTGGCGGGCCTTTTCGGAGGCATCCAGCTTGGCCTGCAGATCCGCGATACGCTTTTCCTGATCCTCCTTGACGTACTTGCGCAGCTTGACGATTTCATCGCGCGCATCGTTGTCGGCAAAGAGCGCCGCGTGCGACGCAAAGCTCAGGAACAGCAGTGAAAACGGAATCAGCAGACGCATGGATTACTCGCCGGAGTAGACGATGTCAGCGCGGCGGTTTTCAGCCCAGCACGCATCGTTGGCTTCGGCGCAGCGCTGCTTCTCTTCGCCGTAGCTCACGGTTTCGATCTGGTTGTCGGAAGCACCGTACACGTTCATCGCGTTCTTGACGGCGGCTGCACGACGTTGACCCAGAGCCAGGTTGTATTCACGGCTGCCGCGCTCGTCGGTATTGCCTTGAATCATGAGGCGAGCGTTGGTGTTTTCCTTCAGGTACTTGGCGTGCGCTTCGACCAGCGGACGGAACTCGGCCTTCACGTCATCCTTGTCGTAGTCGAAGTAGATGCTGCGCTTGGACAGGATGTTGTTCGGGTCGGTCAGCGGGTTGACAGAACCTTCGGAAGAACCTGCGGAAGCAGTGCTTGCAGACTCGTCCATGCCGCTGGTTGCGGGTGCCGCCGGTTGGCTCTGGGTCGTCGGGCTCTTGTCCTCGACGGCCGGAGCCGGCTCTTCCTTCACCTTCTTGCTGGAGCACGCGGCCAGAAACGCTGCCAGTGCGATAACTCCGATTAGACGCTTGTTCATAGTTTTCTCCTTGTCAAAAATCAGTTAATCCATGGACCCCAGGAAGGCTCGCGCACATCACCTCCCGCTTCACTCAGGCGCTGCTTGGTGCGCCCATCCGCCGATACCACCGACAGCACCCCTTTGCCGCCGGCGTTGGTTGCGTAAAGAATCTGACGCCCATTCGGAGCATAGCTCGGCGACTCGTCCTGAGCGGTATCGCTCAGGATTTGCACCTGTCCGTTGGTAAGATCCTGCTGGGTGACGCGGAATTTTCCGCCCTCGCGCCGCACATAGGTAAGCAGATTGCCATCCGGGGAAATGGACGGGCTCACATTATAGCTGCCCTCAAAGGTTACGCGCTGCGCTTCGCCGCCCAAAGTCGACATCTTGTAGATCTGCGGACTTCCACCGCGATCAGACGTAAAGTATATCCATTTACCGTCAGGCGACCAAACCGGCTCGGTATCGATACCGCGACTGCGCGACAGCTGGCGCAAGCCCGTACCGTCCGCATTGATCACGTATACCTGAGAATTGGCACCGTAGGTCAGCACGATCGCAAGCTTGGTGCCGTCAGGCGACCAGGAAGGCGCACTGTTGTTGCCCTTGTAATTCGCCAGCACGGTACGCTGGCCGGAAGTCAGCGACTGAACGTAGACAATCGGCTTTTTCTTCTCGAAGGACACATACGCGAGGCGCGTGCCGTCTGGCGACCAGGCCGGGGAAATGATGGGTTCCCTGGATGAAAGCACGGTTTGTGCGCTGGCACCGTCGGAATCCGCCACTTGGAGCACGAAACGGCTTCCCATCTTGGTGACGTAACCGATACGCGTGGCAAACACGCCGCGCTCGCCGGTAAGCTTCTCGTAGATCACGTCCGCGATCTTGTGCGCCGTACCCCGCACCTGAGCTGGTGTAATTTCATATTCGAGGCCAGCAAGCGGAGTCTGCTTCAACACATCCAGCAGGCGGAACGTCACTTTCAACTTGCCGCCCGCGAGCGGTTCGATTTTGCCGATGACCAGCGCCTGAGCCTGCAACGCAGCCCAGTCAGGATATTTCACTTCGCCCAGTTCATGCGGCTGGCTGGCGACACCGCGCGTTTCCAAAGTGCGAAACAACCCGCTGCGACGCAGGTCCGCTCCAATGATAGGCGTCAGCGCATCCGTTTGCCCGGGACGGGAGAACGGAACGATGGCGATCGGGATTTGTTGCGACGCGCCGCCGACCACTTCGATGGTCAGCTCAGCCTGAGCAGCAGGAGGTACCAGCGCGCACAACCAGAAGAATGCAATCAGAAAATAGCGTGGCATAGGCAAATTATAGAATAAAAGTAGTTGAAGTTATTGTTTGCACGAGATTATTGCTCGGGTTTGAATGGTATTCGTAAGTCACGAAAACTCGCGAAAAGTTCTGGATCCGGCGGCAATGGCAAGGGTTGCGCCTGCATGATGGCACGCATGGCGGCATCGTCGCATGCCGGAATTCCGCTGCTTTTGACTAGTTTTGGCGTACCAGCAACCTGTCCCGTCGGCATCACAGAAATACTGTATTCCGGCACCGCATTGCCACAGGATTGGCGGTTCATCCAACTGTAAATCTTGTTGCGGATGCGCGCCTTGTACTCGTCCACTTCACCCGCAGAGGCAGCGGCAGCTCGCTGCGCCTGCTCGGCATTACGCGCCGCCTCCAGATGCTTCAAGTCCTCGTTCAGCGCCTTTTCGGCGAGCGGATCGTCCATCTGTTGCAGTTTGCGCAAAAGCTCCTTCTGACGCTTTTCTTCGGCCTTTTTCTTAAGCGCTTCTTCTTTCTTTTTCAGCTCGGCCGGCTCCGGCTTGGGCGGCTCCTTCTTTTCGGGCTTCGGCTCCGGCTTGGGCTTCTTTACCGCAATCTCAGCCTTGGGCTCGGGTTCCGGCGGGGGCGGAGGCTCGGGTTTGGGTTCCGGCTTGACCTCGGGTTTGGGCGGCTCCGGCTCCGGTGGAGGCAAAGGCTGCGTTTTGGGCGGCGGCAGACTGTCCCACAGCTGCACATCCGACACCTGTAGCGGCATCTCGCTTTTCCAGTCGAAGCTCAGCACCAGCACCAGGAAAAACACCGCATGCACCAGCAATGCCAGAAACGCGGCTTTGACCGCCTGCGGATTTTCGTGCTCGCGTACCATGGGCGTCGATCAGGAAGCCGGCTTGAGCAGCAGCCCGACTTTCTCCACCTTGTTCTGCTTGAGCAAATCCATCACGCTGACAACATCTTCGTACTTCACATTCTTGTCCGCAGCGATCACCACGGATTGCTCCGGATTGGCCTCGGTCTTCTGGCGTACGGCGAGCAGTATTTCGCCACGCTCCATGGTCTTGCCGTCGAGATCAAGCGTCTTGTCAGTCTTGACCGAGATCACCATAGGCGACGCAGTTTGTTTCAGCGCCTGGCCGACCTGCGGCAGCTCCACTACGCCGGGATTGGTCATCGGTGCGGTGATCATGAAGATGATGAGCAGCACCAGCGTCACGTCGATGTAGGGCACGACGTTGATCTGGTTCATGAGGCGGCGGGAGCGTCTTCCGCGTGCCATCAGGCCTTCCTCTGCAGGATGTTGGAGAACTCTTCGATGAAGCTTTCGTAGCGCACCGCGAGCCGGTCCACGTTGGCGGCGAAGCGGTTGTAAGCGATCACCGCAGGAATCGCGGCAAACAGACCCATGGCTGTCGCGATGAGCGCTTCGGAAATACCGGGTGCAACGTGGGCCAGCGTGGCTTGAGCAACGTTGGCGAGCCCGCGGAAGGAGTTCATGATGCCCCACACCGTGCCCAGCAGGCCTACATACGGGGTCACCGAGCCGACGGAAGCGAGGAATGGCAGGTGCGCATCCAGATCATCCATCTCGCGGTTGAAGGCGGCCTTCATCGCGCGGCGCGAACCTTCCATGATGTCGCTGATTTCCATGCCGCCCTGGCGCTTGTGGCGCGCGTATTCCTTGAAGCCGGCTTCGAAGATGCTGGCCATGCCACGAGCACGGCGGCGGCCGGTGGAAACGCCTTCGTACAGCTTGTTGAGGTCGCCGCCGCTCCAGAAGGCACGTTCGAATCCATCGGCATCATCCATCGCGCGACGGATAGTGAACATCTTGAGGAAGATGTACCACCACGACACCAGCGAGGCGAGCAGCAGCAGCGTCATCACGATCTGCACGGGCACCGTCGCGCCAGTGATTAAGCTGATGAGCGACATGTCATGGGAAATATTCATTGAATCACCGTTATTTTTTCTCTAATCGATGGGGGAATCGTGACCGGCTTGAAACGTTCGGCGTCTACGCACACCACTTCTACGGCGGCATCGGTCAGCACCTCTTCCCCGCGCAAAATCGTCTGCCTGAACTCCAACAGACTACGACCCGAGCTCGACAGTTCCGTCACGACATCCAGCGCGTCGTTGAAACACGCCGGCTTTTTATATTTTAAACGGACTTCGCGCACGACAAATAGCACACCTGGATCAATCCGCAACGCATTCTGCTCGAAACCGAGGTGGCGCAACCATTCGGTGCGCGCACGTTCCATGAACTTGAGGTAGTTGGCGTGATATACCACACCGCCTCCATCCGTGTCCTCGTAGTAGACACGTACCGGCCAGACAAACCTATTGCTCATCGAACAGCCGGCCGTTGAAGTTGGAAGGCGCGGCAAGGCCGAAATGCTGATAGGCAAGCTGGGTCGCGACGCGTCCGCGCGGCGTGCGCATGAGGTAGCCTTGCTGGATCATGTAAGGTTCCAGCACGTCCTCGATGGTGTCGCGCTCCTCGCCGATGGCCGCCGCAAGGTTATCCAGTCCGACCGGACCGCCGCCGAATTTCTCCAGCACCGCGAGCAGCAGTTTGCGGTCCATCACGTCGAAACCGAGCTTGTCGACATCCAGCATCTTGAGTGCGGCATCGGCAATATCGGCCGAAACGGTACCGTTGCTCTTCACCTGCGCATAGTCGCGCACGCGGCGCAGCAGGCGATTGGCGATACGCGGCGTGCCGCGCGAACGTTTTGCGATCTCCAGCGCGCCGGCCGCCTCCATCGCGACATCCAGCAAGCCGGCGGAGCGATGGACGATGCGCGCCAACTCTTCCGGCGTGTAGAACTCCAGACGGGCAACGATACCGAAGCGGTCACGCAGCGGGTTGGTGAGCATGCCCGCGCGCGTGGTAGCGCCCACCAGCGTAAACGGCGGCAGGTCGAGCCGGACGGACCGTGCGGAAGGGCCTTCGCCGATCATGATGTCGAGGCGATAGTCTTCCATCGCGGGATACAGGATTTCCTCGACCACGGGCGAGAGACGATGAATTTCGTCGATGAACAGCACATCGTTGGGTTCGAGGTTGGTGAGTAGCGCCGCGAGATCGCCTGCGCGCTCCAGCACCGGGCCGGAAGTCTGCCGCAAATTGACGCCCATTTCGCGCGAGATAATGTGCGCCAGCGTGGTCTTGCCGAGGCCGGGAGGGCCGAACAGCAACACGTGATCCAGCGCCTCCGAGCGCCCACGCGCGGCATTGATGAAGATTTCGAGCTGGCCGCGCGCCTTCTCCTGACCGATATATTCGTCCAGCACCTTGGGGCGCAGTGCGCGCTCCAGCGCCTCCTCTTCCCGCCCCTGCGGTTCGGCGGCAATCAGACGATCCGTTTCTATCATGGTGCTTCCACTATTTTTTCATGCTGCGATTCGACCCAGTGCTGGGTCAGTTTGAGCCCGAGCGCCAGCAGTGCCGGCCCGAGGAAGATGCCCACGAAACCGAATGCGACCGCGCCGCCCAGCACGCCCAGAATGATCAGCAATAGCGGCAGCTTGGCCGAGTGGCTGATCAGGATGGGCTTGACGATATTATCCACGCCGCTGATGGCAAAGGTACCGTAGATCAGCATGAACACGCCCCAGAAAATATCGCCTTGGTTGAACAGCCAGAAAGCCGCGCCGCCCCATACGATAGGTGGACCGATAGGGATCATCGACAGGAAGAAAACGGCGGCCGCCAGCAGCACAGGCGCAGGCGCGCCCACGATGATGAAGCCCAGCCACGCGACGATGGATTGCGCTACCGCAGTACCGAATGTACCCAGCATCACCGCCTTGACCGTGCCGCAGGACAAGGTGAGCAACTTCACACCCAGTTCGTCACCCAGCTTGCGCGCAATGAAGAGCAGGTTTTCAGCCAGCTTCGCGCCATCGCGATATAAAAAGAACGCCACCACGACCACCAGCATCAACTGCAGCAATCCTTGCCCAACCGCGCGCGCGCCCTTGAGCGCAAGCTCTCGCGCCGGGTCCTGATACTGGCTGATCCACGCGATAAGCTCTTCATGACTGCTTGCCATGCGCTGCCAGAAATTACCGAGAGCATCGCCGATCAGCGGGAGATGGCGCAGCCATTGCGGTGCATAGGGTTGGGGGTTTTCCAGCCGGGGCCGCAGATGCTCGAACAACGCCGTCGCAGAATCCACTACATTCGCGGCGAAATAAGCTACCGGCACCACCAGCGCCACGACCAGCAGCAAGGTCATCACGCCAGCGGCCAGTGTGTCGCGGCGCTCCAGCCTGTTCCACAATGCCTGATAGAACGACCAGGTGGAGACGCAGATCACGGCCGCGAGCAGAATCGCCGTCATGAAGGGTTCAAGCACCAGAAACCCGCCGACTATAAGGAATATCACCAGAGCGATGCGGGCAAGCTGGCTGGTATCGATCATGCGGTCAGGCTCGCGAGAGGGTTTTGAGTGCCTGACGTATGCCGTCCGATACAGATACGTCCGGCGGCAATTGCTTGACGGCCGCGAGCGCTTCGCGCTCGTTGTAGCCCAAAGCAAGCAAGGCATTGAGGGTATCGTGGCCAGTATTGGGCGCGGCCGCTCCACCTGCTCCGGAAGGCAGCGATGCCTCGAAGCCTAGCTTGTCCTTGAGTTCCAGCAACAAGCGCTCGGCAGTTTTCTTGCCGATGCCCGGAATGCGCGTGAGCAAGCTCGCTTCCTGCAGGGTAATGGCTTGCGCCAGATCTTCGACCGAGAGCCCGGAAAGGATGCCAAGCGCGGATTTGGCTCCGATGCCGTTCACCTTGAGCAATTGACGGAAAGTCGCGCGCTCACGGTCGGTGGCAAAACCGTAAAGTAGTTGTGCATCCTCGCGCACGATGAACTGGGTATGCAGCGTGACACGCTCTCCGGTCGCGGGCAGATTGTAAAAAGTGCTCATCGGCACCTCGACTTCGTAGCCGACCCCGCTCACGTCCACCAGCACCTGCGGCGGATTTTTTTCCAGCAATACGCCTGTCAAACGTCCGATCACACCAGCCTCCCGCCTCTCACCCGGAATCCCGCCGTCGCGAGCCGACCCAGCCCCTGCCCGCCGTGCGCATGACAAATCGCACAGGCCAGCGCATCCGCGGAGTCCGGCTTGGGCAGGCCCGGTAGCTTGAGCAAACGCTTCACCATCTCCTGTACCTGCTCCTTGGCCGCGTGACCGTTGCCGACCACGGACTGCTTGACCTGCAGCGCAGTGTATTCCGCCACCGGCAGATCACGCATGACAGCCGCCGAAATCGCGGCGCCGCGCGCCTGTCCCAGCAGCAGGGTGGATTGCGGGTTCACGTTGACGAATACCTTTTCGATGGCGACCTGCTCCGGATGATAGGTCGCAATGACTTCTGCCAGGCCGTCCAGTATGACCTTGAGCCGGCCCGGCAATTCCCCTTCGCCCGACTTGATGGTCCCGCTGGCGACGTAGCTCAGCTTTTCGCCGCTTTTCTCGATTACCCCGAACCCAGTAATACGCAGGCCGGGGTCGATACCTAAGATACGGGCCGTGTTAATGGCTTACTCTTCGATCACCGCGGAGGTGTAAACCTCCTGCACATCGTCCAGATCATCCAGCGCATCCAGCAGCTTCTGCATGCGCACGGCGTCGTCGCCGGTCAGCACCGTCTCGGTGCCGGCTTTCATGGTGACTTCCGCAACTTCGGGCTTGAGGCCCGCAGCCGTGAGCGCCTCGTTGACGGAGCCGAAATCGTTCGGCGCAGTAATCACTTCGATACTGCCGTCGTCGTTAGTGATGATGTCGTCAGCCCCCGCTTCCAGCGCGACTTCCATGATCTTGTCTTCATCGGCACCCGGCGCAAACAGCAGCGTGCCGCAGTGCTTGAACAGGAAGGCCACGGAACCGTCGGTGCCCAGGTTGCCACCGTACTTGCTGAACGCATGGCGCACATCGGCCACGGTACGGGTCTTGTTATCCGTCATGCAGTCGACCATCACCGCCGCACCGTTGATGCCATAGCCTTCGTAGCGCAGTTCTTCGTAGTTGACGCCTTCCAGCTGGCCAGAGCCGCGCTTGACCGCGTTTTCGATGTTGTCCTTGGGCATGGACTCGGCCTTGGCCTTTTCGATAGCCAGACGCAAACGCGGATTGATCGAGGCATCGCCACCGCCGAGCTTTGCTGCAACCGTGATTTCCTTGATCAGACGCGTGAAAATCTTGCCGCGCTTCGCGTCCTGACGGCCCTTACGATGCTGAATATTGGCCCATTTGCTGTGCCCTGCCATAGTACTTGTTCCTCTGTTTAATACCCTGAAAATCAGCGGGATTCTACCATACCGCTAGTCCTGCCCCATCGCGGCATCGACCTGCAAATGGCGACGGATGCTGATCCAGGAAAGGACCAGCAAGGCACTGATGATCATGATCATGCCAACGGCCTCGACCATGGTAGGCCGCTCGCCCAGTTGCAGCCAGGCGGAAAGCACGGCAATCACCGGAATCAGCATCGACGTCATGCTGGCGACCCCGGCAGGCAAGCGCTGCAAGGCATATAGCCACGCCATCCATCCCAGCGCATTGGCGAGCACCACGCTGAAAAGGATCGCGCCGATATAGGTAAGATTCCAGTCGATCGGCTTGCCCAGATCGCCCAGTGCGAAGAGCACGATAGGCACGGAGCCGAACAGCATCTGCCAAGTCGTGAACGACAACAGGTCGAGATCGGGAACACGCTGCGTCAGCCGCTTGTGATAGACCACCGACAACGCCCAACTGACGCCCGCCAGCACCGCCAGCCCCATGCTCATCAAGCTGCCATGCAGGTGCCAGGGCTGCAGGATGAACATCAAGCCGCCCAATGCCAGCAGCACAGCCAGCCATTGCATGCCGCGTATGCGCTCCCCCAGCATGGGCCACGCCAGCAGCAGCACCCAGAACGGCATCGTGAACGAGAGCACCGAAGTCTTCCCGGCAGCCCCCTGCACCAACGCCCAGATGATGAACCCCGTAAAACCCGTGGTTTGCAGCAACCCCAGAATGACGGTGCTGGATACCTCGCGCGGCCTCAAGGGTTTGCGCATGGCCGCCATCAGCATCAGCAGAAAAAGGCCTCCGCCGAAGGTCCGCATCGCGGCGAATTGGGACGCGGTGGAATACTGCAGCGCGATCTTCATCACTACCCAGTTGTACCCCCAGACCAAAGCCAGCACGGTCAAGGCGGCAAATGCACGAACCTGCTGGGAAGCGAAAATTTTCATGGATTTCAATCGGAATTCAGGATGGAAAGGCGCTCAGATGCACCATTATAGACAAGGCTAACGCCACTCCAGAAAAAGTATGTGCGCCACTGTTTGCAATTCTCTTAAAACGCGTAATACTTTCTCCACAATGCAAAAACAGCACTGAGGAGAGATCATGAAAACCGTGCGGCAATTGCTGGACACCAAGGGCCGTTTCGTTCTGTCGGTTTCATCCAATGCGACGGTGTACGAAGCCTTGGTCATCATGGCGGAGAAACACGTGGGTGCACTGCTGGTCATGGATGGCGACCATCTGGCCGGCATCTTTTCCGAGCGCGATTATGCGCGCAGTGTTGTGCTCAAGGGCAAATCGTCCAAGGACACGCCGATCAAGGAAATCATGACGCCCGGTTCACTGCTGATCACCGTGACCCCCGACCAGACCGTGGAAGAATGCCTGAACCTGGTGAGCAACAAGCGCATTCGACACCTTCCCGTGCTGGAAGCCGGCAAGGTGTCGGGCGTGCTTTCCATCGGCGACCTGGTCAAGGCCACGATCGAGTACCAGCAATTTCTGATCAATCAACTGGAAAGCTACATCCAGAGCTGACAACCCTATAGCATGCGGGCGAGCAATGCCCTGCCGGAATTACCGCCGGGCATAGGCATGCGCACGCGGTGGCCGCTGCCCGGCGCCTGATCCACCCGTTCACCCGCTTCGTTATACAAGGCTCCCACTACCATCTCCCGGTTGCCATCGGGCTGGATAATCTCGATGCGGTCACCGACCAGAAAGCGGTTTTTCACATCGACCTCGGCCATACCGCTTGCGGCATCAAACCCAACCACATCTCCTACATATTGGCTGCGACCCGACTCCGAGTATCCCTTGAGATAGTTTTGATGCTCGGCAGTATGGTGACGCTCGTAAAAACCATCGGTATAGCCGCGGTTCGCCAACCCCTCGAGTTCTGCCAGCAAGGTGTAATCGAACGGTTTCCCCGCCACTGCATCATCAATGGCACGCCGATAAACCTGACAAGTGCGGGCCACGTAATACAGCGACTTCGTCCGCCCTTCGATCTTGAGCGAGTCCACTCCGATTTTCATCAGCCGCTCGACATGCTCCACAGCGCGAAGATCCTTGGAGTTCATGATATATGTGCCATGCTCGTCCTCCATGATCGGCATGAGTTCGCCCGGACGATTCTTCTCCTCTATGAGGTAAACCTTGTCCGCTTCCGGATGCCGCGGCAAGCTGCCGCAGCTGGAAAGCGAAGACTTTTCCATCTCCGCACGGAAATCGAAGTCCTTGAAGCGGATCACGCCTGCAGGATCTTCCTCGGCATCGTGCACCTTGTAATCCCAGCGACAGGAGTTGGTACAGGTTCCCTGGTTCGGGTCGCGATGATTGAAATACCCCGAAAGCAGACAGCGGCCAGAGTATGCAATGCATAAGGCGCCGTGAATGAACACTTCCAGCTCCATGTCCGGGCACTGCTGGCGAATCTCCTCGATCTCATCCAGCGACAGCTCGCGCGACAGGATCACACGCGTCAAACCGAGCGTTTTCCAGAACCTGACCGCTGCATAGTTGACGGTATTCGCCTGTACTGAAAGATGAATCGGTATTTCCGGCCACTTTTCGCGCACCATCATGATCAGCCCCGGGTCCGCCATGATCAGCGCATCCGGCTTCATGGCGACTACCGGTGCCATATCAGTGAGATAAGTCCTCACCTTGGCGTTGTGCGGCATCAGGTTTGAGGCCACAAAGAACTTCTTGCCGCGCTCATGCGCCTCCGAAATGCCCGTCGCCAGCTGCTCCAGCTTGAACTCGTTGTTGCGCGCCCGCAGGCTGTAGCGCGGCTGGCCGGCATAGACGGCATCCGCGCCAAAATCATAAGCGGCGCGCATTTTTTCCAAGGTCCCCGCCGGAGCCAGTAGTTCCGGAACTCTCATCTGAACACCAACCATCCGTTTGTTACTCGCCAATAATCTTCACCAGCACGCGTTTGTTACGACGACCATCGAATTCACCATAGAAAATTTGTTCCCAGGGACCGAAATCCAGACGTCCCTCAGTCACCGCCACCACCACCTCGCGCCCCATCACCTGACGCTTCATATGTGCATCGGCATTGTCTTCGCCGGTATCGTTATGGCGATAACCGCTGACAGGTTCGTGCGGCGCCAACTTTTCGAGCCAGACACCATAGTCGTGATGCAGCCCGCGCTCATCATCATTAATGAATACGCTCGCCGTAATATGCATTGCATTCACCAGAACCAGCCCTTCCCTGACGCCGCTTTCGCGCAAACATTCCTGCACCTCAGACGTAATGTTGATGAAGGCCATCCGGGTAGGCGCCTTGAACCACAGTTCCTTGCGATAGCTTTTCATGGGGCTTGTCCTTTTTGTTGGTGAGCGGCGATTATACCAAGCGAATCAATAAGATTTAGAAGAAACAGCTCAATTGAGCGCGTTACACTTTGTTGCAAAAATGCAACAGACTGTTTCAAGCTGTGGCAGGAAACGCACAAAATGGTTGCGAGCGCCATTTTCGCTTTGGCATACTGAGTTCACTTCTCGCAAGGGGAGTTCGCGAACTCTCTCGTGAGGTATCTAGAAACCTCTCGAGAAATTTCAAACTTAAAGGAGAAATAGATGAACAAGAAACTGAGCATGGCAGTTGCCGGCGCCGTTCTGGCGATGGGCGCTTCCGCAGCGAACGCCGGCATCACCATCCCGGCAGGCGACTGGACCATCGACATCGGTGGTAACGTCAACGCTTACTACACCCACACCAGTTATGACGGCGCACTGGACACTGCTTCAGGTCCTGGCTCTGAAGATTCCAATAGCATTGGCACCGGTCTGCTGCCCGCAGCTCTGGGCATCGGCGGCAAGACTCGCCAAAACGACCTGGACATCGCATTCCAGTTCACCTTTTTCACCGGTGTTGATTCCGAAGGAACGCCTGCAGGCGCTAACGAATACAATGCTAACGGTGCTGGCTCCAACAGCCTGAATATTCGTCAAGCTTACATGACCTTCGGCGACAAGAGCTGGGGTACCATCAAGGCTGGTCGCGATCTGGGCATCTTCGGTTCCGACGCCATCCTGTCCGACATGACCCTGCTGGGCGTAGGTACTGGCGGTGGCGGTACTGGTAACTCCACCCTGGGCCGCATCGGTTCTGGTTATCTGTATGCTGACTGGGTTGGTCAAATCAGCTACACCTCCCCGAACTGGAACGGTTTCAGCTTTGCAGCCGGCCTGCGTCAGGCTTGGGGCCAAAGCGACAACGAATCTCTGGGCTACGAAGGTAAGGTTTCCTACGAGTGGGCTGGCGACGTCGCTGGTAAGGTTTGGGCGGGTTTCATTCGTCAAAACAACGTTGACACGCCTTTCTTGACTGTAAGCCCTAACGCTGCAGGCGTCGAAGAAGATGCACACGCTTGGGAAATCGGCGGTAAGATCAACCTGGCAGGTTTCGGCCTTGTTGGTTACTACTATGACGGCAAGGGTATGGGCGGCAACCAAGTCCTCTCCGGTAACCTTCCCACCTCCGGTCTGGGCGTGAACAACTCCGACGCGGACGTTGACGGTGGTTATGTTCAAGCCACCTACACTCTGCCAGGCATCGGTACCAAGCTGGGCGCCTCTTGGGGTATCAGCAAGATTGATGACAATGGTGCTGTTGGCCAAGATGACTACCAAAATGAATCTTGGATCATCGGTGCTTACCATCCTCTGACCAAGAGCCTGAACCTGGTTGCTGAATACACCGACGCCGAGTATGACAATATCGGTCTCGTTGACGGTAATGACGGCGAAGCCAAGACCATCGCTCTGGGTGCTATCCTGTTCTTCTAAGATTTCTTAGAACGACACATAGCTGAAGCGGCTCCTGCGGGAGCCGCTTTTCATTTCAATAAATTAATAATGCAGATAATGAAAAATATCTTAATCTTAGTTATAGGTGTCTATCTGCTTCCTGCTTGTGCACAGCTTACTAAAGGTGAATTACAGCTACAGCCTGTTATTGCTGTTGATGGTAATCATGGCATGTACAGCACAACCTGCAGTGGGGCAGTTGAGGATTGGGGTTCTTGCTTCGCCAAGGCTAGAAAAACATGTTCGCAAGGATATGAAGTCGTAAAAAAAACTGAAAGCCCAGTTGCAGGCCGCAGAGAGTTTACGTTCAAATGTAATTAAAACTTACTTTCTAGACCTCCTGAAGACTACGTCCTCTTTGGACGAGATCAAACAGAATTGAGGCACTTACCGGCGCCATCGTAACCCCATAACGGAAATGTCCAGTATTGAGATAAAGATTCTCAACCTCCGGATGTCGCCCTATCAATGGAATATTTTCGGGAGAGCCTGGGCGCAGACCGCTCCAATGGCGTATTAATGGAGCGTTTTTTAAAGCTGGCATCAGTTCGATCGCTTTCCGCGCAAGGCTTTCCCCCACTTCGACAGTAGTTGACTTGTCAAAGCCCACATCCTCGACAGTACTCCCTGCGAGCACATGGCCATCACGGCGTGGTATCAGGTAAAAGTCCTCACGGTAAAGAATTTCACTAAAAGACGGCGACTCGAGCTTGTAAAGCAACATCTGGCCCCGCATGGGCTTAACGGGGATATCGGCGGCAAACTCTCTCAGCAGCAGCGCACTCCATGCACCTGCTGCTACGACATAGATATCCGACTCGAAACGCTCGCCCTCCCGGCTTTGCCATGCTTGAATTCGCTTCCCGGTATTTTGCAGCGGAAGCAGTTCGATTCGCTCGTGCAACATCACTCCCAGAGAAAGCAAACGTGCTTTCAGCGCCTCAAGCAAACGGGGGTTACGCACCTGTGCCACTTTCGGCAATAACAGCGTTTCCCCTTCCATCTCGGCTGGCACACCATGCGCTCCGCACCAAGCCAATCCTTGGCTGTCGAGTTCGGGAAAAAGACGCATGCCACATTCGCTGTATTCGGGATCGATCCCGGTGGCATCGAGCAGTTCGGCACACAGATCAGGGTAAAGCGCTGCTCCCGCAAACGCCAACTCGTTGACCTCATCCTTGTAATTCCATGGCAGGAGCGGGAACAAAATTCCACCTCCGGCCCAGGAGGCTTCTCCGCCGAGCGGCCCCTTGTCAACCAGAGTTACTTTCCAGTCTTTTTTAGCAAATGCCAGTGCGGTCAGGCAGCCGACCGCGCCGGCGCCTATGATGGTGATGGAGGGTTTCATTTTCCTGTCAGCAGAAATTTGGCGGCGTCAGCAAGATTGTCGGGCGTGCCTTGAAGCACGACCATGTCGTTTTCCTCAAGCATGACTTCCGGCGCCGGGCTCAGGCCCTTGGTACTCGGGCGACGTATGGATTT
Source organism: uncultured Methylobacillus sp. (assembly GCA_946478865.1). Next base: position 32,950 of record CAMLDO010000014.1, read on the forward strand.
GATCTGTACCTTGTAGGGAGAGAGATCGAGATTGCGCAGGTGCTGCTTGCAGGCGAAGGCGCCTGAAGGCAAGGCAACCGAGCGCAGGCGCACCTGATCCTCGTCGCGTGCATCCAGATCATAATCCGACAGCCCGTGAAAGAAGCCGCGGAACATCTGGTAGCGCTCCTCACGGAAGTGCCGGATGCGTTTCACCACTCGCGACAGGGGCACGCCCATCATCACGAGCGCATGGGAAGCCAGCATCAGGCTGCCTTCCAGCACTTCCGGCACAACTTCGGCCGCACCCGCATCGACAAATTTCTCCATATTGCTGTCGTCCACAGTACGTACGATCACGGGCAATTGCGGATAGTTTTCCTGCACCACGTGCAAGACCTTCATCGAGGCATGCTGATCGGCGTAGCTAATCACGACGGCCTTGGCCCGATCCGCACCCGCCGCCTTCAACACCACCCGGCGCCCGGCATCGCCGAAAACGACGTTTTCTCCGGCGCTGGCGGCTTCGCGCACACGGGCCGGGTCGATATCCAGTGCGATAAAGGGAATTTCTTCTTCGTTCAGAAAGCGCGCCAGATACTGCCCGCTGCGCCCGAACCCGCAAATGATGACATGATCGTTGAGCTCCTTGCCGATGCTCTCGATCTCGCTCACCTTGCGATCCCGATTGCTTTCGTAGGTCCGCGAAAAATGCGAGGCGAACCAGCCATTGTACTGAATGATGAACGGAGCGATCACCATCGACAACAGCGAAGCCGCCAGCACGACCTGAAAGACCGGGCCGCCCAATACTCCGTATTCGACCCCATGCGCCATGATCACGAAACTGAATTCGCCGGCCTGGGCCAGCATGATGCCGGTGCGAATCGCCACACCGCTTTCATGCCGGAACATCCGCGCAAGCAGCGTTATCAGTATTGCCTTGAGCGCCACGATGAGCAGCAGCACGAGCAGCACCCATTCGACATTCGCCACAAGCGCCTTGAGGTTGAGCATCATGCCAACCGTAATGAAGAACAGCCCGAGCAGGATATCGCGGAAAGGCGCGATATCGGCCTCCACCTGATAACGGTAACGCGTTTCCGAAATCAGCATGCCCGCGATGAATGCGCCCAATGCATAGGACAAGCCTGCGAGATTGGTCACATAAGCAAGCACCAGCGTCACCATCAGCACGTTCATCACGAACAGCTCACGCGATTGCTGACGTGCAACGAGTTCGAACCACGGATTGATCAGGCGCTTGCCGAATACCAGCAGCACCGCGAGCGTCACGCCTGCCTTCAGCAGCGACAAGCCGAGTATCTTGGCCATGACCTCGCCCGGCACTGCGAGTGCCGGAATCAGGATCAGCAAAGGCACGACCGCAAGATCCTGGAACAGCAACACACCCACCGTCAGGCGGCCGTGACGCGAACTCAGCTCGACCTTTTCCACCAGCATCTTGGATACGATAGCCGTAGAGGACATTGCCATCGCCCCCGCCAGGACCAGCGCGGCAATCCAGTCGATACCCACAGCCATCGCCCCCGCCATGATCAGCAGCGTCGTACCCGCCACCTGAGCACCACCCAGCCCGAATACCGTACTACGCATTGCATACAGTTGCGACAGGCTGAACTCCAGGCCGATGCTGAACATCAGGAATACGATGCCGAATTCTGCCAGCTCGCGATTGGCTTCGCTGTCAGGAAGAAACCCAAAGGTATGCGGGCCCAGCAATACGCCGATGAGGAAATACGCCAGCATCGTTGGCAGGCGCAGAACCCGAAACAATGCCACGGCGAGCACGGCGCCAGTCAGAAGGATGAGGATGGTTTGGAGGGTGCCGGGCATGGAGAAAAATCTTTACGCAAATTTTGTGCCGGATCAGGCGCTATTTGCGTTTATGTCCTTTATTCAGAGGGCGAACCCTTTTATACTTGGTGATTATGGCAGTACCAAAATTAAATCAGCAGCCACGCAGTCCTGCAAACCTCATCGACCTTGCCCGTGATGTCCTGTTAACGGAAGCACGTGCAGTGGAAGCGCTGGCTCAGCGCCTGGATGACAGCTTCCCCCAAGCCGTGAATCTTATTTTACAGTGCCGGGGCCGCGTTGTGGTGAGCGGCATGGGCAAGTCCGGCCACATCGGCCGCAAGATTGCATCCACTTTGGCCAGCACAGGAACGCCTGCTTTTTTCATGCACCCCGGCGAAGCAAGTCATGGCGATCTGGGCATGATTACCGTACACGATGTGGTCCTGGCTCTTTCCAACTCCGGCGAAAGCGATGAGCTGCTGGCGATCATCCCATTGCTGAAGCGTCTTGGCGCCAAACTGGTCGCCATGACCGGCAATCCGAAGTCCACGCTGGCAAAAGAAGCCGACATTCATCTGGATGCTTCTGTCGCCCGTGAGGCTTGCCCATTGGGATTGGCACCCACAGCAAGCACAACCGCCGCACTCGCCCTGGGCGATGCATTGGCGCTTGCCCTGCTGGATGCGCGGGGCTTTTCGGAAGAGGATTTTGCACGCGCCCATCCGGGCGGAGCGCTGGGCCGACAGCTGCTGCTGCATGTCAGCGACGTGATGCGGACCGGTGATGGCATCCCCAAGGTGCCGCAACACGCCTATCTATCTTCCGCGCTGCTGGAAATGTCGCGCAAGGGGCTGGGCATGACAGCCATCGTCGATGCAACGGACAAGCCCATCGGCATTTTCACGGATGGCGACTTGCGCCGGGCATTCGAGAACGGCGTGGACGTAGCGTCCACATCCATCGAAAAAATCATGCACCGCAACCCTCGCACCATCGTTCCCAACCGCTTGGCAGTAGAAGCAGTGGAAATCATGGAAACTCATAAAATCAATGGCCTCCTCGTTACTGACGAGCAAGGCACGCTGGTCGGCGCCCTCAACATGCACGACCTGCTGAAAGCGAAAGTAGTATGAATCAGGAAGTACTGGAACGCGCCAAACGCATCAAGCTGATCGTATTCGATGTCGATGGCGTCATGACCGACGGCAGCCTTTATCTGTGCGACGACGGTCAGGAGTACAAGGCCTTCAATTCGCAGGACGGTCTGGGCATGAAACTGCTCAAGGCCAGCGGTGTGGACATGGCGATCATTACCGGACGGACATCCAATGTGGTCGTCAAGCGTGCGGAAAATACCGGAGTGGCGCATTTTTTCCAGGGAGTCGAGGACAAGCTGGAAGCTTTCCTGCATCTCGCTGAGGAGCTTGGGCTCGATCACACGCAATGCGCCTTCATGGGGGATGACGTGGTAGACCTGCCTCCCATGCTGCGCAGCGGTTTGGCGATCACGGTTCCGGCCGCGCCAGCGATCGTGAAGGAGCGCGCCCACCTCGTCACCGGTCGCGAAGGCGGACGCGGTGCTGTACGCGAAGTCTGCGAATTCATCATGCAGGCGCAGGGCACGTTCGACGCCCAGATGGCGCAGTACCTGAAATAAGGCGCGGTACCCGATTAACATGTATGGACGCCCAGCCACATGGTTTCTGCTGTTGCTGCTGGCGCTGCTCGCAGCGCTGACCATGTGGGCAGATGTGGCCGTGCAGCCTCCGGCACCGAAAAAAGACGGCAGCAGCCGGCATGATCCGGATTACATATTGCATAATTTCAACACCTTGAAAACCGATGTACAGGGCAACCCGCAATACATGCTCGCGGCGGTGGAAATGAAACACTTCCCGGACGACGACACTACGCATCTGGTACGCCCCCGCTTTACGCAGTACGCGGCAGGCAAGGCTTATACACAAATCGAAAGCCAGCATGGCATGGTCACCAGCGATGGCGAGCAGGTGTACATGACGGACAAGGTCAAGGTGGTCCGGGCCGCCACGCGACAACGGGGTGAAATGACAGTACTGACGGATTTCCTGCACATTACGCCTGATACGGAAATTGCCCGTACCGATCGCCCGGTCACCATCCTGCAGGCACCGAAAAGCGTCGCGCATGCCAATGGCATGGTATATGACAAGAAAAACGGTTTGCTCACGCTTTCGCAACGCGTGCGCGTCCATTACGAACGCCCGGCCGCCAAAGGGGTAGCGAGCAAGACGCAAGTCAGGAAAGCGCTGCCTGCAAAAGCAGTCCCGGCAAAAAAAGCCGCACTAGGCGACACCAAAACCCGGATCCGGAGACCATGATGACAAACCTGCATCGCAGCCAACAAACCCTGCTCGCTGCCTTCGTGCTGCTGTTCGCCTGTGCCGCGCACGCAGAAAGAGCCGACCGGGAAAAACCGATCGATCTCGAAGCCGATAATGTGGTGGTCAATGACGCGAAAAAGACCAGCACCTACACCGGTAACGTGATCCTGACGCAGGGCACGCTGATCATTCATGCCGACAAGCTGGTCGTGCGCGAGGATGCTGACGGATTCCAGCACAGCACCTCCTACGGCAACCCCACCACGTTCCGCCAGAAGATGGAAGGCAAGGACGAATACATGCAGGGCAGCGCGCAGCGTATCGAGTATGACGGCCGCATGGACAAGGTACAGCTGTACACCAAGGCGTGGGTCAAGCGCGGCGACGATATCGTGAACGGCGAATACATCATGTACGACGCGGGTGCGGAATACGCCGAAGTTATCGGCGGTGCGCAATCCACCTCCGCCCCCAAGGGTCGCGTGCGCGCTGTGATCCAGCCCAAGAAGAAACCGGGTGCTCCGGCTGCCACCGGCAATCCGTAACGGCGAGTTAACGTGAGCGAACTCAAAGTCGAAAACCTGCGCAAGCGTTACAAGTCCCGCACCGTGGTGCAGGACATCTCGCTGTCCATCAAGAGCGGCGAAGTGGTCGGCCTGCTCGGTCCCAATGGCGCCGGCAAGACTACCAGCTTCTACATGATGGTCGGCCTCGTGCCGCTGGATGGCGGTCGCATCCTGCTTGACGGCAAGGATCTCGGACGCTTGCCCATCCACCGCCGCGCACGTATGGGCCTCGCCTACCTGCCGCAGGAACCGTCGATCTTCCGCAAGATGAATGTCGAGGACAATATCCTCGCGATTCTGGAACTGCAAAAACTGACGCCGGAACAGCAGAAGGAAAAACTTGAAGAGCTGCTGCACGAACTGCACATCACGCACCTGCGCAAGAACCAGGCCGTGAGCCTGTCGGGGGGCGAACGCCGTCGCGTCGAAATCGCACGTTGCCTGGCGGCCAATCCGCGCTTCATCCTGCTTGACGAGCCCTTCGCCGGCATCGACCCGATCGCGGTGCTCGATATCCAGAAGATCATCCGCTACCTGACCGAGCGCGATATCGGCGTGCTCATCACCGATCACAATGTGCGCGAAACCTTGGGGATCTGCGACCACGCCTACATCGTCAACGAAGGCAAGGTGTTCGCCTCTGGTCATCCAGATGAAATCATTCATAATGACAGCGTAAGGGAAGTTTATCTCGGCAAGGATTTCCGCCTCTGAGCGGTCCGAGAACACCATGAAACAAAGCCTTCAACTCCGACTCTCGCAACATCTGGCGCTGACCCCGCAGCTGCAGCAATCCATCCGCCTGCTCCAGCTGTCCACGGTAGAGCTCAATCAGGAGCTGGAGTCCATTCTGCAGGCCAACCCGCTGCTGGAACGCGTGGACCACAACGAAGGCGGGCACGAAGAGCACACGCCCAGCGTGGCGCCTGCGGAAACCACCGTTTCTTCCGAAGAAGTCCCGCGTCAGGACGATTTCAGTGCGGACGCGTTCGATAGCTACGGCGAATTCTCCGGCAGCAACCGCTGGGAAGAAGGCGGCGCCGGCAGCGACGATGACGACAACGATTACGTGTTCCAGGAGGCCGACTCGCCTACTCTGCGCCAGCACCTGCTGGAACAGCTGCAGCTGATGCCTCTCTCCGAACGCGACCAGACGCTGGCTTCCATTCTGGTCGATGCAATCAACGAAGACGGCTATCTGGAGCAATCGCTGGAAGAGCTGGCGGAGATGCTGCCGGAAGAACAGGAAATCGACCCGCTCGAACTGCAGACCGCGCTAAAACTGATCCAGCATCTGGATCCGCCCGGCGTGGGCGCACGCAACCTGTCGGAATGTCTGGCTCTGCAGCTTCGTACCCTGCCGGAGACTACCCCCCACCTGGAAACTGCAATCCAGCTGGTCGAAAACCATCTGAACGAGCTAGCCAATCGGGATTACGCACGCCTGCGCAAGCTGCTGCACTGCAGCGAGGAAACGCTGCGCGACGTGCAACACCTGATCACCCAGCTCAATCCGCGCCCGGGCGCCGGCTTCTCGCATATCGGTTCTGACCAGTACATCCAGCATGAAATCGTGGTCAAGAAAGTCAAAGGCGTGTGGCTCGCGACGCTCAACCAGGAAGTCATGCCCAAGCTGCGCATCAACCAGCTTTACGCCGATATCCTGAAGCGCAACCGCGACAACTCCAGCCAGTACCTCATGAGCCAGATGCAGGAAGCGAAATGGATGATCAAGAACATCCAGCAGCGCTTTTCCACCATCCTGCGCGTGTCGCAAGCGGTGGTTGACCGCCAGCGCAACTTCTTCGAGCACGGCGAGATCGCGATGCGTCCGCTGGTACTGCGCGAAATCGCGGATGAGGTCGGCCTGCATGAATCCACGATTTCCCGCGTCACCACACGCAAGTACATGCTCACACCGCGTGGAGTCTACGAACTGAAATATTTCTTCGGCAGCCATGTGGCTACCGATACCGGCGGCGCGTGTTCCGCCACCGCCATCCGCGCGTTGATCAAGCAGTTGGTAGGCGAGGAAAATCCAAAGAAACCGCTTTCGGACAACCAGATCACGGAAATTCTCGGCAAGCAGGGCATCGTCGTCGCACGCCGCACGATCGCGAAATACCGCGAGTCGCTGCAAATCCCGGCGGCGAGCCAGCGCAAGTCGTTGTAACGGTTTTTACCACCAAGGAGCACATCATGAATCTCAATCTGACCGGCCACCATATGGAAATCACCCCGGCGCTACGCGATTATGTCACTGCGAAGCTGGAGCGCGTTACCGGGCACTTCGACCAAGTGATCGACGTCAAGGTGACGTTGTCGGTCGAAAAGCTCAAGCAGAAGGTGGATGTCACCCTGCACGTGCCGGGCAACGACATTCATGCCGAATGCTCCGATGAAAACATGTACAGCGCGATCGACCTGGTCGCCGACAAACTGGATCGCCAGGTGCTCAAGCACAAGGAAAAAATGGGCGATCACCACCGCGCCAATGGTGCACTGAAGCACCAAGCCACCAGCTAGGCTCTGCATCATGTCCGAGATCAGCGTCGCCCAACTCTACAAGGACACCCGCCGCAAGCTCAGGCTGGCGTGGGTAGCGGGACATGACGGCGGTGACAATCTGCTCACCAGTGACACCGTCAGCAAGCCCTCGCTGGCGCTGATCGGACACCTGAATTTCGTGCACCCGAACCGGGTGCAGGTACTCGGATGCGCGGAGATGGACTATCTGCGCAATCTGGGAAAATCCGACGTCAAGCAGGCCATCAACAACCTGTTCTCGACCGACCTCGCCGCCGTGGTCGTCGCCAATGGCGAGAGCGTACCGGAAGCGCTGCTCGAAGCCTCCAGCCAGCGCCATACGCCTCTGTTCACCTCCCCGGAAAAAAGCCCGCGCCTCATGGAAGTGCTGAGCCACTACCTCGCACAGGCGGTGGCGGAATCCGTGAGCTTTCACGGCGTCTTCATGGAAGTACAGGGATTCGGCGTTCTGCTGAAAGGCGAAGCCGCCATCGGTAAAAGCGAACTCGCACTGGAACTGATCACGCGCGGTCATCGCCTGGTGGCGGACGATATGGCCGACTTCTATCTGGTCGCGCCCGACCGGCTTGAAGGCCGCTGCCCGCCGCTGCTGCAGGATTTCCTCGAAGTGCGCGGCCTCGGCATTCTCAACGTGCGTGCACTGTTTGGCGATAACGCCGTCAAGCCGACCAAGCCGCTCGACTTCATCGTACAGCTGGAAAAAGCGGAGAAACTCCTGCCGCAGATGCTGGATCGCCTCAAGATCAAGGCGCAGAGCGAAAAGATCCTCGGCGTGAAGATTCCCAAGGTGGTCATTCCCGTGGCCGCCGGCCGCAACATCGCGGTACTGGTGGAGGTCGCGGTGCGCAATCAGATCCTGCAGATGCGCGGTGTGGACAGCACCCGACAGTTCATGCAGCGCCAGAGCCGCGAAATGCGGCGAACCGCCGAGAAGGTCTCCAAAGCGGAACCGTGATGCAACTCGTCATCGTTACCGGCCTGTCCGGCTCCGGCAAAAGTATCGCGCTGAAGGCACTGGAAGACAGCGACTATTACTGCGTGGACAATTTGCCCGCAACGCTGCTTCCCGACACCGCCCAGCATCTGGGCAATGTGGGCCAGGCGCGCATTGCCGTCAGCATCGACACGCGCAGCAGTACCCTGGAAGCGCTGCCGGGCATCATTTGCGACCTGCGCGACAGCGGGATTGACGTACAGGTATTGTTTCTGGAATCCAGCGCAGAGACACTGGTCAAACGTTTTAGCGAGACCCGGCGTCGCCACCCGCTCAGCAATGCGAGCATCACTCTCGCCGAGAGCATCCGGCTGGAACGCGAGATGCTGGAACCGCTGGGCGATCTCGGCCACCGTATCGACACCAGTGACCTGAGTCCGAATGCGCTACGTTCCTGGGTCAAGGATTTCATTGCCCTGGACCATGAAGGCCTGACCTTGCTCTTTACCTCCTTCGGGTTCAAGCACGGCATCCCGCTCGATGCGGATTTCGTCTTCGACGTGCGCTGCCTGCCCAACCCCAATTACGACCCCGTACTGAAGCCGCTCACAGGCCGCGACCAGCCCGTTGTTGCATTTCTCGAAAGCCAGCCGCTGGCACAGGCCATGTACGAGGACATCCAGCAATTCGTTGAAAAATGGCTGCCTTGCTTCATGCGCGACAACCGTAGCTATCTCACAGTGGCTGTCGGCTGCACCGGCGGCCAGCATCGCTCGGTTTACTTCACCGAGCGCCTCACGCAGCATTTTCGGAATCTGCAGCATCACGTCCTGGTTCGCCATCGCGAACTGGAATAAGCGGCTGCGGAAAAAGGAATTATCGTGATAGGTCTATTGATTATTGCTCACGGCACTTTAGGCGAAAGCCTGATCCATTGTGCCAGTCATGTCATGGGCGAGCGCCCTCCGCTATTGCGGCAGATCGGCGTAAGCGTCCATGACGACCCCATCGCATTGTTGCCGCAGGCGCAACAAGCGGTAAAAGAGCTGGATCAGGGCGCCGGTGTGCTGGTGCTCTCGGATATCTATGGCGCCACTCCTTGCAACCTGGTCGGGAAATTGCTTGTTCCAGGGCGTATCGAAGGGATTGCCGGCGTCAATCTGCCGATGCTGGTACGCGCACTGGCCTACCGCAACGAGCCGCTCGAAGTATTGATCGAAAAGGCTGTCGCCGGGGGCTGCGGCGGCGTCATTCATTTCACCCACGAAGCCTGCATACACCATGGTTAAACAAGAAGTCGAAATCATCAACAAGCTGGGCCTGCATGCCCGCGCGTCCACCAAGCTGACGCAGACTGCAAGCCAGTACAAGTCCGAAGTCTGGCTGGAACGCAACAATCGCCGCGTAAACGCGAAAAGCATCATGGGCGTCATGATGCTGGCGGCCAGCAAAGGCAGCAAAGTAGTAGTCGAAGCCAACGGTCCGGACGAGGCCGCGGCACTGGAATCGCTGCTCGCTCTCATCAACAATCGGTTCGGCGAACCGGAATAACCGGCGGCCAAAGGGGATCTGCATGAGCATCGCCACAACAGGGAGCCAAGAGCGATGAGCTTCACAATGCACGGGGTTGGAGTTTCCAGCGGCATCGCCATCGGCCATGCCCATCTGGTCTCGCATGCGCTGCTGGAAGTCGCGCATTACGTGGTGCCGGTCCATCTGGTCGAGGCAGAAGTACAGCGTTTCACCGAAGCGATTGAGACGGTGCGCACCGATCTTGAGAACATACGCCGCCAGTTGCCCGCGAATGCCCCCGCCGAGTTAGGCTCCTTCGTCGGCACACACCTCATGATCCTCGCCGACAAGTCGTTGTCGGAAGCGCCCATCGACACCATCCGCAAAGAGCAGTGCAACGCGGAGTGGGCGCTCAAGCAGCAGATGGACGATCTGGTCGAGCAGTTCGACGAGATCGAGGACGAGTACCTGCGCGAGCGCAAGTTCGACGTGGTGCAGGTGGTCGAGCGCGTCATCAAGGTGCTGCTCGGCCATCCCAGCCAGGTAGTGCTGGAAAAGCAGGAAAGCGGCATGATCCTCGTCGCGCACGACCTCTCGCCCGCCGACGCGATCCAGTTCAAACAGCATCAGTTCGCCGCCTTCATCACCGATGTCGGCGGCGCGACCTCGCATACCGCAATCCTCGCACGTAGCCTCAACATCCCATCCATCGTCGCTCTGCATCGTGCACGCGACCTGATCCGCGACGGCGAAATGATCATCGTCGACGGCAACCAGGGTGTGGTTATCGTCAGCCCGGACAAGAATACGCTGACCGAGTATCGCCTGCGCCAGGAACAATGGGAAATCGACCAGCAGAAGCTCAAGCGGCTCAAGCTGACCAAGGCAGTCACGCTGGACGGCACGACAGTGGATCTCCATGCCAACATCGAAATCCCAGAGGACGTCACGCAATCCAAGGCAGCAGGGGCAACTGGTATCGGCCTCTACCGCACCGAATTCCTGTTCATGAATCGCCGCGAGTGGCCGTCCGAGGACGAGCAGTTCGAAGCCTATCGCAAGGTTACGGAAGCAATGAAGGGCATGCCGGTCACGATCCGCACGCTGGATCTCGGCGCCGACAAGCCGGCCAACCCCGACGAGGCGCGCACCTGCACCAACCCCGCGCTGGGCCTGCGCGCGATCCGGCTGTGCCTCGCCGAGCCGCATATCTTCCATTCCCAGTTGCGCGCGATTCTGCGCGCCTCGCACTATGGCAATGTCAAGCTGCTGATTCCGATGATTTCCACCATTTCGGAATTGCGGCAGGCGCTGCACATGATCGAACGGGCCAAGCGCAGCCTGCACGACCAGGGCATTCCATTCGACGAGAATATCGCCGTCGGCGGCATGATTGAAGTTCCCGCCGCCGCACTCAAGGCGGACGCCTTCGCGCGCGAGCTGGACTTCCTGTCCATTGGCACCAACGACCTCATCCAGTACACGCTCGCAATCGACCGCACTGACGACACCGTGGCGCATCTGTACAACCCACTGCACCCCGCCGTGCTGCAACTGATCGAAATGTCGATCCGCGCCGCCAACAAGGCCGGCAAGCCTATTTCCGTTTGCGGCGAAATGGCGGGCGACCCGCGCCTTACCCGCTTGCTGCTGGGTTTCGGCTTGCGTCAGTTCTCGATGCACCCGGCGCACGTACTGGCGGTGAAGCGCCAGGTTCTCCAATCCAGCCTGCCACGACTCGCGAACACGGCACGCAAAATCCTCGCGAGTGCCGAGATCGACCGCATTGAACCTTTGCTCGACAAACTCAATCAATAAGGAGGCATCATGAGCGACGAAACCGCCATCTCCGCAAACGATCGTAACATTGCCGTGCTGACGCATCTCGGCGGGATTTTCTTTACCTTCATTCCCGGACTTCTGATCTGGCTGCTGAAAAAAGACGAGAATGCCTACCTCGGAGAGCAGGGGCGAGAAGCGCTGAATTTCCAGATCACGCTGCTGATCGCCTACATGGCCTGCTACGTGCTGATGTTCGTCCTGATCGGCTTCCTGCTGGTCGCCGTGGTATGGCTGGTCAATATCGTTCTGTGCATCGTGGCGGCCACACATGCCAGCAAGGGCGAAAATTACCGCTATCCGCTCACTCTGCGCCTCATCAATTAAGGACACGATTTTTCAATGCAAAACCCTCTGCTCCATTTTTCCGGCCTGCCGCAATTCGACCAGGTTCGCCCCGAACATGTGACGCCCGCGATCGAACAACTGCTGGATGAAGCCCGCACGCTGATCGACCAACTGGGCCAGAACGATGCATCACCGACCTGGGACAACTTCGTGCGCCCGCTGGAGGACATGGAGGAGAAAATCTCGCGCGCATGGTCGCAGGTTTCGCACATGAATTCCGTGGTCAACACGCCGGAACTGCGCGAGGCATACAACGCCAACCTGCCCGTACTGACCGCCTTCTATGCCGACCTGTCGCAGAACGAGGCACTGTACGCGAAATTCCGTGCATTGCGTGCCAGCAGCAGCTTCGAGACGCTGACGCCGGCCCAGCGCAGGATCGTCGAGAACGAGCTGCGCGACTTCCGTCTCGGCGGCGCGGAGCTGCCCGAGGACAAGAAGGCGCGCTTCAAGGCGATCCAGGAAGAACTTTCCTCGTTGTCGGCCAAGTTCGAAGAAAACCTGCTCGACACCACCAACGAGTTCGCGCACTTTGTCGAAAATGAGACCGAGCTCGCCGGCATCCCCGAGGATGCACTGCAAGCTGCGCGCGAAGCCGCCGAAACCGACGGCAAGCCAGGCTGGAAATTCACGCTGCACTTCCCTTCCTATATGCCGGTGCTGCAATACGCGGACAACCGCGCGCTGCGCGAAAAGCTTTATTTCGCCTACGCCACCCGCGCCTCGGAATTCGGCAAGCCGGAATGGGACAACACCGGGCTGATCCGGCAGATCCTTGAGCTGCGCGCCGAGTCCGCGCAATTGCTGGGCTACAACAACTACGCCGAGGTCTCGCTTACCACCAAGATGGCGCAGACCTCACCTCAGGTGCTGGACTTCCTGCGTACGCTGGCCGCCCGCGCGCGCCCGTTCGCCGAGAAGGACATGGCGGAACTCAAGGCCTATGCTGCCGACCTGGGTTTGAGCGACATGCAGGCATGGGACGTCGCCTACGTTTCCGAAAAGCTGCGCGAGGAGAAGTACGCCTTCTCCGACCAGGAAGTGAAACAGTACTTCCCCGAGCCGCGCGTGCTGCAGGGGCTGTTCAAAGTAGTCGAGACCATCTACGGCGTGCACGTGCGCAAGTCCGAGGCGCCGGTATGGCACAAGGACGTGACGTTCTACGATATTGCAGACAAGTCGGGCATGCTCATCGGCCAGTTTTATCTGGACCTCTATGCGCGTAATGGCAAGCGCGGCGGTGCCTGGATGGACGAGGCGATCACGCGTCGCAGGAAATCGCATGGCATCGAAACGCCGGTCGCCTTCCTCACCTGCAACTTCTCTGCACCCGTCGGCGGAAAGCCGGCGCTGTTCACGCATGACGAAGTCATCACGCTGTTCCATGAATTCGGTCATGGCCTGCATCACCTGCTGACCAAGGTCGAGGAATACGGCGTATCCGGCATCAAGGGCGTGGAATGGGATGCCGTCGAGCTGCCGAGCCAGTTCATGGAAAACTTCTGCTGGGAGTGGGAAGTGCTGCGCCACATGACGCAACACGTGGACAGCGGCGAACATTTGCCGCGCGTGTTGTACGACAAGATGGTCGCCGCCAAGAATTTCCAGGCCGGCATGCAGACGGTACGCCAGATCGAGTTCTCGCTGTTCGACATGCTGCTGCACAGCGATTTCGACCCCAAAAACGGCAAGACGCCGCTGCAACTGCTGGAACAAGTGCGCGATGAGGTCGCTGTGGTGCGTCCGCCGCACTGGAACCGCTTCCCCAATAACTTCTCGCACATCTTCGCAGGCGGCTATGCCGCCGGCTATTACAGCTACAAGTGGGCGGAAGTGCTCTCCGCCGACGCCTACAGCCTGTTCGAGGAAAACGGCGTGCTCAGCGAAGAAACCGGCCACCGTTTCTGGAGCGAAATCCTCGCGCAAGGCGGCGTGCGACCGGCGCTGGAGTCCTTCGTCGCCTTCCGCGGCCGAGAACCGACGATAGATGCACTGCTGCGCCACAACGGCATGACCGAAACCGTGGCGCATCGGTAAGCGCATCGTCATGAAGATCGCTACCTGGAACGTCAACTCCCTCAACGTGCGCCTGCCGCATGTATTGGACTGGCTTGCGAGCGCACAGCCGGACGTACTGTGCCTGCAGGAAACCAAGCTGGAAGATGCCAAGTTCCCGTTCGATGCCCTCGCAGCAGCAGGTTATCAGGCCGTGCATGCGGGGCAGAAAACCTACAACGGCGTAGCGATCCTGAGCAAACACCCGCTGACGGATATCAGCATCAATCTGCCCACCTATCCCGACGAGCAAAAGCGCGTAATTGCGGCGACGGTGAACGGCGTACGCATCGTCTGCGCCTATATGCCCAACGGACAAAGCCTGGATTCCGACAAGTACCAGTACAAGCTGGCATGGCTTGCGGCCTTGCGCGACTGGCTCAAGGAGGAGATGGCGCGCCATCCCAAACTGGCACTGCTCGGCGACTACAACATCGCGCCTGAAGACCGGGACGTGCATGATCCGGTGGCGTGGGTGGGCCAGGTGCTGGTGAGTGCGCCGGAACGTGCCGCGTTCAAGGAATTGGTCGGTCTCGGACTAACGGATGCCTTCTGTCTGTTCGAAGAACAGGAATGCATTTTCTCGTGGTGGGATTACCGCATGGCCGCATTTCGGCGCAATCTCGGCCTGCGCATCGACCACATCCTGCTGTCGCCGGAACTGAAAACAGCCTGCACGCGCTGCTGGATCGACAAGGCGCCACGCAAGCTGGAACGGCCGTCCGACCACACGCCGGTCGTAGCCGAGCTCGCACTCGGCTAACGCCATCGACTACTGCTTGGTACGGATATTAAGCTGCTTCAGCTTGCGGTAGAGGTGGGTACGTTCCAGATCCACTGCTTCCGCAACCCGGCTCATGTTGCCGCCAGCCTTGGCAATATGGTGCTCGAAATAGATACGCTCGAACGCATCCCGCGCCTCGCGCAGTGAAACGTCGAGATTGAGCGGCAATGGCGCCGCGGCAGGCGCCTGTGGCTCTTCCGGCACAGCGAACAACCCCAGCACGCGCTGTGCTTCTTCCAGCGTGATCTTGTCGTCGATGCTTGTGAGCATCAGGTTTTTCACCGCCACCTTCAACTGGGCGAGATTACCCGGCCACTCGGCATTGCGCATCGCATTCAGCGCCGCCACATCGAACTCCCGATAACTCGCCTCCCCGCTTTCAGCGAGAAAAGTCGCCATCGCCTTGACCAGGTCTGGAATATCTTCCCGATGCTCGGCCAGGGTTGGAATACTGAGGCTGGCAGAGGACAGCGTATGGAACAATGTCTCATCGAACTGTCCCGCCTGGACCAGCTTGGGCAAGGCCTGCGTCGTTGCACAGACCACGCGCACACCATATTTTTCCGCCTTGGCGAGCAGCAAGTGCAGCCCTTTCTGCTCGGTCTTGCCGAGATCGGCCACTTCCGGAATGTAGATGAGGCCTTCGCGGCTTTGTTCGAGCAATTCTATCGGCGCCGTCGCCAGCTTCTCCGGATGCGTCAGCTCCAGCCACGGAGTGTCCGGGCGGTGCAGGAAGCGCGCGCACAATTCCGCTCCGCAGCCACGAGCGCCGCTCAGCAGCAGTGGCACCTTGAGCCCGTCGAGCTGCTCCAGCCGGGCGCGCAAATCGCTGATCGCAGCGCTCTTGCCGAGGCTGAGCAGATTCATGCCGCTGCGCGGCTGGTGCTCGGCGTGCTTGAGCGCGGCATTCACCGTTTTCAGCAGTTTTTGCAACGCAATAGGTTTTTCCAGGAAATCGAAGGCGCCGATACGCGTCGCTTCGACTGCGGTATCGATGGTGCCGTGGCCGGACATCATCACTACCGGCATAGTGAGCAGGCCACCGTTGCCCCACTCTTTCAACAAGCTGATGCCGTCGCAATCCGGCATCCAGATATCCAGCAGCACCAAATCCGGGCGTTCCTGTTGACGCCAGTCGCGCGCCTGGGCCGCGTTTTCGGCCAGCTTGACCTGATAGCCTTCGTCGCGAAGGATTTCGCTCAATAATTCGCGGATGCCGACTTCGTCATCCACCACCAGCACCTGACGTGCGGTCATGCAGCCTCCTTCACCGGCAGGAGCAGCGACACCGTTGTGCCGCCCTGCGGTTGATTCTCGATCTTGATGGTTCCCTTGTGCTCTTCCATGATTTTCTTCACGATGGCGAGCCCCAGTCCCGTTCCGTGCCGCTTGGTGGTCACGTAAGGCTCGAAGGCACGCGTGATAAGTTCCGGCGGGAAGCCGGGACCATTATCGGAGATTGCCAGTCTGACCATACCATTTTCAGACGTTATTTTTACATGGATCAGTGGGTCCGGTCTGTCTTCCAGCACATCCTGGGCATTTTTCAGCAGATTGTGCAGTACCTGCCGCAGCATGGTCGTATCGCCATGCACCAGCGGCAGTTTTTCCTCGGTATCCAGCCTGATCTGGATACCGTGCGATTCGTACAGGGTGAGAACATCGCGCACCAGCGCATTGAGGTCCAGCGCGGCCAGATTGAGCGCGGGCGAACGTGCATACTCGCTGAATTCGTCCACCATGCTTTTCATGGCCGATACCTGCCCGACGATAGTTTGCGTGGCGCGCTTGAGCATCTCGGCATCGCTGCCCTCGAGCTTGTCACTCAACTTGTGCTCCAGGCGCTCGGCCGACAGCATGATAGGCGTGAGCGGGTTTTTGATCTCGTGCGCGAGGCGCCGTGCCACCTCACCCCAGGCCGCATCGCGCTGTGCCTGCAGCAACATGGTGACATCGTCGAACACTACTACGTAACCGCTTTCCGATCCCATGGGGAGACGGGTTCCGCGCACCAGCAGCACCTGTTTGCCGTAGGCTCCCTCGAACTCGATCTGCTGCTGCCATTCGCCTGCCTTGTCCTCGGTGAATTGCATCAGGATGGTCTGGATCAGCGTTGCCATGGCCGGGGAATGCGCCAGCCGCTCCAAAGGTTGCGCCACCATGGGGGTGAGATCGGTGTCCAGAATCAGGGCTGCGGACGGATTGAAGGTACGCACCCGGAAACTCTCGTCAAACGCCATCACACCAGACGACAAGTGCGCCAGAATGGTCTCCAGGTGCCCGCGTGCCGCTTCCACCCGCGCCCGGTTGCGATCAGCGGCCTGCCGCGCTTCGGAGAGCTGCCGCGTCATGCTGTTAAAAGACTGTACCAGCACGCCCAGTTCGTCCTTGCCGTGCGCCGGCAGCATCTTGCCGTAATCCCCACTCGCAATCGCGCGGGTGCCTTCGGCCAGCACGCCGAGCGGCGCGGACAGCCGGCGGCTCAGCACGAAGGCAAACGCCAGTGCGGAAAGCATCGCCAGCATGAGCACCAGCGTCAGCGTCAGGGCGAACACCTCCTTGAGGGCCGTCCGCGTATAGGACAATTCCTGGTAATCCTGATAGACCGCCTGTACTGACTCCGCAGTGGTCGAAAGCGTGGTTGGAACCGGCTGCAGCAACTGCAGGATGCGCGTTTCGCCGTGAATTTCGACTGTATTCACTGGCGCAAGCACGCGCAGATACAGACCCTTGTTGGGGATAGGCTCGATCCGCCCATACAACCGCTGGCGGGCCTGCCGAAGCTGCGAAACAGTCGGCAAATCAGGCAGGAAGCTGGAAGCGTCGCCGCTCGAAAAAGCGATGATGCGTCCTTGCAGCGTCAGCAATACGGCGTCTTGCACGCCACTGCGCTCGCGCAGGTCGTTCAGCATGGAGAGATGGGACGAACTCGGCTGAAACGCGAGCGAGAGCGACATGTTCTCGCCCTTTTCCTCGAGGTCCGCAAGCAGGATGTCCAACGCACTCTGACCCAGGCGCAGGCCACCGTCCAACGCAGCTTCTACCTTGACGTTGAACCACGACTCGATTGAGCGCGTAAGGAAGTTGACCGATACCGCGTACACGATCACCCCGGGAATAAGCGCCATGAGCGCGAACATGCCCAGCAACCGCAGCGTGAGGCGACTACCGATGACTTGCGCGTGAATCTGGCGGTAAAGCTTCCACAGCTGCAATGCGATCAGGATGATGAAGAACACCGCAAGCGCGATGTTAAGCCCGAGCAGCAGTGTATAGTTCTGCCCGGACAGCGCGGTATTCGCACTCGCATGCGACAGCAGGTAGAGCAGAATCGCACCGAGTACGGCCGAAACGAAAACGACGTATTTCATCTAAAAAATCCGCGCCGGCGGCATCACATCCGCCGGATTACTTGGCGTCATGCTGCTGAAAATTCGGCACCCAGCGATAGCGCTCGGATACCAGGGTCCACTTCTCGGAGCTCAACGCCTCCACCTGCAATGCCTTGGGCAAACGAGAGTGATCAAGACGGAAGCGCAGGTTGGCGATATAGTTCTCACCCTTGGCAATATCGGATTTCGCGAGCACATCCCAATCGCGCAGGCGTGACAGCTCATCCACCGCTTCCTCCAGCGTGGCGAAAGACTTCTGATGCTGTTCCACATTCACCAGATACTGGCGAGAAAGCGCGTGATAGCGCAACTGGATAAGCTGCGACTTGGTCGTGATCTCGTCATCGAACCAGTATTCGCGCGGCTGCACGAGTTGAAATTCGATCAGAAAGCTCAGCTGAACACCCTTGTTGAGCGCGGCTTCCACTTCGGGAGAAAAATCGATCTCGAAATCAGCATCGAGCTGATAGCTGTTATCGATGGGAATCAGCTCGGCGCTCTTGACCTGAATGCCTTCGGCCCAAGCCTGAAGCGCGAAGCTCGAGGTCAGGACCAGCAGAAAAAAACTAAACTTTTTGAAGCAGCGCGTAAAAGAATCCGTCATGGTCAGCACATGGCAGCAATTGGCCGTCCCTTAGCCCGTCGAGCGGGAGTTGTCGCGCGTCCGCCTGCTCCGCGAGGAACGCATCGATTTGTCGTTGATTTTCTTCGAGAAAGATCGAGCAGGTCACGTAAAGCAATTTACCACCGTTTGCCAGGGTACGCCACAAGCCGCGCAGGATGCGGGATTGCTGGCTGGTAAAGCTTGCGATATCGGCCTCGCGCCGCAGCCATTTGATATCCACGTGACGCCGCACGATGCCAGAGGCGCTGCACGGCACGTCGGCGAGAATACGATCGAACAATTGCCCGTCCCACCAGGCGGAAGGGTCGCCGGAATCGCCGACAATGAGCTTCGCAGAGAAGCCGAGGCGATCCAGATTGCTGCGGGTACGGGCCAGCCGCGCCTCCTCGCTGTCGATAGCGGTCATCGCTACGTCAGCGACCTCGAGCGCATGCCCAGTCTTGCCGCCCGGAGCACAGCAGGCATCGAGTACGCGCATGCCGTCCTGCAGATCCAGCAGCTGCGCCGCAAACTGCGCGCCATAATCCTGTACCGAAACGTCGCCATCCATAAATCCCGGCAGCTTTTCCACCGGCACCGGCTGCGCGAGCATAACGGCTGTGCTTCCAAGCGCCTGCGCAGCTATTCCAGCGCTTTCCAGCTCGTGGAGATAACCTTCTGCGCTGCCGCGACGGCGATTGATGCGCAGGGTCAGCGGCGGGTGGACGTTGCCCGCCTCGAGTATGCTTTCCCAGCACTCTGGATACTGCTGCTTCAGCTTGGCTATCCACCATTGCGGATAGGAATAAGTAGCCTGCTCATCCCGGCCCAGATCGGCAATCAATGTCTCGCGCCGTCGCAGGAAGTTGCGCAGGACAGCGTTCACCAGTCCCTTGGCCCATGGCTTTTTCATGCGCACTGCGGCCTTGACCGCATGATCCACCACCGCATAGGCGGAAGCCTTACCGTATTCCAGTTGATACAACCCGGCCAGCAAGAGGCAGCGCACCGCCTCGTCCTCCAGCCGTTTTTCAATAAGCTGGTTCAGGATGGCATTAAGTCGGCCGTAATGGCGCAAGGTGCCATAGCTGAGATCCTGCACCGTGGCCCGCTGCTGGGGGGTGAGTTGGGAATGCTCGCGCCAGAGCTGATCCAGCGCCTGGGTAAGATTGCGCCCGTTCAGGACCTGACCGATGGTTTGGGAGGCGAGTTGCTGGCTTTTATCCAAACGATAGTCCGATCACACAGCCATCGCCATCAGGCGCGCCACTCGTTCCTCAGTCTGAGGATGGGTGCTGAACAGACCCTTGATGCCCTCTGCGGACAAGGGATTGATGATCATCATCTGCGCTGTTTCGGGATGCTGCTCGGCGGTAGCCATCGGCACGTTGTGCGCGTAATTGTGGATTTTCTGCAACGCGGAAGCGAGCGCCTGCGGGTCACGGCTGATTTCCGCACCGCCGCGGTCGGCCTCGAATTCGCGCGAACGGGAAATTGCCATCTGGATCAGCATCGCCGCAATCGGCGCGAGGATCATGATAAGGATGGCAACCGCAGGATGGACTCCGCCCTCGCGGTCATTGTGCCCGCCGGAAAACAGCATGCCGAACTGGGCGATAGAGGAAATTGCACCGGCGATGGTCGCGGAAATCGTGGAAATCAGCGTGTCGCGGTGCTTCACGTGGGCTAGCTCGTGCGCCATCACGCCACGCAGCTCGCGCTCGGATAGGAGTTGCATGATGCCTGTAGTAGCCGCGACGGCCGCGTTTTCCGGATTGCGTCCGGTAGCGAAAGCGTTAGGTTGCGCCTCATCGATGATGTAGACGCGCGGCATCGGCAAGCCGGCGTTTTGCGCGAGCTCGCGCACCATGCCATAGAAACGCGGGGCGCTTTGCGCGTCGACCTCGCGTGCGTTATACATGCGCAGCACGACCTGGTCCGAGAACCAGTAAGCGTAGACATTCATCGCGCCGGCAATCGCCAGTGCTATCAGCATCCCGCTTGCCCCGCCGATCGCGCCACCCACCATGCCGAACAGCACGACGATCCCCGCCATGAGGATCGTGGTTTTCAACCAGTTGCCCAACATAATATCTGCTTACCTCTTGTAATCTCGACGCACCTTAGATGACGGTCGGGATAGAAAAATTCAAGCGACGAAATAATCGCCGCGCTTGAGCTGAGTACCCGCGAGAAAATCGCGCGCTGACAAGCGCTTGCCACCCGGTTTCTGCAACTCGGTAATGCGCAAAGCTCCCTCGCCACAAGCGACCATAATGCCGTCTGTCGTGTCGAGCACTTCGCCCGGATTGCCGCTGACTCCTGTAACCGCAGTCGCCATCCAGATACGCCAGACCTCCTCCTTGAATGTCGCCTGGGCTACCGGGAAGGGATTGAAGGCGCGCACCTGACGGCTCAGCTCGGTCGCGGAACGTTTCCAGTCCAGCGGCGCTTCGTCCTTGCGCAGTTTTTCGGCATAGGTCACCAACGACTCGTCCTGAGGCTCCGGGCGAATACCGTCCAGTTCGCTCAGCACCTCTACCATCAGCTTGCCACCGATTGCAGCCAGTGCATCGTGCAGGCTTTGCGCGGTGTCGCTCTCCGTGATCGGCACCGATCCTTTCTTCAGCATCGCCCCGGCATCGAGCGCCAGCACCACTTCCATGATCGTCACGCCCGTTTCCGTATCGCCCGCAAGTATCGAACGCTGAATAGGCGCCGCGCCGCGCCAACGCGGCAGCAGAGACGCATGCACGTTGTAACAGCCGCGTTTCGGCAAGTCCAGCACGGACTGCGGCAATATCAAACCGTAGGCAGCCACCACCATCACATCTGCATTGAGGCCCGACAGCGGCTCACGACTTTCCGGCGTCTTGAGGGCTTCTGGCTGATATACCGGCAGATTGTGCTGCAGCGCCAGCTCCTTCACAGGACTGGCCTTGAGTTTCATGCCGCGTCCGGCCGGACGATCCGGCTGAGTCAGTACCATCACGATCTCGTGGCCAGCCGCGATCAGTGCGGCAAGTGTGGGCACGGCGAAGTCAGGGGTACCGGCGAAGATGATTTTCATTTTTTCTCTCGGATTCATGGCGGGCTGGCATTTCCCGAAGACAAGGCGGAGAAGCGCAGACAGTAAGCTTAGTACGGCAAGCGCCGACAACGCCGTATTCGGGCGAATACCAAGCCGCGAAATTACATGGTTTCGCGCAGGCGTTTCTTGAGCTTGTTCTTGATCCGCCCCTGCTTCAGCGGGGACAAATATTCGACGAACACCTTGCCTTTGAGGTGATCCATCTCGTGCTGGATACATACCGCGAGCAAGCCCTCGGCTTCCACCGTGAAAGTCTTGCCATCGCGATCAAGCGCTTCCACCGTCACCTTCTCGGCGCGGCGTACCGTTTCATAGATGCCGGGCACGGAGAGGCAGCCCTCTTCATAATCCTGGGTGCCGCAGCTCGTGACAATGCGCGGGTTGATGAAGGTGCGCAACGCAGACCGGTCTTCGCTGATATCGATCACAATCACTTGCTCGTGCACGTCGACCTGAGTCGCCGCGAGACCGATTCCGGGGGCTGCATACATGGTATCGGCCATGTCGTCGACGAGGCGGCGAATACGGTCGTCTACTTCGGTTACCGGCTTGGCTACCGTATGCAGGCGTTCATCGGGATAGCGAAGGATGTTCAGAATAGCCATAAAAGCTTGATTGTCTAATGAATTACATGCAGAATTTAAACCAACTTCAAGAATTGCATTCTTGCTCTCAATTGGCCGGGGTCAACATGAAAAAATATATTATAACGCCGCTCTTGCTTTGGTGCTTCGCCACGGCAGCATGGGCCGACGTCATCCAGCTCAGGGACAACCATCCGGACCGCTATGTCGTCAAGAAAGGCGATACCTTGTGGGACATCTCCGCACGCTTCCTGAAGGACCCTTGGCTGTGGCCGCAGGTATGGAAGATGAACCGGGAGCAAATCCGCAATCCGCACCTGATCTACCCTGGCGACGTGGTCGTACTCGACCTGAGCGGCGCCACGCCCCAACTGCGCCTCATGCGCGGCACGGTCAAGCTGCAGCCCGGCACACGCATCGAAGACCTGGAAAAAGAAGCCATCAAGACCATCGCCCCGAGTGTGATCGCCCCTTTCCTGAGCCAGCCCCTAGTGATCGAGAAGGACGCGCTAGAAGGCGCACCCAAGATCATTGGCGCCGAAGACGGCCGCCTGCTCATGGCGACCAACATGCACGTTTATGTCAACAAGCTTGAGGAAGCCGACGGCCTCAACTGGCAAGTGTTCCGTCCTGGCAAGGATTTGGTGGACCCCGACACCAAGGAGACTCTGGGCGTGGAAACCGTCTACCTCGGCGAAGCACGCACTCGAAAGTACGGCGAACCGGCGACCGTGTTGATCACGCGCGTCAAGGAAGACATTACCGCGGGCGATCGCCTGATCAAGCCTGACGAAACCTCGCTCAGCTCCTTTGTACCGCATGCACCGGAGAGCGACATCCAGGGACGCATCATTTCCACTTACATGGGTCCGAGCGATGTGGGCCGCAACAATATCGTGGCGATCAATCGCGGTTCCAGCGACGGTCTGGAGCAAGGCCATGTGCTGGCGATTTACGAGGAAGGCAAGAAGCTGCCGGCCGAGAAACGCAAAGCAGGCGAGCGCGAAGGCTATTTCAATGTCGAGCGCAATGAAGACGGCACGCTCAAGCGTGACGAGGAAGGCCGTATCCAGACACGTTTCGGCACTCGTCGCGTGGATGGCGAACCCGAGCCGGAGCCGAAGGAAGTCAAGCTGCCGGATGAACGCATCGGCCTGGTAATGATCTTCCGCACGTTCGATCGCGTATCGTACGGCCTTATCATGCAGTCCGACCGCTCCATCAGCGTTTCCGACATCGTCGTCACGCCCTGATTCCTTGGAACTGCTCGGCAGCTCAACGCCCGAAGAGGCGGCGCTGTGGATAGGACTGAGCCTGATTGATGGGCTCGGCGCCCAGACCTATCGCGCGCTGCTGAGCGAGTTCGGTTCGCCGGAATCCATTTATGCGGCGCCGCGCAGCGAATTGCGCCGCATCGTTCCCGAAAAAATCGCGCACAAGATCACCGATGGGCCAGACCGCGAAGCGCTAGCCGGCCCACTCGCCTGGCTTGAAAAGCCGGGCAATCATCTCGTCACGCTGGCAGATGCCTCTTACCCCCGTCGACTGCTTGAGATCGCGGACCCGCCCCCGTTCCTGTATTGCAAAGGCCAGCTCGAACTTCTCAATCGCCCGGCCGTTGCAGTCGTCGGCAGCCGCAATGCCACGCCTCAGGGCGAAAAAACAGCAGAAGCGTTTTCCCAGGCATTAAGCGAACATGGCTACTGCGTGGTCAGCGGCATGGCACTCGGCATCGACGGTGCAGCGCATCGGGGTGCATTGCTTGGCAATGGCAGTACGATCGCTGCCGTGGGTACCGGGCTCGATATCGTTTATCCCGCCAAACACCGCCAGCTCGCCCATGAAATTGCCGAGAAAGGCCTGATCATTTCAGAGTTCCCACTCGGCACGCCGTCCATGGCGCAGAATTTCCCGCGCCGCAATCGCATCATCAGCGGCTTGTCTCGTGGCTGCCTTGTGGTCGAAGCTAACCTGCAAAGCGGATCCCTCATCACAGCGCGCCTTGCCGCCGAACAGGGACGCGACGTATTTGCCATACCTGGTTCCATCCATTCTCCCGTCGCCAAGGGATGCCATCAGCTCATCAAACAGGGCGCCAAACTCGTGGACAGCATTCATGACATCCTGGAAGAGCTCGGTACAGCGGAAATAGTGCAGCCGCAGCACTCCACGCCTGCTGAGCCAAGCACGGCGGACGATCCGCTGCTGGAATGCATGGGATACGATCCGGTCACGCTCGACACTCTGATCGAACGCAGCAACTTGACGGCGGAATCCCTTTCCAGCATGCTGCTAGTGCTGGAACTGGAAGGCAGAGTTGCAAGCCTTCCGGGAGGACGCTACCAGCGCCTCGATTAAACCTTGTGCATGAGGAGCCTGAATGTTCGAAGTCCTCGTCTATCTTTTCGAGAATTATTTCGAAGCCAATATCCATCCCGATCAACACACATTAGCAAGAGAACTTTCCGCCGCCGGCTTTGAAGACGCCGACATCAACGAAGCCTTCAATTGGTTTAACACCCTGGAAGCCATGTCCCAGGAAAACGCCCAGGCACCCCTGGTTCCTGTCGGGCGGATGCGCATATACAGCGAAGCTGAAGCCAAGAAGATCAGCAGCGACAGCCTGGGATTCCTGATGTTTCTGGAACAGGCGGGAGTACTCACACCCGCCCAGCGCGAGCTAGTAATCGATCGCGCGATGGCGCTGCCGGAGGCGATTTCGCTTGAAGAAACCAAGTGGATCGTACTGATGGCGCTCTGGAATCAGGGCAAGGCCGGCGATTACCTGTTTGTCGAGGATGCCTTGTTCAGCGACACGCGCCCCACCTTACACTAATGAAAAGCAAGGAACACTGGCTCCCGTCGGGCAACAAGCTTGTTCAGCAATAGTCCGATTCAAGGGCAACGCGACAACAAAGCCGAGCCTGCTGTCCAAAACCACTGATAGTCAGCGACTGGGGTTACAACCCCAATCGCTGGCAAATCGTCGTGATCGTACCCGCTTGGTTAAGCGTGT